>JBFWUM010000018.1:0-40408 GCA_050247255.1 Vicinamibacterales bacterium | reverse complement strand
TGCGGCCGTTACGCCGACACGGCGGACGTGGTGTTCGGCGCGGTGGTCTCCGGCCGATCGCCGGAGGTCCCCGACGTGGAGCGCATCGCCGGGCTGCTGATCAACACGGTTCCGGTCCGGGTGACCTGGTCGGATCGCGAATCCTTCGCCGACCTGCTGGCCCGCCTCCAGCAGCAGGCGCTCGACTCGCAGCCGCACCACGCATCGAAGCTGGCGGACGTGCAGGCGCAGACCGGGCTGCGACGGGACCTGATTCGCCACCTCGTGGTCTTCGAAAACTATCCGGTGGCGCCCGTTGCCTCGGACGACGCCGGCGTCCAGGTTGCCGTCGTCGAGTCGAGTGAGCCGACCGGGTACGATCTCTTGCTCCTGGCTGACCCTGGAGCGCAACTGCGGCTCGAGCTGCAGTACAACGCGAACGCGTACTCGACCCGACACGTCACGTCGCTCGCGCGGCACCTCGAGCAGTTCCTGCGGAACGCCGTGGCGTCGCCGGCGATGCCTGTTGGCTCCATCGAAATGCTGTCGCCAGAGGAGTGTCGCGAGATTGTCGCGGCTGGCACCGGCAGGCGTCCCGACTATCCCTTCGACAACCTGGCCGAGGCGTTTGCGGCGGCCGCGAAGGCACACGCGACGCGGACCGCGCTGGCTGGTGAGCCGACCGTCGGCTATGCGGACCTTGATCGCCGCTCGAACCAGCTGGCGCGGCACCTGGTCGATGCCGGTGTGCGACCGGGCGATCGCGTCGCCACCCTGCTCGAGCGCTCGCCGGCACTGATCGAATCCATCCTCGCCATCGTCAAGGCGGGGGCCGCCTACGTGCCGCTCGACCCCGAGACGCCGCAGGACCGCGTGGCATTCGTCCTCGACGATGCCGGCGTGAAGACCGTGGTGGCGATGACGGCGACCCAGGTGCGCGTGCCATCGGTGCAGCGCATTGCGCCGGACCGTGACGCCGCGGCGATCGCCGCGCAGTCGGACGCGCCGCTGGACGTTGGCCGCGGCCGCAATGACGAGGTTGTCCTCTACTACACGTCCGGTTCGACCGGAACCCCCAAGGCCGTCTGCATGCCGCATCGCGCGCTGCTGCGCCTGGTGCTGAGGACCGACTACGTGCAGCTTGGCCCGGCGGACCGTGTGGCCCACGTGTCGAACGTCGCCTTCGACGCGGCGTCCTTCGAGATCTGGGGCGCGCTGTTGAACGGGGCAGAGCTGCACCCGCTCGGCCGCGAGGTCGCGCTCACACCGGCGGTGCTGGCGCGCGAGCTGAAGGGCCGCGGCATCACCGCGATGTTCCTGACGACGGCGCTGTTCAACCAGGTGGCGCGTGAGGTGCCCGACGCCTTCTCGACGCTCGACGCGGTGCTGTTCGGTGGCGAGCTGGTCGACCCGGCGTGGGTGAAGCGCATCATCGCCCGCGGCGGGCCGAAGCGACTGCTGCACGTGTACGGCCCCACGGAAACCGGCACGTTCGCCACGTGGCACGAGGCGCGCGAGGTCGGTGAGGGCGTGACCGTGCCGATCGGGCGACCCATTGCGAACACCATGGCCTTTGTCATCGGGAGGCATGGCGGCGTCCAGCCGGCCGGCGCGTTGGGAGAGCTGTTCATCGGTGGCGACGGGTTGGCGCTCGGCTACCACAACCGGACGGAGCTGACGGCGCAGGCGTTCGTGCCGCACCCGTTGGCGGGCGATGGCGGCCGTCTCTATCGCACGGGGGATGTCGTTCGCCGCAACCTGGACGGCGACATCGAGTTCGTTGGCCGGCGCGATGCCCAGGTCAAGCTGCGCGGCTTCCGCATCGAGCCTGGCGAGGTCGAGGCGGCGCTGCGGACGTGCCAGGGCGTCGTCGATGCGTTCGTCACCGTCCACCAGGACGAGGGCACAGGCGACCGCCGGCTGATCGGGTACCTCGCCGCTCCGTCCGCGCCGCGGTCGCTGGAACTCGACGTCCGCAACCACCTGCGCCGCCGGCTGCCGGCGTACATGATCCCGTCCGCCTTCGTCATCGTCGACGCCTTCCCGATGACGCCAAACGGCAAGCTGAATCGCGCGGCGCTGCCGGCGCCGACGCGTTCCGGCATGGGCTTCGGCCGCACGTTCAGCGCGCCGTCGGGCGAGTTGGAGACACAGCTCGCCGCCATCTGGCAGGCGACGCTGGGCGTTGCCGCCGTAGGGCGCCAGGACAACTTCTTCGAGCTCGGCGGCCACTCGTTGACCGCGAGCACCGCGGTGTCGCGGATTCGGGCCGAGTTGAAGGTGGACGTGCCGATCGCGGCGTTCTTCGAGGCGCCGACGCTCGAGTCGCTGGCGACGCTCGTGGCCGGACTGCGCGAGACGAAGCCGGCAGCGTCGACCATCACCCGCGTGGCCCGCGAGACGACAACACGATGAACATCATTGGTTTCACCGGCGGCTTCGACCAGACGCACGAGTCGCATTACGGCTTTCCGATCGACTTTGCGCACGACGCGGCCGCGGTGCTGGTTCGCGACGGCGAGATCGTCGCCGGGATCGAAGAAGAGCGGCTGAACCGGATCAAGCACACCAACAAGGCGCCGGCGAACGCGATCCGCTTCTGCCTCGAGCGGAGCGGCCTGCGCATCGACGAGGTCGACTACTTCGCCTATTACGCCACCGAGGCGTTCCTCGACGAGTTCTTCCTGCGCTACTGCCTCGAGCGTCCGCACCTCGGACCGTTCCGCGGTGTGCGGGCCACGCTCCAGGACGTGTGCGAGCGCGACTTCGGCTACCGGCCGCCGGCCGAGCGGTTCCGCTTCGTCAGCCACCACATGGCCCACGCGGTGAGTGCCTTTGCGCTCTGCGGCGCCGAGGACGCGCTGGTGCTGTCGATGGACGGGGTCGGCGAAAGCGTGTCGACGATGGTGCTGGACGGGCGGGGCAGGGAGCTGAACGTGCTGGCGGCGCGGCCGCAGCATTACAGCCTCGGCAACTACTACACGCGCGTCATCGGCTTCCTCGGCTACCGCATCTACGACGAATACAAGGTGATGGGGCTCGCGCCGTACGGCGATCCGTCGCGTTACCGCGGCCTGTTCGACAGCTTCTACTCGCTGCTGCCCAACGGCGAGTACGTGCTCTACAACGAGCGGATCCTCGAGCTGCACAAGGTGCTGCAACCGCGCCGGCGCGGCGAGCCGTTTACGCAGCTCCACAAGGACCTGTCGGCGGCGCTGCAGGAGTCGCTCGAGACGATCGTCTTTCACATCCTGCGGCGCTACCAGGAGGCGACCGGCCACGAGAACCTGGCGCTGGCCGGCGGCGTCGCGCAGAACAGCAGCATGATGGGGAAGCTCTGGCGCAGCGGGCTGTTCCGCGACATCTTCGTGCAGCCGGCCGCAGATGATGCCGGTTGCGCGATCGGATGCGCCCTGGCCGTGGCCCACGAGATGAGTCCCTCGCTGCCGAAGACGCGGCTGCAGCACACGTTCTGGGGAACGGCCGTCGAGGAAAAGCCGGCGGTGGCGTGCCTGCTGAGGGCGTGGGGCGGCTTTCTCGACTTCCGCGAAATGGCGGATCCGTTTGACGAGACGGCCGCGCTGCTTGCTGACGGCGCCGTGATCGGCTGGGTCCAGGGGCGGACCGAATACGGACCGCGGGCGCTTGGCAACCGCAGCATCATCGCCGACCCGCGCCTGGCGTCGCACAAGGACACCATCAACGCGATGATCAAGAAGCGCGAGGCTTACCGGCCGTTCGCGCCGTCCGTCATCGAGGAGCGGGTCCGCGACTTCTTCGAGGTGCCGGAGGAGCAGGACCGGTTCCCGTTCATGTCCACCGTGCTGCAGGTGCGCGAGGAGTGGCGCAGCACGCTTGGCGCTATCACGCACGTGGACGGCAGCGCGCGCCTGCAGACGGTGAGCCGGGAGACGAATCAGCGCTATTACGACCTGATCGAGGCGTTCGGCCGCCGGACCGGCGTGCCGATGCTGCTCAACACGTCGTTCAACAACAACGTGGAGCCGATCGTGAACACGGCGGCGGAGGCGATCACCTGCTTCCTCACGTCCGGGCTGAACTACCTGGTCATCGGCGATCATCTGGCGTGGAAGCGCGAGGCTTCAGCCGGCCCGTTCCTCGACTGCCGGCTGTGGCTGAACCCGAGCACCCGCCTCGTCGCCTCGCACACCATGACGGTTGACGGTGCCCGCACCGCGCAGCACGCGGTGGTGCGCAACTACGACGAGACCCGCAGTTCCGGCATCTCGCCGCTTGCCTACCGGGTGCTCGAAGCGGCCGACAAGGCGACACCCTTGCGCGACGTCCTGGCCACGCTCGGCATCGCCGCCGACGACACGATCCTTGGCGAGCTCGCATCGCTGTGGAGCGATCGGTACGTGCAGGTGTCGCCGGTTGGAGGCTCCGCCGCGTGAGCAATCCCGGCACCTTCGTGCTGCCGATGTCCCCGGCGCAGCAGCGCCTCTGGTTCCTCGACCAGATGGACCCGGGCACGACGATGTTCAACATTCCGGCGGCGTTCCGGCTGCACGGGCCGCTCGATGCCGACGGGGTGCGTCGGATCCTGGCGGCCATCGTCGAGCGCCACGAGGTGCTGCGCACCACGTTGACGAGCCGCGACACGGAGCCCGTGCAGGTGATTCATCCGGCGGGCGAGCTCGAGGTGCCGCTCACCGACCTGAGCGGCCTCCCGCCGGAGATGCGCCAGGCGGCGCTGCGGCGGGAGCTGCGCGCCGCTGCGGCCCGCCCGTTCGATCTCGCCGCGGGCCCGCTGTTCCGGCCGGAGCTGTGGCGGCTGGCGGCCGACGACCATGCCCTGATGCTGGCGATGCACCACTCAATCTCTGACGGGTGGTCGCTGGGCGTCCTGTGCGGCGAGTTCGCCGAGTTATGGGCCGCCGCTGCCGAGAGACGCGAGCCCCGCCTGCCGCCGCTGCCCATTCAGTACGCCGACTACGCCCACTGGCACCGCAGCCGCATGTTGAGCGGCGAACTGGAGCCGCAGCGGCGCTACTGGCTGGAGCAGCTGCGCGGCCATCGCGGAATCCTGCGGCTCCCGACCGATCGGCCGCGGCCGGCGACACAGACCTTCGATGCCGCGGCGTGCCAGTTCACGGTGCCCGATCGAACGACGGACGCGGTGCGCGCGTTCTGCAAGGCGAACGGCGTGACGCTGTTCATGACCTGCATCACGGCGTACGCGCTGCTGCTGGCGCGCTACAGCGGCCAGCGCGACGTGCTCGTTGGCATTCCGGCGGCCGGGCGGACGCAGGGAGAGCTCGAGCCGCTCATCGGCTTCTTCGTCAACGCGCTGGTGCTCCGCTTCCGCGTGGATCCGTCAGCCACGCTGCGCGACGCGGTCGTCGATGCCCGCCGCACGGTGCTCGACGCCTTCTCCAACCAGGACTTCTCGCTCGACGCGCTGATGGACGCGATCTCGTTCGACCGTGACCCGGCCTACGAGCCGCTGGTCCAGGCGACCTTCGCGCTGCAAAACTTCGCGGCCGGCCCGCGCGGGCTGCCCGGGCTCGACGTGGAACCGCTGCTCGTCGAGTGCATGCACACGCGCTACGACCTGATGCTGCTGCTGACCGAGACGCCCGATGGCCTCGGCGGCAACATGATCTACAACAGCGCGCTGTTCGAGCCGGAGACCGTGGCGCGGATGATGGCGCAGCTCGTGCGCATCCTCGACGCGATGTGCGCGACGCCAGACGCCCCCATCTCATCACTGGCGCTGGCGACGCAGGAGGAGCTGTTCGAGGCCCTGGCGCTCGAGCCGGGTGTCTTCGAGCAGGTCCTGCCGCTCGTGCCCATGCAGCGCGACATCTACGTCGACGCGCTGGCCAACACCGAGAGCGCGCAGAACAACGTCGGGCTCACCTTCGACGTCCCGTTCGAGATCGAGCCCGACGTGTGGCGCGCGGCCGCGCAGGCGCTTGCGGACACCCAGCCGGTGATGCGCACGCGGATGCGGGCGGCGACGGCCCCGTACCTCGACACCGCCTACCAGTGCGTGCGGCATGCCGACACGGCGGACGTCGAGGTGATCGACATGACCGGCGCGACGAGCGAGGCGATCCAGGATCGCATCCGGGACATTGTCAGGCGGCCGTACGACCCGCACGGCGTCCTGGTGCGTCATGTCCTGGTCAAGACCGCGCCGGGACGCTGGACAGCGGGGTTTGCGAACCACCACATGCTGCTCGACGGCATTGCCAGCGTGCAGGCCGCCGCATCGGTGGCAGCCGAGTACTCGCGCCGCACCGGCGGGTCGGTGGTGCCCGAGACGCTCGCCCCCACGCGGTTCCACGAGGCGGTGGGCGCCCTGCGCGAGGCGGCCGACACCCGGGAGCTGCTCTCGTGGTGGCGCGAGGCGCTCGCGGGCGTGACGCCGCTGTCGTCGCCCGCCGGCCTCCGACCGGAGCCCGGCGCTTCAGCGCCGGTTGATTCATCCCCAGTCGTTGACCGGGCGACGCTGCCGCCCGAACTGTGGCGCGACATCCGCAAGGCCGCCCGGCAGCGGCGCGTCACGCCGCAGATCCTGATGAAGTGCGCCTTCGCTATCGTCGCGGACGCGCACTGCCGGACCGAGGGCGATCTCCTGATCCAGGAGTTCCTCGCCGGCCGCCCGTCGGGGCACGCGGCTGCCCTTGGCTGCTACTACCAGGGGCTCCCCTTCGTCGTCCCACGGCGCTGCCTCGGCGAGGGCGCGGACGTGACGTCGCTCGTCGCCCATGCCCGGGACTGGCAGAAGACGGCCGGCGCCCGCGCCGGCATCAGCCTGCTGGAACAGCGCCGCCTGGCGCCGCCTGGTCCCGTGTCACTGCTCTTCAACTTCATCACCGCGAAGCTGACCGTGCCCGTCGGCGAGCACGTAGCGGAGATCAGCCGCCTGACCCCATACGCCGACGGCTCGCTGCAGTTCGAAGTGAGCGCCGTCGGCGACGAGGTCATGCTCGGCCTCGTCTACGACCCGCGCATTGTCGCGGAGTGCCGGTTCCTCGATCGCGTGCTTGAAGTCCTTCGCGTCATCGCGGGGGGCGCTGAGCAGCTTGCCGATATCCCGTTGCTCCTGCCTGGTGAGGCCCCGGGCACGGCGGCGCCGCGCCGCGTCGAGTTCCGCTCGATCCCCGTGCTCATTGCGGACCAGGCGGCGAGGACGCCCGACGCGGCGGCAATCATCCAGGGTGACGAGGTCGTCCGGTACGCCGACGCGGTCGCTGAAGCCACGCGCGTTGCGCAGATGCTGGCCGCTCAAGGGATCGGCCCCGGGGATCTCGTCGGGGTCTGCCTGGAACGCTCGCCGCGGATGATCATCGCGGTGCTGGCCGTCCTGCAGGCGGGAGCGGCGTATGTACCGATGGATGCCGCTTATCCCGAAGGGCGGCTCCGCCACATGGCGGCCGACGCGCGGTGTCGCGTGATCCTGACGCAGGCGTGCCTCGCCGATCGGTTCGATGACGCAGGCTCGAGGCTCGTGCTGCTCGACCGCGATGTCGCGGTCGCGGGTCACGAGCGCCCGCTCCCGGCACGGACACCGGACAGCCTCTTCTACGTGCTCTACACGTCCGGGTCGACCGGCGCGCCGAAGGGCGCGGGCGTGACCGACGGTGGCGAGTGGAACCTGGTGCAGTGGTATGCGCGCGAGTTCGGCATCGACGCGCGAGACCGATTCCTGGTGATCAGCGCGTTTGGTTTCGACCTGACGCAGAAGAACTTCTTTGCGGCGCTCACGACTGGCGCCGCCATCGTGCTGCCGCCGGGCACGGAGTTCGAGCCCGACCGTGTGCTGGAGACCGCGGCGCGCCACCACGCCACGATCGTCAATTGCGCGCCGGGGGCGTTCTACAGCCTGCTCGACGATCCATCGCGCTTTGGTGATCTCTCCTCGGTCCGCCATGTCTTCCTCGGCGGCGAGCCGATCCGCGTCGGCCGCATGCGGCAGTGGCTCGAAAGCCCCTCGTGCCGCGCACAGGTGGTGAACACCTACGGGCCCACCGAGTGCACCGACGTCGTGTCGTTCTTCCGGCTGGAAGATCCGCTGGCGTTTGCGGATCGTGAAGTTCCGCTTGGGGCGCCGGTCGACAACGTGACGCTGCACGTCGTCGACGAATGCGGGCGGGCCTTGCCGCCTTACGGCCTTGGTGAGTTGTGCATCGCCGGGGTGTGCGTGGGTCCCGGCTATTGGCAGAACGCCGAGCTGACCGCGCGGGCATTTGTGCCGAACGCGTTCGGCGATGGGCTGATGTATCGGACCGGGGACCTTGCCTACCGGTTGCCCGACGGCACTCCTGTGTACCTCGGGCGGCGGGATACGCAGGTCAAGGTGCGCGGCCTGCGCATCGAGCTTGGCGAGATCGAGTCGGCGCTCGCGGATGCCAGCGGCCTTCCAGAGTGGAACGTGATTGCCGTTGACGACACGCTCGTGGCCTGCGTGCGAACGGATGGGGAACCACCATCCGCGGCGGATCTGCGCCGGCAACTCGCCTCAAGGCTTCCCGAATACATGATCCCGCCGGTGGTCGTGGCGGTGGACGCCTGGCCCTTGAGCCCGAACGGCAAGGTGGATCGCGGTGCGCTCGCGCGATTGCCGCGAGGTGCCGCGGACGTGCCGCTCGTGCCGCCGGAAGGGGAGACTGAGCGCGCGATTGCCCGGATCTGGAGCGAGGTGCTGGAGCGGCCAGCGATCGGACGGGAGGAGAGCTTCTTCGCCATCGGCGGCCATTCGCTGCTGGCCGCGCGCGTCACCGCGCGGCTTCGTACAGAGATGGGCGTGGATCTGCCGCTGCGGGCGATGTTCGAAGCGCCCACTGTCGCAGCGTTCGCCGCGCGCCTCGATGAGGCGCTGCTGCTCGAGGCGGTGGGCGATCTCGGCGAGGCGGAACTCGAACGGCTGCTATCTGACGAGGGGGTGTGACGGATTACATCGACGGCCGGCCCAGCACGCGCCGCATCGACGTGTCGAACGCCACCACCACCGACCATGGCACCTGGTTCATCAGCCAGAACACGCTCGAACGGCCATGGGAGAAGTTTCGGCGGAACGGCTTGACCCCCCAGAAGCGATTCACCGAGCAGACGTAGTCGTCGCCGAGCGCGGTCACCTCGTGCCACCAGCTCACCGGGATGAACAGGATTTCTCCCTGCTGGATGGTGACGTCGATGCGATGGCGCTGGGCCTCGGCGAAGTCCGGGAACGCTGCCGGGTCCGGCTGGTCGGTGTCCACCTGGCTGAACCAGGGCGGTATCTCCCGGTAGAACGGATACGGGTAGAGGTTCGGCGTCTGCGACGGCGGGTAGAGCACGACGCGCTTGGCGCCGTGGAGCTGCATGAGCGTGCCGTCGCCGGTGTCGAAGTGCAGCGGCTCGGTGTGGCCCGCCGGGCCGAGCCACAGGTTGAGGTCCATCTGCGGGACGATCGGCGCCATGTCGCACTTCTGTTCGAGGGCCACGACGCGGTCGCGGATGGTGGCGGCGAGCGGCGTGTGGCCGAACGCGACCTGCGCCATGTAGGCGCTCTGCTCGTGCGCCGTGCGGTCGCGCAGCGCCTGCGTGTAATCGCGGATGGTCGCGGCGGTGAAGTCGCTGTACTTCTTCCACTCGCGCTTTGGACGGGTGCGATAGTCTTTACCGTACACCCGCACGCCGAACTCGCCAGGACCCAGCAGCCGCTCGATGGCCTCGAGCGTCCAGTCCTCGACGCCCTCGAAGGCGCCGGTGATGATGAACGGCCGGCTCTTCGACCGGTACTTCGTGTGAAACAGCTCCGGGGTGAGCGCGGCAAACGCCACGCGATCGAGTGACATCGGGTTGGCGACAAAGTACGACAGGATGGCGGAAAAGAAAACCCTTCACGAGCGGCTCGCCGCGCTGAACCCGGAGCAGCGCGCGCGGCTGCTCGCGCGCGCGAAGGCCGAGAAGGCGGCAGCCGCCCCGATCCCTGCCGCCGATCGCTCCCGGCCCTTGCCGCTTTCGTTCGCCCAACGGCGCCTGTGGTTCCTCGAGCGGCTCGAAGGGCGCTCCGCCGCGTACAACATGCCGGCGGCGTTCAAGCTGCGCGGCCCGCTCGACGTGCCGGCGGCCACGGTGGCCCTGTCGGAGATCGTCCGACGTCACGAAGTGCTGCGGACCCGGCTGGTTGACATCGACGGCGAGCCGGTCCAGGTCATCGATCGCGCGCCCCGTCCGGATCTCGTGCGGACGGCCGAAGGGCGCGACGAGACGCTGCGGTCGCTGATCGATGCGGAGGCCCGGCACCTGTTCGACCTCGGCGCCGAGCATCCGATCCGCGCGCTGCTCGTCCGCGTCGGCGCCGACGAGCACGTGCTCGCCATCACGCTGCATCACGTTGCCGGCGACGGCTGGTCGACCGGCATCCTCTTCCGCGAGTTCGCCGCGCTCTACAACGCCTTCAGCGCGGGCGAGCCGGCGCCGCTGCCGCCACTCGCCGTTCAGTATGCGGATTTCGCCGCCTGGCAGCAGCAGCGGCTGGCGGACGCCGCGTTCACGACGCCGCAGGTCGACTACTGGCGGCAGAACCTGGCCGGGGCGCCTGGACTCGTGGACGTGCCGACCGACGGCCCACGCGGCGGGGTCGGGAGCCATGATGGGGGAGCGCTGTTCTTCCGCATCGAGGGGCTGGCGCCGCAGGTTGCCGACCTCGCACGCGCGTGTGACGCCAGCCCGTACATGGTGCTGCTCGCCGCGTACATCGCGTTGCTGCACCGGTGGTCGGGGGATACCGACATCACGGTTGGGTCGCCGATCGCCAATCGCCCGCGTCCGGAGCTCGAAGGGCTGATCGGGTTCTTCGTCAACACGCTCGCCCTGCGGGTGTCACTCGAGGGCGATCCCGACTTCGCCGAGCTGGTGCGCCGCGTCCGCGCGGCAGCGGTAGACGCCTACGCGCACGCCGAACTTCCCTTCGAGCAGATCGTCGAGAAGTTGAATCCCGAGCGCCGTCTCGACCAGTCCCCGTTCTTCCAGCAGATGTTCGCGCTGCAAAGTGCGAGCGACACCGTCGCCGAACTGCGCGGGTTGGGTGTCGACGCGCTGCCGGTCACCACCGGCGCCGCCCGCCTCGACATGACGCTGTCGCTGCAGGAAGAGGGGGAGGGGTACGCCGGTTGCCTCGAGTACGCGACGCCGTTGTTCCGCCACGCTACTGCGCAGCGGTTAGCGGAGTCGTACCGGACCCTGCTCACCGTGGCGCTGCGGCAGCCGGACACGCCGGTGTCGCGCATCGACTACCTCTCACACGGCGAGCGCCACCGGCTGCTGGTCGAATGGAACCGGACGGACGTGCCGTCGGCGGGCCACCGATGCCTGCACGAGATGGTCGAGGGGCAGGCGGCGAGAACCCCACAAGCAGTCGCGTTGCGTGACGGCGCCACCGTGTGGACCTATGCCGAGCTGATGGCGCAGTCGGCGCGCGTGGCCGCGTGGCTGCGGCAACAGGGCGTCAGGGCCGACACGCTCGTGGGCGTCTGCATGGAGCGCGGCCCCGACATGATCGCGGCGCTGCTGGGCGTGCTGCGCGCGGGCGGCGCCTACGTGGCCCTCGATCCGGCCTATCCCGAGGCGCGCACCGAGTTTGTGCTGAAGGACTCCGGGGCCCGGATCGTGCTGCGCGACGGCAGCCTCGACAGCATGCCGGAGGTCGCCACGTTCGAGCCTGTGGCCGTGCGTCCCTCGGATCTGGCGTATGTGTTGTACACGTCCGGATCGACGGGAACGCCAAAGGGGGTCGCCATCGAGCATCGCAGCCCCGTCGCGCTGCTCGAGTGGGCGCAGACGGTGTGGACGCCGGAGGAGCTGGCGGGCGTTCTGGCCGGCACGTCCATCTGCTTCGATCTCTCGGTGTTCGAGATCTTCCTGCCGCTCTCGGTTGGCGGCACCGTCATCCTGGCCGACACGGTGCTCGACCTGCCGGCGCTCGACGCGCGCAACCGCGTCACGCTGATCAACACCGTCCCATCGGCCATCGATGCCCTGCTGCACCAGCGCGCCATTCCGCCGAGTGTCCGCGTGGTGAATCTCGCCGGCGAGCCGCTGCCAACGGAGCTGGTCGATCGCCTCTACGACGTGCCGGGCGTCGCGAAGGTCTACGACCTGTATGGGCCGTCGGAAGACACGACCTACTCGACGTTCGCGCTGCGGCGCCGCGGTGAGCCGCCGACCATCGGCAGGCCGATTGCGAACACGCGCCTCTACATCCTCGACACGGCCATGCAGCCGGTTCCTCCCGGGCTGCCCGGTGAGATCTACCTGGCAGGGCAGGGGCTGGCCCGCGGGTATCTCGGCAGGCCCGACCTGACGGCCGAACGCTTCGTGCCGAGCCCGTTCCCGGGTGTCGACCGTCTCTACCGCACCGGCGATCGCGCCCGTTTTCGCGACGATGGGAACGTCGAGTTCCTGGGGCGGTTCGATCACCAGGTAAAGCTGCGAGGCTTCCGGATCGAGCTGGGGGAGATCGAGGCCGGGCTGCGCGCGTTTCCCGAGGTGTCGCAGTGCGTGGTGATCGTCGACGAGGGGCGCGCGGGGCAGCGGCGGCTCGTTGGGTATGTCGCCCATCCTGGCGGCCAGGCGCTGGCGCCGTCCATCCAGGCCCACCTGCGCACGCGGTTGCCCGAGTACATGGTGCCGCCGGCGATCGTCGTGCTCGAGGCGCTGCCGCTGACGCCGAACGGCAAGATCGACCGCAAGGCGCTCCCCTCGCCCGACCAGGAAGCAGCGGCGCCGAGGGACGAGCGGCCGCTGACCGCGTCCGAGTCCCGGCTTGCTGCCGTCTGGGCGGCGCTGCTCGGAGTCGAGGGCATCGCCGCGAACGACGACTTTTTCGCCCGCGGCGGTCACTCGCTGCTGGCAGTGCGCCTGGTGGCGCGGATCCGCGACGAGTTCGGCGTCGAGCTGCCGCTGCGCGCGGTGTTCGAGTTCCCGACGCTGCGTGCCCAGGCCGGCGCGATCGTGGGGGCCGTTGCGTCCGGCGTGCCCGATCAACCCATTCCCATCCTGCGCGATCGCACGCGCCTGCCGCTGTCGTTCGCGCAGGAGCGCCTCTGGTTCCTCGATCAACTGGAACCCGGAAACACCGCCTACATCATGGGCGGCGCGCTTCGCCTTCGCGGCCCGCTCGACGTGAGCGCGCTCGCCGCGGCGTTCGACCGGGTGGTGGAACGGCACGAGGCGCTCCGGGTGGTCTTCCGAACGGAGGATGGCCGTCCGTATGCCGCGGCGGGTCCGCGGCCCCGGCTGCGCGAAGTCGAGGCCATTACCGACGAGCAGACACGCCCCTTCGACCTGGCAGAAGGGCCGTTGCTGCGCGCATCGCTTGCGCGCCGCGGTGACGAGGCGGTCCTGGCGATCGCCATGCACCACATCGTGTCGGACGGCTGGTCGATCGACCGGCTGCTCGAGGAGCTGTGTGCCGGCTACGGAGCGACCACGGCTGCCGCACCACCGCCGCTCACCATCCAGTACGCGGACTTCGCGGCGTGGCAGCGTGAACGGGCCGCCAGCGGCGCGCTCGACGGCCATTTGACGTACTGGCGGGAGCGGATGCGAGGCGCGCCAACACGGCTCGAGTTGCCGGCCGATCGCCCGCGTCCCGACGCGCAGAGCTACGAGGCCTCGTCGCACGCGGCCGTCATCGAGGCGCCGCTCGCGACGCTGCTGGCTGAACGCGGCCGCGAGCTGCAGACGACGCCGTTCATGACGTTGCTTGCCGTGTTCGGCGCCGCGTTGCACGGATGGTCGGGTGCAGATGACATCGTGATCGGGTTTCCGGCGGCAGGGCGGTCGAGGACCGAGCTCGAGCCGCTCATCGGCATGTTCGTCAACACCGTGCCGGTGCGCCTGCAGCTGCAGGCAGGCGCGAGCTTCGCGCAGGTTGCTGCACATGCCCGGACCCGCACCCTCGAGGCGCTCGCCAACCAGGACGTGCCGTTCGAGAAGCTGGTGGACGAACTGCGGGTGGAGCGATCGCTCGCATGGTCGCCGCTGTTCCAGGTGATGCTGGTGATGCAGGAGGCGAAGCGGCCACCTGTCGTGCCGGCCGGGCTCAGCGTCGAGCCGCTGCCGGCGCCGCCGGTCACCACGACCAAGTTCGACCTGACGCTTGCCGTCGCCGACCACGGCAGCACGATGGCGATCACGTTCGAGTACGACCGCGCGCTGTTCGACGCCGCCACCATCGAGCGCTTCAGCAACGACTTCCTGGCGCTGCTGCGCCGGGCGCTCGAGGCGCCGGCGGAGCCGTTGATTTCGAACGGGCCGGCTTCCTTGGGCGCCGAAGCGCGCAGCGCGAAGGCGGCAAGCGGCCCGACCAGAGGCCCGGCTCCCTTCGAAGCGCCGGCATCGCCCGTCGAGCGTGCGGTTGCCGGGATCTGGTGTGAGGTCCTGCGCCTCGATCGCGTCGGTGCCACGGACAACTACTTCGAGCTGGGCGGCGACTCCATCCTCAGCATCCAGGTGATCGCGCGCCTGCGCGAGCGCGGGTGGCGGCTGACCCCGAAGGACATCTTCCGCAACCAGACGCTGCGCGCTCTCGCCGCCGTGGCGACGCCTGTCGAGACCGGCGCTGCCCCTGTTGAAGACGTCGCCTCGGCCAGGTTGCCGGTGTCGCCGCTACAACGGCTGTTCCTCGAGCTGGCCGGCGAGGCCAGGCATCACTTCAACCAGACGCTCCTGCTCGACATCGACCCGGCCATCAGAGCGGATGATCTCGAAGCCGCGCTGCGCGAGGTGCAGCGCGTGCATCCTGCGCTGCGCGGACGATTTGCGCAGGAGCAGGGTCAGTGGCGCGAGCACGCGTCGCCTGACGTCGACCTCGCGATCGAACGGTTCGACTGCGACACCCTGACGCTCGAGGCCGAGTGCCAGCGGCTGCAGCGCGGCCTCAACATCGAGCAGGGTCCGGTGGTTCGCGCGGCGCACTTCCGCATCGGGCAGCAGGCGCGCCTGTTCCTGGTCGCGCATCACCTCGTGGTCGATGCCGTGTCCTGGCGGATCGTTCTCGACGATCTGACGCGCGCCCTGGGCCAGCGGGCGGCCGGTCGCGCGCCATCGCTGCCGGCCGAGCACGCCAGCGCGCACGCGGTGCGTGCGGCGCAGCTGGCGCGACACGAGCCGGTCACGCGTGAACGTAGTCCCGTGTTCGATGGAGTCGCCCCCGATGGCGGCGTGTCGCGGCCCGTCGTGATCGAGCGAACCTCGCCACGAGCATCGGCGGTCGCGGCCGAGGGGCTGTTGGCGGCGTTTGGTCGTGCGCTCTGCGCGGTGACGCAACGCCCGCAGGTCGTCGTCGACGTCGAGCGACACGGCCGTGACGAAGGGGAGCTTGACCTGTCGCGATCGGTCGGCTGGTTCACACGCATCGTTCCGACGCGGGTCGCGGCCGACGATGGCCTGGTGATCCCACTGGCATCGGCATCTGATGGCCTCAGCGACGTCTCCTTCAACTTCCTGGGCCAGGGGCTCTCGGGTGGGATGGATGGTGTCATCCGTGGCCTGGCCGCTGAGCCCGCGGGTGATCCGGTGGCGCCCGGAATGCCGCGGCGGTACCGCCTGGATGTAAACGCAGTGGTCACCGACGGTGTGCTGCGCCTGCAGTTGTCGTTTGACGCCGGCATGTTGCCTGTTCACCTCGTCGAGGAGATCGCTGCGCGCACGCTGGCAGGCGTCGACGAAGCACACGGCCTGGACGTGGAGGCGGCGTATCCGCTCACCCCGTCCCAGTTGGGGATGTGGCTGCAGTCGATGGCGCAGCCGGACACGCCGGCGTTCGTCGAACAGGCCGCGTTCGTCATGGAAGGCGGTGTCGACGTCGCGGTGTTGAAAGCCGCGCTCGCCGAAGTGATCGGCCGGCACGCCGCACTCCGCTCCGCGATCGCCGCCGATGGCGACGGGGCCCTGCGAGTCGTGTTCCGGTCTGTGGAGACCCCGGTTCGCGAAGTCGAGCCGCAGCCTGGTGAAAGCGAAGAGGTGGCGTTGACCCGCCTCCTGGACGATGACCGGCGGGCGGGGTACCGGCTCGATCGCCCGCCGTTGCTGCGTTTCATGCTCCTGCGCGTCGCGCCGACGCGAGCGTGGCTGGTGATGTCGTTTCATCACGTCATCCTGGATGGGTGGAGCCTGGCGCTTTTCTGGGCCGAGGCGGCCGCGTGCTACGAGGCCGCGCGCGCAGGACGCGCGCCGTCGCTGCCGCCACCGCCCGACGAGCAGCCGCTGGCCGAATGGCTGCGGATGCTGGAGGGCAACACGGCCGAGGCGTTCTGGCGTGAGCGCCTGGCGGGATTCAGCGCCGCCACCCCCGTCGTGGCGCCGCTGCCCCCTCCGCAGTTTGGGGAGCCCGCGGAACACGAGCACGTCATGTCGGCCGATGCGGGGCGCGCGATCGCGGCGTTGAGGCGCGAGACGCGAGTGCCTCCCGCGCTGGTTTTCGAAGTTCTCTGGTCGTTGCTGCTCGCCGGCCGGGCCGGCACGGACGAGGTGGTCTTCGCCGCGACCGTGTCCGGCCGTCCGCCGTCGGTTCCCGGTATCGAGCGGATGCTCGGCTGCTTCATCAACACGGTGCCGGTGCGCGTCAGCGTCGACCGCGAGACGTCTCTGCGCTCGCTGCTCGCGCGGCACCACCAGGACCGCGTCACGCAGGCCGAGTTCGAGCAGTGTTCCGCGGGCCAGGTGCACGCGTGGTCGCAGGTGCCGGCCGGCCAGCCGCTTGCGCAGACGCTGCTGGTCTACGAGAACCTGCCGGGCAGCGGCGCCTCGGGGCCGGCGGCAACGACTGCGCCCGCGCGGCGTGTGCAGGGCGCGTGGACGACGTATCCGCTGGCGCTGCTCATCAGTCCCGGCGCGACGCCGCACCTGCGATTCGTCTATCAGCCGGGCGCGATCGATGCTGATGCGGTCGCCGAGCTGGCAGGGGATTTCGAGCGGCTCGCGTTGGCCGCGTCGGCCGGCTCGCCAGTGGCGACCCTCGTGTCCAGCGTTCCCCCGGCGATCCCCGCCGCGTCCGCAGCGGCGGTGCCCACTGCCGGCCCCGCCTCCTACGTGGCGCCGCGCACGCTGCTGGAACATCAGCTCGCCGGCATCTGGGAGGCGCTGTTCGCCTCCGGCGCGATCGGCGTCCTCGACGACTTCTTCTCGCTCGGTGGCCACTCGCTGTTGGCGGTCCAGCTGGCCGCGCAGGTCCGGACGACGCTGCACCGGGACCTGCCGCTGCAGATGCTGTTGCTGCACCCGACGATCGAGCGCCTGGCGCGGGCGATGGAAGGCGCCACGCCGTCAGCCGGATCGCTGGTCAGGCTTACCGAGGGGAGCGATGAACCGGCGCTTGTCTGCCCGCATCCGCTTGGCGGTCACGTCCTGTGCTACGGGCCGCTCGCCCGTCAGCTCGCTGGCCGGACGCTGTGGGGATTGCAGGCACCGGGCCTGGCAGAGGGGGAACGACCCGCGGCATCGTGGCACGACCTGGTCGACCATCACTGGCGGTCGCTGGCGTCCGTGAGGACGCGCCCGTTCGCGCTGCTCGGCTACTCCTACGGCGGGTACCTAACGATGGAGCTTGCCGCGCGCGCGATGGAGGATGGCAGCGCGCCGGCCTCCGTCATCCTGCTCGACGTGCCGCATCCATCGGTCATCCCGCCCGGGACACGGCATCCTGATGCGGCGACGCTCCTGCACGCGATGTTCGGCCGCGACCTTGGGATCGAACTGGACGCGATGCGGGCCGTTTCGGAGCGCGAGCTCGTTCGGCTGGTTTACGACACAGCACTGGCGCGGCACGTGCTGCCGGACGGGACGCCGATTGGGCAGGTGGAGAGGCTGCTTGCCGTCGCCGCCGCGCATTCGAGGCTCGCCCCGCCGGAGCGCAGGTATGAATTCCCAATCGTCGTGCTGCGTGCCCGGGAGGGCGCCAGTCGAATTGCCGACATCGACGACTACGGCTGGGGCGACTGGTGCGCCGGCGTGGAGGTCGAGTGGGTCGACGGCAGCCACGAGACGATGCTCGACACGGTGCATGTCGATGGGATTGCACGCTTTCTGCGCAAGTACGTGACGGGAACTGCGGTATCCTTGGCCCGTTCGTGACCCGCCGCATAGCCGTCGTCAACATGAAGGGCGGGGTGGGGAAGACCACCACCGCCGTGCACCTTGCAGCCGGCCTGGCCGCGCAAGGTCGCCGTGTGCTGCTGGTCGATGCCGATCCGCAGGGCAACGTGGCCCACGCGCTCGGTGTGCAGGCGCCCCTCACGGTGCGCGACCTGCTGCTGGACGAGGCGCCGCTGGCGGAGGTCGTCGCGCGCGACGCGCGTCCGAATCTCGATGTCATCCTGTCCACGCCAGACGCCTTTGCCCTCGACTCGCAGCTGGCGGGGGCGGTGCAGCGGGAAACGTTGCTCTCGCGCCGCCTCGGACGCCTGGATGAATACGACGCGCTCGTGCTCGACTCGTCTCCTGCGATGAACCTGCTCGCCTACAACGCGCTGCTGGCGGCCGAGGAGCTGGTCGTGCCGGTGGCGATGGATTCGCTGTCGATTCGTGGCGCGCAGCAGACGCTGGCGGCGGTCGGCGAGATCCGGCAACTGTGGCCGGACCGGCGGCTCGCGCTGCTGGCCGTCCTCCCGGTGGCCGTGAACCCCGTGACGCACGCAACGCGAGCCACGCTGGCGGCGCTGGCCGATGACCCGGAGATGCAGCCGGCCGTGGTCGAGCGGGGGATTCGCCAGTGCATCGACCTGACGTACGCGACCGCCAGCCATCAAACCATCTGGGAATACGCCCCCGAGAGCCGGGCCGCCGAGGACTACGCGGGCTTCGTCCGGTTCGTCCATGAGGGGCGCCGCGAAAAGGAAGGCTACCGTGCCGCCCCGCCGCAAGAAGACGCCGTCATTTAACGCACCCAAGCCGGACCGTCCGGCCACCGACTGGGTCTATCGTTCGCCGGAGACCCCGGCCGCCGGCACCGCCGTGAGGTATGATGCTGCCGGTTCATCGAGGAGGATGCCGAGCATGTCCGAGAAAGAAACCGCCGCACTCGAGATCGTGAAGCGGAACGCCCTGTATTCAGCAGGCGTGGGAATCATCGCGCTCCCTGTCGTCAACGTCCTTGGCGTCACCGCCCTGCAGGTCAAGATGCTGCGCGAACTCGCCGACCACTATGGCGTGCCCTTCAAGGAAGACCGCGTGAAGAGCATCCTGGGCTCGCTGCTGAGCGGCCTGGTCGGCACCGAACTGGGCTACGGCCTCACCGGCGCCGCCGCGGGCGTGCCGCTGGTCGGCGGCCTGCTCGGCATGGTCACGCTGCCCTTCTTCGCCGGCGCCGCCACGTGGGCGACCGGGAAGATCTTCATCCAGCACTTCGCGTCGGGCGGCACGTTCCTGGACTTCGATCCGGAAAAGGTGCGCGGCCACTTCCGCGAGCAGTTCGGCAAGGCGAAGGCGACGGCCGCCGCCGCGGCGAGCTAGACGCCCGCACCCCGTTACCGGCGGCGCCCGAATGGGCGCCGCCTTTTTCTTTGTACGGGCGCTTATGGCCGGACGCGAGTGCTACCACTGCAAGCAGTGGATCGAGGACGGGCAGCCGCACGACTGCTGGACGACGACCGAAGGCGCGCTGACGCGTGACTTGCCCGATGACTTGCGGGAGGCGTGGGAGCGGTTGCGTGAGACGGCCGCCGACTTCGGTGAGCAGCGGATCTATGCCTCGCACAACTCGATCATGTTTTCCCGGCAGGCGTGCTACTTCTTCGTGCGCCCGCGGCCGACACGCCTCGAAGTCTGCTTCTTCCTCGGCCGTACCGTGAAATCGCCACGCATCAAGAACTCGATGGCATCGTCTCGAGTGAAGGTCGCGCACACGGTGCACGTCCGCCACCGCGACGAGGTCGAGGCGCCGCTCACCGACTGGCTGCGGGAGGCGTACGAGGTGTCGCCGGAACTGAGCGGCCGCAAGGCCTCGAGCCGTCCGGCCGCGGGGAAGAAGAGAGAAGCCGCGAAGAAGAAGGCGGCGGCCACGAAGAAGGCCGCCGCCAAGCGGAGGTAGGTGGCGTCCGCGGAGGTAGGTGGCTTCCGCCTTCAGGCGGAAGTTCAACGCGTCGCCGGCGCGCTCGCGCGCGTGCCGCGCATGGTCGCGTAGACCGACGCGATGTGCGCCTCGCGCACCGTATCCCACCGCTCGAATTCCTTGTAGGCGTCGAGGGTCAGCGTCTTCTGGATCTCGGCGAGGCTCCGTCCCTGAGCAATGCCCGCCGCGACGCCGTTGGCGAGGTCGACCAGGTACTGCTGCGCCTGCATCGCGTCCTCCCTGGTGCCGGACATGGCGTGGCCGGTGAGCGCGTGCTGGAAGTCGAGCGCGTTGATCGTCGCCAGGGCGTCGATATAGGAGCCGACCGACGGCGCAATGGCGTTCGGCAGCCGCTTGATCTGCATGACGTCGGCGCTGAACACCGCCCGTTCATCCGGGAAATACAGCGCGACGCTGTCGTCCGCGTGTGCCACCCCGAGGTGGACCATCGTCACCCGCTTGCCGCCCAGCGTCACCGTGTGCTGCGGCGTGGCAAACGTCGTGGTCGGGGCGTAGACGTCGCTGACCGATCCGCGCGCCACTTCAGCGCCGCTCACGATCCCGTCGCGGTCGTAGTCGAGCAGGTCGAAGCGCTGCGCCACGGCGTTGTTGCCGGTTGCCTCTGCGCGCTCGATCACACCGTTGCGATTGGCATCGAGCCGCGCCTCCGCCTCCGGCAGCGGCGGGTTGCCGCGTGGCGGCGCCAGCGCCGTGAGCATGTTGACGTGGGCGACGAACTCCGCGGTGTCGGCCAGGACCACACCGCCCGAGGCGTGATCCCAGTCGCGGTGCGTGTAGAGGACGTAGCGGATCGGCACGCGGAAGCGCGTGGCGATTTCGCCCTTCAGCCAGCGCGCGAAGTCGCGGTTGATCGGGTCGCTCATGATCACGCCGTCCGGCGTGACGAGGAACACCGTGTAGTGGTTGTTGTTCTGGGCCCGGTAGAGCTGGCCGGTGATGTTGGTGATGCTGCGCTCCGGCGCGGCGGGCGCTTGTTGCGCCGCCGCGGCCGGAACGAAGGCCAGCGCGGGCAGCAGGACGAGGGCGGTGCGGAACAGGCGTCCGAGCATGTGTACCTCCAGCGGCCCGCGATCCTACTACGGTGCCAACCCGTAAAGGGGCAGCCTACTTGGAACCTTGTGGGTTACGAATCCGAAGCGGGGACGGAGGGCGGCGCCGGCGACTTGACAGCGCGGCGTCGGATTCATATCTTATGCATCGATTTCATAAGATATGAAACCAGGAGCGCCTTCCACCCGCGATCGAACCCGCCGCGCGATTCTCGAGGCCGTCGCCGACGTCATCATGGAATCCCATGGCGTCGGCTTCTCGGTGCAGGCGGTGGCCGACCGCGCCGGCGTGACGCACCGGACCGTCTACAACCATTTCCCCACGCGCGACGCGCTGTGCGAGGCGTTTGCCGACTATGTCGACGAGTCGCTGGCCAGCACCAGCCAGCCGTTCGACGGCCGGCTCACGCGGGAGCGTCTTCCGGACCAGGCCGCGAGCCTGTATCAGCTCCTCCAGCTGCGGGAGCGCAACGTGCGCGCCGGGGTCATGCTCATGATCGGCACCCGGCGCCCGACGCGGACCTGGGAGGAGCGCACCCGCACCATCGAGTCGCTCATTGCTGCCAACCCTGCGCTCGGCGCGCCACCGCCGCGTCAGGCGGCCGCTGCCGTCCGGCTGTTCGCTTCCTCCATCGGCTGGCATTTGTTGACCGAGCAGTGTGGGCTGTCCACCGACGAGGCCGCGGCGACCACTGCCTGGGCCAGTCGCGTGCTGCTCGACGCGTCCACCACCGCCGGCGCCACTGCGGCGCGGCCATCCTCGAAAGCGAAACGACATGCGACCAGACGTCGCCGGCGTTGACGTACCGTCCACGTCCCCACTGCTGACACTCGATGCCGCCACCGATCCTGCCACGTGCGGTCACAAGGCGGCGTCCCTCGCTTCCCTGCGGGCTCTCGGGTTCGACATTCCAGACGGCTTCGTCATCCCGGCGGGCGTGCAGCCGGCGATCGGAGACGTCGCCGCGCGGCTGCTGCAGCTCGGCGATGTCCCGGTGGCAGTCCGGTCGTCCGGACTCGCCGAGGACCTCGCCGAGGCGTCGTTCGCGGGCCAGTACGACACGGTGCTGAATGTTCGCGGCGCGGAAGGCGTGCTGGCGGCGGCGTCAGCGGTCGTCGCCTCCGCGCAGGCCGGACGACTGCAGGGGTACGCCCACCGGCCCCAGGCGATGGCGGTCCTCGTGCAGCAGATGGTCGACCCCGACGCCTCGGGTGTGGCGTTTTCGGCGAATCCGCTGACCGGCAACCGTGACGAGGTGCGAATCAGCGCGACTCGCGGTCTCGCTGACCAGCTGGTGAGCGGCGGCGCCGACGCCGATGAATGGCTGGTCACCACCGAGCGCGCGACGAGCGTGTCCCAGCCGCACCAGGCCATCGATCCGGAACTCGCCGGGCGCATCGCGACGCTGGCCCGGCGCGCGGAAGCGGCACGCCAGGCGCCGCAGGACATCGAATGGGCCCTCGCCGGCGACCGCCTGTGGCTGCTGCAGGCCAGGCCGATCACGGCTCTGCCGGTCGCCCCGGTGATTGCCACGCCAGTCGGCACCTGGCTGAAGGACGCTGCGCATTTTGCCGAGCCGCTGTCTCCCTTTGCCGCCAGCACCCAGTTCAGGTACGCGGACGAGGCCCTGGACGAGGCGGTGTCGACCTGGGGGCTGCTGGTCGATCGCATGCGGTTCCGGGTGATCGGCCACGAGCCCTACGTTCAGGTCGAACCCGATGACGGCGGCAAGCAGCCGCCGCCCTGGTGGGTCCTGGCAATTGCCGCGCGCGTCGTGCCCTCGCTGCGCCGCAAGCTGCGGGCGGCGGCTGCCGCCGTCGACGCCGGGCGGCTCGAGGCCGTGCCGTCAGAGTGGATGTCGACCCACCGGCCGCGGTTGCGCGCGCAGATCGAGCAGTACGCCCGGTTGGACCTCGTCTCGATGGACCATGCCTCGTTGTTCGACCACGTGGGCGAGCTCAGCGAGTTCTACAAGCGGTCGCTCCAGCTGCACTTCATGCTCTTTATTCCGCATGCCGTCGGCCTGTACGAGCTGGCAGCGACGTGCGAGGAACTCCTCGGCTGGGACCTGCCGACAACCATCGGGCTCCTGCAAGGGCTGTCGGCCACGTCGACGGCGTCGACCGACGAACTTGTCCCCCTGTCGCGCCGGGCCGGCGCGCGCGCCGCGACACGAGCGCTCCTGGCGGCACGGTCACCGGACGCCCTGGCGCGGCTGGCCGATGTTGATCCCGAGCTGTTCGCGGACGTGCAGCGATACCTGCAGTTCTGGGGGCTGCGTCCCCTTGGCCCCGAACCGGGATGCCCGACGGTGGCAGAGCGTCCAGGCCTGGTGACCGATCTGCTCGCGGATCTGTTGGACGGCGACGATCGGCAATCTCCTGCCGCGGCGCGGGCCACCCTCGTCGAGAAGGCGCGGACGCAGTTGGAGGGGCCCTCCCGCCGTCGCTTCGACGTTGCCCTCGCTTACGCTGAGCGCGTCTACGCTCTGCGTGAAGACAACGTGCTGTTCACGGACCAATTGCCTGTGGGGCTGCTTCGACGGGCCGCACTCGAGTGCGGCCGGCGGATGGTCCAGGCCGGGCTCATGAGTCGGCCCGACGATGCGGTGCTGCTGACGATCGACGAGCTGCGCCTGGCGCTCGAGACGAGCCGCAACGTGCAGGGAACCGTCCAGCAGCGGAAGGCGGAACACGCGTGGGTTCGCGCCAACCCGGGGCCGACGACCTATGGACCGGAACCGGGCCGCCCGCCTGACCTGCGCGGGCTGCCGGCTCCTGCGCGGCGGATCAATGATGCCCTGCTCTGGGCCATGGCGCACGAGCTGGTGGCGCCACCGGCGGTGGATGGCGACGCCATTGCCGGAATCGGTGTGTCTCCGGGTTTGTATCGCGGGCGAGTGCGCGTGATCCGCGCGCCCGAGGAGCTGGACACCTTGCGCGCCGGCGAGGTGCTCGTGTGTCCGACGACCCAGGCGGCGTGGATGATGGTGTTCCAGCGCGCCGGCGCCATCGTCGCCGAAACGGGAAGCGTCTTGTCTCACACGGCCATCATCGCGCGGGAGTTTGGTCTCCCGGCGGTTGTGGCGGCTGCCCAGGCCACGACCCGGCTGCGCGACGGGGAAGAGGTCGTGGTCGACGGGACCACGGGGATCGTCCGGCGCGCGGGATAGTTCCGCACGCCTCGGACGAGCCCGATGGTGTGCCGGCGCCGGCCGGGCACTCAACGAGCGCCTCCGAGCAGGAGCAGCGAGACCTCGCGGCTCCTCGGTCCATCGAGTTCGACCAGGAACACCCGCTGCCAGCGTCCGAGCTGGATCTCTCCGTCCGCGACGTTCAGCGCCGCTGCCGGCTCGAGCAGCAGCGCCCGGCAATGGGAGTGCCCGTTGGGCGGCTCGCCGAGCGCGCAGTTGCCGGCCCGCAGCGTGATGATGTCGTGCCGGTAGGACGCATCGGCCGGTGCCAGCCGGTCGAGCAGGCGCGCCACGTCGGTCAGGAGCAGCGGCTCGTGCTCGTTGACCACGAGGGCCGCCGTGGTATGCCGCGACTGGACGTTGAGCAGGCCCCACTGGATGCCCGAGGCGGCGACAAACGCCTCGAGATTGGGGGTGAGGTCGATGAACTCGGTCGAGCGCTCGGTTTCAACCCGAATGGTGGTGTGATGACAGGCAGGACTGGGGGCAACGGTGGGCATGAACATCCTCCGTCCTCAGAGTCGGCGTCTGGCCCCGGGAAGTCTTGAGCAGCAGGTGAGAAACAGGTGAGATCGGCGTGAGCTCGGCGCGGGAGATGCAACCGCCCGCCAGATGAGCCGATCACGATACTCAGCCGTCGTTGTCGTAGTCCTCGCGCTCGTTGCGGCGCCTGCTCCCGCGCGCGCGCAGCTGGTGATTCCGTCGTTGCCCGCGCCAGAGCTCCGTGCAGCGAACGCAGTCGCGGCCCAGGCGGCACGGCGGGAACGATCGGTCACCCACAAGGTGCTCGGCGCGGCTGTGGGAGCGGCAGCCGGGTTCTTCGGCGGCGGATACCTTGGCGCGGCCATTGAGCCGAACTGTCACTGCGACGACCCGGGCCTCAAGGGGGCGTTGATTGGCGCGCCCATTGGGGCTGTCGCCGGCGGCATCCTCGGGTGGCATTTGCTGTTCTAAGGCCAGCCACGGCTACAATCCGCTCGTGTTCGTCGGTCATCTTGCCGTGGCGCTGGCGGCGAAGCCTGCCTCGCCGAGGGTGTCGCTCGGCATCCTGATCGGCGCCGCCTTCGGCCTCGATCTGTTGTGGCCCGTGCTGCTTCTCCTCGGCGCGGAGCAGGTGAGTGTGCAGCCGGGCATCACCGCATTCACCCCGCTCAACTTCGAGCGCTACCCCTGGAGCCACAGCCTGCTGATGGCGGTCGTCTGGGGTGCCGTCCTCGCGATGCTGGTGCGCCCTTCCCAGGCGCGGGCACGCTGGGTGATCGGCGGCCTTGTCAGCCGCTCGACCACCCGTCGGGATGGCGAAAGCCGCTGGGCCCTTCCCAGCCTGTTGTTCTTCACCATCGTCATCTGGGCGAGCGGCCCGTTCTCGCCGCCACCCCCCGGCGCAACGGCGATTGCAATTGTCGGACTCGCCATGTGGCTCTTTCCGTTGTGGGGCCACTGGATCGAGCGCACGCGGGACGTCCGCCCAGGGAAGTGACGCGGGTGAACCTTGCAGAAGAGGTTGAACGAGGGCCCCGGGACGAACCAGCATACGAGGCATGACGCCAAAGAACACGATCTGCCTCTGGTACGACAAGGACGCCGACGCCGCGGCGCGCTTCTACGCCGCCACATTCCCGGACAGTAAGGTGACCGCCGTCCGCACGGCGCCATCAGATTTCCCCGGCGGCAAGCAAGGGCAGGTACTGACGGTCGAGTTCACCGTGATGGGGATTCCCTGCATCGGCCTCAACGGTGGCCCGCAGTTCCAGCAGAGCGAGGCGTTCTCCTTCCAGGTAGTGACGGACGATCAGGCAGAAACCGATCGCTACTGGAATGCCATCGTCGGCAACGGCGGCCAGGAGAGCATGTGCGGCTGGTGCAAGGACAAGTGGGGTGTCTCCTGGCAGATCACGCCGCGCACGCTGAGCGCGGCGATCGAGGCGGGCGGCGCCGAGGCGAAGCGGGCGTTCGAGGCGATGATGCCGATGAAGAAGATCGACGTCGCCACGATCGACGCCGCTCGGAAGGGCTGAACCCGGACTTACTCCCGGCTGCCGAGCAGGTCCGTAATGGCAACGCGCCGTCGAAACGCGTCTCGAGCGGATCGATGCGGGCGCGCAGATCATCGTCTTCCGGCAACGTGTCTTCCGCGGCGATGACCACCTTGTTGTCGCTCGAGGGGACGGCGTACACCGCGGCATCGCCGAACGCTGCCTCCACTGTGGCGATATCGTCGGCGATACGCTCGTGCTCGTTGACGTTGAACGAGACGGCGCCGCCAGGGGCCAGCGCCTGTTTCAGGCGGCCGAGGAACTCGATCGTCTTGAGGCGCGCCGGTACGCCAGTGGCGTCGGTGTCGTCCGATGGGCGCAGGAACGCGTCCATGAGGATCAGGTCGTACCGGTTCTCGGCGGACTCGATGAACGCCACCGCGTCGGCGGTATGGATGCGGACGTTGCCGCCGGACCGGACGCCGAAGTGCTCACTCGGCCTAGGCGGACGACCGCCGGATCGATCTCGACGGCGTCAATCTCCACGTCCGGTTCGTGATGGATCAGGAAGCGGACCATTGCGCCGCCGCCGAGGCCAACGATGAGCACGCGACGTGGCTCGGGCTGATACAAGTAGCTGGTGAACATCGCCCGGGCATACGGCGCGACGAGGGTGTGCGGCTCGGCCAGATTCGCGCGGGTCTGCACAACCTCTTCGCCGTTGTCGCGGACGAAGGTCATGACGCGAACGTCGCCGTTGCTCCTGATGCGGATTGTCGAGAAGTCCGACACCACTTCGTGTTCGAGGCGTCCGATGGTGCGGTCGGGAGAGGCCGACCAGAGGAGGACGGCGATGGCCACGGCGAAGAGGACGATGCCGAGGATCGCCGGGACCACGATGCTCCGCCGACGTGTGCCACCTTCTTCCGACCGATCGCTCGCTGCAGCCATCCGCGTTCAATTCTCGCAGACGCGCGCGTTCAGGACACGCCGAAGTGTCGCTTCGCGAATGCACGGCCGGAGCCGGACTTGAGGTAGCGCTCGAAGCGAACGGCGGCCTGTTCGGTCCGGAACTTCATTGACACCAGAAGTCTCCACGGCCGGTAGCGTCTCGTGTGGCCCGAAGGGCCCGTGTTGTGCCACTCGAGCCGCGCTTCCACGTCGTTCGTCATGCCGACGTAGAAGTGTTCGGGTGATGTCTCGCTTTGAACGATGTAGACGATCGCCTTCTCGAGCCCATGCATGGCCGAGGCATTAAGCATGCGTCGCGCCGCCGCGGACGCCCTCTAAAGCCTAGAGTTCTGATGACAACGAAGAAATTCCTTCCTCGTAGCGGTTGGATGCGGTGCGCGGGAATTTCAAGGGTGGTCCCCCTTCGCTCCCTGCGGGAGCTTCGGCGAGACAGCCTTCGCGTGTGGGTGCGCTCGCAAGAGCTAGGCAGCTTTGGAACTTACGCTGACGAGAGCCTGCCTAGCCGTAGCTCACGCGCGGCGTGAGCGAAGGCTGGCTGGGAGGCAGGGATTCGAACCCCGATAACGGCGTCCAGAGCGCCGTGTCCTACCGTTGAACGACCTCCCAGTTCTAGATCGCGACCCTTGCGGGAGCAGGAATCATTGATTGTACAAAGAACAAGCGGCGTGGCGCAACGCGGGCGCCGCCGCCGCTTGAAAAGGCGTGATCTGCGTTACTGAATCTGATCGGTCGGCGCGCTGGTGTCGCTGCCCAGGCCAGCGTCGGTCACGCCGGTGTCACCCTGGTCGCCTCCCTGCTGCTCCCGGCGCCGCTGGTGGCTCGCCATCCCACCCTTGCGGCCGGCTTCGCGCGCCTCCTCGCTGGTCCACTCGTGGGCCGTCCCCTTCTGGTGGGCCGCCTTGCCACCCTTGCTGGCAATCTCGCGCTGCTTGGCACGGTCCATCGAGGCGAATCCGCGATCCTCTTTAGCCACACTAACCTCCTGCTGTCACTCCGTCGCCCGCGGCCGTATACCAACCCACGGGGTGTTCGCGTCCGGCGCAGGTCGGCTGCAACCGAAGTGCCACGGCTCAGGAGTGGAGATCGTGTAACTCTCATCAATATAGGAACTTAGCTCCACACACGCGGACCATCCGTGGAACCGGTTATATGGAAGAGCTCGGATTGATCGGGGGTTTTGCCGAGGCGAGCCGCGAAATCCGCGGTTTTCTAGCGAATCGAGGGGGTCTGCCCGGCGGCGTACGTGCGCGCTCGTTCGAGCCGCACGACGGCCCGATCCTGTCCCAGGAGCACGAGGCTCTCGAAAATCCCCGGGCTCGTCATCCGCCCGGTAATTCCTACCCGCACTGTATGGATGAGGGCGCCCGCTTTGAGGCCCCGCTGTTCTGCCGTTCCTCGCACCACCGCTTCCACATGTGGCTCATCGAAGGGCGCGGCAGTACGCAGCGCGCTGACCAGCGCGTCGAGATGTCCCGGCACCTCGGGAGCGGTGAGGTGCCGGGCGGCGGCATCCGGGTCGTACTCAACCGTATCCATCAGGAAGGGGCGCGCCTGCTCGACGAAGTCGGTCAGTCGCTTGGCGCGCGGGCGCAGGAGTTCGAGCAGCCGATGGAGCCAGGAGGACCCCGCGCGCTCGTCGGGTGGAGGCCAGAGGCCGGCCTCGGCGAGCAGCGGCACGACCTGCGACGCGAGCGCGTCCACCGGCAGCCGCGCGATGTACTGGCCGTTCATCCAATCGAGCTTGGCGGTGTCGAACACGGCGTTGCCACCGCTGATCCCCTCCAGCGCGAAGCTGCCGATCAACTCGTCGCGCGACATCAGCTCGCGATCGTCACCGGGTGACCACCCGAGCAGCGCCAGGAAATTCACGATCGCGTCAGCCAGGTACCCCTGGCGCCGGTACTCGGTCACCGACGTCGCGCCGTGCCGCTTGCTGAGCCGCTTCTTGTCGGCGCCGAGGATCAACGGCACGTGCGCGAACGACGGCACCGCCGCGCCGAGCGCCTGGAACAGCAGCACGTGTTTCGGCGTGTTCGAGATGTGGTCGTCGCCGCGGACCACGTGCGTGATCCGCATGTCGATGTCGTCGACGACGACCGAAAGGTGGTAGAGGGGGTGGCCGTCGGCGCGGACGATAACGAAGTCCTCGATGTTCGCGCCATCGAACTCGATTCGTCCGTGCACCACGTCATCGAACGCGGTCACGCCGGGGGGCACCTTGACGCGCACCGCGCGCGGCGCGCCGGCCGCCTCGCGCCGCGCGACCTCCTCAACGGTGAGCGCCAGGCAGGCGCGATCGTACTGCCAGGCTTCGCCCCGTGCCTCGGCGCGCCCGCGCTCGGCGCGCAGCCGCTCGGTGGTGCAGTAGCAGTAGTAGGCGCGTCCGGATGCGACGAGGGCGTCGGCCGCGGCGCGATGCCGGTCGTATCGCGCCGACTGGAAGTACGGCTCGTGCGGCCCGCCGATGCCGGGGCCTTCGTCCCACGTCAGCCCGAGCCATCGCATCCCGTCGAGAATGCCGTCGACCATCTCCGCCGACGAGCGCTCGGTGTCGGTGTCCTCGATGCGCAGCACGAACACGCCGCCGTGGCGGCGCGCGTAGAGCCAGTTGAACAGCGCCGTGCGGGCGCCGCCTACGTGCAGGTACCCGGTGGGGGACGGAGCGAAGCGGACGCGCGGGACCACGCGATCATTATGGGTGATTCGTCGCGCCGGCCGGAAGCGGCGCCGCCGGGAAGAAGAGGTCGAAGCGCGTGCCGGCGCCCGGCTCGCTCGACACCGTGACGGCGCCGCGATGGCTCTTCATGATGCCGTGCACGACCGACAGGCCGAGCCCGGTGCCGAGCGCCGCGGCCTTGGTGGAGAAGAACGGCTCGAACACCCGCGCCAGGGTCGACGCATCCATGCCGCAGCCGTTGTCGGCGACGCTGATGCGCACGTAGTCGCCGGCCGGCAGCGAGACGCCCGGCGCGCTCAACGCCTCGAGTGTCAGGTTGTCGCACGTCACCGCGATGGTGCCAGGCCCCTCGCCGATGGCGTGCGCGGCGTTGGTGACGAGGTTCATCAGCACCTGGTGGACCTGCGTGCCGTCCCCGAGAATCGGCCTGAGGTCGCAGGCGATGTTCGCCCGCGCGTCGATCCCCTCGCCGAGCGTGGCGCGCAGCATGGCCACCGCTTCGCGCGCAATCGGGCCGGCATCAATCGTCTGGACGTTCGCCCGTTCGCCGCGGCTGAAGACCAGGATGCGGCGCACCAGGTCGGCCGCCCGGTCGGCGCTGCGACGGATGTCCGCGACGTGCTGCTGCACGGCTGCCGCATCGGCCATCTGCATCACGGCCAGGTCGGCGTATCCGCGGATGGCGCCGATGAGGTTGTTGAAGTCGTGGGCGATGCCGCCGGCGAGCCTCCCGAGCGACTGCAGCCGCTCTGACTGCGCCAGCTGCGCCTCCAGCCGCCGGTGCGCGGTGACGTCGACGTCCATGCACGCGCAGCGGAATCCCTCGCCGGGCAGCGGGATCTCGAACACGGTCGAGAGCAGCACGCCCTCGCCGCCCTCGGGGTGCGTGAAGCGGAACTCGACCGGGCCGGCCGGCTCGCCGGTGCGGCGCACGGCCGCCACGAGCTCGGCGAAGCGCGCGGCTTCGTGCGGCGGGAAGTTCAACTCGTCGAGCGTGCGGCCGACCTCCTGGCCGGGCGTCCATCCAAACAGGCGATAGGACGCCCGGTTGGCGAACAGCACGCGCGCCTGCTCGTCGTACCACTGGATGGCGACGTTGGGCGTGTGCTCGACGACGGCCCGAAGCCTCGCCTCGCTGGCCTCGAGATGCTGCTGCAGCCGCTCGCGTTCACGGGTGGTCGCCGACGACTCGATGGCGAACGAGATGTCCGCTGCCAGCGCCAGCAGCACGCGCACTTCCTCGTCGCCGAAGCTGCCCGGCTGGTCGGTGTAGAGCGCGAACGCGCCGCGCGGCACGCCGCCGGGCGCGATCGGGAAGGCGGCACAGGCGCGCAGGCCGCGCTGCAGCGCCTCTTCCTTCCAGAAGAAGTCGGGATCGCTGGCGATGTCGTTCGAAATCCCTGCCGTGCCGCTGGTGAACGCCTGACCCGAAGGACCGCGGTTCATCCGCGTGTCGTTGAGGTCGAGGACGATCAGGTCGATGTAGCCGGTGTCGTCGCCGGCACGGGCGACCGGCCGGAGACGCCCCTCGCCATCCAGCAGCCCGACCCAGGCCAGCCGGGCGAACCCGTGGCGGACTGCGAGCTCGCAGGCAGCGGTGTACAGGGACGCTTCGTCGCGAAGCCGGACGATGGCCTCGTTGATGCCGCTCGACATGGCGTACAGACGAGTGAGGCGGCGGGCCAGGGCCTCGCTCTCGCGGAGCTGTTCCACGAGCCGTTCGAGTTCTGCGTGGTTGGGCGTGCCCGGGATTGTATCCCCCCGGATGTTAGGATCGGCCGGTCATGATTCAGATTCGCGTGATGCCGATGGCAACCGCGGCGTGGCTGATGCTGGCCACAGCCGCCTCCGCCCAGCAGGCGCCCGCGCAGCCCTTCGAGCCCGTCGTCGGGCAGCCCGGTAAGGACGTCGTCTGGGTGCCGACCCCGCCGGAGACGGTCGAGAAGATGCTCGATATCGCCCGGGTGACGCCCGCCGACTTCGTGATCGACCTCGGTTCTGGTGATGGCCGCAACGTGATCGCCGCGGCCAGGCGCGGGGCCCGGGCGCTTGGCGTCGAGTTCAACCCCGAGATGGTCGAACTGTCGAAGCGGCTCGCTGCGGAAGCGGGCGTCGGCGACACGGCGCAGTTCGTCCAGGGCGACATGTTCCAGGCCGACATCTCGAAGGCCAACGTCATGGCGCTCTTCCTGCTGCCGAGCAACATGTTCCAGCTGCGCTCGAAGTTCTTCAACCTGGCGCCGGGCAGCCGCATCGTCTCGAACACGTTCGGCATGGAAGGCTGGGAGCCCGACTACACGGAGACGCGGCCGGACTGCCAGGCATGGTGCTCGATCCTGCTGTGGATCGTGCCGGCGAAGGTGGCAGGCACCTGGACCACGCCGCAGGGGGAGCTGGTGCTGACGCAGGACTTTCAGAACGTGGCGGGGACGCTCGGGAGCGCCGCGATCACCGAGGGGAAGCTGCGCGGCGAGGAGATCACGTTTGTGGCCGACGGCCGCACCTACACGGGACGCGTGCGCGGCGACGTGATGGACGGGACCGTGTCCGGCGGCGGCACCTGGTCGGCGCGCCGGTGACATAGGGGGCGAGCCGGCTTCGGGGGTCATTGAACATCGTCGGTCTTCTGATCGCGGCGCTTGGCGGGGCCGCTGTGGGCCTGGAGCGTCAATGGTCCGGGCATGCGGACGGTCCGGGTGCGCGCTTCGCCGGCATTCGCACGTTCACCATGCTCGGCGCCGCTGGCGGCATCAGCGGATGGTTGTGGACGGCGGACGCCGCGGTTCCCGCGGCTATCCTGCTGGCCGGGGCGGTCGCTGTGGTTGCTGCCGCGTACGCCGCGGGCAGCCGCCAGGACATCGACGGCACCACCGAGGTTGCGGCGCTGATCGTCCTCGCGTCGGGCGTGCTGGCGGGCATGGGGTCGGTCCGGCTCGCCAGCGGCATCATTTCGCTCCTCGTCCTGCTGCTCGTCGAGAAGTCCCGCCTGCATGCGCTGGTGCAGCGCATCGACGATGTCGGCCTTCGGTCGGGCGTGCGCTTCGCCGTGATGGCCCTCGTCATCCTGCCATTACTGCCGGAAGGGCCGTACGGCCCGCTCGGCGGCGTTCGCCCGCGCCTGATCTGGATGCTGGTCCTGTTCTTCTCGGGACTGAGCTTCGTCGGCGACATGGCGCGCCGGATGGTTGGCCCCGGTCACGGGTACCTCGTCACCGGCCTGCTCGGCGGACTGGTGTCTTCGACCAACGTGACGTTCACGTTCGCGCGGACGAGCCGCACGGAGCCAGAGGCCGCTCGTGCCCTCGCCGTGGGGGCCGTGGCGGGGAACGCGATGCTCTATCCGCGCGTGCTTGTCGCGACCGCGATCCTCAACGCCGCGGTGGCATTGCCCCTCGTGCCGTACCTGGTCCCGCCTGCCGTGATCGCCGCGTTGGTGGCCATCATCGGCGCGCGCCGCTCGCCGCGGACCGGAGCCCCGGACGTCGCGGTACGCAATCCGCTGCAGCTCGCAGCGGCGCTGCAGATGGCCGTGCTGTTCCAGGCGGTGCTGATGGCGGTTGTCCTCGTCGGGAACGTGTGGGGGCAATCCGGCGTGTACACCTCGGCCGCGGTGCTGGGGCTGACCGATGTCGATGCGCTGACCGTATCCATGGCGCGAGGTGTTGCCGAGACGTCGTCGCCGGCGGCTGCGGCTGCGGCCATCGCGGTTGGCGTGCTGGCCAATACCGCGATGAAACTCACGCTGGCCGTTGTTCTCGGCGGGACACGATTCCGGGTGGTCGCGGGCGGCGCCCTGGCGCTGATGCTCGTGGCGACGGGGGCTGCGCTGCTGTTGTTTGCGTGAGAGCGTGAGCGCTCAGTCGCGAGGTCCGCTGGCGAAATCTGCCTCGCCCGCAGGTCGCGCAATAACGTGGCGGAACTTGCCGCCGCCCGGCCTTTGTTCTGGCGGCTCGGCTGCGCGAACCAGCTCAACGTTCCCAAGGCCCTGAGTGGCGAAGAACGAGGCGAACTTTGCGATCACCTCGCGCGACACCGCCTCGATGTCGGCGCCCGGCACCGTTGAGAGCCTCAGGCTCAGCGCCGCCGGGCCCACCTGGACGAGCTGGCTGCGGACGACGCCCGGTGGGCGGAAAGGAACGCCGACGTGGGAGGGGTCGGCGACGAAGGCCTCGAGCTCGGCCCTGGTGATGGTGCGGTCCGTCAGCCGGCGGAGGTCGCCGTAGAGCTGTTGGTAGAAGGGTGAGTTCGCGCGTGCGTGCGCCACGAGGTCTGCGAGCCGCTTCTTCTGGCGGCGCTCGATTCCCGCCGCGCCTTCCCGCACGGCGCGCCGCAGGTCGAGCGCCATGCGGAGCATGTTTGGCCTCCCGCTCATCGCAGCGACAGCTTCGACAGGCCATTCACCCGACGACGGTCCCGAAGAGCCTCCCGACGGCGGCCGTCGCGAGCATCGCCACGATTCCCCAGATGGTCACTCGCGCGGCGCCGGCGAGCACTGGTGCGCCGCCGACGAACGCGGCCGTTGCGCCGAGGACAACGAGGCACACCAGTGATGCCGCCGCAACGGTCGCTGTCAGGGCGCTGATCGGGGCCACCACTATCGCGAGTATCGGTACCGCCGCTCCGATGGCGAAGGTGGCCGCGGACGCGAGGGCAGCCTGCAGGGGACGGACCGCGAGTTCCTCGGTCAGGCCAAGCTCGTCGCGTGCGTGTGCCGCCAGGGCGCCTTTCGTCATCAACTGGCGCGCAACAGTGCGAGCGAGTGCCGGCTCCAGTCCCCGACGAACGTAGATGCCCGTGAGCTCGTCTTCTTCCGCCTGGGGTGCTGTCGCCAGCTCGTGCCGCTCGCGTTTCAGATCCGCCCGTTCCGTGTCGGCCTGCGAGCTGACCGAGACATATTCGCCCGCCGCCATCGAGAGCGCGCCCGCGGCCAGGCCCGCCACGCCGGCGATCAGCACATCCTGCCGCGCAGCCGCCGCCGCGGCGACGCCGACGACGAGGCTTGCCGTGGAGACGATGCCGTCGTTCGCGCCGAGCACTGCGGCGCGCAGCCATCCAATCCGCTCGCTCCGATGACGCTCCCCATGTGGCATGCCGCACCTCGCTCGTGCCGATTGTAGCGGCGGACACGGGCTCTTAAGGCGGCCATAAGGTTAGGCCGTCAGACTCTCCTCGATGCCTCAGAACAAGGAGATTCGGCATGCCACTTCCTGCACATCGGTCCGTCGTCATCATCTCCGGCCTGCTCACGGTGCTCGTCCTGGGCGGGGGGACATTGGCGGTCGGGTTTCATAACGGCTGGTTGCGCACGACTCCATCGACACCTGTCACGACCCAGGACGAGGCCGGCGTCTACCGGCAGAAGCTCGAGGAGGCATACCGGGACCTCGATGCTGCCTACGCGCAGATCGGCGCGCTGCAGTCGGCGCAGTCGCAGATCGCCTCCGCCCGAACTGACGGTGAAGAGTTCGGGGAGGACGATGATGATGACGAGCGTCGCGGACGCCGGTCTGACGGACGCCGTTCACACGACGATTGACGAGGGAGAACACGGCGATGAGTCAATGGTGGAAGGCATGGTTGCTCCTGACCAGCCTCGGCGCAACTGCGCTCGGCTGGGCGGCATTGTCGAGGAGCGGACCGCCTGTTGAGAGCGTGGTTGTCGCACCCATTACGACGTCGACGCCGACTCACATCCCGCCGGCGCGCCGCGTGACGATGCCTCAGAAGCCGGTGTTCCAGGCGCCTGTGACGCGTACGCGCCGCTCGTGATCACCATGCTGTACGAACATCAGTTTCGCGCCATGAACACCGGCATCGGCGTCTGGGTCTGGTCGCCGAATCCCGAGGACACGCCGGTGATCCGGCCGGCAATACGGTGGGCCGAGGACTTCTTCGCGGGCGTCGAAGCAGAATTGAGTCGCTTCCGCGACACCTCCGCACTCAGTCGATTGAACGGCGCCGCGGGGCGCGGACCGCAGGTGGTCTCCCCCATGCTCTGGACCGTGCTCGTGGCCGCCCTCGACGCCGCGCATGAGAGCGCCGGCATCTACGATCCGACCGTCCTTCACAGTCTGGAGCGCGCAGGCTACGACCGCAGTTTCGAAACCATCGTCGCAAGGGGCGATACAGAGGAGGCGTCTTCCCTGCCAACGGGGACAGTCGGCTCCTGGCGACGTATCCGGATGGACGACAGCGCTGGTTCGGTCGACCTCCCAGGTGACCTCGGCCTGGACCTGGGCGGCATTGCGAAAGGGTGGGCGGTCGATCACGTCGCGGTGACGCTGGCTCCGCTGGGCTCGGTGCTCGTGGACGCCGGTGGAGATTTGCGCGTCGTCGGCACTGTTGATGGTGAGCCATGGCCGATCGGCGTGCAGGCGCCCTTCACGCCGGAACGCGACCGCGCCCTTGTGCGACTGCACTCGGGTGCGCTCGCGACGAGCAGTATCGGCGGCCGCCGGTGGCGGCGCGGCGGCCGGATCCTGCATCACGTGATCGACCCGAGAACCGGCACGTCCGCGGACAGTGATCTCTATGCCGTCACGGTGCACGCGCCCGACGCGATGACGGCGGACGTCGCTGCCAAGGTCGTACTGGTGCTCGGCAGCGAGTCCGGCACCGCCTATCTCCTGAACCGCGGCCTGTCCGCACTATTAACCGCCACCGATGGCCGCGAGGTGGTCGTCGGCGATTCTCCGCACCAAGAGGTCGCGCCCCATGCCTCGTTCCGCTGCGCGTGACACGAACGCCATCGCCCCAGGGAGCCTGGCCGTGAGCGCCGTTGTCGGCATCATGCTCGCGACGGGCGGCTTTGTCATTGGCATCGGCGCAACCGGCCTTGCCGCAGGCACGACCTCGTTCTGGTACCTGAGCCGCGCGACAGGGTTCGTCGCGTATCTGCTGCTGTGGGGCTCGGTGACCTGGGGTTTGCTGCTCAGCACGCGAACGGGCCGCGCCTGGGCACGCCCGCCCCAACTGCTCGATGCGCACCAGCTCCTCAGCGCCGCGGGTGCGGGGTTCGCCTGCTTCCATGGCCTCGTGCTGATGGGCGATCGCTACGTAACGTTTTCGCTGCGCGCCGTCATCCTGCCCTTCGGCGGGAGCTACGAACCGTTGTTGGTGGCCTTCGGCCAGATCGCGGCGTGGCTTTCTCTGCTGCTCATTGCCAGTTTCCACGTCCGTCGCCATATCGGCGGCCGTGTGTGGCGCCGCCTGCACTACGCGAGCTTCGTCGCGTTCTGGTTGGCAGTCGCGCACGGACTGCTGCTCGGCACTGAACGCACGACCGTGTGGGCGAACGTCGTGTACCTGACGACCGCATCCGTCGTGACCTTCCTCACGTCTTACAGGGTCCTCACCGCCGAGCGCGTTCGTGCCGTGCTCGCCGGCCCTGATGGGACCCAGATTCCGCCCGCCAAGTCGTTAAGAGGGGTGTAAGGTTCGGTTCATACACTCGCATTCGAGGTTGATCCTCGGAGGCCATATGAAGACGAACCAGAACGGACAGACCCTGCGGAACCTGACGAATCGCGTCATCGCCGTGATTGACGATCCGCGGCAGACGCAGGCCGCTATCGCCACGCTCGAACGAGCGGGAATCGGAGGCCGGGACCTGGCTGCTTTCTCGGGGGAGGAAGGCGCGCGACAGATCGATGCCGAGGGCGTCTACAGCGGCGGTGTGACACACGTGCTCCGTGGACTGCAACGCTGGACGGCGGAAGGAGCGCACCTCCGAAAGTACCAAGCCGAACTGACCCAGGGGCACCAGGTCGTGGACGTCCACATTCACGGGCGCCGAAACCAGAACGCGGTCACCCAGATTCTCCGCGCTCACGGCGCGCATTTCATCAACGCCTACGGGCAGTGGACAATCGAGGGCATCGCCGCTTGACGAGGAGACGATATGCGCGTGCTGATCGTCGAAGATGACCCGCTGCTTGGTGACGCCCTGACGGTTGGACTGAAGCAGCGGGGGTTCGAACCCGACTGGGTCCAGGACGGGCGCGAAGCGCAGACGGTGATGCGCGTCGAACCATTTGCGGCCATCATCCTCGATCTTGGGCTGCCCGGGCTGACCGGACTCGAGCTTCTCCGCAGCGAACGCGCCCGAGGCAACAAGGTGCCGGTGCTGATCCTCACTGCGCGCGATGCCATTCAGGATCGGATCAAGGGCCTGGACGGCGGCGCTGACGACTACGTGGTCAAACCGACCGACCTCGATGAGCTCGCGGCGAGGCTGCGAGCGCTGGTCCGCCGGTCCAAGGGCGAGCCCGCGGCCCTCTTGCGCGTGGGAGAGGTGTCGCTCGACCCGGCCGCGAGGACCGTCACGCGGGATGGACAGCCGATCGATCTCCAGCCCAGGGAATTCTCGCTGCTCCAGGAACTGATGCTCAACGCCGGCCGCGTGCTCTCGCGTGAACAGCTCGAGGAGCGGATGTACCGCTGGGGCGAGGAGGTCGAGAGCAACGCGGTCGAAGTGCATGTCCACCACCTGCGGCGGAAGCTCGGGGCGGACATCGTAAAGACCATCCGAGGCGTCGGCTATGTGATGCCGCGAGGCGAGCATGTCTGAATCACGTCAACACTCCGTTCGACGCCAGCTGCTGGTACTGCTCCTGACGGCCGTATCCGTGGCATGGATCATCGCCGCAACCGTGAGCTTTCGCGATGCCAGGCACGAGGTGGCGGAGGTGCTCGACGCACATCTGGCGCAGACGGCATCGTTGATCAGCGTGCAACGAGACGACGAACGGGAAGGCGTGGACGTCGTCGACACCGAGCACGCGCCGGTACTGCACCGCTACGGCCGACGCGTGATGTTCCAGGTGTGGCGGAACGAGACGACGCTCGGCCTGCATTCGCAGCATGCGCCGGACACGCCGCTATCGGCGGTCAGGGATGGATTCAGTGACGCGACGATCGGCGGCGCCCAATGGCGCGTGTTCAGCACCTGGGACGACCGCAGTCGCGTGCTGGTCCAGGTCGCCGAGCAGGACTATGAGCGCGACGAGCTCGCGACCGCCGTGGCCCGTAACTTCGTCGCGCCGCTCGCCGTCACGCTGCCGGTGCTCGGTCTCCTCATTTGGGTCGCCGTCGGCCGCGCCACGCAGTCGTTGACGCACATCAACCAGCAGGTCGCGTCGAGGTCCGCCGACACGCTGACGCCGCTCGATGTTGCCGATGCGCCGTCGGAAATCGGCGCACTGGTGACGAGCCTCAACCAGCTGTTCGAGCGCGTGCACGGGTTGATCGAACAGGAGCGCCGGTTCACCGCCGACGCGGCACACGAGCTCAGGACGCCGCTCGCTGGCATCCGTGCGCAGGCGCAGGTCGCACTCGGCGCGACCGCCGACGCCGAAAGGGCACGCGCACTGGATGGCGTGGTCGCCGGCTGCGATCGCGCCACGCACACCGTGGAGCAGATGTTGACGCTGGCTCGCCTGGCCCCGGATGCCGTGTCGTTCCAGCCGACCCGGGTGGAGCTCGCGAGCGTCTTGAAGGGCACGATCGGCGACCTGGCGCCCGCCGCACTCGCCAAGGGGATCGACATCGAGCTGACGCATGAACAGCCCGTACTGGTCTCCGGCGACGCGGGGCTTCTCTCGATTCTCTTCAGGAACGTCATCGACAACGCCATCCGCTACAGTCCCTCGGGTACGAGGGTCGGCGTGGACATCGAGGTCGCCGACTCCGACGTGCGGGTGACCGTCCGGGATGCGGGCCCCGGCATCCCTGCCGGGCAGCGCGCGAACGTCGGCCGCCGCTTCTATCGAGCCCCGGGGACGCAGGCACCGGGCACCGGGCTCGGCCTGTCGATCGTGCAGCGGATCGTCGACCTGCATCGGGGCACAATCCGGCTGGACTCGCCGGCGACGACCATCGGACTACAGGTCACGATTGCTCTACCGCGTGTCGCAGACGAGCGAGCCTGACCATACGACTGGAGGGTTTCCATGTTGTTCTCGGAACGCAGTATCTGGACGATGGTTCACGGGGTGGGATTGGGTGGAGGCGCCCTTGTCGGACTGGCAGCGGCGTTGTTCTACCTCTATGCCGCCCGCTCGTCCGACAACGTGACCGTCGCGCCCGGATCAGGGGCGCTGGCGGGTGCCACGGTGCTGAGCGCCGTGCTGCTCTGGCTCACCGTCATCGTGGGGACCTACGTCGTCTTCCCGCCGTACCGTGCCACGCCTCCGCCCGGGGTGACCGATCTGAGCGAGTTCCCTCGCGCGCTCGTCCTGGCGAGCCCGAGTACCGCCTGGCTGCACGCGTTTGCCATGGAGAGCAAGGAGCATATGCCGTGGATCGCTTCGATGCTGACGGCGGCGGTCGCGTTCGTCGCCGTGCGGTACCGGTCGAGCGTGCTGCAGAACTCATCGCTGCGGAGTCTGTCGATGGCGCTACTGGCGATCTCGTTCGCGCTGGTCGCCTTCGTGTCGCTGATGGGAATGTTCGTCAACAAGGTGGCTCCCCTC
>JBFWUM010000017.1:0-76064 GCA_050247255.1 Vicinamibacterales bacterium | reverse complement strand
GGCGGACAGCCTGGGCTTTGAACTCGTCGTCAAACTGCCGGCGCGGCCGGCGCTTCGGGGTGTCTGCCATCGGTCGGGACATCGTATCCACCTTTCGGAAGATGTCCACAAAACCGGATCAAGCCCATATTCGATACGCAGGTCGGGAAACTGCACCCCATCGTCGGCCGAGTAGGGCAGGTCGTGCTCGTACGCCCACTCGCGAATCTCATCAGGCGTGCGATCGGGATGCCCGTCGTAGTCGGCGCGGTCCTTGTCCCGTTCATGCAGCCACCGCTGGTACTCGCTCTTGAGCTCGTAGTCGAGGACGACGCGCTCGATCTGAGAGCCGTCTTTATGCAGGCGCTCCGCCTCGCGTTCGTAGGCGCGATAGACCCCGAGGTCGTGTTCCAGCTCCCGCTCGCGTTTGAGGCCGTCGTAGAAGGTCTGGCGGCCATCAGGGTCGCGATCTCGCGGGTCCCGATGGCTCTCCAGCAGGGCGCGCCCTTCCTTCGTCAGCACGCCGGCGTGGTCGCGAGTTCCGGCAACGCGGACCGTCTCGATGAGGCCCTGCTCCCGAAGATGCCGCAGGTCGCCTGAGCGCGAATTGAGCTCGCGATCCCGCCCGTCGCGGAGATCACGACTGGAGACCACCCGGAACGATCCGACGGTGGTCAGCGTCCGCGACTCAGAGCCGCGCAAGGTGTACTCGCGGTCGCGATGCCGCACGATCTCGCGCTCCAGCCCGTGCGGCAGGTTCATGTCACGTGTGAAGACATCGCGCGAGTCGAGCGTGCGTTCGCGGTCGTCGTCCCGCTCACGGTCGCGCGAGTCACTGTCACGAGGGTCGAAATCCATAGAGCTGCCCTCCGGTAATGCTCAAATTGATTGTTGGGATAGGGTCGAAACACGGCAGGAACGCTGCGACCCGATTGATCGAAAACAAAGAGGTCGCAGGTGGACAAACAGCGGACGTACGGGAGCGTCCCGGTTTCGCCTCGGGTGGTCTGGGGCTTGACCGAAACGCAATAGAATCAGGGGCAGCGGCCTCGCGCTGCCCCCGGTTGTCTCCTTTCGATCAACTTCTAAGCCAGGGGTCCCAGGTTCGAGCCCTGGCGGGCGCGCCACACCTCCTGTAACGCTCTGCCCGGTCGCGACACATACGCGGTGACAGGAGGAACGTCCATGATCACTTCGTATACAGCGGCGCCCGACGTCGACGTCGTGGCGTCACACGCCGAAATCCCCGGCTTCGGCGTGGTCCCCATCAACGCCTACGTGCTCAAGGGCTCCGAGCCGATGCTCGTCGAGACCGGCGCCGTGACGCAGCGCGACGACTTCATGCGCGCCCTGCGCACGGTCATCGATCCGCAGGACCTGCGCTGGATCTGGCTCAGTCACACCGACCCGGACCACATCGGCGCCCTGCACCAGCTCCTCGCGGAGAATCCGCGCGTCCGCGTGATTACCACCTTCCTTGGCGTCGGCATCATGTCGTTGACCGCACCGCTGCCGCCGGATCGTGTCTACCTGCTGAACCCGGGTGAGAAGCTCACCATCGGCGATCGCACGCTGACCGCCTTCAAGCCGCCGGTGTTCGACAACCCGTGCACGACCGGGTTCTACGACAGCCGGTCGGGCGCGCTATTCAGCGCCGACTCGTTCGGCGCCATGCTGCAGTCGACCCCGGACGCTGCCGCCGACATCCCGGAGCACGAACTGTTCGACGGCCAGGTGGTCTGGGCAACGCTCGATGCGCCGTGGCTGCACGCGGTCGATCGCCACGCCTTTGTCGCGCAGCTCGACATCGTGCGGCGGATGGCGCCGACGATGATTTACAGCAACCATCTGCCGCCGGCATCAGGGACGATGATCGGGCGGATGCTCGAGGCGCTGTCCGCCGCGCCGGGCGCGCGCCCGTTCACCGGTCCGAACCAGGCGGCGCTCGAGGCGATGTTCAGCCGGATCGCGGTGCAGGCGTAAAGGGACAACCGGTAACCTCCGGCAGCGGGCGTAGAATACTGCGCCATGCTGCTGGAGCTGAGCGACGCCGATCTGGCGGAACGTGTCGCCGCCGGTGATACCGACGCGGAAGGGGAGATTTGCCGCCGCATGGCTCCGCGCATCCGGCTGTACGGCCTTCGTCACCTGCGCTCGGCCACCGCGGCCGACGACCTGGTCCAGGAAGTGTTGCTGCGTACCCTCGAGGCGCTCCGTGCGAGGCGCGTGCGCGCCACGGACTCGCTGGCGCCGTTCGTCCTGGGGACCTGCCGCATGACCATCGTCAATTTGCGACGGGGCGCGCGACGGCAGGAGCGGCTGCTGGCGACGTTCGGTGCCGAGCTCGTGCCGCAGCCAGGGGTTGAGGAGCCGAGGGTGGATGGCGAGCGTCTCGCGCGGTGCGTCCAGTCACTGAAGGAGCGTGAGCGAACGGTCGTGGTCCTCAGTTTTTATGATGAACAATCTGCCGTCGAGGCGGCGGCTTCGCTTGGTGTGTCCCCGGGCAACCTTCGCGTGATTCGCCACCGCGCCCTCCGCCAGCTGCGCGCGTGCATGGAGGCTGCGTGACGGCGCCGGGCCGGCCCCTCGCTGCTGCCTGCGCGGCGCCGCTCGACGCGGATGTCCTGATGGACTATTGGCTGGCTGCGCTGAGCCCGGCCGACGAGGACCGCGTCGAGCAGCACCTGATGGCATGCGACCCGTGCGGGGATCGCCTGCGCGAAACGATCGTCCTCGCCGACACCCTGCGGGCGCTGGCGCGCTCCGGCTCGCTGCGGGTGGTCGTCAACGACGAGTACGCGCGCCGCGCCGCCGCCGCGGGCCGGCGCATCCGTGAATACCGCGCCGCCCCGGGCGAACACATCCAGTGCACGGTGAGCGCAGACGATGACCTGCTGTTGTCGCGGCTGACGGTCGACTTGCAGGGTGCAGCGCGGGTGGACGTGGCGCTCTGCGACGAGCGTGGCACCGAGCGGCATCGACTCGTGGACGTCCCGGTCAGGGATGACGGCGGCAGCGTGCTGTTCCAGGAGTCGATCGACGCGGCGAAGGCGATGCCAACATCCACGCTGGTGATGCGCCTGCTCGCCGTCGAGCAGGAAGGCAGCGAGCGCGTGCTGGGCGAGTACACGTTCCACCACACGCGGACGATCCAGGACTCGGCCAGGAGATAGACCTGCCCATCGCCGATGCGAACACCATGAGCCGACCGGAGCCCTGGTATCGCGGCATCACGCCCGAGCAATGGCGCGCGCTGGCCGCCGCCAAGCTCGGGTGGATGCTCGATGCGATGGACTTCATGCTCTACGCCGTCGCCATCGGCGAGCTCCGCGCGTATTTCGGCTTCAACGACGCCACCGCCGGCCTGCTTGGCACCGTCACCCTGGCGATGTCCGCGGCCGGCGGCCTCTTCTTCGGCGCCATCTCGGATCGCTTCGGCCGCACGCGCGCGCTAATGGCGACCGTCACGGTGTTCTCCCTTGCCTCGCTCGGCGCCTCGACGTCGCAAACCGTGATGCAGCTCCTGCTGTGGCGCGCCGTCCTCGGCATCGGCATGGGCGGCGAGTGGGCGTCAGGGGCGGTGCTGGTCAGCGAGACGTGGCCGGCCGCGCATCGCAACAAGGCGGTGAGCATCATGCAGTCGGGGTGGGCCATCGGCTACATCCTGGCGGCGGCGATGGCGGCGCTCGTCCTCGGCAATCCGGCACTCGGCCCCGAGTCGTGGCGGTATCTGTTCGTGCTCGGCGTGCTGCCGGCGCTCTTTGTGATCTGGGTGCGCCGCAGCGTGGCGGAACCGCCGGCGTGGGTCGCGAGGCGCGAAACGAGCCGCGCCGGCCTGCTCGACCCGTTCCGCCAAATCTTCGGCGGCGAGTTGCGCGCACGAACGCTGCTCGCCATCCTGCTCAGCTCGAGCGTGCAGTTCGCCTACTGGGGCATCTTCTTCTGGCTGCCGGGCTTTCTCTCGCGCCCGATCGATCAGGGCGGGGCCGGTATGGGGGTCGTCGGGTCGCTGGGATGGATCATCCCGGTGCAGATCGGCGCCTACTTCGGCTACCTGACGTTCGGGTTCATTGCCGATTGGCTGGGCCGCCGCCGCACCTTCATCGGCTTCATGCTGGCGGCCGCGTTGCTTGTGCCGATCTACGGCCAGATGGCGCGCGACCCGCTGGTGCTGATGCTGCTCGGGCCGGTGCTCGGCTACGTCGGCCACGGCTACTTCAGCTTGTTCGGGAGCCTCATCGCCGAGCTGTTCCCGACCGCGGTGCGCGGCACCGGCCAGGGCACCACCTACAATGCGGGCCGGCTGCTCGGTGCGCTCGCTCCCTATTCGATCGGCGTCCTGGCGACGCTGCCCGGCGTCGGCATCGGCGCGGCGCTGGCCGCGACGTCGGCGTTCTTCCTCCTGTCGGCAGTGCTGATCTTCGCGCTGCCCGATCGGAGCCAGCAACCACTCGAGGTGTAAGTGACCTTTCGCGATCCGTCGTTGTTCCGGCAGTCCTGTTTCATCGACGGTGCGTGGGTCGACGCCGCGTCGAAGGCCACCATCGACGTCGATGACCCGGCTACGGGCAAGGTGCTCGGCACCGTCCCTCGCGGCGGCCGCGATGAGACGCGCACCGCCATCGAGGCGGCCGACCGCGCGCTTGCCGCCTGGCGCCGTAAGACTGGAAAGGAGCGCGCCGCCGTCCTGCGCCGCTGGTCCGACCTGATGCTCGAGCACCAGGACGACCTGGCGCGGCTGATGACCATGGAGCAGGGGAAGCTGCTGGCGGAGTCGCGCGGCGAGGTCCTCTATGCTGCCGGGTTCCTGGAATGGTTTGGCGAGGAAGCCAAACGCGTGTACGGCGACACCATCCCGGGCCACCAGGCCGACAAGCGCATCATCGTCCTCAAGCAGCCGGTCGGGGTCGTCGGCTGCATCACGCCGTGGAACTTCCCGCTGGCGATGATCACGCGGAAAGTCGGCCCCGCCCTCGCGGTCGGCTGCACGGTGGTGGTGAAGCCCGCGTCCCAGACGCCGTTTTCTGCGCTGGCCCTCGCGGAGCTCGCCCAGCGCGCCGGTGTCCCCGCAGGCGTCGTCAACGTCGTCACCGGTTCCGCCACGGAAATCGGCGCGGAGCTGACCGGCAATCCCGCCGTTCGCAAGATCTCCTTCACCGGCTCGACGGCGGTAGGGAAGCAGCTGATGGCGCAGTGCGCCGGCACCGTGAAGAAGCTGTCGCTGGAGCTGGGCGGCAACGCGCCGTTCATCGTCTTCGACGATGCGGACCTGGATGCGGCGGTGCAGGGGGCGATCGCCTCGAAGTATCGCAACACCGGGCAGACCTGCGTCTGCGTGAACCGGATCTACGTGCAGGACGGCGTCTACGACGCCTTCGCCCGGAAGCTCGCCGATGCGGCTGGCGCCTTGCGACCGGGACCCGGACTCGAGGAGGGAACCACGCAGGGGCCGCTCATCGACGACAAGGCGGTGCTCAAGGTGGAGGAGCACGTCAGCGACGCGCTGTCGAAGGGTGCGCGGGTCGTCATCGGCGGCCACCGGCACGCGCGAGGTGGACGGTTCTTCGAGCCGACCGTACTCGCCGACGTGACCCCCGCCATGCTCGTTTCGCGCGAAGAGACATTCGGCCCGGTGGCGCCGCTCTTCCGGTTCCGCACCGAGGAGGACGTCGTGGCCCTGGCCAACGATACCGAGTTCGGGCTGGCGTCGTATTTCTACAGCCGGGATCTCGCGCGCGTCTGGCGTGTGGCCGAGGCGCTCGAGAGCGGCATGGTCGGCGTCAACACCGGCCTGATCTCGACCGAGGTGGCGCCGTTCGGCGGCGTGAAGGAGTCCGGCCTCGGCCGCGAGGGGTCCAAGTACGGCATCGACGAATACCTCGAGATCAAGTACGTCTGCATCGGTGGCATCGAGTAGCCTATCGCGGATGCTGAAACTGCTTCGTCTCTGCACCGGTCTCGCGCTGCTCGTCGCCCTGCTCCCGGCCGTTGTCGAGACACAGCGCGGGCAGCAAGGGCCACCGCCGCCGCGCACCCTTGCCCTGGTCGATCGCAGCGGCAACCAGACGGTACTCGGCGTGGTGCCGGGCAATACGAACGGGCCTCGCGTGTCGCCGGACGGGACCCGGCTGGCCTACGGCGTCGACGGGTTGTACGTCGGCCCGCTGATGAACATTGCCGGGATGCGCCGTATCGGGCCGGGACGCTTTCCCTACTGGTCGCACGACGGCACGCGCATGTTCTTCGAGCCGCCGCAGGGCGAGATCCTGCTGTGGCGGCAGGTGGATGCCGACGATGAGGGCGAGCAGCTGGGAACGCCGGTGCGCGCGCCCGAATCCCGATCGCCCGACGGCCGGTACCTGTCGTTCGTCCAGTCGGTGGATAACAAGTTCTCGGCGTGGACGCTCGACCTGATGACGCGAGCGCGCAGAGAGATTCCTGACAGCGGGCCCGAAGCGCTCGGCACCAACTTCTCGCCGGATGGGCGCTGGATTGCCTACCAATCCACGCGAAGCGGGCGATATGAGATCTACGTCCAGCCATTTGGCCGACCCGGACCTTCGGTTCAGGTCACGAGCACCGGCGCGTTCCGTCCGATCTGGTCGGCCGACATGCGTGAGATGTTCTTCGATGATGGGCAGCGGCAGTTGTGGGCCGTGCCGATCACGACGAGCCCGGCGTTTGCCGTGACCGGACCGCCCGTTGCGCTGCCGATCAAGGGGTTCGTCCAGGGAGGCGTCGGCCGGCGGATGTATGACCTGCTCCCCGATGGCCGCTTCGTGATGATGTTTCCGCAGCCGTAACGGCACGCACCCTGCAAATCGTCCTGGCGGAGGAACTCCATGAATCAGGACGAGCTCGACGGCAAGGTGGATCAGATCAAGGGGAAGGCCAAGCAGGCCTGGGGCGACGCGACCGACAACGAGCGCCTTCGCGACGAGGGCGAAGCGGACGAGGCGCGCGGCCAGGTCGACGAAACCCTCGGCCGCGCGCGTCGCAAGGTCGGCGAGGCCATCGAAGACCTCGGCGACGACATCAAGCGATAGTTACCGTCGTACCGGTTGGGCGTACACCTCGATCGACGAGATGTTCGCCCAGCCGGAATTCCCGTGGCCCCCGGCCGGCGTCAGATCCACGAATCCGACCTCATCCACCCGCGCCAGATCGACCTTTGCAATCGCTCCCTTCACCGCGAGCGTATCGGGCTCCAGCGTGTACCAGCGCTGGTTGGGATACGCCACTTCCACCTGCAGGAACTCGCCGCGCGTGTCGATGACGTGATCGCCGGCGGCCAGCGTGCCGTCGGCAAGCCGGATCACCGGGTTCAGCCTGTGCAGGTTGCCGGTGCGGACGATGGCGCGGACGCGCGCCAGGCCGGTGAGGTCGATGAAGTTGGCGCGGTCCTTCAGCAGCACCGCCACCGGCGAACCGACCAGGCCGGTCCAGAGGTCGAAGCGTCCCTCGTGCAGGTAGACCGTGAGGTTCTTCGCGTCGGCGCCATAGAGCTTCAGCTCGAGGCTCGGGCTGGTCACGGCCGTCTGCGACGCGAGCCAGTATTTGTTGGCGGAGCGCCTCGGGCTGGTCGGGACGCCGACCGCGGCATCCACCTGTTTCCAGGTCTCCTTGAAGAGCAGCGGCGGCGTCGACTCCTGCGCCGGGGCCTGGGCAACGAGCGACACGGCGGGCAGGGCGAGCGCGGCGGCCGCCGCCAGGGCGAGCACGAACACGCGGTAGGGTCGGGTCATCACGCCTCCTCCTGAAGGTGACAGGACGGGGGCGATCCTACTGCTTAATGGTGCTGTAGGCGTGCTCGATGTGCTTGGCGACCTCGCCGTCGAGGGCGGTGATCTTGCCGCCGATGTCGTGCCGCGCCAGCGTGAACTTCACGCGGTTGTAGAAGATGTGGACGTCCGGGTGATGGTCCTTAACCTCGAAGAAGGGCACCAGGCGGTTGACGAAGCTCAGCGAGTCGACGAAGTCCTTGAACAAGAACTCTTTGGCGAGCTGGCCCTCGTCCACGCTCCACCCGGGCAGCCGCTGCAGCACCACCTGGATTTCCTCGCCGGACAGCGCGGCGGGCTTCTGATCTCCCATGGTCGGCACTATACTCCCCCCATGAAACAGACTTGCTTGCTTGCCATTGCTGCCCTCACGCTGTCCACCGCCGCCTTCGCCCAGGGACGGGGCGCGGCCGCGCCGCCGCCGCCGCTCGAAGCGGGCGCGTCGCAGGCCGACGTCGACCTGGCGCTGCTCGCCGCGCCGGCCAACCTGAAGGACCAGGCCACCGTCATCAAGTGGAACCCGGCCGACTGGACGTACACGACGCTGCGCAAGGGGACCAACCGGCTCCTCTGCTTCGACAAGTCGGGGCTGCCGGGGCAGCTGCCGTTCTCGATCGAGTGCACGAGCATTGCCAACCTGGATCGGGCGCGGCAGAACATGCGCTTCGAAACCGAGCCCGACCGCGCCAAGCGCCAGGCCGCGCTCGACGCCGCCGAAGCGGACGGCACGCGCGCGAAGCCGGAGTTCGGATCGATCTGGTATCACCTGATGGGGCCGAGCCGCGAGCAGGCGCGCACGCACATGACGATTGCCGTGCCCGGCGCCACCGGCAACACCCTCGGGCTGCCGGAGAACGCGCGTGAAGGGCGCGTGTGGGTGATGAACCCCGGCACGTCCACGGCGCACCTCATGGTGCCCGGCGAGTAGCGATGGCCCGCACTCTGCTGGCGTGCCTGGTGGCAGCGATGTTCACCAGCGCGCCGGCGGCGCAGCAGACGTTCCGCGGCACGATCACCGACGCCACCTGCGCGCAGACCGGGCACGCCGCCATGCGCATGGGGCCAACCGATGCCGAGTGCACGCAGCTCTGCGTGACGCTGCACCGCGATGAATACGTGCTGCTGGTGGAGAAGGAGATCTACCGCCTGAGCGATCAGCAGCTCCCCGCGGAGTTTGCGGGGGCGGCGGTGGAGGTCACCGGCACGCTCGACGCGGAGACGAAGACGATCCGCGTTGACGCTATTCGATCGTCGCGCTGAAGTCGGGCGCGATCCGCGCCTTCAGGCGCTGTTCGAGCGCGTACGCGTAGCCGAGCAGCGCCTGTTCGCTGTACGCCGGTCCCATCAGCGTCACGCCCAGCGGCAGGCCGTGCGTCTCGCCGGCCGGCAGCGTGATGCTCGGCGTGCCGGCGACTGCGGCCATGCCGTAGCCGGCGCCGACGAAGTGATCGCCCAGCACGTGATCCGTCGGCCACGCGGGCGACATACTCGGCGCCAGCAGCGCGTCGAGCGAGGACGCGGACAGCGCGTTCATGAGCGCGCCCAGCGCGAGCTGCCTGGCGCTGTCGCGCGCCTTCACATACGCCGCATCGGTGAGCGGCCCTTTGGCCTCGGCACGTTCGAACAGCTCCTGCCCGAAGATCGGCATCGCCTGCGCCGCGTTGTCGCGGTTCCAGGCAATAAGGTCGGCCAGCGCGCGCACCGGCGCGCCGCTCTGGGCCAGGTAGCGGTTCAGCCCATCCTTGAACTCGTAGAGCAGCACCTCGAGCTCCGGCGGATCCCAGGCGCCATAGTCGTCGATGCGCACGTCGACGACCGTGCCGCCCGCCTGGCGGATGGCCTCGGCGGCGCGCTCGGCGGCCGCATCGACATCGGGGTGATAGCCCATCGCATTGCGCAGCAGGCCGACGCGCGTGCCGGCGAGCGCGTCTGCGGACAAACCGGCGGCGTAGTCGGCGGCGATGCGTCCGTCCGCCGCACTGCCGGCCGGATCGGCCGGGTCGACGCCGGCCATGCCGCTCAGGAGATGGGCAGCGTCGGTCACCGTCCGAGCCATCGGGCCCGCCGTGTCCTGCGAGATCGAGATCGGGATGATCCCTGAGCGGCTCACGAGTCCGACGGTCGGCTTCACTCCAACGAGGCCAGTCACGGACGAGGGGCAGATGATGCTGCCGTCGGTTTCGGTGCCGACGCCGGCCGCGGCGAAGCTGGCGGCGATGGCGCTGCCGGTGCCGGAGCTCGATCCGCACGGGTTGCGGTCGAGCGCGTAGGGGTTCTTCGTCTGGCCGCCGCGCGAGCTCCACCCCGACGTCGATCGCGTCGAGCGGAAATTCGCCCACTCGCTCAGGTTGGTCTTGCCCAGGATGACAGCGCCGGCCGCCCGCAGCCGCTCGACCAGGAACGCGTCGCGGGCCGGGCGATGTTCGGCGAGCGCCAGCGATCCGGCGGAGTTCACCATGCCGGCGATATCGATGTTGTCCTTGAGCAGCACCGGGATGCCGTGCAGCGGCCCGCGCGCTTGACCTGCCTGCCGCTCGCGATCGCGGGCGTCGGCCTCGTCCAGCGCATTCGGGTTGGTGTCGATGACCGCGTTCAGCCCCGGGCCCGCATCGTCCAGGTCGGCGATGCGCTGCAGGTAGGCCTCGGTCAGCGCGCGTGAGGTCAGCGCGCCGTCGGCCATGCGCGCCGCCGCGTCGGCGAGGCTCAGTTCGGCGACATCGAGCGCCGCCGGGGCCGGCGTGTCGCCGGCGGGGGAGCCGGTGCCGCAGCCGGCGACCAGGGCAGCGAGCAGCGCCGCGATGAGTGTTCGCATGAGGCGCTACTCTACAACGCCCCAGGTCGACACGGTACAATCGCGCTATCGCATATGTGGGGCACCGGCACTCGGTTCTGGAAGGCCGCTGACGCGGCCGGCGACAGCAACGCCTTTGGCAGCGTCTTCTTCACGGGAGCGGTCGGACGCGAGTTGTACCTCTCGCCGTCGGACCACCTGAACCTGTTCCTCTTCGACGAAGAGACCGCCCGCGACCTGGCGATGATGCCGGAGAAGAAGAGCGCCTACGAGCGGCGGCGCGCCACCGGCTTCGACCCCGCCCGCCGGACACTGTTCGAGCACCGGGGGCTGATCGATCGGGTCCTGCGACCGCGCGAGGACGGCATCATCTCGTCGCACGCCCGCGACATGCTGGTGCGCGCGGTGCTGCTGCCGGAGCGCACGCCCGAGGGGATCGAGGATCGCCATCGCATGATCCGGGCGCTGCAGGACCGCGCCCGCCGCCAGCGACTGGCCGACTTCTTCTCGAACGCGTTCCTCGAGAACCGCGCCGAAGGCGGCACCGACTCGTTTCTCGAGACGTTCGGCAACATGGCGAGCAATCGCCACCAGATCATCGGCGAGGCCGAGTACGCGGCGGCGCGCAACGTGGCGCGCATCGTCAAGGAGCTTGGCGCCGACCCGGCGACCCACGTCATCTACGCGTTCCTGCGCGACGAGTGCAAGGACGGCATCTTCACGCTCAACGAGCTCGTGGCGGCGAAGGAGATGGTGTTCCGGCTGTCGGGCGGCATCACCGCCGGCACCGCCGAGTGGCAGAACACGCCGGAGGCGGTGGGCGGCGAACGCATCCCGGTCAGCGGCATTGCCCATCCCGAGGACGACCGCATCGAGATCGACGAGCTGCGCCGCGCCTTTCTCGGCACCGTGCTGCGCAGCTACCAGAGCAAGTACCAGCGCGAGTCGGCCTTTATCGTCCGTAACCTGGCCATGCTCGAGGCGCTGGTGCACTACGTCGAGGCGGCCGAGTCGGACCCGACGCCGTGGTGCCTGCCGGACATGGTCGAGAGCCGCGAGCCATTCATCGAGCTGCACGGCTATCGCCACCCGATGTTCCTCGATGCCGGCGTCGTGCAGGATAGGTTGGTCGTCGGCGCCGACAGCCTCGTCAACGTCATCACCGGCGCCAACAGCGGCGGTAAGACGCAGCACCTGCGCGGACTGGCGCAGCTCATCACGCTGGCGCACGCCGGGCTGCCGATCCCCGCCGAGCGTGCCCGGATGTCGATCTCGTGGTCGCTGTTCAGCAACTTCGGCGGCAAGGACGACTCGGCGAAGGGGCGCTACGAGAAGGCGCTGACGCGCTGGATGGACGTCCTCACGCGGGTCAGCCGCTCGGTCGTCTTCTCAGACGAGTCGAACGACGGCACGTTCGTCGAGACCGGCGTGACGCACTCGTTCCAGGCGCTCAACGTGCTGGCGCGCCGCAAGGTCGTCACCTTCCTGACGACGCACTATCACGAGATCGCGGAGCAGCTCGCCGAACGCGTCCCCTCGGCGCGCAACCTGCACGTCGTCTCGGCGCGCAACGCCGACGGCACGCTGAGCCACACCTACACGATTGCCGAGGGGCACGACGCCAACAGCTACGGCGAGGAAACCGCCATCGGCGTCGGCTTCACCCCCGACAACCTCGAGCGCATCGCCTCGCAGCAGATGGCCGACACCCGTCCCGCGATCGACAGCGAGAAGGGCGTCCATGTGCTGTTCGAAGAGAAGCGCTAAGACCCTGCCCGAGGCGCCCTGACCGGGCGTCCCGCCGTGATGTCGCTCCGCAAAAGTGCTGACCTCGAGTGTCTACACTTTTGCTCCGGACATCACGGCGTGACGCCTCTTGCGGCGCCGGCGAGCGTGGGCCGGGTGGCGGCTGCGTCCGCAAGGCCGTCTCGCCGCGAAGCCGAAAATCGGGTGGAACGATTCAACGCGCCGAGTTCCCGGCAGCGCGTTCGAGTTCCTTCGAGCCAGCTCCGGCGTTTTGTGCCGTGTGACGGACTCGGCATCGAGTCACCTCCTAGTCGGCGCGGAAGCGTAAGAGCACGAGTGGAAGCCGATTTTCCGGCCACAGCGGCCGCAGCCGCCACCCGGCCCATGCTCGCCGGCGTTCAAGCCGCACCGAGTGCAGGATGATCAGAATCGAAACAGCGGCCTGCCCGTCGCCATGCCCGGCCACGGGATCGACGCCAGGATGATCGCCAGCGCGATGCCAGTGAACGCGAGGGCGCGTTGGTACTTCGCGCCATCCGAGGTGGCCTTGCGGATCTGCGCGCGGCCGACGTGGGCGAAGATCACCGCGATCACCATGCCCACCAGGTGTTCGATGGCGAAGAAGCGGACGCCGGCGATGCGCATGGCCGAGGCCATGTCCTGCATGGCCGCCTGCGTGAACGGGCTGATGCCGTAGAGGATCACGCCGAGCAGGAACTGGACGTCGAGCGAGATGGTGAAGAGCTTCAGGCTCCGGTCCGCCGAGGCGTTCCACGCGCGCCCGCCGCGCATGCCGGCGATGGCCTGGGCGATGGCGAACAGGGCGGCCAGCAGCACGAGCCAGCGCAGCCAGGAGTGCAGGAGCAGGACGGCCGGATACATGCGGAGATTGTAGTCTCAGGCGGCCTTCGAGGTGAGGAAGGCGCCGACGGCGCAGCAGGCGATCACCGCGCCCAGCGGGACCGCGGTGCCGTTGTTGAGCGTGCTGACGGCCATCGCCGATCCCGCGCCGACGGCGAACTGCAGCGTGCCGAGCAGCGCCGAGGCGCTGCCGGCGACCTCCCCGTGCGGCGCCATGGCCAGCACCGTCGTGTTCGGCACGATGAAGCCCACGCTGGCGACGCAGACGAACAGCGGCACCAGGATGCCGGCAAATCCCCCGAAGCCGGTAAGGGCGTTGACCAGCAGCACGAGCGCGGCAACCGCCAGGGCGGGGAAGACCCGCGCCAGGATCGCCTGGGCCGGCATCCGCCCTGCCAGCCGGCCGTTGATCTGCGACGCCGAGATCAGCCCGATGGCATTGGTGCCGAAGAACAGCCCGAAGCGATCGGGCGGCACGCGGAACAGCTGGATGAACACCGTCGCCGACCCGGCGATGTAGGCGAACATGCCGGCGATGGTCAGGGCGCCGGACACGGCGTGCGCCATGAAGTGGCGGTCGCGGAGCAGGCGCCAGTAAATCGCCGCGATGGTCGCCAGCGAATCGCGGCGGCGGGAGGGCGGTGCCAGCGTCTCCGGCATCACCAGTGCGACCGCCGCCGTGCAGACGGCGGCGTAGGATGCCAGCAGCCAGAACACCGATTGCCAGCCGAAGTTGACGAGCAGCTGGCCGCCGACGAGCGGCGCCAGGATCGGCGCGACGCCCATCACCAGCATCAGCAGCGACAGGACGCGCATGGAATCGCGTTCGTCGAACAGATCGCGGACCATCGCCCGGGCGATCACCAGCTGCGCGCAGCCGCCCAGCGCCTGCACGAAGCGAAGGACGACGAGCGCCGGGACGCTCGGCGCGAAGGCGCAGCCGATCGACCCGGCGATGAACAGCGCCAGGCCGGCGTAGAGCGGCAGCTTGCGGCCGATCCGGTCCGAGATCGGCCCGTAGAAGGACTGGCCCACGGCCATCCCGGTGAAATAGGCGGCCGCCGTCGCCTCGACCGCAGCGGTCGTCGACCCGAACTCGCGGGCGATGGTCGGGAAACTGGGCAGGTACATGTCGATGGCCAGCGGGCCCATCGCCGTCAGCGCGCCGAGCATGACGCCCAACCGGTAGTAAGCGGCCGATCCGTGGGCGATCGGCTCGCTCGCGCTCGCTGTGCTCATCCTGTCGATGGTACGAGAAATCGGGCGGCGCGCGGCGGCAGCCGGTATGCGCACCGCGTACCCTCGAAAACCTGGCCGTCGGTGTTGCTGCCGGCGACGGGGTTGAGAATCAGCGTCGCGCGCATCCTGTTCGCGGGGGACGTGCAAGATTCGCGTCACTCGCCTACACTACGGGCCGAGACCACCTTCCGCCTGAAGGCGGAAGCCACCCGGAGGAGCGATGAAGACACGTGTTTCGATTGCCCTGACGATGTGCCTGCTCATGGTGGGCGTCTACGTCAGCGGCCAGGGCCAGGCGCCGCAGCCGTCCCAGCTGACCACGCAGAAGCTGGCCGACGACCTGTTCGTCATCCGCAACGCGTTCGTCCCGGGCAATACCACGGTGCTCGTGACCAACGAGGGCGTGGTCCTCGTGGACGACAAGTTCGAGGTCGACGTCCAGAACATCCTGGCGCAGGTCAAGACGGTCACCAACCAGCCGATCCGCTACGTCGTCAACACCCACCACCATGGCGACCATTCGGGCGGCAACGCCCGCCTGCAGATGCAGGGCGTGCAGGCGATTGCGCATGAGCGCGCCCGCGAGCTGATGGTCGAGGGGAACCAGCCGGGCCTGCCGACGATGACGTTCTCGGAGAAGTCCGAGATCCACCTTGGCGGCAAGACGGTCGAGCTCTACTGGTTCGGCCGCGCGCACACGGCGGGCGACATCTTCGCGTATTTCCCGGGCCACCGTGTCCTCGCGACCGGCGACGCCTACACCCAGGGCACGGCCACGCCGCAGCTGATCGATTACCAGGGCGGTGGCAGCGCCAAGGAGTGGCCGCAGACGCTCGACAAGGCGCTGATGCTCGATTTCGACCGGGTCGTGCCGGGCCACGGCGAGGTGGTGGCGAAGGCGGACCTGCAGAAGTTCCGCGACGCCGCCGACGCAATGCAGACGCGGGTCCGGCAGATGCTGCGCGAGCGGGCGACGCCCGAGCAGATCACCGCGGTATTGAAGGCCGAATTCAACGGCACGCAGCTCGTCTTCCCGGGCGCGATCGACGGACTGCTGCTCGAGCTGCGGTGATGCGGCGCGCAGTCCTCGCCGCATGCGTCCTGCTGGCGGCGGCCGCGCCCGCGTCCGCCCAGGTGGACTTCTCCGGCAACTGGGCGGCGCTCTTCCACGAAGACCAGCCGGAGCGCGTGCCCGGCCCGGAGATCGGCGACTACCTGGCGCTGCCGATCACCGACGAGGCGCGCGCTCATGCCGAGGCGTGGAGCCCGTCGCTGCTGACGCTCCCGGAACATCAGTGCAAGCCGCACCCGGTGGCCTACGGCTACCGGGGGCCGGCCAACATGCGCGTGCAGCAGGAGATCGATCCGCTGACGCAGCGCATCGTCAAGATCACCATTCACATCCAGTGGCAGGAGCAGTTCCGGGAGATCTGGATGGATGGCCGGCCGCATCCGCCCGCGGCGGCGGCGCACACGTGGCAGGGCTTCTCGACCGGGCGCTGGGACGGCAACGCGCTGGTCGTGACGACGACGCACATGAAGCCGGGGTGGGTCCGGCGCAATGGGGTCTGGTACAGCGATCAGGCGCGGTTCACCGATCGGTTCGTGCGCCACGGCGATGTCCTCACGCACATGGCGGTCCTTGAGGATCCGCTGACGCTGACCGAGCCGTTCGTCCGGACGACGAACTGGGCGCTCGCCCCGACGCAGACGATCGAGCCGTACCCGTGCATCATCGTCGACGAGATCGCCACGCACAAACTGGGCGACGTGCCGCACTTCCTGCCGGGCACGAACAACATGCTCAACGACTTCGCCCGGAGCTTCAACCTCGACCCGCGCTGGGCGCAGGGAGGCACCTACACTCACTTCCCGGAGTTCCGGACGCTGTCGCGGACGCCGGCGCCGGCGCCGCCGATCGCGCGGCCGGCCCGCCCGGGCGAGCTGGCGATCCTCCCGGTCCAGGGCAACGTGCACCTGCTCACCGGCGCGGGCTCGAACATCGTGCTGCAGACCGGGCCGGACGGCGTGCTCGTCATCGACTCCGGCCCGGAGGCCATGGCCGAGCGCGTGCTGGCCGCCATCCGTGAGTTCGCGGCCGGCAAGCCGATTCGCTACGTGATCAACACGTCAGCGGATGCGGCTCACACGGGCGCCAACGAGGTCATTGGCCGCGCCGGGTCGACCATTGCCGGCGGCGACATCCGCAACGCGCTTGGCGATACGAGCGGCGACGGAGCGGCGATCGTGGCGCACGAGGCGGTGCAGCAGCGCATGGCCGCGTCGGCAGGCGGCGCCAATCCGGTGCCGTTCGGCCGGTGGCCGACCGAGACCTTCTTCACCGAGAAGAAGGAGTTGTTCTTCAACGGCGAGGGGGTCCAGGTGCTCCACGTGCCGAAGGCGCACACCGACGGCGACCTGATGATCTACTTCCGCAAGTCAGATGTGCTCGTCGTCGGCGACCTGTTCTCGACCGAGGGCTACCCGGTGATCCGGACGGACCAGGGAGGGGCGATTAACGGCGTGATCGCCGCGCTGAACCGGATGATCGACATCTCGATCCCGAAGGAGAAGCAGGAAGGCGGCACCTATATCGTCGGCGGCCACGGCCGCATCGTCGACGAGGCGGAGGTCGTGGACTACCGCGACATGATCACGATCGTGCGCGACCGCGTGCAGGACCTGATCACGAAGGGACGGACGCTGGAGCAGGTGCGGGCGGCCAACCCGACCTTCGAGTACGACAAGCGGTGGAGCGGCGGCGAGGGGAGCGCGGAGACGGCCCCGTTCGTCGAGGCCGTCTACCGCACGTTGCGCTAGAAACTACTTCGCTGGCTGCAGCACGAAGTCGAAGTCGGCGGTGAGGAACGGGCCGTTCACCCTGGCCCCCCTTGCCGCCGCCGCGTCGCCGGCGGCGTGCTCCCGGAACTTCACCACCAGCGACTCCTTCACCCCGAACACCGTATCTCCCTCGCGCAACTGCGGGTCGTCGTTGTCGAAGATGTGGGTCGTCACCGGCTCGTGCCCCTTCGCCGAGACGACGAAGTGGACGTGCGCCGGGCGAATCGGGTGGCGCTTGGTGGCGTTCAGCATGGTGCCGACCGGGCCGTCGGTTGGAATCGGGTACTTCACCGGGCGCCGCGTGAGGATCACGTAGCGGCCGTCCTGGTCGGTCGTGTACTTGCCGCGCATCTGCAGCGTGTCGCTGGTCGGCAGCTGCGAGTCGTAGAACCCCTCGGAATTCGACTGCCACACGTCGAGCTCGGCGCCGGCAATCGGCTTGCCCGCGGTGTCGAGCACGCGCCCGGAGATGACCAGCGGCGTCCCCTTCGTGTCTGCCGTGCCCATGTCGCCGCCGGCGGGGAAGTGCGGCGCCCCCTCGCGGTGGAACGGGCCGAACACCGTCGACTCGGTGGCGCCGGGCTGCTTGCGGTGGCTGATCAGGTCGACCACCATCGACAGGCCGAGCGTGTCCGACAGCAGGATGAACTCCTGGCGGTTGGCATCGCACTTCTGGCCGGTCGCCGTCAGGAACTTGATCCCCTCGAACCACTCCGCTTCGGTCAGCTGCACGTCCTTGGCGAAGGCGTGGAGGTGCTTGATCAGGCTGGTCATGACCTGGCGAAGACGCGCATCGGGCGTCCCCTGCAGGCTCTGCACGACCTTGTTCGTGATGTCGTCTTCCGTCGTCTGTCGCGTCACTACCGTGCTCATGGTCTTCCTCTCTACCTCGCCTGGCAGGCGATCGGGTTCCACCTGGACCCGTCGGGTTCCTTCTTGAAGTGGCTCGTCGTGATCCACGGGCCGTTCAGGTACTGCGGATCTTCGACGACGGTGGTGACGACGAACCAGTCGAGGCCATCCTGGTCCTTGAAGAGGTCGAAGTACTCCGTCATGCGGACGTTGGCACTGAACGGCACGCCGTTCTTGCGCAGGTAGCCGGGGCGGATTCGCGTCGTCGTCACTTCCAGGGTGCGGCTGCGCGTGCCGGCGCGCGGGCCGAGGCCGAGGCCGATGCCGTTGCCCTGCACGGCGCGCGGCGCCGGCTCCCAGCGGGCCACCGAATAGCCCTGCCACGTGGGCTCCGCGGCGGCGCCTGCCTGCGGGTTGGCGTTGAAGTGGAACAGGCGCGTCTGTTCGCCGGCGTCGGTCTCGATCTTCAGCGTGTTGTCGTCCTGCCACGACACGCGCAGGCGGCCCGGCTCGCGCATGATCGCCGGCGCGGCGTAGGCGCGGCACTGTTCACCGGCCGCCGTGTCGCGCGCCGGGTCCCAGCCGTCGGCTATCTTGCGCCCTTCGACGTTCACCGGGATGTTGGCGTAGTCCCCCTTGGGCGGCGTGATCATGCGCCAGCGCCAGTCCTCGCTGACCACCGACACCCAGTTGCCGGTGAAGTCGGCGCGGGCGCCCTCGCGCCCGGTCGGCGGCGGGCCGCCACGGCCGCCCGGAGGGCCCTGGGCGAGCAACGGCGTCGAGATCAGCGCGCACAAGACGGTGAGTGCGAATACGCGGATACGCGGGGTCACGAGCGTCCTCCTGCCGTGCGCGGCGCATTCTGGCGCGCCGTCAGGCTGCGATAGATCGATTCGACCAGCCGGTCGGCGTCGGCCTGGCTGGCGCCGTATTCGGCGTCGTAGTCGCGCGAGGGACGCGCCGCCTTGATCTGGTCGAGCGTCTGCCGCTTGTTGATGCCGTCCTGCACGCGATCGCGGATGATCGCCACCATGTCGCGGAACTCGGCCACGTCTACTTCCTCGGAGACGCGCCCGGTCGCCGGGACGATCTTGGTGCCGCCTTCAGAGAACGCTTCCGGCACCGCGAGCTCGAGCACGCGGCCGAGGGCGGCGACGAGCCCTTCAACCGAGCCGCCGCGCGCCAGATCAATCGTCGGGTAGCGACCCGGCGTGAAGATGTTGCCGGTGCTGATGACGTCGGAGCGGCGGAAGAAGACGATCGAGTCGCCGTCGGTGTGCGCCGCCGGCACGTGGAAGACGACGATCGCCTCGCCGTTGGCGAAGAGATCGAGCGTCGGCAGGAAATAGGTCATCGTCGCCAGCATGCCCGGCGCGACGGCCGGCGTCGCCGACGAGAGCCGGTTGAGGACGTTCTCGTGCGAGGCGACGTTGGCGCGGCGCGCCTCGCGCGCGCCGAAGCCGAAGAGGCCGGCGCCGAGCGGCAGGCCGCGCGCCCCCGCCGGTCCCATCAGCGCCGCGGTGCCGCCAATGCGATCGTCGCTGGCGCTCGTCTGGATGATGTGGCGGATCGGCCGCGGCGAGAGCGTGCGCAGCTCCGCCAGCACCGGATCCGCCAGGGCTGCCGGCGGCGTGTCGACGAGGACCGGGCCGTCGTCGCCGACCTGCACGGTGATGTTGGCGTCGCCGGCGGTCAGCATGGAGACGTGACCCTGCACTGGCACCACGGAGACAGCCTGTTGAGCGCTGCCGGTGGTCACCGTGAGTAGCGCCGCGACGGCCAGCGCAGGTCCGAAGGTCCGAAGGTGCGACAGTCCGAGGGAGCGTTCGCTTCGCATCGCCATGGCCTTCAGTTCACGCCCGGCATGACCTGGCAGCCGGCGCCCTGGTTCATGCACGTGCAGTAGCGGCCGCAGCGGTCGAGCGTTGACCAGGTCTGCGGCATCTTGGAGCGGTACTCTGGGTACATCGTCTCGGCGCCGCCGCGCGTCGCCTCGTACGGCACGCCGTACCAGTTGGAGAACTCGCGCAGGTACGGGTTGGTGCCGGGGAGCCAGTTCGGCACCTTGCCGGGCTCGAGCACCACTTCCGGCGCCGTGTCGCACCAGTTCGAGCCCATCGTCTGCCCTGGGTCGAGCGCCCACGACTGGCTGCGCACGAGCCGCTCGGTCAGGAACACCGGGTCCTCGATGATGGTGACGACCGTGAGGAAGTTGCCGTGACGCGTCCAGTACTCGAGCATCGACCGCTTGTCGCTTGCCGGGACACCGTTGCGCCGGATGTAGTACGGCTTCAGGTGCGTCGTGCGGATCTTCAGCATGGCGCCGTCCCATTCGGCGGTGGAGAAGCCGGCCCAGGTGTGCACGGCGCCCTCGGGGGGATGCGGCCGGCCATCCAGGTAGATCACCCGTTCGGCGTCGTGGAAGCCCATGCGCGTGCGGAACGCGGTGATCGCCTGCGTGATCGGATCGACCTCCGCCATGATGCGCATGTTCGCCAGCCCGCGCATGCCGTAGTCGGCGGCGTGCTGCCGGCACTGGTACTCGGGGACCGCGGAAATGCGGTCGGCATCGTAGGTGTCGGCGCGCATCCGCGCTGCATCGTTGATGGGCAGGCCGAGGTAGTCGGCAATCTCGGGTCCGGGCAGGCGCTCGGGGCCGTCCTCGTGGAAGACCGGGTTCCACTGGCCGGTGAAGTCGATGTCCTGGGCCTGAGCCACGCCGGCGGGCGCGGCCAGCAGGACGGCCGCGAGCGCGAGGGCGGCCGGATGCAGTCTGTTCATGACGGGTGCTCTCCTGGAGCGATCAGCTTAGGGGTGCGCAGGCGTTGATGATAGTAAAAACCCGCCATCCGCGGGAGCCGAGCGGCGCATGTAGGTGCCGGGCGCCTCGCCCACCATTGCCTTGAAATCCTTCACCAGGTGGGTCTGGTCGAAGTAGCCCGCGTCGTGGCTGATGGCCGCCCATGTCAGCTCCGGACGCTGCGCTTTCAGGCGCAGCACGTAGTTCAGGCGGACAATGCGCGCATAGAGCTTCGGCGGCACGCCCATCCACTCGCCAAAGGCGCGCTCGAGGTGCCGCTCGCTCAAGCCCGCGACCTGCGCGGCACCGCGCACCGAGAGCCGGCCGGCGCTGGTCAACAGGGCCGACGCGGCCGCCGTCGCCGGGTGCGACGGACCCGCGGCCGGTATGCGCTGCAGCAGGAACGCTTCGACCAGGCGCACCCTCGCCGCGGCGTCGGGCGCCTCCCTCAGCCGATCGTGCAGGACGGCCAGCTCGTGTCCGAGGACGTCGTACGCATCCAGCGCGCGATCGAGGAACGGCTGAATCGGCAGGTGGAACAGGCGCTGAAACGCGGCCGGCTGCAGCGAGATGGTGAAGCTGGCCCATGGAGTGTCGAACCACAAGTCGGCACGGCGCGAGGTCTGTGGTCCGACGATGAGCGCTGACGGGAGGAGGCGCGGCGCGCCGGTGCGGTACTCGAAGGCCTGGTGGCGGCGGGCGAGGTTGAAGGCGATGACCACGTCCGGCCGGGCGATGATCGGGCGCACGTAGCGGCCGTCGGGCGGCGAGCCGCAGAGCGACACGTAGGCGCGGACGAAATCCGCCAGCGGCGGCGATGGCGCGAAGGTCTCAGCCTGGATCATGGGCGGCGGCAGCGCCGCCGCCCATTCTAGTGGAGGAACTGCGGGAGTTCGGCGTCGGCGTCGACAAACGCCGGCGCCTGGCGTGAGCGCCGCCAGAGCACGCGGTGCTCGCGGTGCGATGGCTCCTCGCACCGTGTGTCCGCGCTGTCGATGACCTCGGCCAGCTCGGACGAGCACGTTTCATACACGCCGGCGAGACAGCCGCACGGCAGGGATCGGCCGCGAACGATGGTCCGCAGGCCCGGAGTCCAGCCGCCGAGCGATCGCATGCGATCGCCGGCGAATGTAAAGAATGTTAAGAGCCGACACAGCATGACGCGGGCACGTGAGCAATGAACACGCCAGCGGTCACGGCTGAATCCACCTGGCGTCACGGCGCCCGGCGCCCGCGTTGCACGTCCACCGTTGAGGACGACGTGAACAGCGACTCGCAGTCCTGGCACGACCTGCTCTTCGCCCGCGGGTCGGTGGATGTCCTACAGCTGCGGAAACTGGTTCCCACCGCTTGCGCGATGCATCAGGCGTAGGCATCGCGAAATGCCCAATGCCCAATGCTCAAGGCCCAATGCTCAATGCCCAAGGCCAGCGTGGGCCGTTGAGCGTTGGACATTGGGCATTGAGCCTTGGGCCTTGAGCATTGGGCGTGACTTAGGGTTGGGGAGTCACGCGAAGGTACGGCTTCTTCGCGACGAACCCTTTCGGGAACTTCTTCTTCGCGTCCTCGTCGGACACCGCCGGCACGATGATCACGTCCTCGCCCTGCTTCCAGTCGGCCGGGGTGGCGACCGCGTGGGTGGCGGTCAGCTGCAGCGAGTCGATCACGCGCAGCAGCTCGGCGAAGTTGCGGCCGGTGCTCGCCGGGTAGGTGAGCGTCAGCTTGACCTTGTTGTCCGGCCCGATCACGAACACCGAGCGCACGGTCACCGTCTCGCTGGCGTTGGGGTGGATCATGTCGAACTTCTGCGCGATCGACCTGTCGGGGTCGGCAATCAGCGGGTAGTTCAGCGCCGCGCCGGTGACGTCCTGGATGTCGCCCGCCCACTTCTTGTGGCTGTCGACGGGGTCGACGCTCAGGCCGATGACCTTGCAGTTGCGCGTGTCGAACTCGGATTTCAGTTTGGCGACGGCGCCCAGCTCGGTGGTGCACACCGGGGTGAAGTCCTTGGGGTGCGAGAAGAGGATCGCCCAGCTGTCGCCCTTCCACGCGTGAAAGCTGATCGGCCCCTCGGTGGTCTCTGCCGAAAAGTCCGGCGCCACGTCGCCCAGTCGAATTGCCATCGTTCGTCCTTTCTTTCAGGTGAGTGCGTTCGCTGTCTTTGGACGCATTAGTACTCCGCCGGGATCCCCCGTCAAGCCACCGGCTGCTTGATCGCCGTGGCTGATCGGGTATATTCCTCCCCAAAACACAGCCCGGGCGGAAGCCAGCGGGACTCATCGCGAATCACCAAGGAGAGGGACATGCTCAGAAACGCGCGCCGTTTCGGTCTGTATGTAGGGATCCTCGGTCTCACGCTCGTACTCGGCGCCACGGTGTCGGCCCAGAACGATCCGTTCGTGGGGACGTGGCTGCTGAACATCGACAAGTCGGAAATCCAGACGACCGGTGCGGCCATCCGCGAGCGGACGTTCCACATCGAGCGCAAAGGCAATGTCTACCCGCACTCGCAGGAGACGTTCCGCGTCGGCCAGGATGCCGTGCAGCGGGTCTGGTACGACGCCACCTATGACGGCAAGGAAGCCAAGGTCACCGGCGCCGCTTTCGACGCGGTCACGTTCAGCCGCCAGGGGACCACGCTGACCCGCAAGGCGTTCAATCGCGGCACGGAAGTCGAGACCGCCACGTTCACCGTCTCGGCCGACGGCAAGATGATGACCGTCGTCACCAAGGGGAACAACTACGGCGTCGAATACGGCAGCACGCAGGTCTTCGAGAAGCAGGTGCAGACGGCGGCGCGCTGAGGTAGATCGTCGATGGTAGATGGTAGATAGTAGTTGGCAATTCGTCCGACCAACCACCATCGACCATCTACCAACGTGACTACTCCGACCATCACACTCGGCGATCTCACCGTCAACCGGCTCGGCTTTGGCGCCATGCGGTTGACCGGCTACGGCATCATCGGCCCGCCGGCCGATCGCGACGAATGCCGGCGCGTGCTGCGCCGCGCGGTGGAGCTCGGCGTCACCTTCATCGACACCGCGAATTCGTACGGGCCGTTTGTCTCGGAAGAAATCATCGCCGAGGCGCTGCACCCGTATCCCGCCGGCCTTGTCATCGCCACGAAAGCGGGGCTCGTGCGCCCCGGACCCCATCAGTGGACGCCGGACGGGCGGCCGGAACACCTCAAGAGTGAGTGCGAGGGGAGCCTGCGCCGGCTGAAGCTCGAGCGCCTCGATCTCTTCCAGCTGCATCGCGTCGACTCGAAGGTCCCGGTCGCCGACCAGCTTGGCGCGCTCGAAGACCTGGTGCGCGAAGGGAAGGTCCGCTACGTCGGCTTCTCGGAGGCCGGGGTGGAAGTGCTCGAGCTCGCCCGCCGCACGCTACCGCTGGTGTCGGTGCAGAACAAGTACAACCTCGGCGAGCGGACGTGGGATCCGGTGGTCGACTACTGCGAGCGCGAGGGGCTGGCGTTCATCCCCTGGTATCCGCTCGGTGCCGGCGCGCTGGAACTGCCGGCGCTCGCGCGCGTGGCGGCGCGCCACAACGCCACCTCCATGCAGGTTGCCATCGCCTGGCTGCTGGCGCGCTCGCCGGCCATGCTGCCCATTCCGGGGACGTCGAAGGTGGCGCACCTCGAAGAAAACATGGCCGCAGCGGATATCGAGCTCACGCCGGAGGATCTGCGGGAGTTGGGCACTACCTGACGACCTGCGCCTCGATCCAGCCGCGCAGGCTGTTGATCAGCCACACGCGCTCGGCGCGCATGACCTCGCCGCGCGTGATGACCCGTTCGCGGATGGCGCCGCTCTCGAGCAGTTCCTCGCGCAGCGTCCCCGCCAGCACGCCGCAGGTGACCGGCGGTGTCCATCTGTCGCCGTCGATCTCCACGACGACGTTGGCGATGGTTGATTCGGTGAGCTCGCCGCGTTCGTTCCACAGCAGCACATCGTCCACGTCGGGCCGGCCGCGCCGGGCCTTGTCGTACGCCGGCCGCCGCGTCGTCTTGTTGCAGAGGAAGGGATCCCGCGAGTCCACCGGGGCGTTGGCAAAGGCCACGTGCCAGGGACGTTCCTCCGGCGGCGGGTGCGGTGTGCAGGCGACGGCCGCCTCGCCGCGCGCGTTGACCGTGAGCCGCGCGCGCCAGGTGCCCGACGGGTGGTCACGAACGGCAGCCTCGAGCTGCGCGCGGATCGCGGCCTCGTCGCAGGTCATGCCGAAGTAGCGCGCGGAGTCGCGCATGCGGCGCAGGTGCCGATCAAGGCGCGCGACGACACCGCCTTCGAGGCGCATGGTCTCGAGCAGGTCGAACTCCTGCGCGGCCGCAGCCCGCGTCGCGAACGCGCCCTTGAGCAGGCATTCGGCGTACTCCTCGGCAGGATCCGAATCGGCGGTGATTCCGGCGCCGACGCCGAGCGTGGCGCTCTGGCTGGCCTTGTCGATCACCACGGTGCGGATCGCCACGTTGAACGTGGCGCTGCCGTCCGGCCGCAGCAGCCCAATCGTTCCCGTATAGAGGCCGCGCGGAGCGGGCTCGATCCCGGCGATGAGCTCCATCGTCCGGATCTTGGGTGCTCCCGTCACCGAGCCGCACGGAAACAGTGCGGCGAAGATCGCGTCGAGCGTCGTGTCTGCGCGTCGTGTGCCCTCGACGGTGGAGGTGAGCTGCCACAGCGTCGGGTAGCGTTCGGCCGTGAAGAGTGCCGGCACGCGCACGCTGCCGGTCTCGGCGACGCGGCCGATGTCGTTGCGCAGCAGGTCGACGATCATCACGTTTTCGGCGCGCGCCTTCCGCGACGCCGCCAGCGCCTGCGCCACCGCCTCGTCCTCGGCCAGCCAGCGGCCGCGCCGCGCGGTCCCCTTCATGGGCCGGGTCCGGATTCGACGGCCATCGATCTCGAAGAACAGTTCCGGCGACAGGCTGAGGACGATGGCATCGCCGAGATCGAGACAGGCGGCGTACGGCGTCTGTTGGGCGGCGCGGAGGGCGTGGAACCACGTCTCGGGATCGGCGGGCGCCTCCGTCTGCAGCGCAAACGTGAGGTTGACCTGGTAGGTGTCGCCGTCGGCGATGTGCCGCTGCACGCGGCGGACCAGATCGGCAAATGCCGCTTCGTCGAGCGAGGGCTCGAAGGCCACGCCGGTGGTGACGCCGGCCTTGGGCGCGGCGGGTTCCAGCGATTCGAACTCGGCGGCCCATGCGAGGGGAATGGTGCGAGCGTGCGAGGGGGCGGAGGTGCGGGGGTGCACGCGCATGGCGGGGTCGAAAGCCGGGGCGGCGTCATAGGCCACGAGCAGGGTGACCCAGCGGCCCCCGGTGGCGGCCTGTTCGGCGCGGGCCAGCAGGGGCCGCACGGCCTCCGGCGTCGTTGCGGCGTAGGTGCGCAGCGGCGGGCGGCCGCTGGTGAGCCCGAAGATCTCCACGATCCCTCGATTCTTTCAGATCTGCAGATGGAATATCCTCAGCCTATCGGCATGCGCATCCTGGTGGTCGAAGACGAGCAGAAAGTCGCCAACGCCCTGCGCGAGGGGCTCGAGGACGAGCACTACGAAGTGGTGGTCGAACGCAGCGGCGAATCGGCGTTCTTTCGCATCAACACCGAGACGTTCGACCTGATCCTGCTCGACCTGGGGCTGCCGGGCCGTGACGGCATCCAGATCCTGAGGACGATGCGCGAGAAGGGGGTCAAGACGCCGGTGCTGGTGCTGACCGCGCGCGACACGCTGCAGGACCGCGTGCTGGGCCTCGACAGCGGCGCTGACGACTACCTGGTCAAGCCGTTCGCCTTCGCCGAACTGCTGGCGCGTCTCCGGGCGCTCGTGCGCCGCGGCCGCGACAGCGAGGTGCCGCGGCTCGGCTGCGGCGACCTGAAGATGGACCTGATTGCGCGCAAGGTCACCCGCGGCGGCCAGCCGGTGGAACTGACGGTGCGGGAGTTCGAGCTGCTCGAGTACCTGCTGCGCCACGCCGGCCAGGTGGTGTCGCGCGAAACGCTGGCGCGCGATGTCTGGAAGGAGACGGCGCGGACGACGCCGCTCGACAACGTGATCGACGTCCACGTGGCGCGGCTGCGGCGCAAGGTGGATCACGAGCACCCGACGAAGTTGCTCCACACGGTGCGCGGCGTCGGCTTCATGATTCGCGAGGGCGAGCCGTGACGCGCTGGTGGCGCTCGCACAGCGTGCGGGTGCGGCTGACCATCTGGTACGTCGTCACGATGGTCGTCGTGCTCACCGTCTACGCGGCCGCCGTCCTGACCATCGTGCGCCGCAACCAGTCGGACGCGCTCGACCAGCAGCTGCGCCGCGACTACCAGTGGGCGGCGTCAACGATTTACCAGACGCCGGCCGGCGATTTCACCTGGAACGAGCCGGAGCAGATCGTGGCTGCCCGGACGCCGGACGAGCAGGATCTGCCGTGGGTGCAGGTCTGGCGTACCGGCGGCAGCGAGCTGCTTTTTGCCAATTCCGAGGCGCGCAGCCTGGCGATTCCCGCCAGCCGCCAGCTCGCCATCCAGGCGAACGGTCAGATTGCGACCGTGCCAACCGACGCCGCGCCGTTCCGCATCCTCAGCCGCCGCGACAGCCTGGTCGACGAAACCAGCATGATCGAGGTGGACGTCGTCATCCAGGTGGCGCGGTCCGAGAGCGAGATGGACCAGACGCTGGGCCAGCTCCAGTTGATCCTGGCGCTGGGGCTGCCGCTGGCCGTCCTGATTGCCGGGCTGGGCGGCTACGCGCTGGCGCGGCGGGCGCTCGATCCGGTCGAACGCATGACGGCGCAGGCGCGGACCATCACCGCGGAGCACCTGAACGCGCGGTTGCCGGTGGCCAACCCGGACGACGAGATGGGGCGCCTGGCCACGGTGTTCAACGAGACGCTGGGCCGGCTCGAGGCGTCGTTCGAGCAGATGCGCCGCTTCACGGCCGATGTCTCGCACGAACTGCGGACGCCGCTCACGTCGATCCGGAGCGTCGGCGAGGTCGGGCTGCGCGGCCACCACCGCGACGAGCACGCCTATCGCGCAATCATCGGCAGCATGCTCGAGGAGGCGGATCGCCTGGCGACCCTGGTGGATCGCCTGCTGACCCTCTCGCGCGCCGAGACGGGCCAGGCGCACCTGTCGGTGGAGCCGATTCCGCTGCGCGAGCTGGCCGAGGACGTCGTCGGCCACCTCGGGGTGCTGGCGGAGGAGCAGAAGCAGGCTATCGAGGTCACGGCCACAGGGACGCCAGCCGCGCTCGGCGATCGCACGGTGCTGCGACAGGCGCTGATCAACCTGGTGGACAACGCCATCAAGTTCAGCGGCGCCGGCGGGCGCATCCGCATCCGCCTGGCCGAGGAGCGCGGGCAGGCGATCGTCGACGTGAGCGACACCGGTCCGGGGATTCCGGTCGATGCCCGCGAGCGCATCTTCGATCGCTTCTTCCGCGCCACGACCGGCGCCACCGGCACCGGCCTCGGCCTCTCGCTCGCCCGCGGCGCCGTCGAAGCCACCGGCGGCCGCCTGACACTCGAATCGAGCGGCCCCTCCGGCAGCACGTTCCGCATCACCCTCCCGCGCGCCACCGTTGCCCGACGCGTTGCGGTCTAACGACGGAGGCGCGGAGACGATCACGCGCCTGCCGGGGACGCTGGCGCTTCGGGGGCTGTGGCTGTCCGGCGGTCGCGGTGTGCGAGGGGGCGCACGAGGAGCAGGGCGGCGGCGAAGAGCGCGAGCAGGAACAGCGTCAGGCCGGTCCAGCCCCAGCGCTCCAGGAAGATGCCGCCGACGGCGCCCATGACGCTCGCACCGAGATAGTAGAAGAAGAGATACAGCGAGGACGCCTGCGCCTTGCGCTCGGCGGCAGCCTGGCCTACCCAGCTGCTGGCCACTGAGTGCGCGCCGAAGAAACCAAACGTCAGCAGCCCGATGCCGATAACGATCGCCGGAAGCGGCGTCGTGGCGGCAAGCAGGACACCAGCCAGCATCAGCAGCAGGTGCAGCGTCAGCGTGCGCGGGCGCCCCAGCCGGACTGCCAGCGCGCCGGCCCATGGCGAGCTGATCATGCCGACGACATAGAGCAGGAAGATCGAGCCGGTGATCGACTGGCTCAAGCCGTAGGGCGGGGCGAGCAGGCGGAAGCCGATGTAGTTGTACACGGCCATGAAGATCCCCATGAACAGGAACCCTTCGGCGAGCAGCAGGCCGATGACCGGCGCGCGAAGGTGATCGACATAGGCGCGCAGCAGCCCGCGGGGCGAGAACAGTCGTCGTTCGAACTGCGTCGAGCCGGGCAGGATCGCCCAGACGATGGCGGCCGCGAGCAGGCCGAGGGCGCCGGTGACCCCCACGGCAAGCCGCCAGGACGCTGCGTCGGCCAGCACTGCGGCCAGCAGCCGTCCGGCCATCCCGCCGAAGGCGGTGCCGGAGACGTAGATCCCCATCACGAGGCCGACGGCGCGCGCCTCGATCTCCTCGCCGACATACGCCATGGCGATCGCCGGCAGCCCCGCGAGCGCAAGGCCGATGGCGGTGCGCACCGCGAGCAGCGCGGCCCACGTCGGCGCCGCCGCCGACAGCGCAGTCAACGCGGCTGCCAGGACGAGCGAGACGACCATGACGCGCTTGCGGCCAAGGGATTCGGACAGCCCGCCCGTGGCGAGTAGCGCCACTGCGAGCGTGCCGGTGGTGAGCGAGACCGCCAGGCTGCTCGCGGCGGCGCTCACGCCGAAGACGCGCGCCAGTTCCGGCAACAGCGGCTGCACGCAATACATCAGCGCAAAGGTGGAGAAGCCGGCGGAGAAGAGCGCGAACGTGGTGCGGCGGAAGGCTGGGCTGTCGCGTCCAATGCGGGACGCCCCGGGGCTCACGCCGAGATCATACCCGTGCGGCGGTAGAATGGCGGCCACGTCGCGGCCATCATTCAGAGGAAACGTCGTCATGCAGATCAGAGTCGCCGGTCTCATCTTTTGCCTGTCGCTGCTGGCGCTCGCCGCGCCGGCCCAGGCGCAGCGCGCGGGCGGCCCGCCGGCCGGTCCCACCCGCAGCATCGAGCAGGTCCGGGGCAACGTCTACCGCGTCCTGAACAACGCCGGGTTTCCGCAGGTGACGATGGTCCAGGTCACCTCCGAGGGGATCGTGCTGGCAGACCCGCTGAACGCCGAGTTCACGGCGTGGCTGCGCAGCGAGCTCGCCACCCGGTTCCCCGGCCAGCCGGTGCGATACGTCATCAACACCCACTATCACTGGGACCACGCGCGCGGCGGCGGGATGTTCGCCGACACGGCCACCTACGTGGCCCACGCCGAGTTCGAGAACAACCTGGCGCGGCCGATCCACGAGGCGCGGCCGCCGGGCGACACCGACGACGTGAATCGCGACGGGTGCCTGACGCGCGAGGAGGCGCAGACCGGCACGCGCGGCAACTTCGACGCGATGAACGGCGATGGCGACGGGTGCCTGACGCAGCGCGAGATGGCGCTCGACATCCGGCGCCCGGACATCACCTTCACCGGCGACCGCTACACCGTGCGGCTCGGCGGCGAGCGCGTGGAGCTGGTGCACGCCGGCAACCGGCACACCAGCGACAACGTCGACCTCTTCTTCCCGGCGCAGCGGGTCGTCTTTGCCAGCGACTACGTGCAGTTGAAGCGCACCTGCTGCGGCTTTGCGTTCGACCGCAAGCCGCTGTCGGCCTGGATTGCCTCGCTCCGCACGCTCGAATCGCTCGACTTCGACGTCATCGTCGGCAACCATGGCGACATGGGATCGAAGGCGGATCTCAGCGAGGCGCGGCAGTTCCTCGAGGACCTGAGCGCCGCGGTGTCGTCGGCCATTGCGGCAGGGCAGTCGGTCGAGGAGATGCAGAAGACCATCCGCCTCGAGCGGTACAGCGGCTGGATGAATTTCGACGGCCAGTTGCCCGGGGTCATTCAGTCGGCGTATCTGAGCCTCACGCAGTATTCCGGACGGTAAGCAGATGAGAGCCACCTTCAGCGCACCTGTCGTCGCAGCGATGCTGCTGGCCGGCGCCGGCGCGGCCGGCGCGCAGCAGCACCACATTCCCGCGGCCAGCGGTGTTCCCCACGGCATCCCCCGCTTCTGTGCGGAGGCCCCGGTGCAGTCGGTGGCAAGCGGCGCCTGGTCCAGCCCGACGATCTGGTCCACCGGCCGCGTGCCGGAGGCGGGGCAGGGCGTCCTGGTTGCCGCCGAGCACACGGTGATGTACGACGTCGTCAGCGACGCCGTGCTGCCGTGCGTGGACGTTGCAGGCGCGCTGACCTTTGCCACCGGGCAGGACACACGGTTGCTGGTGGGGACGTTGACCGTTCTGGATCGCGGGCGGCTGGAGATCGGCAGCGAACGCGCTCCCGTCCCGGCGGAGATCACGGCAGAAGTGGTGTTCGCCGACCGCCCGCTCGACCTCGCGCGTGACCCTGAGCAGTTCGGTAACGGGCTGATCGGCCTGGGCATCGTGCGCGTTCACGGCGCGCCGAAGCAGCCGGCCTTCGTTCGGCTGGCCGCCGAGCCGCTCGCGGGGGCGACGTCGCTGCAGCTCGAGGCGGCGCCGGAAGGATGGAACGCCGGCGACGCGCTGGTGCTGCCTGACACGCGCCAGCTGCGGCAGGCCGAGCGCGGCGCGGCGTATACCCCGCAATGGGAAGAGGCGGTCATCGGGTCGATCACCGGCACGACCGTCCGGCTGCTGCAGCCGCTGCGCTTCGATCATCGGGGGGCGCGGACACCGGCCGGCGTGCTCGAGTGGCTGCCGCACGTGGGCAACCTGACGCGCAACGTCGTCTTCCGATCGCAGAACCCGGCGGGCACACGCGCGCATGCCATGTTCGTGCAGCGTCCGGCGGTGGACATCCGTTACGCGCGATTCCAGCACATGGGGCGCACGCGCATGGGTGTGCTCGACAACACTGAGTTCGCGGCCGACGGGTCCGTGCGGCGGGTGGGCACGAATCAGATCGGGCGCTATTCGATCCACTTCCATCACGCCTTCGGCTCGCTGGAGCCAGCGCTGAACGGCTACCAGTTCACCTTGATCGGGAACGCGGTGGACGAAGCCTCGAAGTGGGGCATCACGATCCACAACAGCCACTACGGCCTCGTTCGCGACAACGTCGTTTACAACTCGCGCGGCGCCGCGTTCGTCACCGAGGACGGCAGCGAGAGCTTCAATCTCTTCGAGCGCAACTTTGCGCTGCGTTCCGAAGGATCGGGTGAGTTCGCCCCGCGCAGCGGCTACGGCGGCGCCACCGCCGACCCGGGCGGCGAGGGGGCCGGCTTCTGGCTGCGCGGTCCGAACAACGTGCTGCGCGACAACGTGGCCGCCAACGTTGAAGTGTTCGGCTATGCCATTGCCGCCGGCGCGCTCGGCCGCGTGCGGATTCCTGAACACAAGGGGGCGGACACCAGCAAGCCGGAGGAGTCCGTCGAAATCGACACGACCAGCGCCGCGCTGCTCGAGTTCTCCGGCAACGAAGCCTACGGCGCCATCCAGACCGGCGTCGCCATCGGCTGGAACGGCACGATCCGGAACGCACGTATCTGGCATACCACCCGGCACGCCGTGACGGCATTCCCAGCGGATCGGCTGGTCATCGACGGCCTCGTGGCGCGCGGCGACGTGGCGCTCCTGCAGGATCGCTTCGAGAATCCGACGGGCGTCTGGTTCAGCAACTACGCGGCCAAGACGGTCAGCGTGCGCGATTCGATCGTGCAGGGCATGCGGGTGGGTGTCTCGAGCCCGTTCTTCCTGTCGAGCGCATCCGAGCCTGGACGCGGCGACGGCGTGGCGACGATCGAAGACAGCGAGTTCTGGAACTACGTCGGCATCTCGGTGGCGACCGCTTACACACCGGCGTCCACGCAGGCGCCGATCAAGCGCGCCATCGTCCGCAACAGCCGGTTCGTGCCGCTCAGCGGCGTTCCCGCCAGCATCTATGCGCCGGCGGCAATCTCGATGAACTACGGGATGTCGACGGGCGATCGCACGCGACGGGACCCGATCGTTGTCTATAACTTCAACGGCCAGCCAAGCCAGCCGTTCCGGGTGTTCTATTCGTCGGACCTGCGGGAGCCGCCGGCGCCGGGCTGCACCACGCGGGACGGGATCGCCGGCTTCGTGTGCGACGGCGACGGGGCGGCGCAGACCACGGCTCGATGACGATGCGGAAGTGGGTCGCCGCGTTCGGCGTTGCGGTGCTGCTGGGCGGAACTGAAGTCCCGCAGCTACGTACGGTGTATGCGCAGGGCGATCCGGCGCGGCAGCTGATCGAGGATGCGGCGCGGGCGCTCGGCGGGCGCCAGCGGCTGATGGCGGTGAAGACGCTGACCATCGAGGGCTACGGCATCAACCCGAACATCGGCCAGGCGATGACGCCGGAGGCGGAGCCGCTCTGGTGGATGATTCCGGACTTCACGCGGCGCATCGATCTGGAGCGCGGCCGCATGGAGGTCGCCTATACCCGGCGGCCGGCGTTCCCGGCGGTCTTCGACAACTTCCGCGCCGCACAGCGGCTCGAGGGCGATGGCCCCGCGGAGCTGCGGCTCGACCTGCTGCGGCACCCGCTGACCGCGGTGCGCGCGGCGCTCGACCCTGCCGCCCGCGTCGAGAACCTGCGCACCGATGACGGTCAGCGCAGCGTCGATGTCACCACGGCGCGCGGCGACCGGTTCACGCTCACCGTCGATGTCCTCAATCGGCCGGTGTCGGTGCGCACGGCGGTCTATCACAACGTGCTGGGCGACACCGAGCGGCTCTCCTCGTTCGACGCCTACGAGGACTTGAACGGCGTCCTGCTCCCCAAGCGTTTCGTGCAGCGGTTCGACCGCTGGGTCGAGTTCGAGATCGGCGTGATGAAGAACACGCTCGACGCCGAGGTCGCCATGGCCCCGGTGACCGCGGCCGGCCGAGGCGGCGGGCCGCCGGCGTTCGACGTGCAGCAGGTGGCGCCCGGCATCTGGTACGGCAACGCAAGCCTGATCGTCGAGTTCGCCGATCACGTCACGCTGATCGAGGTGCAGAGCCAGGCGCGGCTCGATGCGCTGCTGGCCAAGGCGCGTGAACTGGTGCCCGGGAAGCCGGTGACTGAGGCGATCGTCAGCCATCACCACTTCGACCATGCCGGCGGCCTCCGCGCCGCGGTGGCGCAGGGACTACGCATCGTCACGCATCGCGTGAACGAGGCGTGGTTCCGGGAAGTCGTCCGCCGGCCGCACACGCTGCAGCCCGACGCCCTGGCACGCAACCCGAAGCCGCTGGTGCTGGCGGCCGTTGACGACTCGTTGACGCTCGAGGACGGGGCGATGGAGCTGACGCTGTACCACGTGCGCGGGAGCACGCACAGCGACGGCATCCTGATGGCCTGGTTCCCGCGGCAGCGGCTGCTGGTCGAAGCCGACCAGTGGTACGGACCGCCGGGGCAGATCAAGCCGCACATGCGCAGCCTCTATGCCGACATCCGCGCGCGCGGGCTGGCCCCCGAACGCATGGCCGTCCTGCACGGCAGCGGCGTCTACAGCTGGTCGGAGTTCGAGCAGTCCTACGCCGAGTGGTGTTGCCGTACCGAGACCACCACCGGCGACCCCGCGCCCGCACGCTGAGGAGCCTGCACGAGATGGTCGAGGCCGTTCCGAACGTCAGCGAAGGGCGGCGGCCGGACGTCATCGAGGCGCTGGCGGACGTCATCCGCGCGACGCCAGGCGTGCACCTGCTCGACACGCACAGCGACCCGGCGCACCACCGCAGCGTCTTCACCTGCGCCGGCGAACCCGCCCCGCTTCGCCGCGCCATGCTGGCGCTGGTGGAGGCAGCGCTGGCCCGCATCGACCTGCGCCAGCACAGCGGCGAGCACCCCCGCATCGGCGCCCTGGACGTGCTGCCGTTCGTGCCGCTCGACGGGGCGACGATGGCCGACTGCGTGGCGCTGGCACAGGACGTCGCCGCCGAGGTCGCCGCGCGGTTCCAGATTCCCGTGTTCCTCTACGAGGAGGCGGCGCGCCAGGGCTTCCGGCGGCGGCTCGAGGACGTGCGGCGCGGACAATTCGAAGGGCTGGCGACCAAGATGTCGCAGCCGGAGTGGCAGCCCGACTTCGGCCCGGCACGCCCGCATCCGACCTTTGGCGCCCTGGCTGTCGGCGCCCGCATGCCGCTCATCGCCTTCAACGTCAACCTGGCGTCGGACCGGCTCGACATCGCCCGCCGGATTGCGCGGACCATCCGCGAGAGCGGCGGCGGGCTGCCGGCGGTCAAGGCGCTCGGCGTGATGCTCGGCAACCGCGGCATCGCGCAGGTGACGATGAACCTGACCGACTACCGCGTGACGTCGGTGCGCGCGGCGTTCGACGCGGTCAAGCGCGAGGCCGCCGGCCACGGCATCGACATCCTCGAAAGCGAGCTGGTCGGGCTGGTGCCGGCAGCGGCGTTGAGCGAGGCCGATGCGAACCATGTCCGGTTGCGCGGCTTCTCCCCGGCACAGGTCCTCGAGGAACGCCTGCGCCTCCGCTGAGAACCTGACCCGTTTTCGGGCATCATGGGTCGCATGTTGAACGACCTGATGCGACGTTCAGTCCTTCTCCGTCTGATTCCTGTCGTGGCGTTGCTGCTGGCGTCCGGGGTCCCGGCGCGGGCCCAGGCCGATATCGCGGGCCAGTGGAGCACGCGCCAGCACGAGGATGCCCCGGAGCGCGGCGGCGGTCCGTCGATGGTGGAGTTCGAGGGGCTCCCGATCAACGAAGCCAACCGGGCCCGTGGCCTGGCCTGGAGCGCGTCGCTCTGGACCGTCCCGGAGCACCAGTGCATTCCGCACCCGGCCGACTACGGCCCGAACTTCTCGCAGCTGGCGATCTGGAAGACGCTCGACCCGTACACGCGCGACGTCGTGGCCTTCCACACCGAGATGTCGTGGATGAACCCGGTGCGGACCATCTGGATGGACGGGCGGCCGCGGCCGCCGGCACACGCGCAGCACACCTGGCAGGGGTTCTCGCTCGGCCGCTGGGAAGGGGACATGCTGACGGTCGAGACCACGCACCTGAAGCCGGGCTACATCCGGCGCAACGGGCTGGCGCGCAGCGAAAAGGCGACGCTCCGCGAGCACTTCATCCGCAACGGCGACGTCCTCACCTGGGTGCAGATCGTCAACGATCCGGTCTACCTGACCGAGCCGTACATCAAGAGCCGCAACTTCGTGCTCAACCCGGGCTTCCAGATGACGCAGTACGCCTGCTCGGTCGACATCGAGGTGCAGCGTCCGGAAGGGGAGATTCCGCACTACCTGCCCAACCGCAATCCCTTCACGGTGGAGCACGCGATCAAGGAGCACCTGCCGGCGGAGACCGTGCTCGGCGGTGCCGAAACGATGTATCCGGAGTATCAGATCAAGCTGCGCGCCTTGCCGAATGCGACGCCGCCCCCGGCGGCGCCGGCGGCCGGTCGGAGGCAACGATGATTCGCCACCTGCTGGCCGTGACCGCGGCCTTCGGCCTGGCGGCGCCGGCATGGGCACAGAGCGGCAGCTCGGCGACGGTGCCGGTGTTTCCGGCGCGCGCCGAGACGGTCGGGCCGATCGAGATCCTCGAGCTCCGGCCGAACCTCCACCTGCTCGTCGGTCCCGCCGGCAGCAACGCCGTGGTCCACTCGGGGCCGGAAGGGGTGCTCATCGTCGACACGATGACGGCGGAACTGGGCGGCGCAGTGGTGTCGGCGATTCAGCGCCTCTCGAACCGCCCGATCCTGCAGATCGTCAGCACCCACAGCGATCTCGACCACGTCGGCGGCAACGAGGCCGTCCGCAAGGCGGGCGCCCACTTTTCGACCGCCAACACGCGCGACGGCGGTGGCGCGGGGATTCTCGCGTTCGAGAACACGCTGCACCGGATGAGCGCAGACGGGTCGCCGCACCCGCGCTACGGCTGGCCGACCGACAGCTTCTTCGTCGACAAGAAGGACCTGTTCCTGAATGGCGAGCCGGTGCAGGTGCTGCACCAGCCGGCGGCGCACACCGACGGCGACGCGATGGTGCACTTCCGCAAGAGCGACGTGCTGGTGACCGGCGACGTGTTCACGCCGAACCGCTACCCGGTGATCAAGCTCGACGAGGGCGGCAGCATCAACGGCTTGATTGATGGGCTGAACCGCATTCTCGACATCGCCGTGCCCGCCTTCAACGAAGAGGGAGGCACGATCATCATCCCGGGCCACGGCCGCATCTGCGACGAGTCGGATGTCAGCGATTACCGCGACATGGTGACCATCGTGCGCGACCGGGTGAAGGCGATGGTCGACGCGAAGGCGACGCTCGAGCAGGTGAAGGCCGCGAGGCCGACGCAGGACTACGACGGCGTGTTCAGCACGCAGGCCTATACCGGGGACATGTTCGTGGAGGCGGTGTACCGCAGCCTGGCTCCCGCGCCGGCTGCGCCCGCGGGGGGACGTCGATGAAGAACCCAGTAGGGCACCCCTTTACGGGGTGCCTCGGAGTTGCAACCCTGGCGCTTCTGCTGCTGGCGACGCCGGCCCTGGCGCAGGGGCCTGGCCGCGGCGGGCGCGGCGGGCCGCCGCCGACACCGCGCGCGCAGGCGCCGATGGACCTGACGGGGCAGTGGGTGTCGGTCATCAGCGAGGACTGGCGCTGGCGGATGGTCACGCCGCAGAAGGGCGACTACGCCAGCCTGCCGCTCAATGCCGAGGCGCGGAAGATTGCTGATTCCTGGGACCTGCAGAAGGACGTCGACGCCGGCGAGCAGTGCAAGGCGTTTGGCGCCGCCGCCATCATGCGGATGCCGACGCGGGTGCGCATCTCGTGGGAAGACGATCGCACGCTGAAACTCGAGACCGACGCGGGCCAGCAGACGCGAACGTTCCACTTTGCCGGCGGGCCCGGCGCGCCGGCGACGACCGACGCGGCGTCCGCTGAGCGCTCCTGGCAGGGCGTGTCGGTGGCCGAGTGGAACAAGACCCCGGTGTCGCGTGGTCTCGGCTTCGGCGGTGCGCGCGGCGTTGCCGGCGGCAACCTGAAGGTGACGACGACGAACCTGCGCCCCGGCTACCTGCGCAAGAACGGGGTGCCGTACAGCCAGAACGCGCGCGTCACCGAGTACTTCAACCGGCACGAGGGGCCTGAAGGCACGTGGTTCACGGTGACGACCATCGTCGAGGACCCTCAGTACCTGAACCAGCCGCTCGTCTGGAGCTCGTCGTTCAAGCAGGAAGAAGATCAGTCGAAGTGGAACCCCACGCCCTGCGTTATCGATCCGCCGCGCTAGCCGTGGCCGCGGGGAATTGATCTACCTCCTTGTCGCGGCGGTGCTGCTCACCGGCAGCACCGCCTTCGCCCGGCAGGCAGCGCCGCCGGCGGAGCGCCGCGGCGCGCAGGCGCTTCGGTCCGGCGAGTTCGTCCAGCAGCAGCCGGTCGAAGGGTCGGCGCCGAGCGAAGCGAGACGCTCACCAACGTGCGCTTCAATTTCGTGCACCATCCCTGAGCGACCTCTACGTCGTCTTCAACGAGACGCGACCACCGGCCGGCGGCCTGCCGGCGTCGCGGGCGCTGATCGTCAAGCCGACGCACATGCTGAGTTTCTGAGAGCGGGTACGTGGGGGCCGGCTTCAGCCGGCCTGCTCCGCCGCGCCCCGCTGTAAACTGAACCGGCATCATGCCAAGCAGGCTCACTGCGTCTCTGACGCTCGCACTCCTTTTGTCGTCTGATGCTTCGGCCCAGACTCAGCAACCCTCGCCGGACGACCCCGCGCCGGCACAGGCGCCCGTCGAGGCGCCGCAGGTGCCGGGGACGTCGGCGCGCGATGCGGTCGAGGCGGCGGCAGAGGCCCTTGGCGGCGCCGCGCGGCTGCAGGCGCTCCGCAACCTGACGCTCGTCGGCTACGCCCATTACGCGCACCAGCAGGGAGGCGGCAACATCTCGCCGCTGCCGGGCGCGCCGCAGAAGATCATCGCCGCCAACGACTATCGCCGCATCTACGACCTGCAGAACGGCCGCATGTACCACCAGGAGCGGCGCAACGACCTGTTCCCGTTCGCCGCGTACCGCGGCCACGACTTCGCGCTGCAGCGGCAGCTGCTCGACGGCGACATCGCTTACAACATCGATACGGAGGACCGGCCGAGCCTGGCCGGCGATGCGCGCGATCGCCGGATGTGGATGCACACCAATCCGGTGGTGGCGATTCGCGCCGCGCTCGATCCGGCCAATACCGTCAGCAACCGCCGCGTCGAAGACGGGCTGACGCTGGTCGACCTGCGGCTCGCGCAGGGAGACACGCTGACGATTGCCATCCGCCCCCCGGCCAACCTGCCGGAGTTCGTCCGCTGGGTCGGGCCGCACGTGAACCTGGGCGAGATCACCTATACGACGACGTTCGCGGGGTACTCGCCGTGGAACGGCGTACGGCTGCCGTACGGCGTGAAGACCACTATCGACTGGCGCAACGTCGAGTTCCTCAAGTTGTGGATCGACCAGTGGATGGTCGACACCGAGATCCCCAACCTGGCGGCGCCGCCGACAATTGCTGCGGCACACGCGGCCCCGGCCCCGGCTGCGCAGCCGATCGAGGTCACGCCGATCGCCCGCGGCGTCTGGCGGTTCACCGGCGGCACGGCGGCGATCGAGTTTGCCGATCACATCACGCTGTTCGAGGCTGCCGGCGGGCCGGACCGCGTGCGGCAGGTCGTGGCGCTGGCGCGGCAACTGGTCCCCGGCAAGCCGGTGACGCACCTGATCCAGTCGCACCATCACTTCGATCACAGCGCCGGGCTGCGCCAGGCGGTCGCCGAAGGGCTGACGATCATCTCCCGCCGCGACAACGGCGTGATCTTCGAGGAGATGATGGCCAGGCGCGCGCCCAATTTCCCCGACGACCTCGAACGCAACCGCCGCCCCTTCACCTTCGTCCCGGTCGACGACCACCTGGAGCTGACGGACGCGCGGATGGAGGTGGACGTGTATCACGTCATCGCCAACAACCACATGGCCGACGCCGTGTTCGCCTACATCCCCGAGCACCGGATCATGATCGAGGCCGACATCGCCACCGCCGCCGAGGACCTGCAGTGGTGGGGCGACAGCTGGCTCGAGAACATCGCGTACCGGGAGATCAAGGTCGAGCGGAACGTGCCGGTCCACATGCGGCCGATGACCTATGAGGAAACCCTGCAGATGCTCGCGCCCGGCATCGAGCGGGTGAAGCAGTTCTGCGCCGACCACCGGGCGAAGGGGAACTTCTTCCCGGGTTGTCCGCCGGCCGTGAAGTAGCGATGACCGACTACGCTGCCTGGAAGCCGGCGACGCGCGTCGCCTTCCGCTTCTGCTTCCTCTACTTCTCGCTCTACATCGTTGCCGGGCAGATGCTCGGCGGCATGTTCCTGCTGCCGAACTTCCAGATTCCGCAGCTCGGGCCGCTGCCGCCGATGCGGAACATCAACGAGTTCTTCGCGCGGTACCTGTTCGGCGTCGACGCCCCGTATGTTCGCGGCAACAGCGGCGACACGTTGTTCGGCTGGGTGCAGACGGCGTGGATGCTGACGGCGGCGACCCTCGGTACCGCGATCTGGTCCGTCGCCGACAGCCGGCGCGTCGAATACGCGACGCTGCACAAATGGTTCCGGCTGGTCGTCCGCTTCGCGCTGGCAGCGCAGATGTTCTTCTTCGGGTTCGCCAAGGTCATCCCGACACAGTTCATTCCGCCGGCGCTGACGACCATCGTGTCGCCGGTCGGCTTCCTGGACCTGGCGAGCCTGCTCTGGGTGTTCGTCGGCGCCTCGACCCCGTACCAGATGTTCACCGGCTGGGCCGAAGTGGCGGCGGCAGTCCTGCTCGTCTTTCCACGGACGACGCTGCTCGGGGCGCTGCTGTGCGCCGTCGACATGGTGCAGGTGCTGGCGCTCAATGCCTCCTACGACTTCGGCCTGAAGCAGATCTCGTTTCACTACATCCTGATGGCCCTGGTCGTGGCAGCGCCGGACGCGCCGCGGCTTGCCAACCTGTTCCTGTTCGACCGCCCGGCGCCCGCCTCGCGCCACCTGCCGCTCTTCCGCACGCCGCACGCCAACCGCGCGGCGCTCATCGCCCAGGTCGCGTTCGGCGTCTACCTGGCGTCGGTGTTCATCTGGCTGCAGGCGCGCCAGTACGACGCCCCGGACGGCCCGGCGCACCCGCGTTCACCGCTCTACGGGATCTGGGACATCGAGCGGCTCGAGATCGACGGCCGGGCGCAGCCGGCGGCGTTGAACAGCTACGACCGCCGGTGGCGGCGAGCGATCTTCGATTACCCCGACCGCATGGGATTCCAGCGCACAGACGACTCGCTGGCGCGCTATAGCACCACCTTCGACGCGGCGCGGCAGGTCGTGGTGCTGACGAAGGGACGCAGCGGCAGCTACACGTTTAGGTATCAGCGGCCGGCGGACGATCGGCTGGTGCTCGATGGCATCATGGATGGGGAAGCCATCCACATCGAGATGGCACTGGTGGGGCTTGATACCTGGCCGCTGCTCAATTCGACGTTCAGGTGGGTGCGGCCGCCGAGCTGACGATCAACGCTCAATTGCCCAATGCTCAATGCCCAATGCCCAAGACATAACGCGTTGGCCATTGAGCCTTGAGCATTGGGCATTGGGCATTGGGCCTTACTTCTTCTTGTACACGGTCGTCGTCGTGACCTCGCCGGCGGCGGTGCGGCCGGTCGTCGTCGCCGTCAGCGTGCGGCCGTCCGGCGCCAGCGTCACCCGGCCGCGGACGTTGGGGACGCCGTCGACGCGCACCTCGAGGTCGAGCGTGTAGGCATCGACCTGGATGTAGGCATACGTCACCGGCGCGTCGGGCCCGTGCAGCGTGTACGGGCGGCCGTCGAACCGCCCCGTCCATTCCATGTGCGTGACGCCGCCGCGCACTCCCACCAGGTCGTAAATCATCGTCACGCCCGCATCCGAGCGTTCAATCTTCCACGTCCCGCGCTTGTACGGCGACCCGGCGGGGTAGGTCGACTCGTCAAGGTCGAGGTGCCACGTTCCGGTCCAGAGGTCGGGCTGGGCGACAGCAGGAACGGCCGCCGCGAGGAGGGCAACCGCCAGAACGGCGGCGGCCGCGCTTTTCACACGGGAAACCATCGCTTCAGGATAAGCCGGCGCAATTCGGCGGTCCTACGACTATAATCCGCGCACATTTTTCGGCGAACGGGACGCGTGACCGTGACTCTGGAGGGGGACACATGCGGATCGCCTTACTATTGCTCGGAGCGACGCTGATCGCCGGGCCGGCCTGGGCGCAGGTCGACATATCCGGCGAATGGGCTCGCGATAATCACGAAGATCAGCCACACCGCGCGCCGGGCGCGGACCTGGGCGACTACACCGGCCTGCCACTCAACGCGGCGGCCCGGCGCAAGGCCGAGACCTGGGACGCGTCGGTGCTCTCGCAGCCCGAGCAGCAGGCCAAGCCGCACCCCGCGCAGTATTCGATGCGCGGCCCGCAGCCCAACCTGCGCATCACGAAGATCGTCGACCAGATCACCGGCCACCTGATCGCCTACACCATGGCCGGCTACTTCGGACGGGCGGACCGCACCATCTGGATGGACGGCCGGCCGCACCCGTCAGAGTTCGCCGAGCACACGTGGGGCGGTTTTTCCACGGGCGAATGGCTGGGCAACACGCTGAAGGTCACGACAACGCACATGAAGACGACCTTCATCAACCGCAACGGCCCGCCGACCAGCTACCGCGGCACCATGGTCGAGTGGTTCGTCCGCCACGGCGACATGATGACCCACATGGCGTGGAACGACGACCCGGTCTACTTCGAGGAGCCGATGGTGCGGACCAACAACTTCCGCGTCAACCCGGAGCAGCACACCGGGCCGGCCATTCCGTTCGAGATGGTCGACGAGCTGGGCGACAAGCCGCGGGGGTGGGTGCCAAGCTTCCCGATCGGCACGACACACCGTGACATCGCCGACCGCTTCGACATCCCGTTCGAGGCGACGCGCGGCGGCAAGGCGACGCTCTATCCGGAGTACATGAAGACGATCGAGGAACTGCGGAAGCAGGAAGCCGCGGCAGGAGGGTCCCGATGAAGCGCGCGTGTGTTCTCGTTGCCGGCGGAGCCGTCCTCACCGCGGCGCTGCAGGCGCAGCAGCCGAAGCTGACGGTCGGCGAGCAGCAGGTGATGTCGCGCAGCATGGAGCAGCCGCAGCCGAGCGCGTACCCGGTGCCGATGCCGGCGGACGTGAAGCTGCAGGTGCTGCCGGTGCTCGGCAACGTGTACCTGATTGCCGGCGGCGCCAGCAACATCGTGGCGCACATCGGCGACGACGGCGTGATGCTGGTCGACTCGGCGACGGCGGAGATCAGCGACCAGGTGGTCAAGGCGGTCAGCGTGCTGACGCCGCGGCCGATCCGCTACATCGTCAACACCACGTTCGACCCGAACCACTACGGCGGCAACGAGAAGATCGCCGCCGCAGGAAAGAATCCGACGCTGGCCGAGCCCGGCCTCGAAGGGCCCGGCTCGATCGTTCCCAATCAACAGGGCGGCGGCAACAACCCGCAACAGCTGCGGCCGACGGGGGCGATGATCATCACCACCGAGAACACGGGCAACCGGATGAGCGCACCCACCGGTGAGACCTCGGCGGTGCCGTTCGCGTTCTGGCCGTCGAGCACGTTCTTCACCCCGAAGAAGGTGATGTCGTTCAACGACGAGGCGGTGGAGATGCACGCGGCGGAAGCGGCGCGCACCGACGGCGACCTGATGGTGTTCTTCCGCCGCTCCGACGTGATCGCGGCCGGAGACGTGATCAACACGGTGGCCTACCCGAAGTTCGACCCGGCGCTGGGCGGCTCGATCAAAGGGATCCTGTCGGGCCTCAACGACCTGATCGACCTGGCGGTGCCGCGCTTCAACCAGCAGGCCGGCACGCGCATCGTGCCGGGCCACGGGCGGGTCATGAACGAGGCCGATGTCGTGGAGTACCGCGACATGATCACGATCATCCACGACCGCGTGAAGCTGGCGATCGACAAGAAGATGACGCTGGCACAGTTGATGGCGCAGGAGCCGACGATCGATTACGACGGCCTCTATTCGACGCCGGCGCTGACTGGCGCCCAGTTCGTCGAGGCGATCTACAAGGAGCTGTCGCCGGCCCCGGCGGCGACGACGCGGCGGTAGAAGCAGAAGTCAGAATTCAGAATTCAGAATTCAGAATTGAACGTGGGGGGCCGGCTTTCAGCCGGCCCTTTCTTTTTGTGTTGACAGGCGTCTGCCAAGAATTTAGCATGTGCCAAGTGCTTAGCAGGTGCACATGAGCCAGCCGCCTTCTCTCAGCCGCCGCGAGCGCCAGATCATGGACGCGCTCTACCAGGCGGGCCGCGCTACTGCCGCCGAAATCCGCGCCGCCATACCCGACCCGCCGAGCTATTCGGCGGTGCGCACGATGCTGCGCATCCTCGAAGAAAAGGGCCATGTCCGGCACAACCTTGACGGTCCCCGTTACGTCTATATCCCCACGATCGCCCGCGACAAGGCCAAGCGCTCGGCGCTCAAGCATGTCGTCAACACATTCTTCGACGGGTCGGCGTCTCAGGTGATGGCCGCGCTGTTCGAGCTGTCGCCGAAAGAGATGAGCGAGGCCGAGCTGGCCAGGCTCAAGACGTTGATCGACACGGCGCGCCGCGAGAAGGAGGGTCAGTGATGTCAGCCGCGCTTCTCATCCAGTTCCTGCTCAAGGGCGCCTGCGTCCTGCTGGCCACGTGGGCCGCGACCCTCGGCATGCGCAAGGCCTCGGCCGCATCGCGGCACCTGGTCTGGACACTCGGCGTCCTGGCGACGCTGGCCCTGCCGCTGGTGCGTGTCGTCGGCCCAAGCTGGGACGTCGCGGTCCCGGCATCGATACCAGAAACGGAGTGGTTCGCGGTTCCTGCCACAACTGTCGAGTCCGCTCCGCCGCAGCCGGTGCAGGAGACCGCGGTGCTCCTTCCGCAGGCACCGCCGGAGACTTCTGTTCCGGTTGCGGCTTCGTCCGTCGAGGCGACGCCGGCCGGGACTGAAGTCCCGGGCTCCGGGGCGCTCGTGGCCATCTGGCTGCTTGGCGCCGGCATCCTGGCGCTGCGCCTCGTCTACGGCTTCGCGCGCGCCGCGCGCATTGCTCGCCGCGGCACCGACGTCGAGGACGATGGCTGGCTGGAGGCGTTCGACGAGGCGGCGGCCGCGCTGCAGGTCGACCGGCGGGTGGCGCTGAAGGTCAGCGACGAGACCTCCGTGCCGGTCGCGTGCGGCCTGCTGCGGCCGGCCGTGCTGCTGCCGCGCGAGGCGCTGGCCTGGCCCGGGGAGCGGCGCCGCGTGGTGCTGCTGCACGAACTGGCGCACGTGCGCCGGCGCGACTGCCTGGTGCAGGGTGTCGGGCAACTGGCGCGCGCGCTCCACTGGATGAACCCGCTGGCGCACATCGCGCTGGCGCGGCTGCGGGCGGAGCAGGAACGTGCCTGCGACGACCTCGTGCTGTCCACGGGCACCGCGGCCCCCACCTACGCGGATCACCTGTTCGAAATCGCGCGCGCCTTCCGCACGCCGGCGGCGCCGGCGTGGGCCACGCTGGCGATGGCGCGCCCATCACAACTGGAGGGACGTCTGATGGCCATCCTCGACGAACGCTGCAACCGCGCCCCGGCCGGGCGCCGCGTGCGCGCCGTGCTCGGCGTGACCGCGATCACCGCCATCGTGCTGCTCGGGGCGCTGCACATCACGGCCGAATCGCCGGTCGCCCGGGCGCTCGTGGCCGGCAGCGATGTCAGGCTGCCGTTCAGCGCCGACCCCGCCCCGCAGCCGGCGCCGGAGCCCGAGCCGGCCGCCGAGGCGCAGTCCACCCCGGCAACCCCGGCGACGCCGGCGGCCCCGGCGACGCAGTCGAGCGAGGTGACGGATGAAACGCGCCGCCGCGTCGCGGATGCGCTGGCCACCGCCCTCGACGACCAGAACCTGGAGGTGCGGAAGCGGGCGATCGAGGGGCTGGTGTCGATGCGTGATGCGCGCGCGGTGCCGGCGCTGCTGCGCGCGTCGCGCGACGCCAACGCCGATCTGCGGGAGCTGGCCATCAACGGCCTCACGCGGTTCGACACGCCCGAAAGCCGGGCCGCGGTTGCCGCCGGGCTGAAGGATGCCAGCGCCGGCGTGCGCGAACGCGCGGCCGTGGCCGTGGGACGCACGCGCGACGCCGCCGCGGTACCGTCGCTCCTGCCGCTGCTCAAGGATCCGCAGGCACGCGTGCGCGAGCGCGCCGCCCTGGCGCTGGGGATGATCGGCGACAGCAGCGCTATCGACGGGTTGACCGCGGCGCTGAAGGATACCGACGCCCGAGTGCGCGAGAACGCCGCTTCGGCGCTGGCGACCATCGCCCGCGGCGAGCGGCGCGGCCCGCGGCCGGCGGTGCCCATTCCGCCGATGCCGCCAGTCAGGATCGGGGCCAACGGCGTGCCCGAGAACCTGAAGGAGATCACCGAGTTCGCCCGCGACATGGCGCTGCGCTTCGACGGCCCTGCCTTCAAGGCCGACATGAAGCGGATGGAGGAGCAGATCGAGGCCGAGGTCGAGGCGGCGGTGGACGCCGCTCGCGATTCGCTGCGGTAAGGCGTGGTCCTGCCATGCGAGCCGCCGCTGCCATCGTCCTGTTGCTGCTGCTGGCCGTTCCGGCGCTGGCGCAGGAAGTGCCACTGCAGCAGCGCATCGCCGAGCTCTCGGCCGGCGACGCCGTGACGCGCGCGTTTGCCGCCTGCTACATCGCCGAGGCGCGGGAGGGCCGCGCTGCGGCGGTAGATGCTCTCTCGCGGCTGCTTGCCGACGCGACGTCGATGAACCCGGTCTGGTGCGAGCGCGACCGCGCCACCGCGGTGCTCGCCACCTGGACGACCACGCCCGGCATCGAGGCGGCGCGCGCCCTGTCGCGCGCCGGGATGCCGGGGATCGAGGCGCTGCTCACCGCGTCGGGCAGCAGCGACCAGGCGACGCGCGCCCACGCCATCCACGGACTCTCGCTGGTCGCCCGCTTCATCGGGCGCGTGCGCAGCGAATAAGTGATGTGGCTTCCGGCTCGAGCCGGAAGCCACGACTTATCCCTTCATCGCGGCGCGGCGCGCGTCCGCCACCTTCTTCAGCCGCTCGCGCGTCGCGGTCAACCGCTCCTGCGCGTTGGGCAGCCGCAGGATCAGCGTCTCGACGTTCTTCAGGTAGTTCGGCTGGCCCATGCGCTCGCGGTAGCCGGCGATGAACGGCGCGATCTTCGAGAAGATGGCGATGTGCTCGGCGTTGGCGTCGTTGAACATCTGTTCGTCGATGGCGCCGTTGAGGACGAACGACGCCGCCATGTCCCAGTAGGTCGCCACCATGCGGAAGTGGGCGCTGTCGGGCCCCGACACGGCCTTGATTACATCGTCCACGCTCTCGGGCGTGAAGAGGATGAACCAGTTGCGCGCCTCGCGCATCTTCTCTTCGCGGCGCAGCTCGTACAGCTTGAGGATCAGATCGGCACTCTGATAGGGGGCGGTCGTCACAGGTGTCCTCCGGGACATGAAGGTTTGGCGAAGTCGACTCACGATACCTTAAGGCGTAGAATCTGCCCCTATGCCTGCCTACTCTCTGACGGTCAACGGCCAGACCCATACCGTAGACGTTCCCGCGGACATGCCCCTGCTGTGGGTGCTGCGCGACGTCCTCAACTTGAAGGGGACGAAATTCGGCTGCGGCATTGCCCAGTGCGGTGCCTGCACGGTGCACCTGAACGGGCGCGCCGTCCGCGCCTGCCAGACGATGGCCGCGACGGCCAATGGGGCGCAGGTGACGACCATCGAGGGGCTGTCGCCAGACGGCACACACCCGCTGCAGGTCGCCTGGCAGGCGATCGACGTGCCGCAGTGCGGCTACTGCCAGGCGGGACAGATCATGTCCGCGGCGGCGCTGCTGGCCGCCACGCCGCGGCCGACCGACGCCGACATCGACCGCGCCATGCAGGGGAACATCTGCCGCTGCGGCACCTATCTTCGAATCCGCCAGGCGATCCATCAGGCTGCGGGTGCGCAGCCGGTGCAGACCGCCCAGGCCCAGCGCTGAGGACGCCATGGATACGCTGACGATGAACCGTCGCTCGTTCCTCCGCTTCACGGCGCTCGCCGGCGGCGGCCTGATGGTGGCCACCTACCTGGATCCGGTGGCCGACCTGCTGGCGCAGGGGCCGCCCGGACCGCGCCCGGTGTTCGCGCCGGCCGCGTTCGTGAAGATCTCGCCCGACAACGTCGTCACGATCATCGCCAAGAACCCGGAGATTGGGCAGGGCGTGAAGACCTCGCTTCCCATGCTCATCGCCGAGGAGCTCGAGGTGCCGTGGAACGAGGTCGTGCTCGAGCAGGCCGATCTCGATCAGTCGAAGTACGGGCCGCAGAACGCCGGCGGCAGCACGGCGACGCCGAACAACTACGATCCGCTGCGCCGCGTCGGCGCCGCGCTGCGACTGACCTTCATCAAGGCGGCGGCCGAGACGTGGGGCGTGCCGGAGTCCGAGCTGGTGGCGGCGAACACGCGCGTCACGCATCGCGGCTCGAACCGGACGATGACCTACGGCCAGCTGGCGGCCAGGGCGGCAACCCTGACGCCGCCGGATCTCGACAGCGTGCCGCTCAAGCCGCAGTCGGCGCACACCGTCGTCGGCAAGGCCACCGGCGGCTACGACAACCGCCGGATCGTCACCGGCCAGCCGACCTTCGGCATCGACTTCACGCTGCCGGGGATGTTGTACGCGGTCTACGAGAAGTCGCCGGTGTTCGCGGCGAAGGTGCAGAGCGCCAACGTCGACGAGGTCAAGGCGCTCCCCGGCGTGCGCCACGTGCTCATCATCGAGGGCACGACCGACCTGCGCGGGCTGCTGCCGGGCGTGGCGATTGTCGCCGACAGCTGGTGGCAGGCGCAGTCGGCGCGGAAGCAGCTGCGCGTGACCTGGGAGAACCATCCGACGGCGCAGCAGAGCAGCGAGAACTACGCCGTGCAGGCGCAGCAGCTGTCGCAGCAGGCGCCCGGCTTCGCGCTGCGCGTCGACGGCAGCGCCGACCAGGCGCTGGCCGCCTCCGGCGTGAAGGTGGTCGAGGCGGCATACGCCTATCCGTTCATTTCACACGCCCCGCTCGAGCCGCAGAATTGCACGGCGCACTACCAGAACGGCCGCATGGAGATCTGGGCGCCGACGCAGACGCCCCAGGCGGGCCGCAACCTGGTGTCGCAGGTGCTGGACATCCCGCAGGAGAACATCACCATCCACATCCAGCGGGCGGGCGGCGGCTTCGGCCGGCGCCTGACCAACGACTACATGGGCGAGGCGTGCGCGATCGCGAAGCAGATCGGCGTGCCGGTCAAGGTGCTCTGGACGCGCGAAGACGACATGCACTTCGACCACTACCGGCCCGGCGGGTTCCACTACCTGAAGGCCGGGGTCGATGCATCGGGCGCGCTGGTCGCCTGGACGAACCATTTCGTCAGCTATGGCGACCCGGCGCGCGGCGCCGGGGGCTACACGAACTCGGGCAACATCAATGGCGTCGAGTTCCCGGCGCGCTTCGTCCAGCACTTCGACTTCCAGTCGTCGCTGATTCCGTTCGGCGTGCCGACCGGCGCGCTGCGGGCGCCGCGCAGCAATGCGTTCTGCTGGGTGTTCCAGTCGTTCCTCGACGAGCTGGCGCAGGCGGCGGGGAAGGACCCGCTGGCGTTCCGCCTCGACATCCTGCGGAACGAGGTCTACCCGATGCCGGCGCAGGGGGGCGACGGCTTCAACGCGTCCCGCATGATCGGCGTGCTCGAATCGGTGCGCGACCGCTCCGGGTGGGGGCGCCGCCAGTTACCGGCCCGTACCGCCATGGGGGTGGCCTTCCAGTACAGCCATCGCGGCTACTTCGCCAACGTCGCCGAGGTGATGGTCGACGCGCAGAACCGCGTGAAGGTGAACACGGTGTGGGTCGTCGGCGACATCGGCAGCGAGATCGTCAACCCGAGCGCGGCGATGAACCAGGGGCAGGGGGCCGTCATCGAAGGCATGAGCCACCTGATGAACTGGGAGATCACGATCGCCGGCGGCCGTGTCGTGCAGAACAACTTCAACCAGTACCAGCCGACGCGGATCAACCAGGCGCCGCCGGACATCGACGTGCACTTCCTGTTGACGGACAACCCGCCCACCGGCCTCGGCGAGCCGGCGCTGCCGCCTACCGTGCCGGCCCTCGCCAACGCCATCGCCACCGTCACCGGCCGCCGGGTGCGGCAGATGCCGCTGGCCAAGAGCGGTTATCGCTGGGCGTAGATCGATGAGCACCATCGCCACCTTTCTCGACGAATCCACCTGGCGCGATCAGCTCTTTACGGGCACGTGGCAGCGCGCGGCCGGCGGCGCCGTTGACGTCCAGGAGCCGGCGACGCAGACGACGCTGACGCGCGTCGGGCTGGCCAACGCGGCAGACGTGGCCGAAGCCGCGGCGCAGGCTGCCGACGCGCAGCAGCAGTGGATCGAGAAGCCGTACCAGGAGCGGGCCGAGATCTTCCGCGAAGCCGCGCGCCTTGTTCGAGCCAACGCCGACGAGATCCGCCACTGGATGGTGCGCGAGACCGGTTCGATTCCGCCGAAGGTGGACGTCGAGCTGAAGATGGCGGAGGGGATTCTCAACCAGTCGGCGGCGATGATCGGCGAGCCCCAGGGGCTGGTGCTGCCGGCGGCCACCGGCCGCATCAGCATGGCGCGCCGCGTGCCGCACGGCGTCGTCGGCGTCATCTCACCATTCAACTTTCCGCTGATCCTCTCGATTCGCGCGGTTGCCCCCGCTCTTGCCGTCGGCAATGCGGTGCTGCTGAAGCCCGACATCCACACGCCGCTCGGCGGCGGCTACGTGATCGCGCGGCTGTTCGAGCAGGCGGGGCTGCCGGCCGGCGTGCTGCACGTGCTGCCTGGCGCTGCCGAAGCCGGCGAGGCGATGTGCACCGACCCGAACATCGCCATGATCGCGTTCACCGGCTCGACCGGTGTCGGCCGCCGCGTCGGTGCGCTTGCTGGCGAACACCTCAAGCGGGTGTCGCTCGAGCTGGGTGGCAACAACGCGCTCATCATCCTCGACGATGCGGACCTCGATGCCGCGGCCTCCAACGCGCGCTGGGGCGCATGGCTGCACCAGGGGCAGATCTGCATGACGGCGGGTCGCATCCTCGTGCACGAGAAGATCGCGCCAGCCATCCTCGAGCGCCTGGCCACGGTTGCGGATCACCTGCCGGTGGGGGATCCGGCGCGCGGCCAGGTCGCGCTCGGCCCGCTCATCAACCAGAAGCAGCGCGACCGCGTGCACGGCATCGTCCAGGATTCGGTGAAGGCGGGCGCCGCGCTGAAGTCGGGCGGCACGTTCGACGGGCTGTTCTACCGACCGACCGTGTTGGCGAACGTGCGCCCGGGCATGCGGGCGTTCGACGAGGAGATCTTCGGGCCGGTGGCGCCGGTCACGACGTTCGCGACGGAAGACGAGGCCGTGGCGCTGGCCAACATGGGCGAGCACGGTCTCTCGGCCGGGGTCATCTCCTCGTCGGTGTCACGCGCGCTCGCGCTCGGCAACCGGCTGAAGACCGGCATCCTGCACATCAACGACCAGACGGTCGGCGACGAGCCGCACGTGCCGTTCGGCGGCCGCGGCGCGTCGGGCAACGGCACGCGCGTCGGCGGCCCGGCGAACTGGGAGGAGTTCACCCAGTGGCAGTGGGTGACCATCCAGGACCGGGCCACGCCGTATCCGTTCTAGCGCAGCGCGGTGAGCAGCGCGGCGATCGCCGCGAACTGGCCAAGCCAGAACAGGAACGACCACTTGATGATGTCGAGCTTGAGGTCGGCAAACCCGACCTTCATCTCGGTGCGGAGCTTCGCGCACTCATCGCCGAGGCGCCGTTCGAAGCTCTCGAGGGCGTTCTCGTGCGCCACGGCGAACATGTTCACGAGCGCGTCTGCTCCCACCTCGTCCAGCCTTTCTTCGAGGGCCGGGGGCACCATCAGGGCCTGCATGGATCTCTCCCTTGATAAGGGCTCCCGACCTCACGACGACGATGCCATCGTCGTCGCGAGGGTGTCAAGCGCGTCGCGTGGGCCGAGTGCAGGCCTTTATGGCTGGTTGGAAAGCTCGAACACGTAGAGCGCGTTGCCGCTCGTCGGGTGCCTGATGTCTGGCGCGATGAGGCGCGGGACGTTACGCGGGCTGCCGCCGCCGAGGCCGCTGGTGACGGCGATGTACTGCCTGCCGCCGGCGGTGTAGGTAATCGGGAACCCCTGCACGGACGTGCCGAGCCGCGTCTGCCACAGGATCTCGCCGGTGCGGACGTCGAACGCGCGGAACGTGCGATCGAGGTCGCCGACAAACGCCAGGTCGCCTCCCGTCGACAGCACGGAGGTGAGGAAGGACGGCCGCTGTTCGTAGCTCCAGACCTCGCGCATCGTACGCAGGTCGTAGGCGGCGAGCTTGCCGATCTTGCCGTCGGTGCCGGGCATCTCGAAGAAGCGGCGGTCCCCCTGCGTGCCGCCGGATCCCTCCTTCATCTCCACCTCCCGGCCGCGGATCTCGAAGCAGCTCTGGCTGAGCGGGATGACGAGCAGCCCCGACCCGGGGTGATAGCTGGTGGATTGCCAGTTGTGGCCCCCCTGCGTGCTCGGGCACGCGGTCACCCAGTCGCCGACGGCGGCCTCGAGGATGTCGGCGCGATACGTGGGCGTGCCGGTGCGCGGATCGAACGAGTCGAAGATGTTCTGGAAGATCGTCTCGACGTGTGACACGTACTCGCCGCTCTGGCGATCGAGCTTCCAGAGGATGCCGGGCTTGCCGATGGTGAAGAGCAGCTTCCGCCCGTCGATGTCGATCAGCACGCGCTCGTAGACCTCGTCGAGGTCGAGCGCCTCGCCCGGCGCATGCTGGTAGTGCCACTGCAGGCGCCCGGTGTCCGGGTTCAGCGCGAGCGTGGAACTCGTATAGAGCGCCTCGTCCAGCGCCGACATCCCGCGGCTGGCCGGCACCCAGGGCTTGGCCTGCGCCGTGCCCCAGTAGGTGAGGTTGAGATCCGGGTCGTAGCTGCCGGTGACCCACGTTTCGCCGCCGGCGCGGAACATCATCGGCTGCCGGCCCCAGGTGTCGCCCCCCGGTTCCCCGGGGCGCGCCACGGTGTTGAAGCGCCACAGCACCTGGCCGCTGGCGGCATCGAGCGCGGTGATGAAGCACCCCTCGTCCTTGAAACGGTCGCAGCCGTTGAGCCCCTGGATCAACTTGCCGTTGATGACGATGGCGCCGGTCCGCGCGCTGAAGCCCTTCGCCGGATCGGCGAACGGTGTTTCCCAGGCGCGCTCACCGGTCCGCGCGTCGAGCGCGACGATCCGCGCGTCGCTGGTCGTGACGTAGAGCGTGTCCTGGAAGATCGCCATGTTGCGCATGGCATTGCCCTCGTCCGGCCCCGCGCGGTACTCCCAGAACAGGTCGCCGGTGCGTCCGTCGAGCGCCTGGACGATGTTGCCGGTGTGCACGAGGTAGATGGTGCCGTCGTGGGCGATCGGCATCGGCTGGCTGGCGGCGCCCTCGTGCATCGCCCAGACCCACGCGAGCCGCAGGTTCTTGACGTTGGCGCGCGTGATCTGATCGAGCGGGCTGTAGCTCCAGCCCTGGTAGTTGCGCCGCACCATCAGCCAGTCGCCGGCCGGCGGGTTGCGCAGCATGGCGTCGGTGACCGGGGTGAAGCTGGCGACCGTGCCGCGCACGGTGAGGCCGCGCGGCCCTTGCGGGGCCGGCGCCGCCGCGCCTCCCGCCGCCGCCGGGGCCGCCAGCGCCGGCGCCTGCTGCATGGCCACCGCGCGAATGCTGGTCGCCGTCTGCGGTGTGAGCGCCTGCGCTCCTGGCGTCGCCCCGTTGGCCTGCAGCACGTAGGCGACGATCTGGGCGACGCCGTCGGGGCCGGCCGCGCCGGGATTGTCGGGCGGCATCGCCCGCACGATGTAGGCGGCGAGGTCCGAGACGGGACGCTCGCCCCAGGCGGCGAGGAAGCTGCCGCCGGCCAGCTGCGGCGCTTCGTTCAGCCCGGAGAGATCCGCCTGGTGGCACCCGGCGCACTGCGCTGTGTAGAGCGCCTGTCCGGCGCGAGCTTGCGCGGCGGTATAGATCGGCGCCGCTGCTGGCTGTTGCGCCGTGGAGACGATCCCGCTCGCCAGCAGCACAGCCGCGGCGGCGCTCAGCGATCGAAACGTTCGCGTCGTCATGGCAGCAGCCATCCCCACAAGTTGCCGTCCGCGGCTTCCTCGCTGTTGATCTGGATGTAGAGGCGGGATCGCCGCAGGTGCTCGAGCTGCGCCTCGGTCAGCGTCAGCGCGCCGGTGATGGTCCCCGCGCGCGCCTTCGTCACCGTCAGGTCGAGGACCGCCGGTCCGCGGATACCACGCGGTCCGACATGCACCCTGGCGCTCGTGGCCGGGGAGTGCAGCCCGGTGAACGTCCCGTCGATCACCAGCACCGTGCCTTTCAGGGTCGCGGTGACCGAGCCGGACCCGGTCACGACCGGCTGGTTGTTGGCATCGACCGGCGTGACGCCGAGGCGGGCCTTGTAGACCGTGGGCGATTGGGCGGCCGCGCCGGCGACGAACAGCGCGACCGACAGCAGCGCGGCGACCGGGCGTGTCATCGCGCGGATTCTACCGCGAGCTCAGAGCAGCGAGGCGAGAAAGGCGAGGGCCAGGCTGGCGGCGGCGGCCTGGATCACGAGCGCGGCGCGGTCGCGCAGGAACAGGACGGCGCCCAGCACGAAGATCGCGGCGCCGGCGAGGAACTGCCAGTAGACGTCCTGCAGCACCGGTTCGGCTTCGCTCGACACCGCGCGCCGGCGGGCGGCGTCGATCAGCCGGTTGGCCAGGTCGACGTCGCTGCCGCGATCGAGCTCGAAATACTCGCCGCCGCCGGCCGCGGCAATCGAGCGCAGCGAGGCGCGATCGAGGCGCGACACGACCGGCGGGTTCGGGTCGAGCGGGGTGCGCTTCGGGTCGGGGATGATGCCACCGACGTCGGAGCCGACGCCGACGACGAACACCGGCACGCCGGCGGCCTTGGCCGATGCCAGCGACTCCTCGACGGTGCCGCTCCACGACTGGCCGTCGGACATCAGCACGAACAGCCTGGCGTTGGGCGACGGCCCGCGAATCTCCTCGTCCTTCTCGATGATCCGCAGCCCCCAGCGAATCCCGAGCGCGATGTTCGTGTCCCAGGTCGTGTCGTCCTCGAGCCGGAACGGGGACTGCTCGTCGAGGTGATCAAGGAAGAAGAAGAACGTGTTGGGGTCGCGCGTCAGCCGGACCTGCGGCGTGGCGATGTGGGCGAACAGCGACAGCGCGATCCGATCGTTCTGCCAGCTGAGCGAATCGCCGAGCACGCGCAGAAAGCGCACCGATCGCTGCCAGCGGTCGCCGTCGACGTCGCGCACGTACATCGACGCCGACCCGTCGAGCAGCACGACGATGTCGGCGCCACCGGTGCGGACGAGGGACGCGACGACGCGCGGCTGGGCGAGGGCGACCACGGTCAGCGCGATCGCGCAGAGCATCAACAGGGAGAACAGCGCGTTGCCGAGCCGGGGGAACCGCTCGCGCCGCGGCACCTGCCGCGCCGCCACCAGGCGTCGCGCGTCGCGCCGGTGCAGCAGCAGTTGCCGCGCCCAGAGCAGCAGCCCCACCGCTGGCACCGCCAGCAGCCACAGGAACCGCGGGTCCCCGAACTCGAGCGTCTCGAAGTCGATGCCGAACATCAGCCCTTGCGCTGGAACGTCGCCCCTGCGCCCGGATCCATCTGCTCCTGGCGCTCTTCGGGCCGCAGCGGCACGATCACGTTGAAGTCGCTCTCGCGGCTCCCCTCCGGCGGGTCGCCCGCTTCACCCTGCATGTTGTTCTGCTGCGGGGCCGGCACCGTGGCGCCGCGCCCGGCGGTCAGCAGCGTGCGCAGCCGGACGACGTACTCGTAGTTGTGCGCCGCCTCGCGCGAGGTGGGGTCGGCCTGGACCACCGTCGTGTACCCCTTGAGGACGTCGTCGAGCGACCGTGCGAGCGTCGCCGCGGTGCGGTTGGCCTGCACCGCGCTGCGGAAGCCGGCGTTGGCGGCGATCAGGATCAGCCGCGGGTCCTCGTCGGTCATGGCCGCGGCCGCGCCTGGCGTCGGCGCGACCGCCGCATAGTTCCCCTGCCAGTACGCGGCCTCGGCGCGCCGCAGCCGGACCTCGCGCTGCAGACGGGTGCCGACGAACGGCACGCGCCCGGCCAGGTCGAGCGCTTCGTCGATGCGCTCGTCGGTCGCGGGCGTGACGGCGCCGGTCGTGACCAGCTCGGTGGCGGCGTCGGCGAGGCGATCCTCGATGACGGCGGCCCGCCGCAGCGCGACGCCGGCCAGCAGCAGGACGATGACGACAACAAGGATGCCGGTAAGGGTCCGCATTTACGGGAAGCTCCTGAAATGGGGCACGGTCATGGCGAGCGTGAGGGCCAGCGCCCAGAGCGCGGCGCCGGCAAAGGCGAACGGCCGATACCGGGGACGCTGGCTGACGTACTGACGGATTTCGATCCGGCCGGCCGACTGGCGGTCGATGTCCCGGATCGCCTGCAGCAGCGAATCTTCGTTCGAGGCGGCGTAGAACCGGCCGCCCGTCCGCTCGACCGCCTCCTTCCACTGCGCGTCCGAGACGACGCTGCCGAACCCTCGGTCGAAGCGTGTGCGCACGAAGAAGATCGGCACGTCGGCATCGCGCGCGTCGCGGACGATGTCCTCGACGGTCTTGTTGCCGGCGATGACCTCCGAGTCCTCGCCGTCGCTGAAGAGCACCATCAGGTTGCCCGCGGCGTCGAGGTAGTCGAAGGCGCGGAACAGCTCGACGCCCTGGGTGATGGCCGACGACAGGATCGTTCCCTGGTCGGGGAAGCGGATGAACTCGGTGAAGTCGCCGACCAGCGACAGGCTGAGCAGGACGTTGTCGTAGTCGGTCGTGAACGGCGTCACCACGTAGGCCTGATCGCCGAACTCGACCAGCGCCATCAGGTCGCGGTACTGCCCCTCGGTGCGCAGCTGCACGAACCGCTGCGCCGCGGCGACCGTGGTGAAAAACGTCGCCTGGGAGGTGACGCCGCCGGTGCGCAGCGTCGGTGCGTTGAAGGGCCGGACCATGCTCGACGAGGCGTCGAGCATCAGCGTGATCCGACGTCCCGGGAACAGGTCCTGCCGCTGGGTGAGCGTCGAGTAGGGGTCGGCGAGCGCCAGCGCGAAGCAGGGGAGCCCGGCGGCGATCAGGACGAGCGGCGCGTGGCGGACGAACGCCCACGACCGCCTCTGCAGCGGGACGAGCAGCGCCGGTAGCGCGACGCGCTGGCTGTGGCGGCGCCGCGCCAGCGTCGAGCGCAGCACCCAGAGGGCGAGTGCCAGGCCGATCAGGCCGACGAGCAGCAGCCGCGCCGTGTCGCCATGCCAGTAGCGCAGCGAGGCCAGGCCGGCGTCGCTCCACTCCGCGAGGAGGTCGCGGCCGAGGCCGGCGAGGGCGTTCAGCGCGCCCACGCCCTCGACCTCAGTGCGGTCAGTGCCTGGGCGGCGGTGCGGACACGCGACATCAGCCAGCCGTGCTCGCGCCGCAGCCCGGCGACGGCGCGTCCGCCCGCCGCCAGCGCATCGTCAAGCGCGCCGCCGTCGAGTGAGGCATGGTCGCGTCCGTAGACGGCGGCGGCGAAGTGTGTGAGCGCATCGTGCAGATCCCCGAGCCTGGCGCTGCGGCCGTGTCCCGCCGCCTCCGCCGTCGCCTGCGCCCGCGCCAGTTGAACTGCGGTCGCCGAGCCCGAGAGCAGCACCGATCCTGTGCGCCAGCCGCCGGCCACGCGCAGCTGCCCCGCGGCGGCTTGCTGGTCCCGGCCGGGCGCCTGGGCCACGGGCCGGCCGACGTCGTAGCTGGAGGCGACGCGGAGCGCGGCCAGCGCCCGCGCGGCCAGCACGTCGTTCCATCCCTCGACCTGCCGCGCCGCCCGGACCGCGTCGAGCTCGCGGGTCACCCCGCGCAGCACGGCCGAATCGGAGGCCAGGCGCACGGCGACCGCATGGTGCCTGCGCCGCGACCGTACCGCATTGACCAGCGCCCAGGCGAGCACGACCCCGCCCAGCGCGAAACAGAGCCACGAGGCGATGCGCAGGACGCTGGCGGTGAACCGCCGCCCCTCGATGTCGGTGAACGCCGGCGGCGCCGGCTCGCGGATGTCGCCCGTGCCGTTGGGCAGCAGCGAGAGGACCCGGACCGCGCGCGGCGGCAGCACATACTGGCGCTCGCGGCTCTCGACGGCGGCGGAGTCGGCCTGGACCCGGCTCTGCACGCGATAGGTGATCGTCAGCGCCGGCACCTGCAGGTCGCGGCCGATCTCCTCGCCGACGTAGCGCAGCTGGTAGTCGTACTGGAACAGCCGTCGCGTCGCCGTCCGCAGCTCCTCGCCGGCGGTGCCGCCGACGACCTCGAACGGCTGGAGCTGGATGACGCCCGGGTCGAGCCGCGACTGGTCGGGCACGACCGTCGTCGACGCCGTTTCGAGCACGGCGCAGGTCAGCCCGAGGGTGAAGACTTCGCCGACGCGAACGGCGGATGCGCCGGTGCGCCAGTAGCACTCGATCGGCGCCAGCGAGACGTTTTCGGTTTCCTGCGCCGCCAGGCCGGTGCCGGCGACGAGGAGCAGGACGACCAGTTTCCTCATGCGACCTTTCTCAAGCGACGTTCGCTGACGAACTCGGCGAGGGCGAGGTCCGACGCCACGCTGTCGGGGCCGATCCGGACCACGTCGAGGCCGGCGTCCCTGGCCTGCGCGGCGACCTGGTCCTGCCAGTCGCCGACGCGTCGCGCCATGTCGGCCAGCGCGGATCGCGACAGCATCCGCGTCCGGCCCGTTTCCACATCCGTCGTCTCAATCCACCCGGCCGATACCGGCGGCACGGCGAAGGCGAACGCCGCGTCGACGAGCACCACGAAGACGTCGTGGGTGGCGGTGAGGAGGGCCAGTTCGCGGATCACTGCGTCGGGCTGCTCGAACAGGAAGTCGGAGACGAAGGGGATCAGCGCGGTCTTCCGCATGAACGATCCGAGCGTCATGCTCAGGCTGCCGGCCGCGCGCAGCGACTGCAGCCCGCGCCCCTCCTGGTAGGCCTCCAGGCAGTGGATCACCTGGTTGCGCCCGATGCGCGGCCGCACCGCGCCGAGCTCCGCCTGCGGCGACTCGAAGGCGATCAGGCCGAACAGGTCCTGGAAGAAGACGGCGGACATGCCGACGGTGGCCACCGCGCGCGCAACACCGCGGGCAATCGGCACGCCGTTGACCCCGCAGCGCGTCGAGGCCGAGCGGTCGGCCACGACGATCACCGAGGCGGTGCTCGGCTGCTCGAACTCGCGGACGATGAGCGGGGAGAAGTTGGTGAGCGACGACTGTGCCCAGTCGATGGTCGAAAAGCGATCGCCCGCCTGCCACTCGCGCAGCCCGACGTAGTCGAAGCCGGTGCCGTGGCCGAGGCTGCGGTGATCGCCGATGGTCATCTCGCGCATGCGGCGCAGGATGAGCAGCTCGATTTCGGTGACGTCGGTCAGGCTGATGAGCGGCGCCTCCTCGTCATGATGGGGCCGTATCGACCGCGCGGCGCCGGCCATCTCCGGCATGTGCCGGCTCATGGCACCGCGACCCGCTCGATGACGTCCTTGATCACCAGCTCGGGGGTCAGCCCGTGGCTGGCGGCGTGCGGGCCGAGCCAGACGCGGTGGGGCAGCACGTACTGGCCGAGGTCCTGGATGTCCTCCGGGTACACCTCGGTGCGCTGGTGCATGAGCAGGGCCCAGACCTTGGCCAGACGCCCCCAGGCGATGATCGCGCGCGGTGAGGCGCCGAGGTCGACGCCTCGCTCGACGAGCTCCGACGGCGACCGCTGGTGCCAGTCGGTTTCCGGGTTGTAGGGGCGCGTCGCCGCCACCAGCCGCTGGATGTACTGACCCAGCCGCGGGTGCAGGAACACGTGCTCGCTGATCGCCGAGCGCAGCTCGATGATCCGCTCCTTCGACATCAGCGAGTCGAGGCGGACGCGCTTGAAGTCGAAGTGCACCAGCTTCGCCTCTTCCTCCGGCGGCAGGTAGCCGATGTTGACCATCATCGCGAAGCGGTCGGTCGCCGCCTCCGACAACGGGAAGGTGCCCTGGCCGAGCTCGACCGGGTTCATCGTGGCGATGGCGAAGCTGAACGCCGGCAGCTCGTAGGTTTCCTTGCCGACGGTGACGGTGCGGTCCTGCAGCCCCTCGAGGAACGCGCTCTGCGACTTGAGCGGGATGCGGTTGATTTCGTCGAGCAGGATGACCTCGGCGGAGGCGAGCGGACCGAACTCGGTCATCAGCGCCCCGGTCGCCGGGTTGATCATCTGGAAGCCGACCACCTCGGTCGGCTGCAGGTCGGCCCGCCCCTGCAGGCGCGCGAACCGCGCGTTGCTGATGGCGGCCAGGATGACGCCGAAGTAGGTCTTGCCCACGCCGGGAACGCCGCGCAGAAGGAGGTTGCCGGCGTTGACCTGGCGGTTCTCCTTCTTGTCGTAGGTGGTCGGAATTTCGGAGAGGAGGACGATATTGGCCAGCGCCTTGGCCGTGTCGTACCCGACCAGCGCCTTGCCCCCCTCCGCGATGATGGCCCGATGAAATTCGACGGCTTGCTCGAGATCCGGATGCACGTGTGGGGCCCAATATATAGGGTCAGTACGGTCCCGCCAAGACCATCCGTCCCAAACCGCCGGTATCGTCTATACTTATCGCGCTTTTTTCGCTTACCGTACCGAAGTCGGTGGAGGCTGCGGATCCCCCCGGATCCGCGGAATGTGACTGCGGGGGAATTACATGCGCAGAAGTCTTGTTCTTGCCGCGGCCTGCATGCTGGCCGTGGTTGTCGGCGTCGCCGCCCAACAGCAGCCGGCGCCGCAGGCCCCGGCCGATGCGGTCAAGGCGGCCAGCGAGGCCCTCGGCGTCAGCGCCCTGAAGGTCGCGCGCTTTTCCGGGTTTGGCGCTAACTTCACGGTGGGCCAGAGCCCGAGCGCGTCCGACCCCTGGCCGCGCGTGACCGTCCGCGAATACGACGCGGTCATCGACTACGACGCCGACGCCATGCGCGTGGAGATGACACGGGAGCAGGGCCCGGTGCCGCCGCGGGGCGGCGGCGTGCCGTTTACCGGCACCCAGACCCAGATCCAGTTCGTCCGCGGCAACGTCGCCTGGAACGTGCAGCCGCCGCCGGCCGGGCGTGGGGGTGGCGCCGGCCGCCGTGGCGGCGGGCCGGGACCGGCAGCTGACCCGAACCGTCTCACGGCCGATCAGGCCAACCTGCTGATCGGCGTGCGCCCGCCGGGGCCGCCGCCGCCGGTGCCGCAGCCGAACGCGGTGATCGACCGCCGCGTGCAGATCTACCTGACGCCGCACGGCTTCCTGCGCGCCGCCGCCGCCAACAACGCGACCGCGCGCGCGGTCGACGGCGGCACCGAGATCGCCTTCGCCGTCGACACGATCAAGCTGACGGGCCTGGTCAACAGCCGCAACGAGGTGGCGAAGATCACGGCGCTCATCGACAACCCGGTGCTCGGCGACATGCCGGTCGAGGCGACGTTCAGCAACTATCAGACCTTCGACGAAGGCGTGCTCTTCCCGCTGCGCATCGTCCAGCAGACCGGCGGCCACCCGTCGCTCGACCTGTGGGTGTCGCGCGTGGAGATCAACCCGCAGCCGACCAGTTTCCAGGACCCGCGCAACGCGCCGCGTGAGAACACGGCGGTGAACTTCACGGTGCCCGAGGCGGTCGCCAACGCCACGGCGCCCGCGGTGACGGTGACCAACGAGGAACTCGGCCCCGGGATCCAGTACCTCAAGGGCGGCTCGCACCACAGCGTCGCCATCGAGATGCGGGATCACGTCGTCCTCGTCGAGGCGCCGCAGGACGAAGCGCGCGCCGCGGCGGTCATTGCCAAGACGAAGGAGCTGTTCCCGAACAAGCCGATCCGCTACGTGGTGAATACCCACCACCACTTCGACCACTCCGGCGGCCTGCGCACCGCGGTGGCTGAGGGGGCGACGGTGGTGACGCACCGCAGCAACCAGGCGTTCTACCGCGAGGCGTGGTCGGCGCCGCGGACGATTAACCCGGATCGCCTGTCCGAGGCGCGCCGCCGGCCGACGTTCGTGCCGGTCGCCGAGCGCCACGTGCTGACCGACGGATCGAGGTCGATCCAGATCCACCGCCTAGCGGGCAACCCGCACAACGACGGGTTCCTGATGGTGTATCTGCCGGCCGAGAAGATCCTGATCGAGGCCGACGCCTACACGCCGGCAGCCGCGCCGGCCGCTGGCCAGGGTGGTGGCCGCCAGGGTGGCGGGGCTGCCGCCGACGGTGGTGGCCGTGCGGGCGGCGCGCCCGCAGCCGGTGGCCGCCAGGGTGGCGCGGCGGCCGCGGCGCCGCCGGTGAACCCGTCGACGAAGAACCTGCTCGAGAACATCGAGCGGCTGAAGCTGGACGTTGCCCAGATCGCGGCGCTGCATGGCCCGCGGCTGGCGACGATGGACGACCTGCGCGCGGCGGTGAACCCGCCGGCGCCGGCCGCCGCCCCAGCCGGCGGCCGCGGCGGAGCGTAGCGTTTCTAAGAAGCTAGAAGCTAGAAGCTAGAAGCTAGAAGCTAGAAGCTAGAAGCTAGAAGCTAGCCATTCTGACTTCTAGCTTCTGACTTCTAGCTTCTGACTTCTGGCTTCTGACTTCTGGCTTCCCGCTCCTGGCTTCCCGCTCCTGACTCCCAACTCCTAACTCCTAACTCCTCCCGTACAACCACCCGCTCACCAGCCGCGTATAGCGCGGCATGATCAGCCACGTCATCAGGCCGACGATCACGGTGGCCGTGATGAGCCCGCGGAGTGGCAGCGGGCTGAGGATCGGCGCCGCCGCGGCGGCGCGGCTGACCAGCGGCGGGACGATCAGCACCAGCGGATAGATCACCGACAGCGCCAGCAGGAACTGTTTCGCCGGCGGCGCCCGCCGATCGCCCGGGGCCGGCAGCCAGAAGTCGAGCCCGGGACGGATCTCCACCTCGCCTTGCGCCAGCAGGTGCGGCTCGATCTCGCGCAGCAGGGCCTGCCGCGTGTCGGACTCGAGCCAGGCGCGCAGGTGCTCCAGCGTGTCGAAGTGCAGCACCACCGTATAGAGGCGGCTCCCGTGCGGCGGGCGGATCACGGCGACGCCCTGGTGGCCGGCGAAGGCCTGAGCGATCGGGACGATCGACTGGGTCCACGCCTCATAGGCGGCCTCGCTGCCGGGGCGGATCCGGTGGCGGATGACCGAAACGACTTCCGAAGGGCCGCTCATGTGCGCTCCTGAGTAACCGACAAAATTGAATTGAACTGTTTGTGATCTGACAACTCTGTGCGGCAGACCACGGTCGGGCCGCGCCTTGCCGCGTCCCGATTGTCTCCCGCCCGGTCCTGGCGTCAGTCACATAGACAAATTCGTCGATTTCACACTAAGACAGACAAAAACGTCGTATCACCGGGATCGATCCGGGCGCAGATCCCCGAAAACAGGCCTGAATCCGCGCGCCGAATCCGGCTCAGCTGGCACCCCGCTTGCTCAAATGGTCCCGACCCACGGGCCAACCCCCAATCGAGGTGAGGAGATGAATCAGGCGGATACCGCATGGATGTTGATGTCGACGGCGCTGGTGCTGCTGATGACGCCGGCGCTGGCGTTCTTCTACGGCGGGCTGGTGCGCTCGAAGAACGCGTTGAACACGATGATGATGAGCTTCATTTCGCTCGGCTTCGTCAGCGTGCTCTGGGCGCTCGTCGGCTACTCGCTGGCGCTGACGCCGGGCAGCAACTGGATCGGTGATCTGTCGGCGGCCTTCCTGAACGGCGTCGGGCTCGCCGAGACCGGGGCGATCCTGCCGCTGACATTTCCGCACGCGCTCTACATGGCCTACCAGGGGACGTTCTGCATCATCACCGCGGCGCTGATTTCGGGCGCCATCGTCGAGCGCATGCGGTTCACCGCCTACCTGCTGTTCATCTGCCTCTGGTCGGTGTGCGTCTACGCGCCGCTGGCGCACTGGGTGTGGGGCGGCGGCTGGCTGGCCGACATGGGCGCGTGGGACTTTGCCGGCGGCACGGTCGTGCACATCAACGCCGCGGTGGCCGCGCTCGTCGCCGCCCTCATCGTCGGCAAGCGCAGTGACTACGGCCGCTCGCCGATCATCCCGCACAACGTGCCGACGGTGCTGCTTGGAGCGGGGCTGCTGTGGTTCGGGTGGTTCGGCTTCAATGCCGGCAGCGCGCTGGCGGCCGGGCCGATTGCCGGCCTCGCGTTCGTGACCACCATGCTCGCGCCGGCGGGCACCCTGGTCGTCTGGACGCTGCTCGACCTGATGCGGTCGGGCAAGCCGACCGCGGTCGGCTGCGCGACAGCGATTGTCGTCGGCCTCGTCGCCATCACCCCCGCGGCCGGGTTCATCAGCCCGATGAATGCGCTGCTGCTGGGGGCGATTGCCGCGGTGCCGAGCTACTTTGCGTTGATCATCCGCGCCCGGACCTCGCTCGACGACTCGCTCGACGTTGTCGCGGCGCATGGTGTCGGCGGCACGGTGGGCGCGCTGCTGACCGGCGTGTTCGCCGACCAGAGCCTCAACGGCCTGTTCAACGGGCTGCTCTATGGCAACCCCGGGCAGCTGGGCATCCAGGCCGCGGCGGTCGTCGCCGCGATCGTCTACAGCGGCATCGTGACGTTCATCCTGCTGAAGCTGATCGGGCTGGTCGTGCCGCTGCGCGCCTCGGCTGAGGACGAGGCGACCGGCCTTGACCTGACGCAGCACGGAGAAGAGGCCTACCTCCACGAGGGGAGCGCGTAAGCTGTAGGGCACCCCGGCGACGGGGTGCCCATGCCCAACCCCAGTTTTCAGGGTCTTCGCGTCCTGACGCTCGAGAGCCGCCGCGCGGCGGAGATCGGGACGCTCGTCCGGACGTTCGGCGGCGAACCGGTCTCGGCGCCGGCGCTGCGTGAAGTGCCCGGCGACGACCGCCCGGCGGTCGCGTTCGCGGCGGCGGTGGGGCGCGGCGAGTTCGACGTCGTGGTGCTGATGACCGGCGTCGGCGTGCGCGCCCTGCTCGCCGCCGTTGACCGCGCCGGTTCGCGTGATGCCTTCGTGGCCGGCCTGGCGCGCGTCCACATCGCGGCGCGCGGCCCGAAGCCGATCGCGGTGCTGCGCGAACTCGGCCTCGCGCCGTGGGTGGCGGCGCCGGAGCCCAACACCTGGCGTGAGCTGCTCATCGCCCTCGATGCCGCCGGCGGAGTGAACGGCCGGCGGGTGGCAGTCCAGGAGTACGGCCGGTCCAACCCGGATCTGCTCGAGGCGCTGCGCGCCCGTGGCGCCAGCGTCACCTCTGTTCCCGTCTACCAGTACGCGCTGCCCGACGACGTCGAACCGCTGGAGCGCGCGGTGGACGCCCTCATCGCGGGAACGATCGACGTCGTCCTCCTGACGACCGGCACCCAGGCGCTGCACGTGTTCCAGGTGGCGGACCAGATGGAGCGCCGTGATGACCTGCGGCGGGCGTTCGCTCGCGTCGTCGTCGCCTCGATCGGCCCATCAACCAGCGAGGCGCTGATCGAGCTGGGGCTCTCGGCCGACCTGGAACCGTCGCACCCGAAGATGGGCATCCTCGTGCGCGAGGCCGCGGAGCGGGCCGCTGCGCTGCGCGCCGCGAAGCGTCTAACATGAGCGGATGCCGACATCAGACGATCTGCTGGAACTGGCCGGGCGATGCGCCGACAAGCTCGGCCTCGACGGCAAGGTTCGCCACATCCCGTCGTTCTCCGACGCCGAGGAACAGTGCGAGGACGAGTACGAGGAACTGCTCGAAGCGATCCACGACGATGACCTGTTCGCGCCGGTAGATATCCAGCGCCAGGAAGACCTGGTCGAACAGATCGCCGCCGCGCTGCCCGACGACAAGCGGATGCTGATCGTCGAACTCGCCGACAACCACGCCCGCCACGTCTGGCTGCAGCAGGAGGGCGCCTACCACCTCGGCCTGGCGGCCGGCATGCGCCTGAAACGCCGCGACGTGAGCTGACGTACGCTGTTGGCCATGCCCCGCGCGTTCCTGCAGTACGACGTCTTCACGTCCGAGCCGCTCACCGGCAACCAGCTGGCGGTGTTTCCCGACGGCCGCGGGCTGTCGGCGGAGCGGATGCAGGCGATTGCGCGCGAGATGAACTTCTCGGAATCGACGTTCATCCTCCCGGCCGAGGAGTCCGCCACCGACATCCGCATGCGCATCTTCACGCCCGGCAGCGAGCTGCCGATGGCGGGGCACCCGACGATTGGCAGCACGTTCGCGCTGGCCGAGATCGGGGTTCTCGCCCCGGGCCGCGCGCGGCTCGTCTTCGGGTTGAACATCGGGCCGACGCCGGTGGACCTCGAGTGGAACGGCGGCGGGTCGCTGCGCTTCGCCTGGATGAACCAGCGCCTGCCGCAGTTCGGCGCCATCGTCAGCGATCGCGCTGCGGTCGCCGGGCTGCTGTCGCTCTCTCCCGATGATCTCCATCCCTCGCTCCCGGTACAGCAGGTCTCGTGCGGAGTGCCGTACGCGCTGATTCCGCTGCGGAGCCGCGAGGCCGTTGACCGCGTGATCACAGACATCGGAGCGATTCGGCGCCTCGGGTCGCCGCCGTGGCTCGAGCACGGCATCCTTGTCTTCGCGCTGACCAGCGATGATGGCGCCGGGATCTACAGCCGGATGCTCGCGCCGCAAATCGGCATCGCCGAAGACCCGGCAACCGGCAGCGCCGGGGGCCCGCTCGGCTCGTACCTGGTGACGCACGGCGCGGTCAGCGGCGATGCTCAGCACCGCCTGATCAACGCGCAGGGCGTCCACATGCAGCGGCCGAGCCGCATTCACATCGACATCGGCGGCGACGCGTCGCGCATCACCAGTGTCCGCGTCGGCGGCGAGGCGGTGCTCGCCGCGCGCGGCGAGCTCCTGGTTGAATGATTTCCTTCTCGCGGATTTCCAAGCAGTACGGCAAGCAGGTCCTCTTCGTCGACGCCTCGTTCCAGCTGAACCCCGGTGAGAAGGTCGGCCTCCTCGGGCCGAACGGCGCCGGCAAGACGACGCTGTTCCGCATGATCGTCGGCGAGGAGTGGCCGGATGAAGGCGACGTCTCCGTGCCGAAGAAGACGACCATCGGCTACTTCCGGCAGGACGTGGAGGAGATGGCCGGCCGCTCGGTGTTGGACGAAGCGATTGCCGGGAGCGGACGCCTGGGCGACCTGCACCACGAGCTCGAGGCGCTGCAGACGGCGGCGGCCGATCCGGCGCAGGCCGGGGACATGGATCGCATCCTGGCGCGCTTCGGCGAGGTCCAGGAGGAGTACGACCACCTTGGCGGCTACGGCCTCGAGGCGCAGGCGCGCGAAGTGCTGCACGGCCTTGGCTTCGAGGACGACCGCATCGACGGCGACGTCGGCGCGCTGTCGGGCGGCTGGAAGATGCGCGTGGCGATGGCCCGGGTGCTGCTCGGGCGTCCCGACGTGCTGCTGATGGACGAGCCGACCAACCACCTCGATATCGAGTCGATTATCTGGCTCGAAGGGTTCCTCCGGTCGCTCCCCGGCTCGCTGCTGCTGACGTCGCACGATCGCGAGTTCATGAACCGCGTCGTGACGAAGGTGGCCGAGATCGACGGCGGCGAAATCACGGTCTATTCGGGCAACTACGACTTCTACGAGCGCGAGCGTGCCATTCGCGAGGCCAACCGGGAGGCGGCGTACGCGCGGCAGCAGGCGATGCTCGCCAAGGAGCAGCGCTTCATCGAGCGCTTTGCCGCCCACGCCGCCAAGGCGGCGCAGGTGCAGAGCCGCGTCAAGGCGATCGAGAAGATCGAGAAGATCGAACTGCCGAAGAAGCGGCGCGTGGTGAAGTTCGCCTTCCGGCCGCCGCCGCGATCAGGCGACCAGGTCGCGGTGCTCGAGGACGTCACCAAGCAGTATGGCCGGCGCGTGATCCACGACGGGCTGTCGATGACCATCCGCCGCGGCGAGCGCTGGTGCGTGATGGGGCGCAACGGCGCCGGCAAGACGACGCTGCTGCGCATGGTCGCCGGCGCGCTGCCGCCGGACGCCGGAGCGGTGACGCTCGGCGCCAGCGTAAGGATGGGCTACTTCGCCCAGCAGGCGCTCGACCTGCTCGACCCGGAGCTGACCATCGAGGAGCAGCTGCAGAAGGACTTCCCGCAGGAATCGATCGGCGTGCTGCGTAGCCTGGCCGGCGCCTTCCAGTTCTCCGGGGACGATGTGGACAAGAAGATCCGGGCGCTGTCGGGCGGCGAGAAGACGCGGCTGGTGATGGCCCGGATGCTCCTGCACCCGCCCAACTTCCTCGTGCTCGACGAGCCGACCAACCACCTCGACCTGGCGACGAAAGACATGCTGATCGAGGCGCTCAAGGACTTCGACGGCACCATGCTGTTCGTCTCCCACGACCGCGCGTTCCTGCGCGGCTTGAGCAACCGGGTGCTGGAGCTGGGCGGGGAGAGCGGGGTGGACGCCGAGCCGCACCTGTACCCAGGGTCCTACGTGGAATACGTCGCCCGGACCGGCCACGAGGCCCCGGGGGTTCATTCGTGAAGCTAGGATGAAGAAGGTCTTCCGCTTGAAGGCGGAAGCCACGACCTCCTGCTGTGGCTTCCGGCTTTAGCCGGAAGTAAGATAGGCGCGCTGTGAAGCGGCTTCTCCTGCCGTTGGTCGGCCTCTGTCTGGCCGTGGCGACCGCGTCCGGCGGCCAGCGCACGCCCGCGCGCGATTTCGCGTCGGAATACGCCCGCCTGAAAGCCGGGAAGACCTACACGGCGCAGGGCCCGGGCATCCACCGGCTCGACACCTTCGTCAACGGCACCCTGCTCGACAACACGCTGGACGTGCCGGAGGGCTACGACCCCGCGAAGCCCTGGCCGCTGCGCGTGCAACTGCATGGCGGCGTCGGCCGCATGCCGCCGGAGCCCGGGCAGGCGACGCGGAACACGCTCGACCCGAACCGCATCCCGGGCGCGCCGCAGCTGGTGCTGCAGCCCCGGGCGTGGGCGACGTCGCAGTGGTGGCAGCGCACGCAGGTCGACAACATCGCGAACCTCGTCGAGCGGGTGAAGCGCGAGTACAACGTCGACGAGTCGCACATCTATCTCACCGGCATTTCCGACGGCGGCACCGGCGCCTACTACCTCGCTATGCGCGAGGCCACGCGCTGGGCGTCGTGCCTGCCGCTCAACGGGCATCCATCCGTGCTCGGCAACCCGGATACGGGTGCAGATGGGTCGCTGTTCATCGGCAACCTGGTGAACTGCCCGCTCTACCTGGTCAACGGCGGCCGTGATCGCCTGTATCCGGCGGCGTCGGTCGCGCCGTTCGTCGACGTGATGAAGCGGGCGGGAGTCGACCTGCTCTTCAACGTCTATCCCGAGGCGGGGCACGACACGAGCTGGTGGCGGGTCGAGCGGGCGAAGTTCGAGGCGTTCGTCGCCGCGCATCCGCGGCAGGCGCACCCGGCGCGCATCTCGTGGGAGACCGAGCGCGTCGACCGCTACAATCGCTTCCGCTGGCTGGTCATCGACCGGCTCGGCGCGCGGCCGTCGGACGCGGCGCTCGACGACATCAACGAGGTCGTCGTCGGCGGGCGCGCCTACCAGCTGTTCGTCAGGAAAGGGCGGTCGGGACGCGTCGACATCACGCGCGACGGCAACCGCTTCGAGGCGAGGAGCCGCGGCGTCGAGCGGTTCACGCTGCTGCTGTCGCCGGACGTCATCGATTTCAGCGCGCCGGTCACGGTCACCGTGAACGGCCGGACGGCATTCGAAGGAACGGTACGCGAGGACGTGGCGACGCTGCTCGAGTGGGCAGCGCGCGACAACGATCGAACCATGCTGTATGGAGCGGAGATCACCATCAATGTCCCTTAAGCACGCGCTCGTGATTCCACTGGCGGTCCTGGCGCTGGCCGCGCCGGCGGCGGCGCAGACGCCGACCCGGGCGATCGGCCCGGTCATCGACATCCTCGGCATGTGGAACGGCAGCCCCGGCACGCTCGAGGAACAGCCGCTGCGCGGCGACCCGGGCGTCGAGGTCGGCGAGTTCGTCGGGATGCCGATCAACGAGGCCGCCCGCTCGCACGCGAACAGCTGGCAGCCCACCTGGGCCTCGCTGCCCGAATGGCAGAACCGGCCGCATCCGATCACCTATTCGATGCGGGCGCCGTCGGGCAACTTCCGTATGACGGCGGAGGTCGATCCGGTCTACCAGAACATCATCGCCTACAAGGTGGATGGGCTGTTTGGCCGCGCCGACCGCATCATCTACATGGACGGCCGGCCGCGGCCGTCGAAGTACGCCGAGCACAAGTACCAGGGCTTCTCGCTCGGAGCCTGGGAGAACGGCGTGCTGAAGGTGGTGACCACGCACATCAAGTTCGCGTTCATCCACCGCAACGGCATGCCGACGAGCCCCTACGCCGTCGTCACCGAATACTTCGTGCCGCACGGCACCGACCTCATGAGCCACTTCTACGTCGTCGACGACCCGATCTACCTGACCGAGCCGCTCATCCGGACGACGACTTACCGCCGCAACCCGACGCAGAACGTCGGCCGGTCCCTGCCGTTCGAGGTGGTGGAGGAGTTGGCGACCCTGGAGCGCGGCGAGGTGCCGGCGTATCCGTTCGGCACCAAGCGGACCGACTACTCGGAAGCGCGCGGCATCCCCCTGGAAGCGGCGCAGGGCGGCGCCGAGACGATGTATCCGGAATATCAGAAGCGGCTGCAGGAACTGATGAAAGCGCAGCCGGCGCCAACGTCGACCGCCACGAGGGAGAGGTAAGCCGTGAAGCAGACTCGCATTCTCGTTGGAGCGGCGGTCCTGGCCGGCGCCGGGCTGCTGGTGACCGCGCACCTCGAGGCGCAGCAGAACGAAGGGCAGGGCATCGAGTTCGTCCGTCCCGAGAAGCCGAACTACGAGGACGGCAACGTCGAGGTCCTGCACGTGCAGGGCAACGTCTACCTCGTCGCCGGCGGCAAGGCGAACATCACCGTGCAGAAGGACCCGGACGGCCTGCTGCTCGTCGACAGCGGCGACGCGGCCAACGCGCCGAAGGTCGTCGAGGCGATGACGCAAATCTCGGAGATGCCGATCCGCCAGATCATCAACACCAGCACGATCGAGCATCACACCGAGGGGAACGAGATCGTCAACCAGGCGGGCCGCAACATCTGGGCGGCGGTCGGCGGCGGCGCCAACCGCGAGCCGGAGCGTCCGCAGGGAGCGCCGATCATCGCCACCGAGCGCGCTATGCACCGCATGGCAGGGCTGCTCGGCGAAGCGGCCCGCCCGGGGCTGTGGCCGCAGAACACCTTCACCAGCATGCGCAAGGACTGGTACTGGGGCGGTGAGCCGATCGACATCCTGCACAAGCCGGCCGCCTACACCGACGGCGATCTCATTGTCTGGTTCCGCAAGTCGGACGTGATCGCGGCTGGCTGCCTGCTCGACAGCATCAACTACCCGCGCATCGACCTCAAGCGCGGCGGATCGGTCGAGGGCTACCTGAACGCGCTCAACGACATCCTCGACATCATGATCCCGGCGCAGAACAACCAGGGCGGCACGCTGGCCATCCCGGGCCACGGCCGCATCATGAACGAGAGCGACGTCGCCGTGATCCGCGACGCAATGACGATCATCAAGGACCGCGTGAACGAGATGGTCGCCAAGGGGATGACCCTGGAGCAGGTGAAGGCGGCGCGGCCGTCGATCGACTACGACGGCATCTTCGGCGACCCGACGAACTTCATCGAGACGCTCTACGCCGACCTGAGCCGCGTCCGCAACGCGACCCAGCGGCGGACGGCGCGATAATAGATGGTCGTTGGTCGATGGTAGGTGGTCGTTGGCGGTTCAGCTGCCTCCGGCCTCCTACCATCGACCAACGACCAACGACGAACGAGTACGGGGCGTGGCTCAGCCTGGTAGAGCGCTCGCTTTGGGAGCGAGATGTCGCTGGTTCGAATCCAGTCGCCCCGACCAAATAAGGTCTGAAGGTCCGAGGGTCCGGAGGTCCGAAGGTCCGAAGGTCCGAGTGTCTTAGGCGCGTCGTCCTGACAGCGCCGTTCGGACGCTGACAAACTCCCCTACGTTATCCATCGTCAACAATCCAACCAGTGAGCCGTCGCGCAGCACCGGCATGGCGCGGCCGCCGTGTTCCTGCAGCCGTGCGATCGCGGTGTCCAGCAGGTCCGAGGCCTGAGCGACGGCGAATCGCTGCTGCATCACCGACCCAACCGGCGACTGCCGATCGGTCCGTGCCAGCGCGGACACGATGTCCTTGCTGGCCAGGACGCCGACGACGGCGCCCTGCTTGACCACCGGGAACTCCTGCTGGGTGCTGGCGAGCAGCAGGTCGACGGCGTGCGACAGCGAGTCGTCCGGGGCCAGCGTCCGGAAGTCCGTAATCATCGCGCGCTCGACCGGCACGCCGCCGAGCGCCGATCGCATCTGCGTCATCGCCGCTTCCTGCCCGGCGCCAATCCAGACGAACAGCGCGATGAACAGCAGGAACGGGTTGGTCAGCAGGCCGACGAGGCCGAAGAGCAGCGCCGCCCCCTGGCCGATGTTGGCCGCCAGCTGCGTGGCGCGGGCGTAGTCCATCCGCATGGCCAGCACGGCGCGCAGCACGCGGCCGCCGTCCATCGGGAACGCCGGCAGCATGTTGAACAGGACGAGCGAGACGTTGACGATGAGCAGCCGCTCGAGGAACGACCCTTCGGCGACGCCGACGGTCTCGACCGGCGCGAGCCCCCCGGTGGCGAGCAGCGCCGCGAACAGCGCGGCGGCGATGGCGACGTTGACCGCGGGCCCCGCCAGCGCCACCCAGAGTTCCTGCCGCGGGTCGTCCGGCATGCGCTCGAGGCGCGCCAGGCCGCCGATCGGCAGCAGCGTGATGTCGCGCGTGCGAATGCCGTAGCGGCGCGCGGTCAGCGCATGGCCGAACTCGTGGAGGACGACGCAGAGGAAGAGCGCGAGGATGAAGCCGACGCCGGCGACGACGGCGCCCAGGCTCTGCTCGTCGCGCCAGTGCGCGAAGGCCACCCAGGCCAGCAGCATCAGGAAGGTGGCGTGGACGTAGACGTCGATCCCCGCGAATCGCCCGATGCGCGTCGACCACTTCATCGGCCGTTACCCTCCGAACTGTGGTGCCGGAAAGAGGATGCCTCCGAAGAGGAGGTAGGCGAGCACCAGCGTGACGACGATGTTGAACGCCTGCCCGCCGAGAAACGCCATGGCCGGCCGCCCCTCGCCGGTCGAGGCGAGTTCGCCGATGGAGGTCTCGAGGCCGATGCAGACAAACGCCATGGCGAACCACGCGGTGCGGATGCCATTCAGCAGGCCGCGCGATTCGGCCACGAGCGTGCCGGGCAGCGCGAACGAAAAGACGAATGACACGACGATGAACCCGAGCACGAACTTCGGGAAGCGCTCCCAGATCACCGACGCGCTGGTGTTCGACTCTTTCGTGTTCGACGCCTTGCCCGGGTCCTGCTTCATGGCCCACCAAATCGTCAGCAAGAAGGCGGCCACGCCGATGAGCACATTCTGCGACAGCTTCACGACGACCGCGGCGTTGCGCGCCGCCTCGCTCACCAGCTCGCCGGCCGCGACGACGGCCGCGCTCGTGTCGAGCGTTCCGCCGAGCCAGGCGCCGGCCACCGCCTCGGGCATGCCGGCCGCGCGCGTGATCCACGGCATCACCACCATCATCGGCACAGCCACGACGAGCACGAGCGACGACACGTACGACAGCTTCCTGCGATCGCCCTGGATGGCGCCGCAGGCGGCAATCGCCGCCGACACGCCGCAGATGGCAACGGCCGACGACAGCAGCGCCGAGAACTCATCGTCGACGCGAAGCTTCTTGCACAGCCAGTAGCAGAAGAACCAGACGGTGAAGACGACGACCACCGCCTGGGTGATGCCGAGCAGCCCGGCGCTCACCAGCTCGCCGAAGATGACGCTCGTGCCGAGCACGACGAGGCCGATCTTGATGAAGTACTCGGCCTGCACCGCTTCGCGGAACCGCTCGCGGAGGTTGGTGGTCTGGCCGAGGATCAGGCCGAAGAGCAGGGCGAACAGCACGTACTCGAGCCCGAGGCCGGCGATTGCCGAGCTCCCGGCGGCAATCTGCGACAGCACGCCGAGCGCATAGACGATCGGGAAGCCGGCGACGAACGGCGCCACGCGCACGCCCATCGCCCGCGCGCCGACGGCGGAGGGCACGAGGATGAGCAGACCCAGCAGCAGGGTCGCCCGGAGGTTCGGGCCGCCGAGCACGGTCCCGGACAGCGCGGCGCCATCCGCCCACGCGAAGCGCGGCGCCCCGAACCGGAGGCCGAGCAGCACCACGGCAATGAGCACGCCGCCAATCCAGACAGCCATCCAGTCTTCGCTGATTCGGCTCTTTGTCACGCCCTGATTATCTCCGCAGGGGGTATGATCCGCGCCCATGAAGCGCTTCTCAATGCCGCATGCGGCGGCCGGTGCCCTGGTGATCCTGGCGATGACGACGCTGGTCGGCGGACAGGCGCCGGCCACCGGCGACCGCGCGCCGTCGACGCGGGCGCAGGTTGCCGACTTGATGCGGACGGCATCGGCCTGGGGGACGTGGGGGCCCGACGACGAGTTAGGCGCGTTGAACTACATCACCCCGGCCCGGCGGCAGGCGGCCGCCACGCTCGTCCGCACGGGAGAAGTGGTGTCGCTGTCGCGGCCGATCGGCGTGCAGCCGCGTCACGCCGAGATCGCCGCCGACGGCAAGCCGAACGGCCTGCCGTTCTACGAGATGACGTTCCGCACGTTCCCGAAGGGCGATCCGCGCGGCAACGAGGATTTCACCAGCGACGTGCAGGCGTTCGCACCACACGGGGCGCTGCTGACGCACCTCGACGCGCTCTGCCACTACAGCAGCGAGTCGGGGCAGCTCTACAACGGCTACAAGCGAGACGAGGTCGTCAGCCAGGAGCGCGGCTGCACGAAGCTCGGGCTCGACTCGCTGAAGGAAGGGATCGTCACGCGCGGCATCCTGATCGACATGACCAGGCTGCGGCAGCCGCGCGCCGCGGCCGGACGCGTGTTCGCTGAGGACATCGAGGCGTTCGAGCGGCAGGCGGGCATCCGCATCGGCGAAGGCGACGCGCTGTTCGTCTACGACCCGCGGCCGGCGGGGCAGCGTGGCGGCATCGACGTGTCGGTGGTGGCCTGGATGGCGCAGCGCGGTGTCGCGCTGACCAGCGGCATTGCGCGGGTGCCCGACGATCCGCACGGGGACCATCGCGTTCCGCTGGTGGCGGCCGGGATCTTCCTGCTCGACAGCCCCGACCTCTCGCGGCTCGCTGAAACCGCAGCGCGGCTGAACCGCTGGGAGTTCATGCTGACGATCGCGCCGCCGCTCGCGCCGGGGGCGACCGGGTACCCGGTCAATCCGCTCGCGCTGTTCTGAGGTCGCACGCTATCATCGAGGGGATGATGAGACTCGCGTCAACGCTGTTCGTGCTGGTGCTTGTGGCCAGGGTCATCTCCGTCTCAGGTCAGGTCGCGGCTCCGGCTCCGGCGGCGGATGCGCAGGACCTCGCGAAGGAGAAGGAGACCTTCGAGTTGGTTTGCGGCGCCTGCCACGGGACGGACCTTCTCGAAGGTTCCCTGCGAACGCCCGCCGAGGTCGCTGACCTGCTGTCGACGATGCAGTCGTACGGCGCCAGCGCGACCCCTGAGCAGTTCGAGATCGTCCGCACGCACCTGCTGCGCGCATACGGCAAGGCGAATGTGAACAGCGCGAACGCTGCAGACCTGGCGCCGGTGCTGGATCTACCGCTGGAGACTGCCGAGGCGGTCGTGAAAGTGCGTGCCGAGCAGGGCAGGTTCGCGTCGCCGGACGACCTGAAGAAGGTGCCCGGCGTCGACGCGGCGAAGCTGGACGCCCGCCGCGACCGCATCACCTTCTAG
>JBFWUM010000016.1:59983-81168 GCA_050247255.1 Vicinamibacterales bacterium | reverse complement strand
ACATGGACTTCGGCGTCAACGCCGTCGGCACGCTGACGCTGCTCGACGCGGTGCGCCGGTCGTGCCCCGAAGCGCCGTTCGTCTACCTCTCGACGAACAAGGTCTATGGCGACCGGCCCAACAGCCTTCCTCTTATCGAGCTCGAGACACGGTGGGAGCTGCCGCCCGATCATCCGCGCTACCAGGGGATCGACGAGTCGATGAGCATCGACGGCTCGACGCACTCCCTGTTCGGGGTGTCCAAGGCCGCCGCCGACCTGCTCGTCCAGGAGTACGGCCGGTACTTCGGGCTGCGCACCGCGTGCCTGCGCGGCGGCTGCCTGACCGGACCGAACCATTCCGGCGCCATGCTCCACGGCTTCCTGGCCTACCTGATGAAGTGCGTCTGCACCGGCGCGCGGTACACGGTGTTCGGCTACAAGGGCAAACAGGTCCGCGACAACATCCACAGCGCCGATCTCATCGCCGCCATCGACGCTTTCTTCGCCAGCCCGCGCTCCGGCGAGGTCTACAACATGGGTGGCGGGCGCCGCAGTAACTGTTCGATGCTCGAGGCGATCGCGCTCTGCGAGGAGATCGCCGGCCGGCCCCTCGCCTGGACGTATCGCGACGAGCCGAGGATTGGCGATCACATCTGGTACGTCAGCGACCTCTCCCGGTTCCAGGCGCACTATCCCGGGTGGCAGCCGCGGGTGTCGCTGCGCGCGCTGCTCGAGGACATCTACCAGCAGAACATCAGCCGGTGGGCGTCGGCGTGATGCGCGCGGCCGCGGCGCTGCTCGCGGCCGTCCTGGCCGCGTGTGCGCCCGCCGACTCCTTCGACATCGTCATTCGCAACGGGCTCGTCTACGACGGAACGGGAAGGCCACCCCGACGCGCGGACGTCGGCATTGCCGGCGACCGCATCCGTGCGATCGGGGCGCTGGACGCAGCGGCCGGCCGCGCGGTTATCGATGCGTCCGGACAAGCCGTTGCGCCCGGGTTCATCGATCCGCTGGTGCGCCAGGATGAGGCCTTCGTTCGGGGCGGCGCCGCCCGGCACTTCATCTCCCAGGGGGTCACGACGGCCGTCCTGGTGGTGAGCGACGCGATGGCACCGGGCGGTCGCGCCGCGTACCTCGACCAGCTCCGCCGCACGGGCACGGCGGCAAACGTCGCGACCCTGAGCACCCAGACATCCGCCGCACGGCTCGGCCAGGACTTGGAGGAGGGGGCGGTCGGACTCTGGCTGGCGGGGGCCGTGGCGGGCGGCCCGGGCGCCGACGGCCCGCCGCTGGCCTTCTTCCTCGCGCCGAGCGGCGCTGCGCTGGTCGTCGACCCTCAGCGAGGGGAGACCGTACAGGCCGAGGTGCAGAGCGCCATTGACCTGGCGGCTGGCGCGCGGCTCGAGGCAATGGCCGTCGCCGCGGAGCTGCGCGATCGCCCGGCCGACCAGGTCGCCGACCTGGCGAACGTCACCCGGCGCATGGTCACCAGCGGTCTCTATACGTCGTTGATCGTCGAGCCGTCGGCGCTGCCGCGTCGTGAGGAATTCCCCGAACAATTGCGTTCGCTCCTCGGGTGGGGAGAGATGATGCCGACTGCCGCCGGCGACCCAGCCGCGTTCCCACGGTGGCTGCGCGCCACGGTTGGCGACGGCCTGCTGACGCTCGAGGAAGCCATCCGCCGGGCGACCTCGCAGCCCGCCGTGCGGCTCGGCCTCGGTCCGCGCGGCGACCGCGGGGAGCTGCGGGAGGGCGCTGCAGCCGACGTGGTCGTCTTCGACCCGGCGGTCATCGCAACCGGCGCGGGCGATGGCCCCGCGGGGTTCGCCTATGTCCTGGTGAACGGCGTGCCGGTCGTCGCTCAGGGAGCCGTCACGGGGGCCCGGCCCGGCGTCGTCATCAACGGCCGGGCGTTCCCGCGGCCGGGCGGGAACTAGCGCCGCAGCGTCCGGAACGTTATCGAATAGCGGAGCGCATCCACGGCCGGGATGTGGTGCTCGTACTGCTGCCGCGCCAGCCCGCGAATCAGATACGCCGATCGCGCCTCGAGGTCGATCTCATGCGTCGTACGCCGCGGCGGCGCGCCGGTAACGAGAGCTCCCGGCGACACATATGGGCGGAACTTCATCCGGCACTCTGAGCCCAGGGAGATGCCGGCGATGTCGCCGAACATCGGCGCGTCGCGATGCCAGCCGATCGGCGCGCCGGCGGGATACTCGGTGACCAGCGCCTCGGCAAACGCCTCCGGCTCGATCCCCGCCCAGGCCGCGGCCCGCGCGCGCACGCCGTGCAGAAACTCCGGCAGTGGTTCACCCGGCGACGTGCGCCGCGAGTAGTAGCCGTAGGCCCACCCGAAGTGCGCCGTCCGGCGCCGGGCGACGCCGCCGCGCATCTCCACGTTGGAGAACGTCAGCGGGTCGATGGCGGCCAGCAGCGCGCGCTCCTCATCGGCGGCCAGGAAGCCGGCGCGATACTCGAAGCCCTCCGGCACGCGCAGCGCCGGCTCGAGCAGGCTGGGTTGCACGTTTCAGAATAAGGCTTCGGTCGGCGCGGCCGCGAGCTTCCGGCTGAGCCTGGCGAGACGATGCTGCAGCGCTTCGCGGCGCGCCGCGCTCCCCTGCAACGGCAGCGCCTGCAGCGCGAACTGCCGGGCCGTCTCCAGGTCGCGGATGCGATGCTCGTGGTGGACAGCCAGCGCCTCGGTGGCCTCGCGGGCGACGTGCGGCGGGCAGCGCTGCAGCGCCAGCACCCGCCGCCAGGCGGCGGCGGCGTCCGCGAACCGGCGCTGGCGCCGCGCCAGCACGGCGTAGGCCCGCAGGTTCTCGGCGTGCATGGCGGTGTCGCCCGGCAGCTCCGCGCCGCGCCAGTAGCAGGCCGAGGCCTCGCCGATGAACTGCCCGCGTTCGTACAGCCGTCCCATGCCGAAGGCTTCGCGCGCGGTGCGCGCCGCCGCGGGCCCCTCGTCCAGCATCTGGGCGGCTCTCGCCGTGACCAGAGCGAGCGACAGCAGGTCGAGCCGGTTGTGCTCGAGCACCGGCTCGAGCGGCCGGGCATCGCCGCTGCGGACGAAATTGAAGTAGCGCGCCGGAATCTCGAAGCCGGGGACGTCGCCCTCGCGTTCGTGGCCGAACAACGCGGCCTCGAGCTCCATCAGCCGGCAGCCCTCCTGCTCGTCGCGCCACAGCCGCCGCGCCGGATGCAGCATGTCGACGTGCGGCATCCCGGCGAATGGCGTCGTCATCCGGTGCAGGAGGTAACGCGTCTCGATCAGCGGCAGGTCGAACGACTTGCCGTTGTAGGTGACCACCGTGCCGGCGCTGCCGGCAAGCTCGGTGACGGCGTCCAGCAGGACGCGTTCCGCGCCGAAGGCGGACAGGAAGAACTGGCGGACACGGAAGCAGGCGCCGTCCCACCAGCCACACCCCACGAGAAACGCGTAGGTCCCGGCGCCGCCGGCAAGGCCTGTCGTCTCGAGGTCGACGAACAGGAGGCGTTCGAGCGCCCGCGTCGCGTGGGGGCCGGCCAGCAGGTGCAGCCGCCGCGGCGCCTCCTCGTCCGGGGCGGCATCGCACACCGCAACGTGCCCGTGACGATGGCCCGGCGCGTACTTCCGATCGACGACCAGGAAGCGGTGCCCCGAGTCCTCGCGCCACTCGCCGCCCAACACGTCCGCCGCGTGGTCGCCGCAGGGCGCCCCTAGACGGGGTGCCACATCACCCGCCGGCCTGACGACCCCGCGCAGCCGTTCGACCAGCGAGCTCACGCCGCCCCGCTTTCGAGCGCCGGGGCGATCACGAGATCCAGCACCCGCAGCGCCACCGTTTTCGCCATCGGCCCGACGCTGCCGAGCGGCCCGACGCACGCCGGGCACCCCTGCTCGCACTCGCAGGCGGCAATCAGCTCCCGCGTCCGTGACAGCAGCTCGGCATGCATCCCATACAGCGGCTCGCTGAAGCCGATGCCACCGGGATAGTTGTCGTAGACGAAGATGCGCGGCTCGACAAGATCGTAAACGTCATCGTCGCCGATGGAGATGCCGATGTCCTGTCGATCGCACATCAGCAGCAGCTGCGCCACCTGCCGCAGCGCGAACGACAGCCCGACGATGCCGTCGCGGCGGTCATCGGAGGCAAACGGCAGCGCCGCCATCACCGCCCGCGGAATCGTCAGCCAGTAGGCGGTCGTGTGCATCTGCTGCTCGGGCAGATCCAGCTCCCCCGACCCGACGTTCTCGTTCGTGTAGAACTTGATCTTCTTGAAGCCGACGACGCGCGAGGCGACGTGCACCTCGCCATGCGACCGCACGTGGGGGCCGGCGTCAGCCGGCCCGTCAGTCGCGAACGTCTCGAGCGCCGTCACCTTCGTGTAAGTGATCGCGTCCGTGTAGTAGTCGCAGTCGATCTGCCGCACGTACGCCTTCCGCCCCTCGAAGTCGAGCCTCTCCACCTGGTAGAGCGCTCCTTCGAGCAGGTAGATCGCCTTCTCGTGCAGCGTTGACGGCCCGCTGCTGAAGCTGGTCTCGCCAATCACGTCCGCGCCGCGCGTCGTGTCGACGACGACGAAGTTGTCGGACGAGATCGAGCGCAGGCTCACCGCGTCGGCCGGGTACGACTCGCTCGTCCACTGCCAGGTCTCCTCCGCGCGATGGACGAGGCCGCTCTCCTCGAGCACGCCGAGCACCTGCTGGAGGTCGTGGCGCCCGTACTCCTCTGCCGTCGTGAATGGCAGCTCGAACGCCGCGCATTTCACATGATCGACCAGGATGTGCAGGTTGTCCGGATTGATCAGCGCATGCTCCGGGGGGGCGTCGAAAAAGAACGACGGGTGGCGGACGACGTACTGGTCGAGCGGCGCACTGCTGGCCACCAGCACCGCGGCGGATCGCCCGCTGCGCCGCCCCGCGCGCCCGGCGCGCTGCCAGGTGGCCGCCACCGTGCCCGGGTAGCCGGCCATGACGCAGACGTCGAGCGCGCCGATGTCGAGGCCGAGCTCCAGCGCGTTGGTCGATACCACCGCACGCACGCTCCCCTCGCGCAGCCCCTTCTCGATCTCGCGGCGCCGCTGCGGCAGGTAGCCGCCGCGGTAACCGCGAATCTGCTCCGCGGTCCCCGGCGGGCCGTCGAAGTCGTCCTTCAGGTAGGTCGTGAGGATCTCCGTGGACAGCCGGCTCTGCGCGAACACGATCAACTGCAGCTGCCGCTTCAGGAACTCCGCGGCAATCCGCCGCGTTTCCGCCAGGTACGACCGCCGGATGCCCAGCTGCTTGTTCACCACCGGCGGGTTGACGAAGAGGAAGTACTTCTCGCCGCGGGGCGCGCCGCTTTCCGACACCAGCTCGAACGGCTGCTCGACCAGCGCTTCGGCAAGCTCGCGCGGGTTGGCGATGGTCGCCGACGAGCAGATGAAGACCGGATTCGATCCGTAGTGCCGGCACACGCGCCGCAGCCGCCGCAACACGTTGGTCAGGTGGCTGCCGAACACGCCGCGATAGGCGTGCAGCTCGTCGATGACGACGTAGCGAAGGTTCTCGAACAGCTTCGCCCAGCGCGGATGGTGCGGCAGGATGCCCGAGTGGATCATGTCGGGATTGCTGAGCACCACGTGCGCCTTGCCGCGGATGGCGCGCCTCGCGTCCTGCGGCGTGTCGCCGTCGTAGGTGAAGACGCCGATGTCGGCATCGCCGAGGCGTTCCGCCAGTTCGTGGAGCTCAGCGAGCTGATCCTGCGCCAGTGCCTTGGTCGGGAACAGATACAGCGCCCGCGCCGATGGGTCCCGCAGCACCGCGCTCAGTACCGGCGCGTTGTAGCAGAGCGTTTTCCCCGACGCCGTGGGCGTGGTGATCACCACGTTGCGCCCCGCCAGCGCGTGGGCGATGGCCGTGGCCTGGTGCGTGTAGAGCTGATCGATACCGCGGCCGCGCAGGACGTCCTGCAGCCGCGCGTCGATCGCCTCCGGAAAGGGCGCGTAGTCTGCCGTGCGCGCGGGCAGCCGGCGTACCGCGGTGACCCACCCGTCGGGCTGGTCCGGACGTTCGATCGCTCCGCCCGTCAGGCGGTCCAGCACCCCCTGCAGGGCGATGTCGTGCGCAGGATCGGTCCGCTTCGCCGGCAACATGGGACGGCGAAGATAGTAGCGTAGGAAAGGCAAAGGTCAAAGGGCAAGGGTCAAAGGTACAGCGGTATAGACGTTGCGTGGATTTGCACGACGGGGGCGAAACTATGCAGGTGACTCAGCGAAGGAAGCGGGCCGTGGCCCTTGCGGTGTTGGGGGCCGGAGTCGTGCTGGCCGCGCAGCAGGCGTGGCGGCGCCGCAGCGCCTATGACTTTCGCGGCCGATCGGTCGTGATTACGGGAGGCTCACGCGGGCTCGGGCTGGTTCTCGCGCGCCAGCTCGCCGCCGAAGGCGCCCGGCTCACGCTCGTGGCGCGCGATGCCGCGGAACTCCAGCGCGCGGCGGACGAGCTGACGCGCGAGTCCCCGGGCCTCGACGTCCTGACGGTCGCGGCCGACATCGGCATCCGCGACGATGCCGAGCGCGCCATCGCGCAGGCGACCGGCCGCTTCGGCGCGTGCGACGTGCTGATCAACAACGCCGGCATCATCCAGGTCGGCCCGTTCGAGCACCAGCGGCTCGAGGACTACGACCTGGCGATGCGGACCCACTTCTGGGGCCCGCTCTACGCCGTGCAGGCCGCGCTGCCACACATGCGCCGCGCCGGCCACGGACGCATCGTCAACATCTCCTCGATCGGCGGCCGCATCTCCGTGCCGCACATGCTGCCCTACTCCGCCAGCAAGTTCGCGCTCGCCGGGTTCTCCGAAGGGCTGCGCACCGAGCTCGCCCGCGACAACATCGTCGTCACCACCGTGTTCCCCGGGCTGATGCGTACAGGCTCGCCGATCAACGCGCTGTTCAAGGGGCAGCGGCCGCAGGAGTATGCGTGGTTCGCCATCGCCGACTCGCTGCCGCTGGCAACGATCGGCGTCGAACGCGCCGCGCGCCAGATCATCCAGGCCTGCCGCTATGGCGACGCGGAACTGGTGATCACGGTGCAGGCAAAGCTCGCCATCCTGGCGCGCCAGCTGGCGCCCGAAGTCTTCGCGAACGCGATGACGATGGTGAACGGGCTGCTGCCGGCGCCGGCGCGCCACGACGGCGACGAACCGCGCCCCGGGCGCGAGAACGAAAGCGACGTCGCCGGCCCCGGCTCGATCCTGACCGCCACGACCTACAACGCGGCGGCCAGGAACAACGAGCTTTAATGCGGCTTCATCACGACCTTCACGCAGCCATCCTTCTTGTCGCGGAAGGTCTTGTACATCTTCGGCGCGTCATCGAGCGGCACGGTGTGCGTGACGACGAATGACGGGTCGATGTCGCCGTTCTCGATGTGCCGCAGCAGGATCGGCAGGTACTTGTGGACGTGGGTCTGCCCGGTCCTGATGGTCAGCCCCTTCTGCATGGCGGCGCCGAACGGCACCTTGTCGAGGAGCCCGCCGTAGACGCCCGGCACCGACACCGTGCCGCCCTTGCGGCACGCGTGGATCGCCTGGCGGAAGGCGCTGATGCGATCGGTCCCCATCATCATCATCGTCTTCGCCTTGTCGTAGTAATAGTCGACGTGCGGCCCGTGCGCTTCCATGCCGACCGCATCGATGCAGGCGTCCGGACCGATGCCGCCGGTCATGTCGCGCAGCTTGTAGAAGACGTCCGGGTCCATCGAGTCGAGCACCTCGGCGCCCCCTTCTGCCGCCATCATCTTCCGTTCGGGCACGTGGTCGATCGCGATGACGCGGCCGGCGCCGAGCAGGAGCGCGCTGCGGATGGCGAACTGCCCGACCGGCCCGCATCCCCACACCGCCACGGTGTCGCCCGATCGCAGGTTGCAGTTCTCCGCCGCCATGTAGCCGGTCGGGAAGATGTCGGTGAGGAACAGCACCTGCTCGTCGGTCAGCGCGTCGGGCACCTTGAAGGGGCCGACATCCGCAAACGGCACGCGCACGTACTGGGCCTGGCCGCCGGCATAGCCGCCGGTCAGGTGCGAGTAGCCGAAGAGCCCCGCCGTCGTGTAGCCGTAGAACTTCTCCGCCAGCCAGGCATTGGGGTTGGAGTTGTCGCACGCGGAGAAGAGGCCGTGGGCGCAGAAGTAGCAGGCGCCGCACGCAATCGGGAACGGCACGATGACGCGGTCGCCCTTCTTCAGGCTCTGCACGCCGCGGCCAACGTCCTCGACGATGCCCATGAACTCATGGCCGAGGATGTCCCCGCGCTCCATCGTCGGGATGAAGCCGTCGAGCAGGTGCAGGTCCGAGCCGCAGATGGCGGTCGACGTCACGCGGACGATCGCGTCGCGGGCGTTGATGAGGGAAGGATCGGGCACCTGCTCGACGGCGACGTTGTTCGTGCCCTCCCAGCAGACCGCCTTCATCGCGGCACCCCTTCCCGTCCGTTCCAGACGCTGTAGCGCATGCGCCGTCCCGAGGGCTGTCCCTCGGTGGTCGGGACCTCGCCGGTCTCGATCAGCCGCTTGAACCGGCGCAGGTCCTCGCGGATCGTCTGGTTCGGCTCCTCGCCGAAGAGGCGCGCGACCGCGGCGCCGAGCCGGCCGCCAGGCGGGTTGTACTGCAGGTGCACGGTGACCCGCGTGCCGTGCGGATCCTGATCGAAGTTGACCGAGCCGGCGGTCGAGACGGTCGCCCCCTCCAGCGACTGCCAGCCGATCACCTTGTTCTCGACCTCGTTGATGATGCGCGCATCCCACTCCACCTTCATGCCCGCCGGTCCCCTGGCGACCCAGTGCGAGACGCCGGCCTCGCGCATCGCCACCGACTCGAGGTGCTGCATGAACGTCGGCAGGTTCTCGAAATTGCGCCAGAAGCGATAGACCTCGCCAATCGGACGATTGATGGTGACCGACTCCTCGACGTGAATGCCGCGGGCGCCGCCGAGGCGCTGGCGCGTGTCCGATCCGAAGTCGGCGATCACGCCGGTGCCGCGTCCCTCGCCGCGAGCCCGGTTCACGCCGAGCGCCTCGTAGACGTCGCAGTGCCCCGTCGCCCCGCGATACAGGAGCGCCGCGCCGGCAAGCGCCGCTGCCCCGCCAACCTTCTCGCGCCGCCGCAGCGCGTACGCCGCCAGCGCGCCGCCGGCCACCACCGACAGCCAGCGCTCCATGCTGCCGACATTCATGCGCTGCCACCGCCGCTCGCGCCGGACCGGGCGCCGCACGTCGCCGACGTCGGCGGCGAGCCCTTCCGTGCCCAGCCGATGAAACGTCTCTACTGCCATCGCTGCCTCCTTCTTCCGGCTGAAGCCGGAAGCCACCGTCTTCCGGCTGAAGGCGGAAGCCACCGTGGCGTCCGCCTTCAGGCGGAAGGCCAACCCTCGACGGGAGCAATCCCTGCGCCGCGTTGCGATACGCTCTAGCTCGATGGAACCTCAGGCGCAGCTGGCGCGCCGCATCGGCTTCTGGGGCGCGGTCGGCCTCGTCATTGGCGTGACGATCGGCTCCGGCATCTTCCGCACGCCGGCGGGCATCGCCGCGCGCGTCCCCGACCCGGAGTTGATGCTGCTCGTCTGGGTCGCCGGCGGACTGCTCTCACTCTGCGGCGCGCTCTCGGTCGCGGAGCTGGCCGGCTCACTGCCGCACACCGGCGGCTGGTACGCCTACATCCGCGAAGGCTGGGGGCGGCTCGCCGGCTTCCTGTTTGGCTGGGCCGAGCTGGTGTTGATCCGCGCCTCGGCGGCCGGCGCAATTTCCACCGTGTTCGCGGAATACGCACTGCGCTCGCTTGGGTACGATCCCGGTACGCTGGGGCTGGCGACCGATCTGCTCGCGGCCGCCGCGATCGTCGTCACCGCGCTCATCAATATCCGCGGCGTCCAGCTGGGTGCTGCCGTCGCCGGCTGGACGACGCTGGCGAAGTTCAGCGCGCTCGGCGCCATCGTCGTGCTGGCCTTCGCGTTCGGCGGCGGCGCCGGCGCCGCGTTCGGGAACTTCCTCAGCGACGCTGCGCTCGATCCTGAGGTCGGCGGTGTGGCCGTCAGCCGGTCCGGCGTCACCGCCAGCGCGTTCGGCCTGGCGCTCATCTCGGTACTCTGGGCGTATGACGGGTTCGCCGACGTCTCGTTCGCCGGCGGCGAGGTGGCCGACGGCGCCCGCAACCTGCCGCGGGCCATCGTCATGGGCACGCTGGCCATCCTGACGATCTACCTGGCCGCCAATCTCGCGTATCTCTTCGTCACGCCGGTGGAGGGCATCGCCACGTCGCGCCTGATCGCCGCCGACACCATGCAGCGGATCTTCGGCGCCGCCGGGGCGAGCTTCGTGTCGATCGTGGTGACCATCTCGGCCTTCGGCGCGTTGACGTCGACGATGCTGGCGGCGCCGCGGGTGTTCTTTGCGATGGCCGACGACCGGTTGTTCTTCCGGCGCGTCGCCGCCGTGCATCCCCGCTACGGGACGCCGTACGTCGCCATCGGGCTCGCCGCAGTGCTTGGCGTCGCGTTCGTGCTGACGCGCACGTTCGAGCAGCTGGCCGACACGTTCGTGTTGTCGATCTGGCCGTTCTACGGGCTGGCGATTGCGGGACTCTACCGGTTGCGGCGGTTGCGCCCGGACCTGCCGCGTCCCTACCGGGTGCCGGGGTATCCGATCGTCCCGGCGTTGTTCATCGCCGCGGTGGTCTTCCTGGTCGGGAACGCGCTCGTCAGCGACCCGGTCTGGACCGGGGTGACGTTCGGCATCGTGTTCGCGGGCGTCCCGGTGTACTACGCGTTCTTCAGCGCGCCTCGCGGACGCACCTGAACCCGACGTTCACGTTGGCCCGGTCGGGAGGATTCGGCGTCCGGTTCGACACACGCAGGTTGACCGGGTCATCCCCGTACGAACCGCCGCGCACGACGCGGGTGCGGCCGCCATCGGGCCCCGTGGGATCGGTCGCCGGCAACGAACTCTGCGAGTAGAACCCGCCCCAGTCCGCGACCCACTCCCACACGTTCCCGGCCATGTCGTAGAGGCCGAATCCGTTGGCGGCGAACGACTTCACCGGCCACGCCGCGTCCCCTTCGAACGCGGCGCCGTTCACGGCGCCCTCGCGATCCGTGGGCGGCTCGTTGCCCCACGGATAGACGAGATCGGACTTGCCGCCGCGCGCGGCGTACTCCCATTCCGCTTCAGTTGGCAGGCGGCCGCCGACGCCCCGGCAAAACGCCTGCGCCTCGTCCCAGGTGACGATGACGACCGGATGATCGGGCGAGGTGCTCCAGGCCGGCTGATCGTCGATGACCGGCGCCGCGGCGCGGTACATCCCCGCGGTCACCTCCGTCGCCATCATCTCGAACGGCTTGCTGAAGGCGACGGAGTGCTTCGGGTACTCGTCGCCGCCGCAGCGCTCGTCGAGCATGCCGCAGCCCATCTCGAAGGTGCCGGCCGGTATCCGCACCCAGGCGATGTCGACCGCCGCGGCGGGCGGCGCCTGCGCAGCCAGGGTGGCGACATGAAGGACAAGCGCCAAAACGACCAGGCCGCGTGAAGTCACAGAGACGAATCTAACCACGAAATTCACGAAAATCACGAAATCAACGAGAATATTGGTCCGCATGTCAGTTCAGCTCCGCGGCCGCCGTGCGTTCCTCGTGTCTGGAGCGCTCGCCGTCGGCGGCGGTGCCTGGGCGTCGCTGTCTTCGTCGTGGACCGCCCGGTTCATCCGCGGCCGGCTCGCCGAGATCGGGCGTGAAGTGCCGGCAGCGCCGCATACACCCGCGCCGGAAACCTGGGACGACAACGCCATCACGCTCGCCTGGCTCGGCCACGCGACGGTGCTGATCAACTTCTACGGCGTCCGCATCCTCACCGACCCCACGCTGTTCGATCGCATCGGCGTCGACATCGGCATCGGCTCCCTCGGGCCGCTCCGCCAGGTGCGCTGCGCGCTGTCACCGGAGACGCTGCCCGAGATCGACCTGGTGCTCGTGTCGCACGCGCACTTCGACCACCTCGATACGCCGTCGCTCGCCGCCGTGCGCGGCCGGCCGGCGGCGGTGATGGCGAGCGCCACCGCCGACCTGCTTCCCTCGTCGCACTACTCCTCCGTCTCCGAGCTTCGGTGGGAGGACACAACCCGGGTCCGCACTCCACGGGGCGAGGTCGACGTGCGCGCCATCGAGGTGAAGCACTGGGGCGCGCGCATCCGCCGCGACACGCACCGCGGCTACACGGGGTTTATCGTCGAGCGCGAAGGGCGGCGCCTGCTGATCGGCGGCGATACCGCCGACACGCCCCTCTTCCGGCAGCACCGCCGCCACGGCACGTTCGAGGCGGCCGTCATGCCGATCGGCGCCTACGACCCGTGGATCTGGAACCACTGCTCGCCCGAGCAGGCGGTTGCCATGGCTGACGCCGCCGGCGCCCGCCGGCTGGTGCCGGTGCATCACCAGACGTTCCAGTTGAGCCGCGAAGCCTACATGGAGCCGATCGAACGCGCCCAGGCGGCGCTCGCGAAGGAAGAAGGACGCCTCGCGCTCGAGGCTATCGGCCAGACCGTCGTCGTCGCCTAGCCCGGTATCCGGCCTACCGCAATCAGGAACGGCCCCCGGCCGAGCAAGCGGTCCGCCGCGCGCATCGCACCCTTGTACAGGCGCCAGTGCAGGCTCTCCCGCTCCGGGCGGTAGCAGAACGACCGCGTCCGCACCTCGGTGCACCCGGCTTCGGTCATCAGTCGGCGCAGGTGTGCGGCGGCGAAGACGAACGTGTGATCGCTCGACGTGTGGAACGGCGGCGTGCGGCCGCGCAACCGGGCGAGCAGGCGGCTCCACCCATATTGGGCATGCCAGTTGTCCTCGGTGACGATCACGATGACGCCACCGGGCGCGGCAAGCGTCGTCAGCGCCGCCACGAACGCGCGGGGATCCTCGACGTGTTCGATCACGTGCTGGCTGACGACGAGTCCCGCGGGCTCGGCAAACCGCACCCCGGGCACGCCGCCCTGCACGACGTCGAGCCGCCGCCCGCGGCACCAGGCCACGGCATCGTGGCTCAGATCGCAGCCCGCAACCCGAAACCCATCCGCCGCCAGCATCGGCAGGAACGCGCCGTAGCCGCAGCCGATCTCCACCGCAAGGCTTCCGGCCCGCGGCGGCCAGTCCGCCCACAGGCCCTGCATGATCGGGTATTCGTTCGTGCGATAGACCCGCTGGTTGTCCGCCGTCAGCGTGGCGGCGTCTGGCCAGTGCGTGCGGTAGTAGTCCTGCTCGTAGTACCGGGCAATCTCATCGGAGGTCGCGCGCGGCTGCGCGATGAGCAGGCCGCAGCCTCCGCAGCGCGCCTGCGCGAAATGCAGCATGCCGGCGTCGCGCGGACTTTCGGCGTAGGACCGCAGATCGTTGCTGCCGCACACCGCGCAGGTGGCGACCGTGATCATCTAGAAGGCGCGGCTCTGGCCGCCGTCGACGACGATGGAGGTGCCGGTGATCCAGCTGGCGCGGGGCGAGGCGATGAAGGCGACGACGTCGCCGATTTCCTCGGGCCGGCCAAAGCGCCCGGACGGAATCTCGCGCGTCACGAAGTCGGCAATGCCCGCCGGGTCGGCCTGCTGGCGCTTCCACCACGACCCGCCCTCGAACAGGATCGATCCCGGCGACACGCTGTTGACCCGGATCTGCTGCGGCGCCAGCTGCTGCGCCAGCGACTTCGCCAGGCTGATCTGCGCCGCCTTGACCGCGTTGTAGGTCATGCGGCCGCCCGCCTCGCGGCCGAAGATCGAGGCGATAATCACGATCGAGCCGCCGCCGCGCGCGGCCATGTGCGGCACCGCCAGCCGCGATGCGCGGATGGCCGGAAACAACGTCTGGTCGATCGCCGCCTGCCAGTCGGCGTCGGGCGTGTCGAGCAGGCCGGCGCCGCCGGCCGCCGCCACGTTGTTGACGAGCACGTCGATCCCGCCGAACGTATCGACCGTCCGGCTCACGACCTCGGCCACGCCGCGCTCGCTGCTCACATCCGCCGTCACGGCCAGCACGCGGTCATCCGCTCCAGCCAGCTGGGCGACCTCGACCCGGGCCTGTTCGAGGCGCTCGGGCGACCTCGCGCACAGGCACACCCGGCACCCCTCCGCCGCCAGCGCCCGCGCGCTGGCCAACCCGAGCCCGCGGCTCGAGCCGGTGACGATGGCAATCTTGTCGGTGAGACCGAGATCCACGCACGAAGTTTACTGGTTCTGGGGTGCTCAGGTTCTCGGGTGCTCAGGTGCCGGTTCGGCGAACCTGGAACCACCTGAGAACCCGCGAACCCGAACCGACGACCGGCACCTGAGCACCTGAGAACCCGAGCACCCCAGAACCCTGTCCCGCCCGGCATTCTGCGTGCAGAATCCCGGGCATGAAGTGGCAGGGACGTCGTGGCAGCGGCAACATCCAGGACCGGCGCGGCATGGGAGTCGGGATGGGCAGGGCACTGCCCATTGGCGGCGGCATCGGCGGGATCGTCGTGCTGCTGCTCGTGTCGGCGTTGACGGGGACCAACCCACTCGATCTGATCAACGCCGGGGGCGGCGTACCAGGCGGGGGAGCCGGCACGGCGGGGGTGCCGGAGGATGATCCGCAGGCGCAGTTCATTTCCGTCGTCCTCGCCGACACTGAGGACACCTGGGGACAGGTCTTCCAACAGCAGGGCGCCCGTTACCAGCCGCCGACCCTCGTCCTCTTCACCGGCGCCACGCAGTCGGCCTGTGGGGTCGGCCGCGAGGAGATGGGGCCGTTCTACTGCCCGGCCGACCAGAACGTCTACCTCGATCTCTCCTTCTTCCAGCAGCTCGATCAGCAGTTCGGCGCGCCAGGCGACTTCGCCCAGGCCTACGTCGTCGCCCACGAGGTCGGGCACCACATCCAGACGATTACAGGATTGTCGGAGCAGGTGATGGGGGCCAGGCAGCGTGCCGGCAGCGAGGCCGAGGCCAACGCGCTGTCGGTGCGGCAGGAGCTGCAGGCAGACTGCTACGCCGGCGTCTGGGGCTACTACGCCGGGCAGCGGGGCCTGCTCGAATCAGGCGATGCGGAAGAGGGGCTGCGGGCGGCGGCGGCCATTGGCGACGACACGCTCCAGCGGCAGGCGCAGGGGCGCGTCGTGCCGGAGTCGTTCACCCACGGCTCCTCCGAGGAGCGCATGCGCTGGCTGCGGCGCGGGCTCGAGTCGGGCAACATCGACGCCTGCAATACCTTCGCGTCCGGCAGCTAGGGCTTTTTACGGCCCGCAACGATGGGGTAGACTTCGCTGCGCGTCTCGGTGGGGGAACCCCGGGACAGACCAGAGTCCGAGAGGGTTCATCAACATGCGGATCGGCATCCCTGCCGAAGTGCGTTCGGGCGAGACACGTGTGGCCGCGACGCCCGAAACGGTCAAGAAGCTGACGGCGGGCGGGCACCACCAGGTCATCGTGCAATCGGGCGCCGGTACCGGCGCCAGCATCCCTGATTCCGACTTCGCCGCCGCCGGGGCGACCATCGTCAGCTCCGCCGGGGAGGCGTATGCCTGCGATATCGTCCTCAAGGTGCGTGGGCCCGAGGCCAGCGAGTTTGGCCTGCTGCGCCGCGGATCGATGGTCATCGGCCAGCTGAATCCCTTCGACGCCGCGGCGCTCGAGGGGCTGGCGGCCACCGGCGTCACCGGCTTCGCCCTCGAATCGATCCCGCGCATCACCCGCGCCCAGGCCATGGACGTGCTGTCGTCGCAGGCGAACATCGCCGGCTACAAGGCGGTGCTCGTCGCGGCCAACGAGTACGGGCGCTTCATGCCGATGATGATGACCGCGGCCGGCACGGTGAAGGCCGCCCGGGTGCTGATCCTCGGCGCCGGCGTCGCCGGCCTCCAGGCGATCGCCACCGCCAAGCGGCTTGGCGCGGTCATCGAGGCCTCCGACGTGCGGCCGGCGGTGAAGGAGCAGATCGAGTCGCTCGGCGCCAAGTTTCTCGACGTGCCCTACCTGACCGACGAGGAGCGCGAGATCGCGCAGGGCGTCGGCGGCTACGCGCGGCCGATGCCGGCCGACTGGATGCGGCGCCAGGCCGAGGCGGTACACCAGAGCGCGCTCAAGTCCGACATCGTGATCACGACCGCGCTGATTCCCGGACGCCCTGCGCCCAAGCTCATCAAGGCGGCCACGGTCGCCGCCATGCGCCCCGGGTCGGTCCTCGTCGACATGGCGGTGGCCCAGGGCGGCAACGTCGAAGGGTCGGAGATCGGCAAGATCGTCGTCACCCCCAACGGCGTGCGCATTGCCGGCCTGCTGAACATGCCGGGGCTGCTGGCGGCCGACGCCAGCGCGCTCTACGCCCGCAACCTGCTCAATTTCCTCAACCTGCTCGTCGACGCCAAGACTGGCGAGCTGAAGATCGACCGCAACGACGAAATCATCGCGGGAGCGCTCGTCTGCACCGACGGCGCCACCGTGTCCCGGGAGGCGGCGCGGACATGACCGGCGTCATCGATCACACAGTCATCAACCTGACGGTCTTCGTGCTCGCCGTCTTCGTCGGCTACCACGTCGTTTGGGGCGTGACGCCGGCGCTGCACACGCCGCTGATGAGCGTGACCAACGCCATCAGCTCGGTGATCCTCGTCGGCGCCATCCTTGCCGCCGGCGCCGGCACGGTGGACTTCGGCTCCGTCCTCGGCGCGGTCGCCGTCGGCATCGTCGCCATCAACACCTTCGGCGGTTTCCTCGTCACCCAGCGCATGCTGGAGATGTTCAAGAAGAAAGAGCCGAAATCGGCTGCCAAGACCGACTCCGCCCACTAGACGATGACAGCCAACCAGGTCGCGCTCGCTTACCTCGCCGCCAGCGTTCTCTTCATCCTGTCGCTGAAAGGGCTGTCGCACCCGCTGACCGCCCGCCGGGGCAACCTGTTCGGGATGATCGGCATGCTCATCGCCGTCGTCACGACCTTCGCCATCACCAACCGCCTCGACCTCGCCATCGGCGCGCTCGTCGTCGGCGGCGGCATCGGCTACGTCGTCGCCAAGAAGATCGAGATGACGCAGATGCCGGAGCTGGTCGCGGCCATGCACTCGCTGGTCGGCCTGGCCGCGGTGCTGATCGCGATTGCCGTCGTCGACAACCCGGCGGCCTTCGGCATCGAGTTCCCGCTGCCCACCGGCAACCGTGTCGAGCTGTTCATCGGCACCTTCGTCGGCGCCATCACCTTCTCCGGATCGATCATCGCCTTCGGCAAGCTGGCCGGCCTCGGCAAGAAGTTCCGGCTGTTCTCGAGCGCGCCGATCGTCTACCCGGGGCAGCACGCGATCAACCTGGTGCTGTTCCTGGTGATGGTCGGCTTCGGCATCGCCTTCCTGCTGTCGACGCCGGAGACGCAGTGGATGCCGTTCGGCGTGATGTCCGCCATCGCCTTCGCGCTCGGCGTGCTGATCATCATCCCGATCGGCGGCGCCGACATGCCGGTGGTCATCTCGATGCTGAACAGCTACTCGGGCTGGGCCGCGGCCGGCATCGGCTTCTCGCTGAACAACACGCTGCTCATCATCGCCGGATCGCTCGTCGGCTCGTCGGGCGCGATCCTCAGCTACATCATGTGCAAGGCGATGAACCGCTCGTTCTTCAGCGTCATCCTCGGCGGCTTCGGCGCCGCCGAAGGCGCGGTGGCGGGCGGCGGCGAGCAGAAGACGGTGAAGTCGGGCTCGCCCGAGGACGTCGCCTTCCTGCTCAGCAACGCCGACAGCGTCATCATTGTCCCCGGCTACGGCCTCGCGGTCGGCCGCGCCCAGCACGCAACGAAGGAAATGGCGCAGAAGCTGGCGGCCAAGGGGATCAACGTCCGCTACGCCATCCACCCGGTGGCCGGGCGCATGCCTGGCCACATGAACGTCCTGCTGGCCGAGGCCGAGGTGCCGTACGACCAGGTGTTCGAGATGGAGGACATCAACAGCGACTTCGGCACCACCGACGTCGCCTTCGTCCTCGGCGCCAACGACGTCGTCAACCCGCTGGCCGAGCAGCCGGGGAGCCCGATCTACGGCATGCCGATCCTCGAGGCGCACAAGGCGCGCACGGTGATCGTCAACAAGCGCTCGATGGCCGCCGGCTACGCCGGCGTCGACAACCCGCTGTTCTACATGGACCGGACGATGATGGTGTTCGGCGACGCGAAGAAGGTCGTCGAGGAGATCGTCAAGGCGATCGAATAGCCGAAGACGTAGTGTCCGGCTTCAGCCGGACCGGCATCGAGCGCCGCGGGTTTAGCCGCCCGGGCTGATATCGCTCCGCAAAAGTGCTGTCCTCGCGTGTCTACACTTTTGCTCCGGATATCACCCCGTGCGACTGCGAGGCGGCGCGAAAGGACACTGAACTACAGGGAGCGTGTCGAAGACATGGAAATCACCTCCCACCTGACGTTTCGGGGCGAGTGCGAGGAAGCGTTCCGATTCTACGCGCGCGTCCTTGGTGGCACGGTCACGATGCTGCTGGCCTACGCCGACTCGCCGATGAGTGAATCGGTGCCGCCTGATTGGCGTTCGAAGATTGTTCACGCCAACCTGACTGTTCCTGGTGGTTCCCTTTCAGGCGCCGACCTTCTCCCCGACCAGTACGAGCCGCCGCGAGGATTTTTCGTGTTGCTTGGCGTCGATGACCCGAACGAAGCCGAGCGAATCTTCGCTGCCTTGGCACAGGGCGGCGAGGAACGCGTTCCCCTGCAGCAGACGTTCTGGTCGGCTCGCTTCGGCGTGGTCACCGATCGATTCGGTGTTCCCTGGGAGATCAACTGCGCTCAGGCCGGTCCCCTGAAGAACTAGCGCGAGGCAGTCGGAAACTCCCGGCGACAGTCCGCGATGAATCGCTGCCACGTGTCATTGGGTTCCCACACCCGCCGGATGTGCGCATCCGCCACCTCGCGCGTCCATCCCCACCGCAGCTCGCCGTAGAGCGCCACGAAGGCCGAGACACGGTAGTTGGCCGCGCAATGCACGAAAGTGGGTTGCGCCGCGTGCTCGTCCATCGCCGCCGCGAACGCGTCGAAGTCCTCGCGGCGCGGGGCATCGAACTGGACGGGGATGTGGCGGTACGCCAGCCCGAGTGTGCTCGCCAAACCTGCTTCGTCGGGCAGGCAATAGCGTGGATCGAGCAGCCCGAGGTTGATCACGGCGCGGTAGCCCACTGCTGCCACTTCACGCAGCTGTGACTCCGACGGCTGCCCAGCCGTGGCTAGCCGGTCATCCACTCGGAGGAAGTTCCTGATGTCCTCAAGCGGCATCAGCGAAACACGCGCAGCATCTCATGACCCCCGCGCTGAAATTCGTAAGGAACCCGTTCAATCGTAACGGTGTATCCATCGGTGCGAAGCACGTCGGTCGCCGGACCCAGGTGCGCGGATAGCGCGGCATTCAGGTCGAGCAAGGGAAACACTCGGATTTCACGAGCTACCCGCAGCAGTTCGCGAAGCGCTGCGATGTGGAACTGCTCGCTGTGCTGCGCTGAGTATAGGAAGAGGAAGTGCGAACAGAGCGCCAGGTCGAACGTGCCTCTCGCGAAAGGAAGGTCTGGCAGCGCAGCGGCCACATACCGACCGTTGGCGCCATTCGCGTAGTCATCGAGGAATCGCGCCATGGCCGACTGCCGCCATTCCGCCAACTCGTCTATCGAGCGCGGAGATGACCACACGAAGCGCTCTGCATTACGGCGCGTCTGCTCGAGGACGATCGGGGTCGTCTCGGCAATCCGCGTACGAATTTCCACCGCGTCGAACTGATAGAGCGGATCGCAGGACACGACCCGATGCCCCCGTGCGGCCGCCTCGGCGTTGAAGCTCGCCGGACCGTCGCCGCAACCCAGAACGCGCCCCTCAAGGTCGGCGGCACTGAGGGCAAACATGCGGCCGTACTCGTCGAACGACCGCCCCCACGGGACCACTTCACTGAGGGTGAACACTCGTCCAGCACCGGCCGAAAGCCGCAGGCGAGGGCCGGCTAAAGCCGGCCCCCACGATCACCTACCATCCACCATCTACCATCTACCATCCACGAACTAGCGAGCGCTACCGCGTCGCGTTTGCCGCGGCGGCCGGCCGCGAGGCCACGTAGGCGGCAATGCTGACGAAGTCCTCCTCAGTCAGCCTGTCGACGACCGGCTTCATCAGCTCGCTCCAGCTCCCCTTCCGCGCGCCCGCCTTCATGTCGTACATCTGCCGCGCGATGTAGCTCGGCGACCGGCCGGCCAGGCCGGGCACCGGCCCCATCCCCTGGAGGTCGGCGCCGTGGCAGGTGCCGCAGGCGACGGTGCGGCCGTTGCCGCCGGTATTCACCAGCGCCTGGCCGCGGGCAATGCTCCCGGCCGGCACGAAGGCGATGAACCCGGCGCGCGGATCGCGCATGACCTCGGTCCGCTCGGTGAACTCAGGCGTCTCGATGATGCGGCCGGCAATCGGCTCGGTACCGGCCTCCGCCCCTTCGAGGCGCAGGTACATGCCGCCGGCGATGCGCGTCTTCGCGACGGTGTCGGTCTCGACGACCTGGATCCAGGGCGTCCATCGCATCGAGCCGAAGTACTCGGCCGCCTGGCGGATTTCCTCCTCGGTCATCCCCTTGGCGATGTTCACCATGATGTTTGTGTTGCCCTTCCGCGGCTCGGCGCTCCTGCGCGCGTCGTTGCGGAAGTCCTGCATGGTCTTGATGAAGTACTCGACCGGCAACCCGGCCACGCCGGCGTTCTCCGGCCGCCCCTTGCCGTTCGGGTAGTGGCACAGGCTGCACGGACGGACGTCGGTGCCGCGGCCGCGCGCGACGACCTCGGGCATGGGCGGGTGGTCGGCCGGGAACCAGTCCGCGGGCCCGGTGCCGCCCTGGCCGGTGATCTGCGCGCGCGTGAACTGCAGCGGGCTGCCCGGCACCGAGTGCAGCGTCGGATCAGCAGCCGGCCCACCGGCGCGGGCGCCGCCGCCGCGGGCGGCCCCACCGCCGGCGCCGCCGGCACGCGCCGCGCCCGGGAGCGGCGTCCCCGGAGGCACGCCATAGGCCCATGACAGGCCAGCCGGCGGCACGCTGGCCGCTGGCGCCGTCGCCTGCTGGGCGCCCTGCTGGGCGACAACCACGGCCGACGCCGCGAGCGCGAGGGCCGCTACCGCGAGACTGTTGCGCATACGCATCTCCTCCGTGGCTTCCGCCTCTCCGTGGCTTCCGCCTCTCCGTGGCTTCCGCCT
>JBFWUM010000016.1:2670-59883 GCA_050247255.1 Vicinamibacterales bacterium | reverse complement strand
CCTGCTGGGCGACAACCACGGCCGACGCCGCGAGCGCGAGGGCCGCTACCGCGAGACTGTTGCGCATACGCATCTCCTCCGTGGCTTCCGCCTCTCCGTGGCTTCCGCCTCTCCGTGGCTTCCGCCTTCAGGCGGAAGGGTGCGCGTAACTATACGCCTGGGGCCGTGATCGCCTCAACGAAACGCGGCCCGAGCTCCGCCGCCTTCCGCTCCCCCACCCCGTAGATGCCGCGCAGCGCCGCGACGCTGGCCGGCTTCTCGCGCGCCATGTGGCGCAGCGTCGTGTCATGGAAGATGACGTACGGCGGGACGTTCCGCTCGCGGGCAATGGCCAGCCGCACCGCACGCAGCCGCTCGAAGAGGTCGCGATCGACCCCTTCCCACGATTCCGCCTCGGCCCGCGACCGGCGCGGCAGCCGGTCCTTCTGCGGGCGCCGCTGGCGCGCCAGCGCCAGCTCGGCGCGGCTGTCGGGTGAGCGCAGCAGGTCGAGCCCCGCCGGCGTCAGCTTGAGCACCGGGAAATCGTCGTCCGTCGGCCGCAGCAGCCCTTCGGCGGAGAGCTGCTCGATGTAGCCGCGCAGCTCGGCGACGCTCGCCTCCGCCAGCAGGCCGAAGGTGCTCAGCTCGTGGTGGCCGCGCGCGATCACCGCCTCGAGCCGCTGCCCCCGCAGCACGTTGACGACGTGGCCGGCGCCGAAGCGCTGCTGGACACGCGCGACACACGACAGGATCTTCCGCGCCACCTCCACCGGCCGCTCCACCGGCTCGAGCTCCTCGAGGCAGTAGTCACAGGCGCCGCAGCGGTCGCGCTCGTAGCGCTCGCCGAAGTACTCGACGAGGTGCCGGTGGCGGCAGCGGACGCCCGACGCGTAGCGCTCCATGTCGCGCAGCGTGGCCCGCGTGGCCTCGCTCAGCTCGCCGTTGCGCTCGAGCATGACGCGCCACTTGAGGAAGTCGGCGCCCGAGTAGATCAGCACGCATTCGGCTTCCAGCCCGTCGCGCCCGGCGCGTCCTGACTCCTGCTGGTAGTGCTCCAGCGATCGCGGCGCGCCGGCGTGGACCACGAAGCGGACGTCGGAGCGATCGATCCCCATGCCGAACGCGACCGTCGCCACCACGACGTCGGCATGCTCCTCGAGAAACGCATCCTGGTTGCGATGCCGTTCCTCGTCGCTCAGCCCGGCGTGGTACGGCCGCGCGCGGACGCCCTGCTCGCCGAGCCAGGCGGCCAGCGCATCCACCTCCTTGCGCGAGGTGCAGTAGACGATGCCGGCCTCGCCGCGATGGCGCGCCAGCACCTCCTGCAGCTGCTGCTTCAGCCCCGAGCGCGCCAGCACCCGGTACAACAGGTTGGGCCGATCGAACGAGCCGACCAGTTCGACCGGGTTCTCCAGCGCGAGCTGCGTCGCGATGTCGCGCCGCACGCGGCCGGTGGCGGTGGCCGTGAAGGCGTGGACGCTGATGCCGGGAAACGCCGCGCGCAGCTGGCCAAGCTGCCGGTACTCCGGCCGGAAGTCGTGCCCCCATTGGCTGATGCAGTGCGCCTCGTCCACCGCGACAAAGCTCACCGACGCCGAGGAGAGCAGGCGCTGGAAGCTCGCGCCCGCGTCGCCCATCAACCGCTCGGGCGACACGTAGAGCAGCCGGTAGCGCCCGTCGCGCACGCCGGCAGCCACGGCGCTGCGTTCGTCAGACGAGAGCGAGCTGTTGTAGCAGGCCGCCGCCACCCCGTTGCCGACCAGCGTGTCGACCTGGTCCTTCATCAGCGAGATGAGCGGCGACACCACGAGCGCCAGGCCGGGGCGCACCAGCGCCGGCGCCTGGAAGCAGAGCGACTTGCCGCCGCCGGTCGGCAGCACGACCACCGAGTCGCGCCCCGCCACCACCGCTTCCATCGCCTCACGCTGAAGCGGCCGGAACGATCGATAGCCCCAATACTGTTCGAGTACTTCGGGAAGGTTATTCACGGATTACGAACCACCGAGACACTGAGACATCGAGAAAACCATGGTACGCCCTTTTCCTGGCCCCGGTGCCTCGGTGTCTCGGTGGTTCGTAATCTGCGTACGACGCTCTTAGCAAAGAACGCGGATAACGTCTGATCTCGTGATGATGTAGGTCTTGTCGGTCTTGAAGTCGCGCACGAGCACGGCCGGGTTCTCCGGCGTGATCATCGTCGACAGCAGCTCCACCGGCGTCGAGATGTCCACGAACGGAAACGCCGGCTGCATGATGGCCTCGATCGGCTGCTTCCTGATCTCGGGGTTCTTCATGAACTCGCTGTAGAGGTGCGCCTCGTTCAACGAGCCGACGACGCGGCCGTCGTGGGTGATCGAGATCTGCGAGAAGTCGTGATCGCTCATGATGCGGATCGCGTCCTCCACCGGCCGGCTGCACTCCACCGTCTGCAGCTCGCCCGACACGCGCAGCGCCACCAGGTCGCGCACCGTCATGCCGGTGACCTCGAGGAAGCCCTTCGCCCGCATCCACTCGTCGTTGAACATCTTCCCGAGGTAGCGCGAGCCATGGTCGTGGAAGATCACCACCACCACATCGTCTTTCGCGAAATGCTCCTTCAGCTGCAGCAGGCCGGCCATGGCCGAGCCCGCGGAATTGCCGGCGAAGATGCCTTCTTCGCGCGCAATCCGCCGCGTCATGATGGCGGCGTCCTTGTCGGTCACCTTCTCGAAGTGGTCGATGATGCCGAAGTCGACGTTTTTCGGCAGGAAGTCTTCGCCGATCCCCTCGGTGATGTAGGGATAGATCTCGTTCTTGTCGAAGATGCCGGTCTCCTTGTACTTCTTGAAGACCGAGCCATAGGTGTCGATCCCCCACACCTTGATCCGCGGGTTCCGTTCCTTCAGGTAGCGCCCGACACCGGAGATGGTGCCGCCGGTGCCGACGCCGCACACCAGGTGCGTGATCCGCCCCCCGGTCTGCTCCCAGATCTCGGGCCCGGTCTGCTCGTAGTGTGCCTGGCTGTTCGACAGGTTGTCGTACTGGTTCGCCTTCCAGGCGTTCGGGATCTCGCGCTCGAGCCGCGACGACACCGAGTAGTACGACCGCGGGTCCTCGGGATCGACGTCGGTCGGGCAGACGATCACCTCGGCGCCGAACGCCTTGAGCGCATCGACCTTCTCCTTCGACTGCTTGTCGGTGGTGGTGAAGATGCACCGGTAGCCCTTGACGACGGCGGCGATGGCCAGCCCCATCCCGGTGTTGCCAGACGTCCCCTCGATGATCGTCCCGCCGGGCTTCAGCGCCCCGGAGCGCTCGGCATCCTCGATCATCTTCACCGCCATGCGGTCCTTGATCGAGTTACCGGGGTTGAACGTCTCCAGCTTGACGAGGACGTCGGCGTCGATCACGCCGCGGGTGATGGCGTGAATGCGGACCATCGGCGTGTGGCCGATGGCGTCGAGGATGGTGTCGCAGATGCGCTGTCCGGGGCGGTTCGCCACGCTGACGATCCTACCGCCTCCAGGGCCGTTCCGCCGTCAGGTGCACGCCGCCGAGCCAGCGATCGATGCCACAGAGGGCGATCCGGTCCGCCCGGCCAGCCGCCACGTCGCGACCGGTCTGGGTGATGCGGATGATGCCGTCGGGCAGCGCCCGGCTCGACACCTCCTCGATTTCCACGTCGAGCAGGGCCGGCGTGCTCGTCGCCAGCCGGATGACCACCGTCCAGAACGAGGTGTCGCCCAGGAAAAAGCACTGCTCGAGGTCCGCCAGCCGCTTGAACGTCTCGGCAATCGACATCGGCCGCGTGCCCGCGAGGTCGAGCAGCTGCTGCTCGGTCCGCGACAGGCCGTTGGCCATCGACGGAAACTCCTCGAGGTGGCGGCGCAGCGCCGGCGCCAGGAACGGCAGCGCGCTGGTATCGCCGCACAGCAGCGCCTCGAGCGGCTCGCGGGTCGGCGCCCGGAACGCGCGCCAGGCCGCCTGCGCCAGCGCATACTGCGGCCCCGTCACCTCCGCGCGCGAGGGGAAGAGGCCGGCAAGCTCCTCCGGCCGCAGCTCGCCCATGCCGAGGAACCGTGGCCTGCCGGGAAACGAATCGATGCTCACGAGCGAGACGCGCGGCCGCGGCTGGCGCCGCGACAGCCGATCGAGCAGCGAGATCAGGTTGAGCTGATCGAACAGGTCATGCTCGTACCAGAGCACGAGCTCGTCACACGCGGTGTCGACCCCGTCGTACCACTGGCGCAGCGCCGTGAGCAGCTCCTCGTACTCGCCGTATCCCTTCATGGCGCCGTAGCGCGCCCGCGTCTCGAGCAGCTCGGGATCGGACTGCCCTTCGGGCACCGGGCCCTCGTGCAGGATGTCAGACCATTCGGAGACGGTGCCGGGAATCCCGGCGGTGGACAACTTCGACGACAGGGTATTGCCGTTGGTGATGTGATGCAGGGACTGGGGATCGGCCATGGGGGCGCCCGCATTGTAAACAAGGGCGGGCCGGAGCCCGCCCCCGTATTTGCGCGCGCGGCGGTAGTGTCACTTAGCGTCCGTCGTTGTCGCTGTCCGGATCGTCGTCGGTGACCACGCGCTCGGCGCCCTCCTTCAGGCGTTCCGCGCCTTCCTTCAGCGCTTCGCCGGTTTCCTCAGCACCTTCCTTGACGATCTCGGCACCGCGTCGTGCATCGTCGCCCAGGTCGATGTCGGCATCGGTATCGACGTCCACGTCGAGATCACCGCTGGTCGCCTCGGTCGCCGTCACCACGAGCTCGTCGACCACGTTGCTGACCCCCTCAGTGGCCGAGGCAATCTCCACCGCCCGCATCTTCGCCGCCGGTGAATCGACCTCGCCGCGCAGGGTCACGACGCTGCCGTCGGTGTCGACGTCGATCTGGTACGCCTTGACGACGTCGTCGGCGGCGAACTGTGACTGTACCTTTGTGGTCAGGCCGGCGTCGGTCTGCGAGCACGCGACGGCAAGCGCCGCCGCACACACGAGCCCAGCAAGTTTCTTCATGAGTTCCTCCTCACGGACGTGAGGAGAGCATGGGATGTACCAGGGACGAACTGACGGACTGACGAATTGACGCAATGCATTTCGTCAACCCGTCAATTCGTCAATCCGTCAATTCGCCAACCCGTCGTTTCAAGAGCACCCCTCCACCCAATCCACCTGCGGTGGCGCGCCAGCGCGGTAACGGATGACCGTCCCGTCCTCGGCTGTTTCGAACACCAGCCGCCGCGGACCGCCGGGCGAATCGAGGATGTCCACGACCACATAGTGGCCGCCGCTGATGTACTTGTGCGGCATCGACGTGCTGGCCCAGGGGTATGCCTTGCTGAGATCGGCGGCCGGGCTGCCGACGCCAATGCCTGCCGTGGTCGTAATGCCGGGCTCGATCACGTCGACGCGCCGGACGGTCCCATCGACGACCATCGCCGCCAGTCCCTGCGGCGCGCCGGCGGGGCGCACGAACTCGCACTCGCTGCTGCCACCGGGAAGGACGGCCCCGCCCCGCGTGACCAGCTCGTTGCGCGGCGTGCCGATGCGCGCCGCCGCCACGCCATCCTCCGAGACGACCCACGGATTGCCCGAGGCTGGCGCCTCGCCGGCCGGCTGACGGGAACATCCCCCGAGGACCAGAAGGACGACGAGGGAGGCGCGGCTCACCTCAGTGAGTGAGCGCATAGATGATGACGTTGATCCCTACCGCGTAGCCGTCGGGGGAGAAGTTGTAGAAGAAGCGCGGGTCCTCGCCTTCACGCTCCCAGGCGTCCGAGATGTCGGTGTTGTGCGTCATCAGCACCATGATGGTGCCGCGCTCGTCGAAGATCGCCCGCATGCGCGGCTCGGCGCTGTCGATGCCGCGCTCGGAGGTGCCGCCGCCGCTCGTCCGCCAGAACTGGATCGACGGGATTTGCGGCAGCTCCTTCACCTCGAAGTGTGTGCGGTAGATCGGGTGGTCGAGCGGGACGTCGCGGATTGGGAAATCGGTCGGCGGCAGGACCCGTCCGATCTGGCGTTCCCAGTTCTCCCACGCGAACGAGCCCCAGAAGTCGTCGACCCAGAGGAACCCGCCCTTGAGCAGGTAGGTGCGCAGCCCTTCGATCTCCAGGTCGGTGAAGGCGGCGGTGCCGACGTCCTCCATGTGCAGGTAGGGGCACTGCAGCAGCGCCGGGTCCTGCAGGCGGATCGTCAGGTAATCGGGTTCGCCGTAGTCCTCGCCGGTGCCGGCGACGCGGCTGATGCGCGTCCGCGTCAGCTCGGCGAGACGGATCGAGAAGTTGCGCTCGGCATCGGGGTAGTCGGTCGACCACCCTTGCCCGCCCGGCTCGCGGCGGCCGCTGGTGTAGACGCCGCGGCAGAAATTGAACCCCTTGCCGAAGCTCTCGGCGTTTGGCTGCCGCGGCGGCGTCCGGAAGAACCCGCGGCCGAACTGCGCCGCCGCCGCGCCCGCCAGCAACAGCACCAGCAGCGTGGCCAGTGCAATGCGGGGGCGCGGGCTCACCGCCCTCCTCGTGAGAGCGATCGGTAGTACTGCTCGACCAGCCGGCGGAACTCCTCCGGCACTTCATCGGTGCCGGTCAGGACGACGGCGTTCTCGGTGTCCTGCACCTGGCGCCGCAGGTTGAACTCGAAGCGCTTCAGTCCCTCGGCCACGAACGCCTGCAGCCGCTGCAGTTCGGCGACGTCCTGGTAGACGCGCTGGTCCTCGAGCTGGCGGAACGCGCGCATCAGCGCATCCAGCTCACTCGGATCGATGTTCTCGGCGCGGAGCATGCCGCGCAGCTCGTTCAGCTCGCCGCTCCACTGGCGCATTTCAGACTGGAGCTGGCGGATGTCCTCGGGTGTCAGCCGGCCGTTGAGGCCGAAGCGGTTGCCAATGCCGTAGCCGCCGTTGTTGGTGAACTGGCCGCCGCCGAAGCCGTTGTTCAGCCCGCCGGCCATCTGTCCGCCCTGGCCGGCCTGACCGTTCTGCCCCTGGGCGTTCTGACCCTGGCCCTGCTGTCCCTGGCCGCCCTGCTGGCCCTGGCCCGCCTGCTGGCCCTGCTGGCCCTGCTGACCCTGGGCGCCCTGCGAGCCGGCCTGCTGCCCCTGCTGGCCTTCCTGGCCCGGCTCACCCTGCCCGTTCTGCTGCTGGCCCTGGGCCTGCTGTCCGTCCTGCCCCTGGCCGCGCTGTCCCTGCTGCGCGCGCTCGCGCGTGCGCTCCTGCATCGACTCCATCGCCCGCGCCAGCCGCCGGGCGCGATCGACCGCATCGTCACGCTGGTCGCCGTTCTCGCCGGTGCCGAGCGCCTGCTGCGCCTCGCCGAGGGCCTCGCGCATTTCGTCGATGCCGCCGGCGATGTCGTTCTCGTTGGCCTGCAGCGAGTCGGGCGAGAAGCCGCGGCTCACGAGCGCCTTCGAATAGCGGATCTTGTCGCGCAGGCGGTTGTCGCGAATCGCGCTGGCCGCCTCGCCCAGCTTCTGCGACGCTTCGCGCTCCTGCCGGCTGGCCTCGCGCGCCGCCTGGTCGAGGCGCGATTCCAGCTCGCCGAGGCGCGCTTCGAGCTCGTCTTTTTCCTGGTTGATCCGGCGCGCTTCCTGCCCGCGCTGCGCCCCGGCGTTGGCCAGGTTGCGCACGTCGTCGGCAACCTCCTGCTGGCGGCGGGCAATGTCGTCGGCCATCCGCTGCGCGTCCTGGATGTCGCGCTGGGCGCGCGCCGACAGGTCGCCCTGCAGGCGCCGCTGCGTTTCCTGCAGGCGCTCGGCGGCCCGCTGCGCCTGCGCTGACGCCTGGGCGTCGCCGCCCGCCGCCGCCCGGCGCATGGCGTCGGCCGCTTCGCGCATCTGCCGCGCCGCCTCGGCCAGGTCCGGCCGGTTCTCTTCGCGCGACAGCCGTTCGAGCTGGCGCGCCGCTTCCTCGGCCTGCTCGGCGAGCGCGCGCTGCTGCGCCGCGCTGGCGCCGCCACTCGACGACCCACCGGAGGACCCGGCCTGCTGCAGGGCCCGGCGCTGCCGCTCGGCCTCCTGCTGCTGGCGCCGCGCCAGCTCGCGCAGCTTCTCGAGCAGCTCGTCCACCTGGCGATCGGTGCTTTCCTGCTGGGCGCGGTCCGCCGTCTCGTAGCGGCTGGCCATGCGATCGAGCTCCTGCTCGAAGATGTCGGCCAGCTCCTGCTGCTGCTGCGAACCGCCGCCGCCCCCGCCGCCACCGCCGCCGCGCTGCACGCTGACCTGCGTCTGGTACTCCTCTTCCGCCTTCTGCAGGATCGCCAGCGCGCGGTGCTCGGCGGGCAGCGCCTTGTCGGGCGCGGTCTTCGCCAGCTCGGCTTCCGCTTCGCGCATCGCCTCGATCGCCTGCGGCAGCATCTCGGCGATCTTCTGGAACGCCGGGTCCTGCTGCACCAGCTGGCTGTTCATGCGCGTCATCAGCCCTTCGACCTGCTCGCGCAGCCGCGACTGCGACAGGCCGACGACGGTGCTGTTCTCGCGCAGCTTCTCGGCGGTGAAGGCGCGGCGATCGCGCTGCACGTTGAAGGTCGCGGCAATCACCTGCCGCTGCTGCTCGGACAGCGCGTCCACCTGCTGCTGTCCCTGGCCGCCGCCCCCGCCGCCGCCCCCGCCGGACATCGCTTCGCGGAAGTCCTGCTTGAACGGCCGCACGCGGAGGAAATACAGGTCGCTCGACACCGGCTGGCGGTTGCCGCTGTTGTCGAGGGCGCGCGCGTAGTACGACACGGCGTCGCCCGGCTGCACGCCGAGCTCCTCGAGGTAGAGCGTGTGGCCGGCGGTTACCTCCGCGAGGCGGCGCCCGGCGCCGCCGAACAGCTTGACGGTCTTCTCGTCGCCGCCGTTGACCGAGTAGACGAGCTCGAGGTCGCGGATGCCGAAGTCGTCCTGCGCCGTCGCCTCGAGGAAGACCTCCTCGATGGCCGACGCCGCCGTGTCGCGACCCGGGCGCGAGAACGACACCGTCGGCTGCTGGTCGGACAGGATGTCGATGGTGTACTTCGGCGACGCCGCCATCGTCTCGCCGGTCGGCGCCGTCATCTCGATCTGGTAGAAGCCGTCCTTCGACACCGTGAAGGTGGCGCCGAGCGCGCCGTCGGCATCGGCGGCGCCGAGCGCGATCGGCTCCTGCCCCTCGAGCGCCAGCGCCGCCGCGTTGGTCGGCATGGTCGGGAACACCCGCATGCGGACCTCGGTGCCGGCGAGCACGGCAATGTCGCCGCCGTCCTCGATCTTCTGCGGCTCGAGGCCGGTGTAGGCCGGGAACACGTACTCGAGCTCGATGCGCTGCGCGTAGGGCATGTCGACGACCGTCAGCTTGTAGGTCGGCGACTGCACCCCTTCCGCCTGCACGAAGTACTCGACCGGCTCCGACACGGCAAACAGCAGCCCCTCGTAGCTGCCGTCGTCGTTGCGGACGAGCGGCATGGCCTCGAAGGCCGCCGTCGGGTTCTTGCGCACCATCAGCGTGGCGTCGGCCGAGTCGAAGCCGACGAGCCGGGCGCTGATCGTCTGGTCGGCCCCCTTGGGCACGTTGACGTCGCCGGGGGTGACCTGGATGCGGTATGGCGCCGCCGCTTCGACCGACCGCTGCACGAGCAGGATCGCCGACAGCGCGCTGCGCAGGAACGCGGGACCGAGCAGGACGAGCAGCACGGCCGCCACGGCGATCGTGCCGAGCGCCGCGGCGTAGCGGCGGAGCGGCAGGCGCTCGACGCGCCGCGCCGCATCCACTTCCACGCAGCGCTCGACCGCCTGCTCGACCAGCCGGCGGACCAGCGCCGTCGACTCCCAGGAACGTCCGGCCTTGCTCGCTTCGACGGCCGACACGAGCGTCGCCTGCAGCGACGGTTCGTGCTCCTCGAGATACAGGGCGACCTGCTCGTCGGTGACGCGGCGGCGGAGCGGGCGGATGAGGAAGACATAGACCGAGCCGGCCAGGACCGCCAGCAACCCGACGCGCGCCGCGATAATCGACGGGCCGCTGAAGCGCGCCCACTGGAGCCCGAACGCCGCGACGAAGAAGACCGCCAGCGCGATGAAGAGGACCGTCAGGATGCCGCGCACGGCGAGCTTCATCCGCCAGCGGCCGCGCACGTACTTGATGATCTCGAGCAGATCGGTGGGCGTGTTCGAACGGTGGCGTAGGTACTCGAGCATCAGCGTCCCTCGTCTCGTAATTCGAAGCTACCCAAGAGGATACCCGCAGCTCCCGGCCCGGTTGTTAAGCTTTTGATAACCGGTTCGAGAGCAGGGTGTCCACACCGAGCAGCATGATCCCGGCCAGCAGGACCCACCACCAGAGCCGCTGCGACCGCTCCTGGGCTTCCGGCGTCAGCGGCACCCCGGCCGCCGCCGCGCCGCCTTCGGCCGCCGTGCCGACCGACGCCACGACGATTTCCTTCGGGTCGAGCGGCGTCAGGTCCGACTCGGCCGGATCGACGTTGCTGGCGACCACGAGCATGCTGGCATCGCCGGCCTGACCCGCCTCGGTCCGCAGCTCGTAGAACCCCTGCTCCCTGAGCTCGAGCACCTCGCCCCCCTCCTCGCCAACGGGCAGCCGCTGTCCGGACGGGCTCACCGCCACGCGGGCGGCGGCGACGCCGGCCTGCGCCGGGTCGAGGACGTTGCCGACGGTGAGCCACGGCGCCGGCTCGCGGTAGTCGGCAAGGTAGCGGATCGACCGGTGGATGAACGGCAGGAACACCGGCTTGAGCGGCAGGTCGCCCCACGCCAGGTCGAGCGTGGAGGTCCACATGACCACGCGGCCGGTACCGATACGGCGATCCAGCACCGCCGGCGCCCCGGTGTCATAGCGCGCCAGCACCTGCGCGCCTTGCGCCGCCTCGACCGAGCGGTAGCCGTAGATGCGGGCCGAGGAGAAGTCGCCGCTGCGCGGCGCGCGGAACACTTCGAACACCGGGTGGCCGAACTCCAGGCCGCCCACGCGCGCCGCTTCGCGCGAGCGATCGGCGGGGTTGCCGATCGCTGCCGGCAGCAGATCGACGTCCGACGGCCAGGTTGCACGCGGACCGGTGGCCACGAACAGCCCGCCGCCCGCCTCCACCCAGCGCGCCAGACGGCGGCCGAGCGCCGCGCCCACCGGCACGTCGTTCAAGAACACGACCGATGCGCGCTGCAGGTCTGCATCCGACAGCGTGTCGGCCTGCCGCTGCTCCACCTCGAACCGCGGCGCTTCGCCGATCGCCAGCGCGCGGTTCAAATAGAGGCCCGCCGCCGAGGTGCCCGACAGCGCGACCACGCGGACCGGCACCGAGGGCGAGACGACGAAATTGAAGCTGTTATCTGCCGGCAGCGCGTCGGACGTCACCCGCACGGTGCCGCGCATGTTACGGCCGGTGACCGTCAGCGGCTCGAAGGCGACCGACGCCGACCCTTGTTCGGCGATCGTCAGCGGCTGCGTCTGCACGGCGCGCCCGTCGATCTCGAGCGCCAGCGTCCCGCCGTTCACCGGCTGGTCGGCGCGGTTGACCACTGCCGCGGTCACGGTGACGCGTTCCTGGTTCTCGAACGGGGAGCGGGCGAGCGAGACGGACGTGACCGCGATGTTCGGCTCGGTGGCCGGGCCGCCGACGCTGACCGGCGTCAGCTCGGCGCCCAGCGGCAGGCGCGAACCCTCCTCGCCGCGCCAGCCGCCACGCTGGAAGTCGCTGATCAGGATCGCTTCCTTCCGCGGCAGCGGCGACTCGGCCAGGATGCTGCCGGCCACCTTGAGCGCCGGGGCATACCGCGTGGCGCCGGCGCTCGGCCCCTCGTCCGGGACCGCCGCCAGCAGCCGCGCCTTCTCCGCGGTGGAGCGGACGGCGATCTCGGCGTTCGACGAGAACAGCACGACCGAGGCGCGGTCGGACGCGCCGACGGCGTTGAGCGCGTCGCGCGCCGCCTGCCGCGCCCGGTCCCAGCGGTCGCCGTAGGCCATGCTGTAGCTCTGGTCGAGCAGCACGACCACTTCGCGCGCGCCCTCGCCCGGCTGCGTCGCCGCGTCGCCGCTGCGGAAGAACGGCCGCGCGAAGGCGAACACGATCAGCAGCAGCGCCGCCAGCCGCACCATCAGCAGCAGCCAGTTGTGGATGCGCCGCCGCTGCACCGACTTGTACGGCACGCGGCGGATGAACATCAGCGACGGGAAGTGCTGGATCTGCTTCTTCTCGCGCTGAATCAGGTGAATCAGCACGGGAATGGCCAGCGCCGCGAGGCCGACGAAGAACAGCGGCGCGAGGAAGCTCACTGGCGGTTCCTCATCTTGCGGGCGCGGCCGTTGAGGAACCGGAACAGCGCGTGGTCGAGCGGCTGCGACGTGTTGAGCAGCGCGTAGTCGACGCGCACCTCGGAGAACTTCTGCTGCAGCGCGTCGGTATGCGCCTTGACCAGCGACTGGTACTCGGCGCGCAGCGACTGCGGCACGACCGGCATCTGTTCACCGCTCTCGAGGTCCTCGAACGCCTGCGCGTCGTTGAACCCGAAGTCGAGCTCGGCCGGGTCGAGCACGTGGAAGACGATCAGGTCGTTGCCGCGGAAGCGCAGCGGCGTCACGGCGTCGACAATCGCCTCCGGCTCCTCGTAGAAGTCGGAGATGACGACGAGCACGCCGCGGCGGCCGAAGAATTCGGCCAGCCGGTGCAGCGGCTCGCGCATGCCGCCGCCGGGCCGCCCCGGCTTCAGCCGATCGAGCACGTGCAGCACCGTCTCCATGTGCTTGGCCGACGGCGGGACGTGCTCCACGACTTCGCTGTCGAAGGCGACGAAGCCGACGCGGTCGCGCTGGTGGTGCACCAGGTTGGTCAGGCACGCCGTCAGGATCCGCGCGTAGTCGAACTTGGTGATGCCGATGCTGCCGTAGTCCATCGACTTCGACACGTCGAGCAGCACCGAGAAGTTCATGTTCGTTTCGGCTTCGTATTCCTTGATGTAGTAGCGGTCGGTGCGCGCCCACAGCCGCCAGTCCATGCGGCGGATGTCGTCGCCCGGGACGTAGCCGCGGTGCTCGGCGAAGTCCACCGACGCCCCGAAGTACGGCGCCTTGTGCAGCCCGTTGATGAAGCCGTCGCACACCGCGCGCGCCACCAGCTCCAGGTTGCCGATGCGCGCCAGCACCACCGGGTCCATGAAGCGGGCGCCCGGGATGGCCGACTGCCCGTGGCTTGCTGTGAGGCTCACTACATCCCGCTCCGCGGCAGCGGCACCGCGTCGAGCAGCCGGTCGACCAGCGTGTCGCTGGTGATCCCTTCCGACTGCGCGTGGAAGTTGGTGATGATGCGGTGGCGCAGCACCGGGTGCGCCAGCGCCCGCACGTCCTCGAAGCTGACGTGGTAGCGGCCGTTGGTCAGCGCCCGCGCCTTGCCGCCGAGGATCAGGTACTGCGCCGCGCGCACCGAGCCGCCGAACGCCACCCACCTCTTGACGTTGTCGGGCGAGTTGTCCGACTTCGGCCGGCTCGCCCGCACGATGTCGAGCGCGTGCCGCATGACCGGTTCGGCCACCGGCACCCGGCGCACCAGCTGCTGGAACCGCACCAGGTCCTCGCCGGTGATCGGCTTCTCGATCTGCGGGTTCTGGATCGCCGTCGTCTGGCGGACGACGCCGAGCTCCTCGTCGTACGGCGGGTGGTCGATGACGATGTGGAACATGAAGCGATCGAGCTGCGCTTCGGGCAGCGGATAGGTGCCCTCGAGCTCAATCGGGTTCTGCGTCGCGAACACGTAGAACGGCTCGGTCAGCTGGTAGGTGCGCCCCTGGATGGTGACGCGGTGCTCCTGCATCGCCTCGAGCAGCGCCGACTGCGTCTTCGGCGGCGTGCGGTTGATCTCGTCGGCCAGCACGATGTTGGCGAAGATCGGCCCGGGCGCGAACACCATCTGCCGCTTGCCGGTCGTCGTGTCCTCCTGCACCAGGTCGGTGCCGGTGATGTCGGACGGCATCAGGTCGGGCGTGAACTGGATGCGCGAGAACTTGAGGTCGAGGACGCGCGCCATGGTGTGGATCAGCAGCGTCTTCGCCAGCCCCGGGGCCCCGACGATCAGGCTGTTGCCGCCGACGAACAGCGTCAGCAGCGCCTGGTCGATCACCTCCTGCTGCCCGACGATGATCTTGCGGAGCTCGTTCAGGATCTGCTGCCGGCCGGCGTTCATCCGGTCGGCCAGGGCGATGTCGTCGGAGGCGAGATCTACAACGTCAGAGACCAGTGGGTTCATTGTTATCGTTGTCCTTCCGCGGCGCGGATTTCGCGCGTCTTGAGCGCCAGGGCCGTCACCAGCTTCTCCAGCTCGGCCGTGTACTTTGCCGGATCCATGCTGTCCTTGAGCAGCCGCAGCGACTCGACCCGGCGCTCCATGTCGCGCCGCTCGACATAGAGCGCGCGTAGCTTCGGATCGGCCGGCAGCTCGGCATCCGCCGTCGAGCCGAGCGACAGCGACGCCGCGAGCTTGCCGTCGGCCGCGGTGGCTGCCGGCTCCTGGCTCCCCTCCTTGTCGCCGTTGTCGTCGAGCAGCGCGTGCTCGGTGGCCAGCAGCCCTTCGCGCTCGTAGGCGGCGGCGACCTGCCCCCTGGCATAGAGAAACGCCTCGAGCATGCTGATGCGCCGGTTCTTGTCGGCGTCGGCCGCCTCGGTGGTCAGTGCGTCGACGAAGTAGCCGCCAAAGATCGTCGCGTAGTTCTGCGAGCCGCTGCGCGTCGCCGTGATGATCGTCCGGCCCGGGCCGGAGAGCGTCTCGACGAACGGCCCGCTCGCGCTCGCGGTATTGACCAGCACGGTCTGCTTCGTCGGCAGCTTGCGCAGCAGCGTGTTGAAGTCGCCGGCGGACAGATCGGGACCGGGCAGGTTGATCTTGGCGTCGCGGCCGTCGAAGCTGCCGTGCCCGATCAGCACGATGTAGACCACGTCCTCGGGCGATGCCGCCGCGGCGAACGTGCCGATGGCCTTCTCGATTTCCACGCGCGTGGCGCGCGCCGCCGGCTTCACCGGGCTCTCGGCCTCGCCGAGGTAGATCACGTTGGCCGACTCGACCCCGAGCTTCGGCGCCTGCTCGGCGAGCGCCGACCCCCACTTGTTGAACGCGTCGCCGTGTTCCGGCTCGCCGGCCAGGCCGACGATGACGAGGAGAAAGGCTTTGAGCATTACGACAACCCTACCGCGCGGCGATATCCCCATTCCGCGCAGACCAGCCCGACCAGCAGGATCAGGATGATCGGCATGTTCCAGAGCTCGCGCTCCTCCACCGACGTCACGCCGCGCCCGGCGTAGCGCACGTCCTCGGCCAGCCCTTGCGCCGTCTCCGGCGTGTAGAAGCGGCCGCCGGTCTCCTCGGCAATCCGCTGCAGCGGGGCCTCGTGCATGGTCGGGTCGAAGTACTCCGCGTCCCCGGGCCCCGCGCGCACGTGCGTCGCGCCGGTGCCGATCGGCTCGCCGCCCCGCGTCGCATCCACCAGCACGTCGTAGGCGCCGCTCTCGCTGCTGACGAACGTGCCGCGATAGAGGCCGTCGCGCTCCCCGGTCCACTGCATCGGCACGTCGGTGACCGCGCCGCTCGGCAGCGTCACCCGGGCGACGACCGCGGCGTCGTTGAGCTCGACGAACGCCTTGTCGACCACGGTCGCCTCGACGGTCACCGCCTCACCCGGCTCGACGCGCTCGGCGGTCGTGCGCGCCTCGACGGTCGCCGGCACGCCGTCGACCAGCCAGCGCAGCATCTGCCGCCAGAAGTTCTCGTGCGTCATGTCCTCGAGCGCGACGCTGGCGTGCATCTGCCACTGCCACGAGTCCTGCGCCAGGAACGCCAGCGACTTGCCGCGCCCGTACTGCTGCGCCGCCAGCACCGGGTGCGTGCGGTTGCCATCGTCGACGCCGGTGATCAGCACCGTGGCGCCCGGCTTGGCGGGGAGCGGCTCGTTGACGACCGTCACCTGCGGCAGGTCGCGCCAGCGCGTCATCGACGCCTCCTCGGTCGAGGCGATCTGCGTGGCGGCGTGGGTCTGGCCGGCGCGCGTCGGCGAGAGGTTGAGCCGCGCGAACAGCGTCGGCTCGCCGGCGCGGGTGTTGGCATCGATCGCCAGCGGCAGCGCGTCGGCCACCGGGGTCCCGCCGTAGCCCCCCTCGCCGAACGAGCGCGGCCCGCCGAGCATCAGCAGCCCGCCGCCGCGCGTGTCGACGAAGTCGGCAATCATCTGCAGCTGGTCGCCGCTGAACAGCCCTGCCTCGGTGCTGCCGAGGATCAGCCCCTTGTAGGCGAACAGCTCCTCCCGCGTCTTGGGGAAGCCGCCGGCCAGCTCCTCCGGGCCGTCGACCTGCAGCCGCTGGTACTTGTTGTCGGCGGTGCGCTGCAGCGTGACGACGCGCAGGTTCTTGTCGTCGACCACCGCGCGGTTGAGGAACTTCATCTCGAAGCGCGGCTCCCCCTCGAAGTAGAGGATGCGCTCGACCGTGTCGCGCACGTCGATCAGCGCCTCGCGCTGGTTGTTCTGCGACACCACCTCGTCGGGCTGCGGCGCGACGCGGAAGCGGAACACGCGCGGCCCGGGGTCCTCGGCGATGGCGCGGACGCGGACGGTGATCGGGCTGCCGTCGCCCGGCAGCCGCACCTCTTCGCTGCCGACGATCCGCCCATCGTCCTCGACGTCGACGCGGACGGTCTGGTTGGCGTAACCGGCATGCGTGATGACCGCATCGACGAGCAGCGAGGCGCCCTTGAGCGCGCTGCGCGGCACGCTCACCCGATCGATCTGGATGTCCTTCGTCAGCTGCGTGCTGCCGACGCCGACGGTGAACACGGGGAGCTTCTCGGCCTTCATGCCGAGCAGCGCGTCGGTCAGGGCGTCGGCGCTGGTGTCGGCGCCGTCGCTGACCAGGATGACGCCAGACACCGGCAACCCGGCCAGCTCTTCCCGCGCGCCCTCGAGCGCGGTGCCGAGCCTGGTCTGCGAGCCGTTGAACCCCAGCTCGTTGACCGCGTTGAGGCGGCCGGCGGTGTTCGAGAAGCGGAACACGCGGACGAGGAACCGGTCCGAGAGCGCCCGCAGCAGCGGCTGGTTCGGATCGCCGAACTGCTGGCGCAGGTACTCGCCGCGCGGCATGCCGTTCCAGTCGGGAATCTGCATCGACCGCGAGTCGTCGAGCAGGACGGCGACGACGTTCTGCTGCGGGGCCGCGGCGCGGACGATGAGCGTGGGACGGAAGAGGCAGAAGAGGACCAGCGCCAGCGCGGCCATGCGCAGGCCGGTCAGGATGATGCGATCGCGAAGCGTACCCTTCGCGCGGACCGTGCGGTAGGTGAAGATCGCCGCCGCCATGATGACGCCGACAATGACGGCAGCCACCAGCGACGAGGCGGTGACGTCGAAGCGGAACTCCCCCTGCTGAAACACGACCGGCCGGTAACTGAAGAGTGCCTGGAACAGGGCGTCGAACAAAGGGTGACCTCGAAAAGGGGGTGATCATATCTCACCGCCCTCCCGGAACTAGTGCGTCATTGCGTACAGTAGGACGTTGACACCGAGCGCGTAGCCGTCCGGCGAAAACTGGTAGAAAAAGGCCGGATCTTCCCCTTCGCGCTCCCACGAGTCGGCGACGTCGGTGTTGTGGGTCATCACCACCATCAGCCGCCCGTGCCGGTCGCGCACGCCGCGGAAATTCACCACCGCCGATTCCTCGCCCCGCTCGGACGTCTCACGGCCGCCCGAGGCGCGCCAGAAGCGGATGCTCGTCACCTGCGGCACCCTGCCGACATCGAACATCGTGTGCAGCACCGGATCCGAGAGCGGGATGTCCTCGATCGGATACTCGTCGGGCGGCAGCGCCTTGGCCAGCTCGCGCGACCACTGGTCCCACGCCGCGTCGCCCCAGAAGTCGTCCACCCAGAGGAAGCCGCCCTTCTCGAGGTACTGGCGCAGCGCCTCCCCTTCCTGCCACGACAGCCCGATCGTGCCGACATCCGACGCCATCAGCACGGGACAGTCGAACAGCGTGTCGTCGGTGAGGCGGACGAGCCAGGAGTGCGGCTGCGTCGGCGTCGCCATGCTGACGCGGGTCCTGGTGAGTTCCGACAGCCGCAGCATGAGGTGGCGCTCGCCCCACGGGTAGTCGGTGCGCCACCCGGCGCCGTTGGCCTCGCGCCGGACGCTCTGGTAGAGGATGCGGCAGATCACGAAGTTGCGGTCGGGCTGCTGTGGCGGCGCGAACTCGGCCGGGTCTCCCTGCTCGCCGCGCAGCCCGCCCAGCTGGCCGAAGATGTCGAGCCCGCCGCGCCCGAACTGCGCGTAGGCCGCGCCACTCGTCAGCGCGATCACGACGGCGATCGCGCTAATGCGTAAGCGCATACAGCACCACGTTGATCCCGAAGGCGTACCCTTCCGGCGAATACTGGTAGAAGAAGCCCGGGTCCTCCCCTTCACGCTCCCACGAGTCGGCGACGTCGCTGTTGTGCGTCATCACCACCATCATCCGCCCGGTCGTGTCGCGCACCGTGCGGAAGTTGACGCGCTCGCTGTCCGGGCCGCGCTCGGAGGTCTCGGCGCCGCCGGTCGCGCGCCAGAACTGGATGTTGGTGATCTGCGGCGCCTCCTTCACGTCGAACAGCGTGTGGAAGATCGGATCGCCGGACGGGATGTCTTCGATCACGAACTCGCCGGGCGGAAAGACCTTGGCCAGCTCGCGCGTCCACTGCTCCCACGCCGGCGTGCCCCAGAAGTCGTCCACCCACAGGAAGCCGCCCTTCAGCAGGTAGAGCCGCAGGTTGTCGGCCTCCTCCTGCGACAGGCCGATCGTGCCGACGTCCGAGGCAACGGTGTATGGACAGTTGAAGAGCGACGGGTCGGTCAGCCGCACGACCCACGTGTTGGGGCGGCCGCCGTCGTCGCGGCTGATCGGCGTGCGCGTCAGCTCCGACATGCGGACCAGCAGGTTGGTCTCGCCGCCGGGGTAGTCGGTGCGCCAGCCGCCGCCGTTCGGCTCGCGCCGCACGCTCGTGTACATGATGCGGCACACGGTGAAGCTGCCGTCGGGCATCGCCTCGGGCGCGAACTGCACGCGCCCGCCGAACCCGAAGAAGCCGTCGAGGCCGCCGCCGCCGAAGATGCGGCCGCGCTGCGCGTACGCGGTGCCGGCCATCCCGAGAATCAGGACCAGCGGGAGCACCGTGCGGACGCGAGCCAGGGCGCGCATGGCGGATGACCTGAATTTACGTCATCTGCGCGGCAAACGCTTACCGGAAGCGCATGAGGTCCAAACAGGTGCTCGGGTTCTGCGTCTACACCTCGTAATCAACCACCCGCTTTTCCGTGCGCACGTCGCGGACCATCGGCACGAGCGCCGTGTGCTCGGCGTGCACCTCGTAGCCGGCCAGCGCCTCGCGCGACTCGAACTCCGAATACAGCACGATGTCGGACGCCTCGGCGCCGCGGCCGTAGTCGAAGCCGATCTCGATGTGCGTCAGGCCGGGAATTTTTCCCGGCAGCGCCTCGAACCCCTTCTTGATCCGCTGCAGCGCCGCCTCGCGGTCGGCCGGTGACAGGTCCTGCTTCAGTCGCCAGAAGACGATGTGTTTGATCATGGCGGAGCGATCGTAACGTAGGTGCTTGGTGCTTGGTGCTTGAGGCTTGGGGCTTGAATGCCTACTGGTTCGCGGCGAGCGCCCGGGCGTCGGCGACGCGGTCCTGCAGCACGCGCACGGCCAGGCGCGTCTCGCGGACCAGCAGGACGGCGCCGTGCACGAGCGCGGCTACCGCGACCAGGCCGGTGCCGACGGCAAGGACCTCGAAGACCAGCGTGACCGCCGCGCGCCCCGCTGCTTGCACCACGGCGCCGATGAGCGACACCAGCGTGGCCAGCGCGAAGCCGGCCAGCGCCACGTAGAAGCTGCTCAACACGCGCATCAGCAGCAGCGCGCGCGTTTCGGTGATGGCGAGGTCGCGCAGATAGCGCGGCCGGTGCGCGTCGCCGACGCCGTGCTCGATCTCGCGCAGCAGCTCGCGCGAGCGGTCGACGGCGCGCGCCATCCGGTTGCTGGTGCTCATGGCCAGCAGTGCGCAGGCATTGGTAAGGATCGCCGGCGCGACGATCAGCGACAGCGCCGCAAACGGGTTGGCGGACGGATCCACCTACTTCAACGGCGAGAAGTCCGTGGCGTCGGCGAACACCGACTCGACCTTCGCGACGATGTTGCCGTTGACGTTGGAGTCAGCCGCGACCTTCTGCCACTCGGGATCGGCGCGGAAGGCCGCCCAGTTGCGCGCCGCCTGCTCGCGGCTGGCGTGGGCGATGACGTAGATCAGCGTGTTCTGCGACAGCGGCGCGTCCTGCGGCGCGAAGTAGCCGACATTGGTCATGCCGTGCTTCTCGAAGATCCGCATGGTGTGGTTGCGGAAGCGCGCATGCAGCGCCTGCAGCTTGGCCGCGTCAGGAGACGTGTACGTGCGAATCTCGAAAACGCGCGGCGCCTGCGCCGCGGCCGGCTCCGGCGTCACCAGTGCATGCCCCCAGAAGCCGAGCACAAACGCCCCCAGCACCCAAATCAATTTTGAATCTTGAATTTTGAATTGTGAATTCACAGTCACCCTCCGAGCGGCAAGAGTACTTCGAAACAGGACCCCTTGCCCTCGCCGTCGCTGGTCGCGCTGATCGTGCCGCCGTGCAGCTCCACCAGCCGGCGGGTAATCGCCAGCCCGAGGCCCAGGCCGCCGACCTCCCGCGTCGGCCGCGTGTCCGCCTGACGGAACGGCTCGAAGATCAGCGTGAGGAACGCGGACGGGATGCCGGCGCCCGTGTCGGTCACCGTGAGGCGCGCGGTCTGGTCGCTCGCGGCGAGCGCCACCGTCACCGTGCCGTCCGGCGGGGTGAACTTCACGGCATTCGTCACCAGGTTCCACACCACCTGCTGCAGGCGGTTCGCGTCCCCCTGGATCGGCACCGGCGCCTCGGGCACGACGGTGGAGACGTGCACCGCCTTGTCCGCCGCCATCGGCAGCACCGTTTCGGTGGCGTGCTGCACCAGCGGCGCCAGATCGAGCGGCGCCAGCTTCACCCCCAGCTTGCCGGTGACGATGCGCGAGACGTCGAGCACGTCCTCGACAATCTGCGCCAGCGCGGTGCCGTTGCGCGAGATCACCTCGAGCCCGCGCTGCTGGCGCTCTGGAGGGATGGTCCCGTTCAGCAGCATCCGCGTGTAGCCGAGAATCGCGTTCAGCGGCGTCCGCAGTTCGTGTGACAACGTCGCCAGGAACTGGTCCTTGATCAGGTTCGCCTGGCGCGCGTCCTCCTGCGCCTGCCGTTCGTGCTCGTAGAGTTCCGCGGTGCGGATGCCCGCGGCCGCCAGGCTTCCGAGCGCCGACGCGGTCTGGACTTCGACATCCGAGAAGTCGTGCCGTCGGCGGTAGTAGAACACGAGCGTGCCGCTCGCCTCGCCGGACATCCTCAACGGGATCACCAGCATCGAGGCGATGCCTTCGCGCGCCAGCGCCTCGCGGCGCGCCGCCACCCGGTCGTCGGTGAGGAGGTCGGGGACGATGAGGGGCGCCGCGAGGAGTAATTCCATGTGCGGCAGCGACGGCACGACGTGCTCGAACGAAGCGGAGAGGCCCGACTCGGCCTCGAGCACCCAGCCGGTATCGGCGTGGCGGCGCCAGATGACATAGGCGTCGGCGCCGACCAGGTCGCGGGCGAGCGACAGCGTGGCCTCCATCACCTCGCGCGTTTCGATGCGCCCGACGACCTCCTGCGAGGCCGCCACGAGCGCCAGGAGGCGGCGCTGGAGGTCGGCGCGTTCCGATTCGAGCCGTAACAGCTCGGCTTCGGCCCGCCGCCGCTCGGTGATGTCGCGCGCGATCTTCGACGCGCCGACGATCGTCCCGTCCTCGGCGAAGATCGGCGAGATCGTCAGCGACACGGGAAAAAGGCTCCCGTCCTTGCGCTGCCGGATCGTCTCGAAATGGTGGACCCGGGCGCCGCTGCGTATCTGGCGGAGCACGTGGTCTTCCTCGTGCTGCCGGTCGGCGGGAATGATGCGGCGAATGGGCTGGCCGATCATCTCGGCCTCGGTGTAGCCGAACAGCCGCTCTGCCGCGGCGTTCCACGACTGCACGACGCCATTGAGATCCTTGCTGACGATGGCATCGTCGGACGAGGACACGATGGCGGCGAGGCGCCGGGCCGCCTCGTAGGAATGGGTAAGCGCCACGGATTCGGAGATTGTAATGGCCCGGAATTGTTGAGCTGGTGCCGGGCTCGGCTAAGCTAGGGTCACGAGGAGACGCATGACCAAGAAGATCTTCACCCTCGGGTTCGTCGTGATGATAATCGCCGGCTGCTCGCGCCAGGAACCGGCGGCATCGACCGCCCCGGCCGCCACGGGGGCGACCGAAGAGCGCAAGTACCTGCTGGAGCAGGTCGACGATGCGGCGATCGTCCAGCTCTATGCCGACGGTTTCTCGTCGCTGCCGGTGCGCGAGAAGACGCTGATCTGGCATCTGTACAACGCGGCGCTCGCCGGGCGCGACATCTTCATCGACCAGAAGCATCGCGACGCGCTCGAAATGCGCGGCGTCATCGAGCAGATCATCGCCAATCCCGGCGGGGTGGACGCCGCCGCGCTGGCGGAGATTCAGCGCTACACGAAGCTCTTCTGGCTGAACAACGGCCCCTACAACAACCTGACCGCGCGGAAGTTCGTGCTGAAGCTGACGCCCGAGGCATTCGCCGCCGCGGCGCGCGCGGCGCAGCAGGCCGGCGCCCGGTTCGAGCTGCGCGACGGCGAGACGCTCGACGCCAAGCTCGCGCGGCTGCAGCCGATGTTCTTGGACGCCACCGTCGATCCGATCGTCACCAACAAGACGCCGGGCCCGGGCAGGGACATCCTGTCGGCGAGCGCGAACAACCTCTACTCGGGCGTGACGATGGCCGACCTGCGCGGCTTCACCGAGCGGTACGGGTTGAACTCCCGCCTCGTGAAGCAGGACGGCCGGCTGGTCGAGGAGGTCTACAAGGTCGGCGGCCGTTACGACGCGCAGATCCGCGAGATCGTCAGGCACCTCGAGGCGGCCATCCCGTTTGCATCCGAGCCGATGGCCAACGCGCTGCGGGCGCTGGTCCAGTGGTATCGCACGGGCGAGGACGCCGACCGCGCGAAATATGACATCGCGTGGGTGCAGGACAAGCAGTCCCCGGTGGACACCATCAACGGCTTCATCGAGGTGTATCTCGACGCGCGCGGCGTGAAAGGCTCCTGGGAGGGGCTGGTCTTCTACGTGAACCAGGAGAAAACGCAGCGCATCCGCACGCTGGCCGACAACGCGCAGTGGTTCGAGGACCGCATGCCGTGGGACCCGAAGTACCGCAAGGCCGACGTGCAGGGGATCGTCGCCAACGCCATCGACGTCGTCATCGAGACCGGCGACTCGGGCCCGGTGACGCCGATCGGCATCAACCTGCCGAACGACCAGAAGATCCGCGAGCAGTACGGCAGCAAGTCGGTGGCGCTCTCCAACGTGAACGAGGCGTACGCGCGCTCGGCGTCCGGCGGGACGCGGGGGGAGTTCTCCTGGGACCAGGCGGAAGCGGATCGCGCGGCGCGCTTTGCCGAGTTCGCCGGCGAGCTGACGACCGACATGCACGAAGTGATTGGGCACGCGTCGGGGCGCATGGCCGACGGCGTCGCCGGCACGCCGCAGGCGTTGATCAAGGAGTACTTCTCGGCGCTCGAGGAAGGGCGCGCCGACCTGGTCGGCCTCTACTTCATCGCCGATCCCAAGCTCGTCGAGCTCGGCATCATCCCGGCGGCCGATCACGAGGACATGATCCGCGCCGAGTACGAGGCCTACACGCGCAACGCCATCGTCCAGCTGCGGCGGGTGCGCGAGGGGACGCAGATCGAGGAAGACCACATGCGCAACCGGCAGATGGTCGTGCGCTGGCTGATGGCCAACACGAAAGCGATTGAGCAGCGGACGCGCGACGGCAAGACCTACCTGGCGATGGTCGATGCGGCGGCGTTCCGCGCAGGCGTCGGCCGGCTGCTCGGCGAGGTCCAGCGAATCAAGAGCGAGGGCGACTACGCCGCGGCCAAGAAGCTGTTCGACGACTACGGCATCCACTTCGACCCGTCGCTGCGCGACGAGATCGTGCGCCGCGTCGACGCGCTGAACCTGCCGTCGTACAGCGGGTTCGTGATGCCGAAGCTGACGCCGGTGACGGACACGAACGGGACGATCACCGACGTGACCATCTCGTACCCGCTCGACCTGACGACGCAGATGCTCGAGTACTCGGGGGTCAGGAGATAGGCTTCGCGGCGTCCTTCCCCACCACCGTGACCCACTCGCGCACCCGCCAGTGGGTCACGAGCCCGTTGAGGACGTAGGGATCGGTGCGCGCGAAGTCCTCGACGACCTGCGGCGATGCGGCGGTGAACAGCACGACCGCGCCCGGAGGTTCGTCGGCGAACGCGCCGCCGAGGACCAGCTCACCGCGCGCGCTCGACGCGCGGGCGTGGGCCACGTGCGCCGCGCGGAACTCCGCGCGGCGCACCAGGTAATCGGCGACGTAGTCGTACAGCAGCAGGTAGTGGTTCATCGCGCCAGCGGATCGGGCCGCAGCTGGAAGTGCACCACCTTGCTGGTGTTCTCCTTCCCGCCTTCCGTATGGAACGGCGTGCGCGTCGCCCACGTCGACCAGAGTCCCTTGCCCTTCCAGCCGGCGCGCGGATCGTCGATGCGGCCGTCCATCCCCTTGGCGAAGAAGCCGCTCGGATACGGCACGCGCAGCACGGTCCACTGCCCGTTCGACGGGTTCAGCGCCAGCAGCGCGTCGGAGCCGTTGCCGGTGGCAATCGGCGTGTTGCGCCCCATGCCGAACGTGTCGAACTGGTCCACCCAGTTGTAGTAGTGCGAGTCGGCGCTGCCCGGGGAATCCACACCCTTGAATTGCGGCCCGGGCGACTGGTAGAAGCGCCACCCTTCCGGGCAGTGCTGCCCGGTGGCCTGCGGGCCGTTGAGCGGACCGCGACAGAGCGTGCGATCGAAGCTGGCCAGGTGCCCGCTCGCCAGCACCGCCCAGACGACGCCGTTGCGATCCACGTCCATGCCGCGCGGCGAGAAGCCCTGCACGTCGGCGCGCGCGTTGCCGAACGGCAGCTCGAAGACCTCGGCAATCGCCGTGTTTGTCGGATCGGCGCCCGGCACCAGCCGGACGACCTGGCCCGGGAAGCCGAGCGCGGTGCCCCACACCGAGCCGTCGGGGCTCGGCATCACGCCGTAGAAGGCCAGGTTCACCCGCTTGTCCTTCGTCGGATCGACCGGCTGGTCCGGCTCCACCCACGCGTCGCGGCGGCCGTTGCCATTGGTGTCGAGGATGAGCGGCGTCCACCCCTGCGAGCGGACCTCGTCCTTCGTCTCGTCGAACATCCGCGTGTTCAGCCAGCCGACGACGCCGCCGCCACCGCCGCTGCTCGTCCACAGCGTGTTGTTGGTGTCCTCGGCGAAGAAGAGGTGGTGGGTCCCGAAGCAGGTGTCGATCGTCGTCATCTGCTTCGACGCCGGGTCGTACATCGCCAGCTGTCGTCCCGACTGGTTGATCGGGAAGACCTTCGCGGACGGGTGGTCGGATCCCTCGCGGCAGAACGCCGACGTCTGGTTCGGGCGCACGCGCGCCGTGACCCACACGCGTCCGCGGTGGTCCATCATCGGGTTGTGCACGTTGGTCTTGCTGTCCCAGATCGGCTGCTCCCCCCAGTACGCCGACGCGTCGAACCCGGTCATCGGCGAGGCGATGTTCGTGTTCGGATCGCGCGGGTTGATGGCGACGCGAGACGCCGTGTGGTTCACCGGGTCGAGCACCGGCAGGTAGTCGTGGCTCTGCTCGAGGGCGCCGAAGAGCGGCCCGCGCGCGTTGACGGTGGGGTTGCGCTTGTCGGTCGCGACCTCGTCATGCAGGTAGGCGGTCGGGTCGGCCCAGTCCCACTGCGTGATGACGACGTTGCGCTCCTGCCCCTGCGGCCGCGGCGGCGCCGGCGGCACTTCACCGGCCTTGATGCGATCGGTCCAGTCGGCCAGCACGCGCAGCGCCCGCGGCCCCATGTTGTTGATGCCGTTGCGCATGGCGCCGCCGGCCTGGCCTGACCGGATCCGGCGCTCCCACGCGTCCACCGAGCGCATGCCGGCAAACAGCGACGGGATTTCGCGCGTGCCGCGGCTGCCGAGCTGATGGCACGCCTCGCAGCTGTCGGTCTTCATCAGCCGGATGAACTCCTCCTGCGTCCGGATGTTCGGGTTGATGCCGTTGCCCTCGGCGCCGGTGCCCGGGAACTCGCTCCTGGCCGGGACCTCCGCCAGCGAGTACCAGTAGCTCGCCGGGTAGATCTGCGCGGCCGCCTGCGGCGTCGGCGCCGGAACAGCGGTCAGGTTGAGCTGCGCCCCGGGCGCCGCCGTCACGCGCGGCGAGTCGACCAGGCCATAGCCGCGCACGAATACCTGGTAAGTGGCTTTCGGCAGATCGGGGATGACGTAGCGCCCCTGATCGTCGGTGACGACGGTCTTGATGTAGCGCGTGGGAAGATCGCGCGTTTCGGCGATGACCCACACGCCGGCCTCGGGTCCGTTCGGCCCCGAGACGCGTCCGCCGATGTCGTCGGCGTCGACCTGGACCGCGGCGCCACCCTGGGCGCTCGGCCGGGATACCGTGACCGCGAGCACGATGAGAGCCGCGGCCGCCAGGGAAAAGAGCGACAGAACGCGAATGGTGCGCATGGGCGCCTCCTGCGCCGCGAATCCTATCGCCAAAGGCGCACCGTTTGCACGCCTTTGCCGTATGGCTACTGCAACCCCGACCCAGAAGACCGACCGGCAGGCCGTTGCGGCCGTGTCGAAGGACAACCAGCCCGATAACCCGCTGGTCCAGCATCTGCGGCGCCAGGCGGCGAACGCGATCGTGCTCTACGGCAACTACAAGCACTATCACTGGCAGGTCTACGGCCCGCTGTTCCGCGACCTGCACAAGCTGTTCGATGAGCTCGCCCACGAGGTGCTGCACACCGTCGATGAGCTCGCCGAGCGCGTCCGCATGATCGGCCAGGACCCGCCCGCGCATATTCTCGAGGCGGCGGACATCGCCTCGGTGACCGTCGCCGCGCCGCACGGCGACGTGCGCGAGATGCTCGAGGAAGCCGACCGCAACCTGCTGCTGGTGATTGCCGAGCTGCGCCAGGGCGCGCGCCTGGCCGACGAGCATGACGACCCGGGAACGGTCGACATCTACTCGAAGACCGTGCAGGTGCACGAAAAGCACGAGTGGTGGATGCGCGACCTGCTGCGGCGCAACGACGGCCTCAGCGCGTAGGGAGCTGGAGAGAACAACCGGCTGGCGGGAACGCCCCGCCAGCCGGCCGCCCGTTGGAGGAGAGAAACGCGTTTGCGAGACGCGTGGAGTAGCCATTCTCGAGAGCAAGCGGGAGGCCAACCGCGGCCGTTGCCGCGTGCCGGCGATTCCTGCATTTTCCTGAGCGTTTTTGCGTAGTTTGGTCTTTGGCGGCCAGCCCGACAGCCAGACATAAACGTCTGGTCGGCCAAATCAACCTACACTTTCGAAGAAATCACACCGGCGTGAACCCGAACACCTCGCCGTAAAACGACAACTCCGCCTCCAGGCTCCGGACGATCGTCTCGGCGCGCCGGAAGCCGTGCTGCTCGCCCTCGAACAGCAGCAGCTTCACCGGCAGCCCCTTGGCGCGCACGGCGTCCGCCATCATCTGCGCCTGGTTCGGCGGCACCACCTTGTCCTCGAGTCCCTGCAGCAGGATCAGCGGGCTCGCCAGCCGATCGACGAAATGAATCGGCGATCGCGCCCGGTACACGTCGCGCGCCTCGGGATACGGCCCGACGAGCGTGTCGAGATAGCGCGACTCGAACTTGTGCGTGTCCTGCGCCAGCACCTCGATGTCGCTGATGCCGTAGTAGCTGGCGCCCGCGCCGAAGACGCCGGGGTGGAACGTGAGCGCCGCCAGTGTCGTGTAGCCGCCGGCGCTGCCGCCGCGGATGGCGAGCCGGCGCGCATCCGCCTTGCCGAGCGAGACGAGGTGCGTCGCCGCGTTTACGCAGTCGGCGACGTCCACAATGCCCCACTGTCCGTTCAGCCGCTGCCGATACGCGCGCCCGTAACCGGAACTGCCGCCGTAATTCACATCGACCACGCCGATGCCGCGGCTGGTCCAGAACTGGATGGCCAGCTCCAGCATCGTCTTGGCCGCCGTCGTCGGGCCGCCGTGGCTGATCACGATGAGCGGCGGGCGCTCGTCAGCGGGCGGTTCGACGTCGCGATTGCGCGGCGGGTAATAGAACGCGTGGGCGGTCACGCCGCGGTCGGTTGGGAACTCGATCGCCTCGGGCTCGGAAAGATAGCCGGGGTCGATCGTGGCTGACGATGAGGAGCGGACGACGGTCGCGGTGCCGCTGGCGACGTCGACCCTCGCGACCGACGGCGGATGTGACGGCGAGCCGGCAACCATCAGCGCGGTGGCACCGTTGACGGCCAGCCACTCGCCCGGCTCGAGTCCGCTCGCCAGCGGGCGCATGCGGCCCGAGGTCACGTCGAGCGCGCCGAGCAGCCATCGTCCGCCGCGCGCGTACGCCACGACCATCGTTTCGCGATCCGCGAATGCCCATGTGGCGGTACCGAAGGTCCACTGCGGCCGCCCGAACTCGACCTCGCGAAGCGCCGGATCGCTGGTGATGAGCCGATCGCCGTCGGCGTAGATGTGCCACCAGCCGCTGCGGTCGCTCGCGTAGTAGAGCGAGCCGTCGCTCCCCCACCCGGGCTGGTAAATCGACTCGGCAGGCCCGCCGGCGACGTGCCTCTGGTTCTCCAGTGAGCCGTCCGGCGCGACATCGGCCACCCACAGCTCGGTGCCGTCCCATGGCATGTTCGGGTGGCGCCAGCAGAGCCAGCAGAGGCGCGCGCCGTCGGGAGCGAGACGCGGCGTGGAGTAGAAGTCATAACCCGAGGCGATCACCCTGACCGCGCCGTCGTCGGTCGACACCGACACGAGTGCGTTCTCCGGCTCGCGTCCGTCAACCGTGTGATCTTCGCGAACGCAAATCAGCTGCTGGCGCCGCGCGTCGACCTCGAAGTCCGCATAGAACCACGCGCCCTCCGGCGTGAGCGCAGTAGGTTCCGTAGTGTCCGCCTTCAAGCGGACCTGATAAATCCTCTGATCGCTGAAGTTCGAAAAGTAGACGACCCCGTTGCGGACGACGTAGGCTCCGCCGCCGTACTCGTGTACCCGGCTGCGTACGTTGAAGGGGGCCGGGGTGATATCGGCGATGGCACCATCTATCGATCGCCGCACCAGCACATTGCGTCCGGCCTCGTTCGGCCGCCCCTCGATCCAATAGAGGTCGTTGCCGTCGATCGCCACGAATCCGAGACGCAGTCCCTGCGCGGCGACGACGGCTGCCGTGATCGGCGAACGCCACGTGCCATAGGGCGCCGTCGTCATCGCAGCCAGCGCCCGCAGCCGCGCAGTTCCATCGCGTCGAGGGTGACGGTCACGGTGAGTGGATACGTCAGGTCGCTCATCCCGTCGCTGCATGGCCCCGGCGTGACGACCGCGCGCAGGGCGCGGCCATCGGCGCTCGACTCGAAGGTCGTGACATCGCCCTCGACAACCGGCTGCACCGCGGGCAGCGTCGCCTGCTGTTCACCGTAGGCGTAGACCAGGTGCAGCGAGCGCTGGTCATCCACCTCCAGGTACCACCCCGGCTCGTTACCGATCGCCCGGAAGTCAATACCGCGCGACTGCGCCTCGACCCACGGATCTCCCTGCGGCTCCACAGCGGGGTCCTCACGCGGCGCATTCCGGCACGCTGCGAGGCCGAGCGCCACGACCGCCACGACACACAAGGCCTTTCGCATCAGCACGTAGTGGATCGGCTCGCTCAACTTCGACGGCTCGTCGAACGGCGCGGTGCCGTACGGCTCGAAGCCGAATCGCGCGTAGAAGGCGGGCAGTTCCTTGCGGACGCTGAGCATGTCCATCTCCAGGTGGCGGCAGCCGGCGGCACGGCAGTGCGCCTCCACCGCCTCGATCAGCCGGCGCCCGAGCCCTTGCTGCTGCCGATCCGGATCAACCGCCAGCATCGCGAAGAAGCCGCGGTCGCCGGCCACCTGCACGAACACCGCGCCGGCCAGCTGGCCCTCGTCTTCGAGCAGGAGATACGCGGCGCCCGGCCGCGCCATGCGCGCCCGAACGTCGGCCTCGCTCGTGCGCTCGCCGTACGCAAAAAACGCTTCGACGCGATACGCCCGGTTGATCAGGGCGGCCAGGGCCGGGACATCGGGGTCGGCGGCGACCCGGGTCGCGAGTGTCCTCAAGAAATGACTCCCGACCCCATTACGGAATTGTTAGCGGCGGGCGGCCATCGCGAGGCGCAGCAGCGACACGCCGATCAGCGCGCCGCAGGCGACCAGGCCGACGGCATCGACGGTACGAACGTTCGGAAGGAAGCGCATCACGCCGGCCAGGCCGACGACCAGCAGCGCCACGGGCATCACGATTCGGTTGCGTCTCATCTGCGCGGGATCCTATCGCAGGGTCTCGATCAGGCTGGCAATCCCGCCCCACAGGATGTTGACGCCAATGCACAGCGTGATGAACGCCGACAGCCGCAGGAACACGTTGGTCCCGGTTTCGCCAAGCCACGCGATCAGCTTCGACGCGTAGCGGTAGCAGAGGTACACGCAGAGGGCGATGATGGCGCTGCCGACGATGTTGGCGACGAGCGTCATGGCCGTGTTCGCCAGTGGCCCGGCTGTTCTCGCGCCAAGCGTGATGGCAATCGAGATCGACCCGGGACCGACCGACAGCGGAAACGCAATCGGACAGAACCCGCGGCGCCCCACCTCGCGTTCCCACGCCTCAACGACTGGCGGCCCCTCGGGCTCGACCTGTCCGGAATGGAGGAGCTTCCATCCGGCGACCAGCAGCACCAGGCCGCCCGCCACCCGGACGATGGCGAGCGAGATCCCGAAAAACTGCAGGACATACGAACCGATGAGCATGGCGGCGACCAGCATCAGGAAGGCATTGCGCGCCACCACGGTCGCCAGCCGGTGCCGCGCCTCAGGCGGGAGATCGGCCGACATGGCGAGAAAAATCGGCGCCCCGCCGAGCGGGTTGACGATCGGCAGCAGCGCTGCGACCGTCACCAGGACGACCTCGAACGGGTTCATCGCGCCTAGGCTACTTGAGAAACGGCCGATGGTGCCCGACAATGGGAGTTCTTGTTCAAGTACCTCCTGGCCGCGGTTCTCCTGGTGTGCCCGGCGACGCTCGGCGCGTCGAACGGCACCGTCGCACCCTCGCACCCCCGCACCCTCGCACCGGCTGATGGCCTGGACCCGGACATCCTGCGCCTGGCGCTGACGGCCGTGCAGTGCGGCGTGCGCAGCGGCGACCTCGAGGCGCCGCCGACGTTGACGATCATCGACTACTCGAAGCCGTCGACCGAGCCGCGGCTGTGGGTGTTCGACATGGCCACCGGCAAGCTGCTGTTCCGCGAGCTGGTCGCGCACGGGCGCAATACCGGCGAGAACATGGCCCGCCATTTCTCGGACACGCTGAACAGCCGGCAGTCGAGCATCGGCCTGTTCCGCACCGACCACACGTATGTCGGCAGCAACGGCTACTCGCTGCGCCTCGACGGCCTGGAGCCGGGCTTCAACGCCCACGCCCGCGAGCGCGCCATCGTCGTGCACGGCGCGGCGTACGTGAGCGACGCGTTCGCGCGGACCCAGGGGCGCATCGGCCGCAGCTGGGGATGCCCGGCGCTGCGAACGGCCGTGGCGAAGGAGCTGATCGACACCATCCAGGGTGGCGGCGTGATCTTCTCCTACTACCCCGATCCGGAATGGCTGGCGACGTCGCGGTTCCTGAACTGCGGCAACGACGCACCCGCCACACTCGCCACGCGCTGAGGTCGTGGCTTCCGCCTGCCGCGGTGGCTTCCGCCTTCAGGCGGAAGCTAGCGCTTCTTCGCCGTCTTCTCCTTCGTCCCCGTCGACTTCCGCTTCGGCACCTTGCCGCCGGCGCGGCGCGCCTCGCTCAGGCCGATGGCGATCGCCTGCTTGCGGCTCTTGACCTTGCGGCCCGAACTGCTCTTCAGCGTGCCGCGCTTCCGTTCGCGCATCGCCCGTTCGACCTTCTGGCCGGCCTTCTTCCCGTACTTAGCCATGCCGCGCGATACGCTAAGATCGTTCCACCTCCGGCACGGCCCAGCTCCACATGCCTCTCTCTGGTTTTCACCCGCTCGTCGCGCGCTGGTTTAGCGAACGCCTTGGCGACCCGACGCCTGCGCAGCAGAAGGGCTGGGCCGCGGTCCGCGATGGGCGCCACACGCTGATTGCCGCGCCCACGGGATCCGGCAAGACGCTCGCGGCGTTTCTCACGGCGATCGACGACCTCGTGCACGAAGCGGCGTGCCACCCGCTCCCGGACGAGGTCCGCGTCGTCTACGTCTCGCCGCTGAAGGCGCTGAGCGCCGACATCCACAAGAACCTGGCAGAACCGCGGCGCGGCATCCGTGAGCTGGCCGAAGCTGCGGGGCTCGAGCCGCCGCGCATCACGGCCGCGGTCCGGACCGGCGATACGACCTCGTCGGAGCGCAGCGCGATGCTGCGCACGCCGCCGCACATCCTGGTCACCACGCCCGAGTCGCTCTACCTGCTCGTGACCTCCGAGCGCAGCCGGCAGATGCTTCGCACCGTGCGCACGGTCATCGTCGACGAAATTCACGCCGTGATCGGCACGCGGCGCGGCGCCCACCTCGCGCTGACACTCGAACGGCTGCAGCAGGTGGCCGAGCGCCCGTTGCTGCGCCTGGGACTTTCTGCCACCCAGAAGCCGGTCGAGGAAGTCGCCCGCTATCTCGTCGGCAACGATCCGCAGCGCGGCGCCTGCGCCATCGTCGACGAGGGGCACCGGCGTCAACTCGACCTCGGCATCGAGATCCCGCGCTCACCGCTCGAAGCGGTGATGGCGCACGAGGTGTGGCAGGAGTATTACGACACGCTCACCCGCCTCATCACCGAGCACAAGACGACGCTGGTGTTCGTGAATACGCGGCGGCTCGCCGAACGACTGGCACGAGAGCTGAGCGAGCGCCTGGGCGAGGACGCGGTCACCGCGCACCACGGGAGCCTCTCGAAGGAGACGCGCCTCGACGCCGAGCACCGGCTCAAGACCGGTGCGTTGAAGGCGCTCGTGGCCACGGCATCGCTCGAGCTGGGTATCGACATCGGCCACGTCGACCTGGTCTGCCAGATCGGCTCGCCGCACCGCATCGCCACGTTCCTGCAGCGCGTCGGCCGCTCCGGCCACACCGTCAGCGGCGTGCCGAAAGGACGGCTGTTGCCGGTGTCGCGCGACGACCTGCTCGAATGCGCCGCGCTGCTGCGCGCGGTCCGCCGCGGCGACCTGGACCGCATCGTCGCGCACGAGGCGCCGCTCGACGTGCTGGCGCAGCAGATCACCGCGGAGGTGGCGTGCGCCGAGTACGGCGAGAACGACCTGTGTGCGCTGGCGCGCCGGGCATGGCCCTATCGGGACCTGGCGCGCAAGGACTTCGACCAGGTGGTCGCCATGCTCGCCGAAGGCTTCTCGACGCAGCGGACGCGTCGGGCCGCGCTGGTGCATCGCGACGAGGTGCACCAGGTCCTGCGCGGCCGCCGCGCCTCGCGGCTGCTGGCGCTCACGTCCGGCGGCGCCATTCCTGAGGTCGCCGATTACCGCGTGCTGCTGGAGCCTGGCGAGACGTTCATCGGCACGCTGAACGAGGACTTCGCCATCGAGAGCATGGCGGGCGACGTGTTCCAGCTGGGCAACGCGTCGTGGCGGGTGCTGCAGGTCACCGCCGGCACGGTGCGCGTGGCCGACGCCGAGGGGGCGCCGCCAAGCATCCCGTTCTGGTTCGGCGAAGCGCCGGCGCGCAGCGATGAGCTCTCCCGCGCGGTGTCTGACCTGCGCCGCGACGCCGACGCGCTGCTCGATGGGCCGGATCTTGCGCAATGGCTGGAGAACGAGACCGGCCTCTGCGCCGGCGGCGCCGGGCAGACGGCCGAGTACCTCGCGGCCGGCCGCGGCGTGCTCGGGGCCATCCCGACGCAGGAGACGCTCATTCTCGAACGCTTCTTCGACGAGTCGGGCGGCATGCAGTTGGTGCTGCACGCGCCCTTCGGCAGCCGCATCAACCGCGCCTGGGCGCTGGCGCTGCGCAAGCGCTTCTGCCGCCAGTTCAACTTCGAGCTGCAGGCCGCCGCCACCGAAGACGCCATGCTGCTGTCGCTCGGCCCGCAGCACTCGTTCCCGCTGGCCGACGTCTTCCGCTACCTGCACCCGGCCACGGTGCGCGACATCCTGGTGCAGGCGTTCCTCGACGCGCCGGTGTTCCAGACACGGTGGCGCTGGAACGCTACCATCTCGCTCGCGGTGCCGCGCTACCGCGGCGGCCGGAAGGTGGCGCCGCAGCTGCAGCGCATGCAGGCCGACGACCTGATGGCCGCCGTGTTTCCCGACGGCGCTGCCTGCCTCGAGAACATCCCCGGCGACCGCGAGCTGCCGGACCATCCGCTGGTCAACCAGACGGTGCGCGACTGCCTGGAGGAAGCGATGGATCTGGACGGCCTCGTCGCCGTCCTCGAGCGCATCCACCGCGGCGAGCTGCGCTGCGTGGCGCGCGACACGCCGGAGCCGTCGGCGTTTGCCCACGAGGTGCTCAACGCCCGCCCATACGCATTCCTCGACGATGCGCCGCTGGAGGAGCGGCGGACGCAGGCGGTGCAGATGCGCCGGGCAGGCGCCCCCGGAGGCGATGTCGGCGCGCTCGACGCCGCGGCCATCGCGCGCGTGCGCGACGAGCAGCGTCCCGACCCGCGCGACGCCGAGGAACTGCACGACGTCCTGCTGACCGCGGGCTTCCTGCACGTGGCCGACGAGGTCGACGCGGGGCAGCTGGCGGCGCTTGCCGCATCCGGTCGCGCAACGACCGTTGGCGGCGCCCTGATCGTCGCGGCCGAACGGATTCCCGAGGCGCGCGCAGTCCACCCGGATGCGCCGCTCGATCCGCCCATCGGCGCCCCCGTCGGGCGCGCGGCCCGTACATGGACACGCGACGCAGCGCTGGTGGAAATGGTGCGCGGGCGGATGACGCTGCTTGGCCCGGTAACCGCTGCCGCGCTCGCCGCGTCGCTCGGCGTCGACGAAGCGGCCGTCGACGCGGCGCTGCTGGCGCTCGAGGGCGAGGGCGTCGTGCTGCGCGGACACTTCACGCCGGAGACCCGGGCGCTGGAGTGGTGCGATCGACGGCTGCTCGCCCGCATCCACCGGTACACGCTGAACCGCCTGCGCGCCGAGATTGCGCCGGTCAGCGCCGCCGACTTCATGCGGTTCCTGTTCACGTGGCAGCACGTCGAGCCGGCGTCGCAGCTGGCCGGTCCCGACGGGCTCCGGGCAGTGCTCGCGCAGCTCGACGGCCTCGAGCTGCCGGCCCGGGCCTGGGAGAAGGACGTGCTCGCCGCGCGCGTCGGGCGCTACGAACCGTCAGCGCTCGACATGCTGTGCCTCACGGGCAGCGTCGGCTGGGCGCGCCTGTCGAGCGGCCCGACGCAGGTCGTCGGCGCGACGCCGATCGCCCTGTTCCTGCGCGAGCATGCGGATGCGTGGTTGTCGGGCTCCGCCTCCGCGCTCGAAGCGCGCTACGGGGAGACCGGCTCACCTGTTCTCACACATCTGCGGACGCGCGGGGCGTCGTTCGCTCATGAGATTGCCGCGGCCCGCAACCTCACCGACGACCAGCTGCGCAGCGCGCTGGCCGACCTGGTCGCTGCGGGGCTCGTCAGCTCCGACGGCTTTGCCGGTTTGCGCGCGCTGATTGGCGCGTCGCCGATGTACGCCTCTGCCGGCCGCTGGTTCGCGCTGTCGGCAGCGGCGGCGTCCGGACAGGACCCGCGCGGCGAGACCGCGGCCCTCGAGACCTGCGCGTGGGCGTTGCTCCGCCGCTACGGCGTGATCTTCAGGAGGCTGCTCACCCGCGAACCGTCGGCGGCGCCCTGGCGCGACCTCGCGCGCATCTACCGCCGGCTCGAGGCGCGCGGCGAGATTCGCGGCGGCCGCTTCGTCGCCGGCATGTCGGGCGAGCAGTTTGCGCTGCCCGAGGCCGTGGAGCGGCTGCGGGAAGTCCGCCGCAGCGCGCCCGATGGCGCCCTCATCACGATCAGCGCCGCCGATCCGCTCAACCTCACCGGCATCGTCACACCCGGCGACCGCATCCGCGCCGCGGCCGGCAACCGCATCGTCTATCGCGACGGCGTGCCCGTAGCGGCGATGGAAGGCGACATGCTCAAGACACTGGCGCCGCTCGATGCGGAGGTCGCCGAACAGGCGGCCGCCGCGGCTGCCGGCCGCCGTGTGCCGGTGGTGCGGGGCTTCGTCGGCCGCCTGTCGTAGCTGCCGGACCGTCGTCGCTGCGGACCCTGGTTCCGCCCTCTTTGTCGTAGCTGCGACCTTTAGTTCCGCCCAAGGGCGAGGAAGAATCGATCGGGCGTGGCGACAATCGCGGGAACGCCGTCCGCGGCGACCACCGTGGCATTCGCCGCCGTCAGGGCGGACGCTGCGCGGTTCACGTCGGCGACGGTGAGCCCCAGCATCGCGGTCCCCGGGTCCTGCGGCCGCGCCGTGATCAGCCGCCGGCTGAGGCCGTGCACTTCGATCAGTTCGATTGCCAGCGCCGTCCCCGGCACCGTCGCGATGACGCGGCGGTAGAAGGCGGTGAACACCCCCATCATCGCCAGCCGGGCATCGTCGTTGTCTTCAGGATCGCGTCTCAGGTCGAAGCCGAGCGCGTCGCGAAACACGCGCATGGTGCGATCCATGTCGTCGACGGTCAGCCCCACGGTCAGGCCGATCACGTTGCCAGCGGAGCCCGGGACTTCAGTCCCGGAAGAACCCCCAACCACAGCGACCGCCCGCTGCATGATCTGCACGAAGAACCCGTCCGGGTCCTTGATCAGCACCGCCCGCGACACACCCGGCTCGTCGACCAGCGGCACCGCCGCGTCGCCTTCGCTCAGCACGGTCGCGCCGCTGAACCGCGCCTGGATCAGCGCCGCATCGAGATCGCGCACCGTCAGGATGACGCGCGCCGCGCCCGGATCCTGGAGCCCCCGGGTCACCGCCCTGCGGTCGGCATCCGCCGGTGCGACGAAGGCGATCGACAACGCGCCCCCGGCCACGCCGGCGCTCCCCTCCTGGAGCGTCAACCCGAGCGTGTCGCGATAGAACGCGCGCGCCCGCTCGACATCGCTGACGACCAGCGTGAGGCTGCCAACGCCGACCACGTGCTCAGATGCCGGAAGCGCCTGCTGCGCAGAGGCACTCACCGCCGCAGCGAGAACCGCCACGAGCGCGCTGCACCCACTTTTCAACTTTTCCACTTTTCCACTTCTTACTTCGCCAGGGTCTTAATCAACTGAATCTGCCCCGCGTGATAGAGGTCATGCGCCGCGATGCCGGTGATGAGTCCCTGGACCGTCACCGGCCCCCCGGCGGCGCCGAGCCGGGCCGTCAGCCTGGACCGGGGCGTGGCGGCGATCGCCCCGCGGAGATCTGCGTGCATGCGATCGAGCAGGGCCACGTCGCTGCGCCACTGTACCGCGTCGGCCCGGTCCCGCGCGAAGAAGTTCGAGCCGGCGAGCGCGAACGACCCGCGCTGCGAGCCGGTCAGGCGGCGCCACGCGGCGTACTTCCAGTAGGCCGCGTGCACCACCAGTTCCTGGATGTTGTGCCTGCCCGGCGCCGGTCGCCGGACCGCCGCCTCCGGGGTGACACCGCGCACGGCGCCGCGCAGGTTGGTGCCGTGCCACGACCGGCGGTTGTAGGCCTGGTCCACGACCGCCAGCAGCTGCGTTATCAATGCGTCCATCGCCCCGTAATATAGTGGAGGTGGTGGCGGCCGTCCGCAGGTGTCTCGGCGTTCTTGCGTGCGCGGTCCTCGCGTCGGCGTGCGACCCGGCGTTCCTGAGCCTCGATCCGACCACCGCACCACCGACTGCACCGAGCACGCCGACATTCACGTTTGCCGGCCGCGTCGTCACGACGCAGAACGGATCCGCCGCGGTCGCCGGCGCCACCGTCACCGTCGGCAGCACGACGACGACCACCGACGGGAGCGGCGCCTTCAGCGTCCTGCTCGGCACCGCGGCGGCGCCCGTCGTGGTCTCGGCGGCAGGTCACCTGACGCGGACGACGACCGTCGCCGGCAACGCAAACCGCGGCAGCACGATCGACCTGATCTCGACGGCCGCGCCGTTCGATCTCGATTTCTTCGACCGGTTTGCGCGCGGCAAGGACCAGGCGGGCGTCTTCCCGGACTTTGTCATCCGCTGGCCGTCGAACCCGAATTTCTACGTCATCACGAAGTACACGGTGCAGGACGCCGCCGGCAACTTCGTCTCGAGTGAGACCGATGTGCCCGCCGACACGGTGAACCGCATCGTCTCACTGCTCCCTGGACTTGTCTCGGCGGTGACGGGGAACCGGATCCAGGCGGGCACCATCCAGACGCGGCCCGACGCGCGGCCGGTGGCGAGCCTGGAGTCCGGATTCATTCAGATCGAGGTGGCGAACCGATCTGCGGGCAGTGCCGCTGACCTCTGCGGCTTTGGCGGCGTCAGCATTGCGCTGCAGGGAAGCAACGAGGTGGTGCGCACCGGGTTCGCGCGGATCTACAACGCGAGCAACTGCGGGTGCGGCGGCGTCCTGCCGGCGAACATCATCATCGCCCACGAAGTCGGGCACGCCCTCGGGTTCGGCCACACGCAGCCCTATCGCGACAGCGTCATGTCGTACGACACCGACCTGTCGTGCGCGACGACGACCTACTCGGCGCGCGACCAGTACCACGGCGCCATCGCCTACACGCGCCCGCTGGGCAACACCACGCCCGATAACGACCCCGACGGCTTCCAGCTGCAACGGGCGTCACCCGGCCGCCTGCGGCGGATGGAGTACGCCTGCCAGATGCCGGGGAGGTAACGGAGCGCACGGAGAAAAAACGCCACACGGAGGAACGGAGCAACGGAGATTCACTTTGAAGAAATCTATTTGATCTCCGTTCCTCCGCTGCTCCGTGTGTGCCCTTGTCTCCGTGTCCTCCGCCGCCTCCGTTACCTGCCGCCCGATACATCGAGAATCGCCCCGGTGACGTAGCTCGCTTCCTCCGACAGCAGCCAGAGGATGGCGTGCGCAACTTCCTCTGGTTGCCCGCCGCGCCCCAAGGGGATCGCGCCCTTCACGCGGTCGATGCGGTTCGGCTCTCCCCCGTCCGCGTGCATGGTCGTATGGATGGGCCCTGGCCTGACGCCGTTGACGCGAATGCCCTCGGCGGCCACCTCGCGCGCCAGGCCGATGGTCATGGTATCCACCGCCGCTTTCGACGCCGCGTAGTGCACGTACTCGTGCGGCGACCCGAGCTTCGCGGCCATCGACGACACGTTGACGATGGCACCGCCTCGGCCGCCGGCGGCCGTCGACATGCGGCGCACCGCTTCGCGCGCGCAGAGGAACGCGCCATGGACGTTGGTCGTGAAGACCCGCTGCAGCCGCGCCATGTCGAGGTCCACCAGCCGTCCCTGGCGATCGACGATGCCGGCGTTGTTGACGAGGGCGTCGAGCCGGCCGACGCGGCGATCGACCTCCTCGAACAGCCGCACGATGTCGGGCTCGGAGGCCACGTCGGCCTGCAGCGCGATGGCCGTGCCGCCCGCGGACTCGATGTCCCGCACGACGGCGTCCGCCGCGGCCGCAGCCTGCCGGAAATTGACGATGACCTGGCAGCCGCGGGACGCCGCCAGCCGCGCGGTGGCGGCGCCGATGCCGCGCGCGCCGCCGGTGATCAGGACGACCTGGCCGCTCACGCCTGAGGCCAGCAGCCGAGCGCCTTGCGCAGCGCGACGAGCTGGCCGACGTGATACGCGCCGTGATCGGCCACCAGCAGGATCTCGCGCAGGTAGGTCTGGCCGTCGCCGTGCGGGATGCGCGCGAGCAGATCGATATCCGCGTTGCGGGCCAGCGCCTGGAGCTTCGCCCGATCCTCGCGGTACGCCGCCACGCTGCCCTCCCATGCCTCCGCGCCGGGCGGCTCGGGTGACGCCGGCCAGTAGTCGTCCGGCCACACCATCGCCGTGTAGCCGGCGTTCACGCTGAAGTCGTAGATGTCTTCCTGGGCGATGCGCAGGTGCTCGAGGATCTGCCAGGCCGAGTGCTCGAAGCCGGGCGGGACGGCGCCCTGCAGGGAGGCCGGCATGGCCGCGACGGCACGGTCGAAGCCGGCGTGGGCCTCGGTCCAGTCCAGCAGCTTCGCCAGCTGCTCGCGCAGCGGGTCCGTGGCCATGGCTACTCCTGGTGCGCGTTGATCAGCATGGTGGCCACCGCGCCGAAAAACTCGCGGAGCATGGCGTCGGCCTCGGGCGGGAACTGCGCCTCGTCGAGCGACCGTGTCATCAGCTGCAGCCAGCGGTCGCGGGCGGCGGGGGTGACGGCAAACGGCATGTGGCGGGCGCGGAGCCGCGGGTGGCCGCGTTGTTCGATGTAGCGAGGGGGGCCGCCGAAGCGGCCGATGAGGAAGTCGCGGAGCCGTTGCTCGGCGCCCGCCAGGTCGTCGGCCGGATACATCGGGCCGAGGATGTCGTCGGCCGGGACCTGGCGATAGAAGCCGGCGACGAGGCGATGAAAGCCCTCCTCGCCGACCATGGCGTAGAGATCGAGCTCCTCCACGGGGGACGGTGTTGCTACTTCTTCAGGTGCTTGTTCACCAGCTTGGTCATCTCGAACATGTTCACCTGGGACTTGCCGCCGAAGACCGTCTTCAGCGTCCCGTCCGCCTTGATCATCCGCTTGTTCTTCTGATCCTGGAGCTTGTTCTTCTTGATGTAAGCCCAGAGGCGCTTGGTGACCTCGGTGCGCGGAATCGGCTTCGCGCCGACCACTTCCGCCAGCGCCGGGCTCGGGCTCACCGGCGCCATGAACGCCGCATTCGGCTTGCGCGCCGACTTCTTCTTGGCACCCTTGCGCGCGGCAGGCTTTGCGGCCCGCTTCGTCGCCTTCTTCTTCGCGCCCTTCGCACTCTTCGCACTCTTCTTGGCCTTCGCCATCAGCTCTCCTTTCAAAGAGGCCTATAGCATCGCACGACATGATCGCGGCTGAACATCAAAGTTTTCACTTTTCCCCTCTGGGGAGCCGCTCAGTAGCGGCGGAACGTCAGGTTGAACCGGCCGTCCAGGCGCAGTTCCGGCGGCGCGCTGCGGGGGACGATCCGGGTCACGCCGTGATAGCGCAGCCGCGACGGGCCACCGAAGACGAAGGCATCCCCCGACTGCAGGTAGAGGGTGTCGACCGGGTCGCGGCGCCGGGTGCCGCCGAAGAGGAACCGGGCCGTGTCGCCGAGGGAGATCGAGACGACCGGCAGCCCCGCCTCGAGCGACGCCGCGCTTTCGTCCTTGTCCTGATGGAGCCCCATGCGGCCGTCGGCCGGGTAGTGGTTGAGGATGCAGAGGTCCGGCTCGAAGGCGAACCCGGCGTCCGCCGCCGCCCGTGAGGCGAGCCCGGCCCACCCGGCCGGCAGTGGCGCGACCGGCGCCTGATCGAAGTCGCCGCGGGTCGTTTCGTAGGTGTAGGTGCGCGCGTTCCAGTGGCGCCCCAGGCAGAGCATGCGCACGTGCATCTTCCCGCCGCCGCGCACCGTGGGGACGTACCCGCCGCCGGGGCCGTCCATCAGCGCCTGGCACTCGGCCACCAGCCGGCGCTGCTCGTCGAGAGTCAGCCACCGCTTGAGCCAGACGGCCCCCGGCGCCTGAACTACCGTCGTTGCCATTTCATGCGGGTGTAGGCGACCCGGAACCCTTCGCGCTCGGCATTGCGCTGCGATGCGCTCCCCGGGGCGGCGCCCATCATGGCCAGCTCGCATCCCGCCTCCGCGGCAGCCGCAAGCCTGGCGTCGAGCAGCGCGCGCTGGGCGCCGCGTCCGCGGGAGGCGGCGACCGTACTCGCCCCGGCCAGCAACGCGACGCCCTCGTGGATCCACAACAACGCCGACGCCGCGACCAGCCCGTCAACCGTGGCGAGGAACGCGGCTGTGCCGGGTGCCGCCGCATTGACGGTGGCGATGCCGCCGATGAAGTCGGCCAGATCCGCCGAGACATCGGCCCACCCGGCGGCGGCCGTGGCCGCCCATCGCTGCTGGCCGTCGGCGTCCGAGACGCGTGTGACGGCGACGTCGCTCGAGCCCGTGATTCGCCGCCGCGGCAGTTCCTGGTAGAGCACGGAGGTGAATTCGACCGGCGTGTAGCCGCGCCTCGCGAGGCGCGCCTGCAGGTCGATCGGCCCGAGGGGGCTGACCTCGTGATGCACGGCGGCGCCGCGCGATTCGAAGAAGGATTCGAGGGTTGCCAGGTGATCGTCGGTGACCTCGTCGAACAACCCGAGGCCGAACGTCTGCGTCAGCGGCGACTGCGCGCCGTCGAACATCGCATAGGCGCCGGCGACCTCCATCCACGTGGCCCCGACGTCCGGCTGCAGCCGAGCGCGCGTCTCGACGAACCGTCGGCTCGCCTCGGCCTCCGCGCGTTCCAATCGCCGCGCCAGCGCCACGTCCGCGATCACCATACGGGTATTGAAAGATGAGGATCTAGCAGGAGCAAGGAGAAAGGAGGTTTCAAGGTTGTCGTTCTCCCTCCTCCTGCCTCCTGTAATAAGAGCGTTTACGCGCCGATGGCGTCGAGCCAGCCGCGTTTCAGCTGGTCGGGCACGTTCGAGAGGTACGGCTTGATGTCGAGGATCGGCGTGCCGTCCAGCATGTCGACGCCGGCGACGAAGAGCCGCGTCCCTTCGCGGCGCAGCAGCCGGACGACGGTCAGCCCGATCGGGTTCGGGCGCTGCGGGGAGCGGGTGGCGAAGACCCCGTGCGGCTTCGTGTCGCTCGGCGGGCAGGCGAGCAGCTCGGGCCCTTCCGAGCGGTCGAAGACCCAGATGACGTAGAGGTGCGAGAACCCCTCGATGTCCATCAGCCCCTGCTCCAGCTCCGGCCTGATCTCGAGCACGCCTTCCGCGTGGTGCTCAGCGCCCTTGCCCTTCGGGATCTGGTCGGTCGACTGAAATGGCGACCGCACGGCGCCAATCGGCTCGAATGTCATCAGCGCCTCCCGTCGTACCAGGCGTAGCAGGCGTCCGCGCTGCGCAACGCCCGGCGCGGGCTGAGGACCGACCGCCATGCCATGCGCAGCATGTCGCGCCAGCCGGTGGCCACCGCAGCGCCCGCATTCCGCGCCCGCGCAATCTGGTTGACCGGCTCGAAGACCGCCGTCGCGCCGGCCGCGCGCGCAATCTCCGCGGTCCGGTCGCTGGAGTTGTTGTCGCAGACGATCGACTCCCACGCCCACCCGCGCCGCTCGAACCCCGCGGCCGCCGCGCGAATTCGCCGCAGCGACTCGCCCAGCAGCCGCTCCTCGTTGTACGCCGGCACCACGACCGAAATTCTCAACTCCTAACTCCTAACTCCTAACTCCTACCAGTCCGTCTCCTGATAGTCCTTCAGGAACTTCCCCCACACGTGCTCGCCGGTATTGAAGCCGTGGATGATCGGGTCGACGATCCGCGCTGCGCCGTCGACGATGTCGAGCGGCGGGTGGAAGCGGTGGTCGGCAACCTTGCGCGCGGCGATCTCGACCGGATCTTCGTCGGTCACCCACCCGGTGTCCACGCTGTTCATGTGGATGCCGTCGTTGTGGTAGTCGGTGGCCGAGGTGCGCGTCATCATGTTCAGCGCCGCCTTGGCCATGTTCGTGTGCGGATGCTTTGTCGTCTTGAAGTTCCGATAGAACTGCCCCTCCACCGCCGAGACGTTGACGATGTGCTTGTCGCGCTCGGGGGTGCGGAGCATGAGCGGCTTGAGCCGCGCGTTGAGGATGAACGGCGCCACCGCGTTCACCAGCTGCACCTCCAGCAGCTCCACCGTCGGCACCTCGTGCATCAGCAGCCGCCAGGAGTTGCGGCCGCGCAGGTCGATCTGCTGCAGATCCTGATCGAGTTTCCCCGCCGGGAAGAGCCCCTGTTGCGCCTGCAGCTCCTCGGGCAGCAGCGGCACCTGCGACAGTTCCGCTGCGTGCGTAATGCCGGTGACGTCGTCGACGTGGCGCGCCAGTTCGATGTCGGTCGAGCGCCCCTCCGGGAGCATGTGATAGCCGCGCAACCCCTCGTAGCCGCCAAGCAGCCTGCGGATCTCGTCCGGCATCTCCGTCAACGCCGCCTGTTCACCCTCCATCATGTGGGCGTAGAAACCGGGCGGCCTGCGCACCGTCTGACAGGCGTTGTTGACGATGACGTCGAGCCGGTCGCGGGTGTGCAGCAGGTGGCTGCAGAACGCCTCGACACTGGGCGTGTGCCGCAGATCGAGCCCGAAGATCTCGAGCCGATCCTGCCAGTCGGCAAAGTCCGCTTCCTGCGCGTAGCGCTTCGCCGCGTCGCGCGGGAAGCGCGTCGTCACGATCACGCTGGCGCCGCAGCGCAGCAGCTTGATGCTGGCCTGGTAACCGATCTTGACGCGCGCCCCGGTCAGCAGCGCCACGCGGCCGCGCAGGTCGGCGAGCTCGCCGCGCTTCCGGTAGTTGAAGTCGGCGCAGGCCGGGCAGAGCTGGTCGTAGAAGTGGTGGATCTGCGTGTAGCGCTGCTTGCAGATGTAGCAGTGCCGCTCGTCGATCGCCTCGCGGTGCAGTACGTGGGGGCCGGATTCATCCGGCCCATGCACATCGTGGGGCTGAAAATCCGCCGGCGGAAAGACGTTGGGCGTCGTGAACACCGGCTTCCGCCGCAGCGCGCGGATCCCGGTCTCGTGCAGCACCTCGTCTTCCTTCGAGATGCGGGCGACCCGCTCGGCACGGCGCGTCGCCTTCAGCAGCCGCCGCCGCGTCCGGTCGTCGGGGTTGTTGGCCAGGTCGATGGCCCGCAGCAGGCGGGACTTCTCCTCCTCGGAAAGCTCGTCGAGGACGCGGCGGTCGGCGCCGACCGCCTCGAGCAGCTCGAGCGCGGCCTGCAGCCGCTCACGAAGCGTGGTATCGCTGGTGGGCACTTCTACCAGCGTAACAAAGAAAAACGACCGGCAGGAGAATCCCACCGGCCGCCCAGGTCCGCCTGAAGGCGGACACTACGAACTACGAACGACTAACGACTATCGACCACCGACTATCGACCACCGGCCACCTAGCCCCGCACGTGCTTGTTGAACCAGGCGATCGTCCGCGACATCGCCAGGTCGGAGGCTTCCTTGTTGTAGCGCGCCGGCGTGGCGTCGTTGTTGAAGCCGTGCACGGCGTTCGGGTAGATGTAGCCCTCGTAGGTGACCCCGGCCGCCTTGAGCGCCGCCTCGTACTCGGGCCATGCGGCGACGAGCCGCGCATCCTCCGAGCCGTGGTGGACCAGCACGGCCGCCTTGATCTTCGGCACGTCGGCAATCGGCGGCGCACCGCCGTAAAACGGCGCGGCCGCGGCCAGGTCGGCGCCCATGCGCACGGCCAGCTGGTTGGAGATGCCGCCGCCGAAGCAGAAGCCGGTCACGCCGAGGCGGCCGGTCGAGTCGGGACGGTTCTTCAGCCACACCGCCGCGGCGTAGAGGTCCTCGCCCATCTTCGCGCGATCGACCTTGCCGAACATCTGGCCGCCGGCCTCGTCGTTGCCCGGGTAGCCGCCGACAGAGGTCAGCCCGTCCGGCGCGAACGCCATGAAGTTGGCGACCGCGAAGCGGCGCGCCACGTCCTCGATGTGCGGGTTGAGACCGCGGTTCTCGTGGATGACGAGAATCGCCGGCAGCCGGTTGTTGCCGGCGTTGGCCGGCCGCACCAGCAGGCCGTCGATCTTGCCGTTGCCGTTCGGCGACGGCACGCTCTCGCGCGACGAGCGGATGCGTGGATCGTTGGGGGCGACCTGCTGCGCCGCCGCGTAGTTCGGCGTGAGCGCTTCCATCATCGACGCGGCCGCACCGACGCCCGCGATCTTCGTCAGGCGATCCATGAACCGGCGCCGATCGAGGTGCCCGTGGATGTACTCGTTGTACGCGTCGATCGCCTCGGGTGGGACCTGCGTCTTGGTTGCTTCCATCAGCTCTCGCTCCTCCAGATAAGACCCGTGAGTATGTTCCGGAACGGGGTGTATTACGCCACAGGTCCGCGTCCTGTTTATCCGGTCAGGACCCTAGGCCTTGCCGTCGTTGCTGCTATCCCGCTGCTGCCGCAGGAGTTCCTGCGCCACCGCCAGCCCGACGGCCAGCTGAGATCCAGCGGCGCCGGCACCGGCGTCGCCGTGGGCCATGCCCTGCGCCAGCTGGTACTTCACGTAATCGCTGAGGTTGCCGATGGCCGTCATCGCCGCCTTCGCGTCGATCGCCTGCTCGACTTCGGGCGGCAGCGAAACGTTCTCGATGACGAAGCCCGTGATGGTGACGCCGTATTTCGCCGTCATCACCGGGTTGATCGCCGGCAGCAGCGCGTCGCCGAGCTCGCGGTAGCGGCCGGCCACGCCGGCGATGGGGACCTGCGCCGTGGCCAGCGCATCGCTGAACGCGCTGACGAGCCGCGAGCGCATGGCGTCGTGGAACTCATCCAGCGTGAAGTCGTGGTCCGATCCGGCCACCTCGCGCAGGAACAGCCGCGGAGCGACGACCTGGAAATCGTAGGTGCCGAACGCGCGCGCCCGGACCACGCCCAGCGTGTCGTCGCGCATCATGACCGGGTTGGTCGTCCCCCACTTGTTGGCGGTGAACGTCCGCGTGGAGACGAAGTAGACGTCGGCCTTGAACGGCGACTCGAGGCCATACTTCCACGACCGGAGCCGCGTCAGCACCGGGATGTTGTCGGTGGTCAGGGTGTGACGCCCGGGTCCGAAGCTGTCGCCGAACTGCCCGAGGTAGACGAACTGCGCCACCTGCGACTCACGTACAATCAGCTGCGCGCCGTGCTTGATCGCCTTGTCGGCGTCGCTGAAGCGGTGCGCGAGCGTGTGGCGCGTGTCGTCGGTCCACTCGATGATCTCGATGAACTCGCTTTTCAGGAAATCGGCAATGCTCATGGCGGGCCTATTCTAGATGGCCGGGCCCGCCGCCGGCACGCTGCAGTGCCCCGCCTGCGGCGCCCCCGCCTCCACCGCCGCCAGCCGGTGCGGCTATTGCCGCGCCCGGCTGGCCACGGTCAGCTGCCCCGCCTGTTTCGGGCTGCTCTTCGACGGGGCCGCCTTCTGCCAGCACTGCGGCGCGAAGCGCCAGCGCACCGAAACCGGCGGCGGCGACCCGATCCGCTGCCCGGCGTGCCGCGGCGACATGACATGGGTCCGGCTCGACGCCACCAGCCTGCTCGAGTGCGAGCGGTGTGATGGCACCTGGGTCGACGCCGGGACCTTCGAGCACCTCTGCGCCGACCGCGACGCCCAGGCAGCGGTGGTGCACACGCGAACATCCCGCAAGGCCGTGCCGGCGGGCGCGGCGATCCGCTATCGCCCGTGCCCGCGCTGCGCAAAGCTGATGAACCGCGTGAACTTCGGCCGGGCGTCGGGCACCATCGTCGACGTCTGCAGGGGACACGGCACCTTTCTCGATCGCGGCGAGCTGCACGCGATCGTGACGTTCATCCGGGACGGCGGCCTCGACACGGCGCGGGCGCGGGAGAAGGCGGAGATCGCTGAGGAGCGCCGGCGGTTGAACGAGCTGCTGCTCGCGCTGCGCCGCGAAGGCCGGTGACCACATGAGCGATCGACACACCCGGACCGTCTACTCCACCGCCACCGGCGGCGTCTGCCCCACGTGCGGCTGGCCGCAGCGCGACTGCAAGTGCAGCAGCCAGTTCACGCGCGACGAGCCGCTGCCGGCGCGCATCGTCGCCAAGCTGCGGCTGGAGAAGAAGGGGCGCGGCGGCAAGGCGGTCACCGTGATCTACGACCTGCCCGACAATGCGCCGTTTCTCAAGGAGCTCGCCGGCGAACTGAAGCGTGCCTGCGGCGTCGGCGGCGCGGTGGCCGGCAACTCGGTGGAGCTGCAGGGCGACGTGCGCGAGCGCATCCGCGAGCTGCTGGCGAAAAAGGGGTGGACCGTCAAGGGCTGACAGACCCGTTGTAGACTCCTGCCCATGAAGACAGCCCTCCTGACTGCCCTCGCGCTGGCGGCGAGCGTCACCACCGCCGCGGCGCAGAACCTCGTGATCACCAACGCCCGCATCCTCGACGGCAAGGGAGGCGAGATCCCGCGCGGCTCGATCGTCGTGCGCGACGGGAAGATCGCCTCGGTCGCGGCCGGCGCGCCGGCGGCGGTGCCGGGTGCGCGCGTCATCGACGCGCAGGGACGCACCGTGATGCCCGGCTTCATCGACGCGCATCGCCACATCATCGGCGGCGGCTTCGGCGCCGAGCAGCAGGGTGACTGGATGGCCACCGAGGGACCGCGGCTGATGCAGCAGTTCCTCGACGCCGGCTTCACCACCGTCCTCTCCGCCGGCGACGATGCGGCACAGATCCTCGAGCTGCGGCGCCGCACCGCCGACGGCAGCATCAAGGGCCCGCGCATCTTTGCCGCCGGCCGCGTCGGCCTGGCCGCGCGCGGCGGCGGGCCGGCCCCGGCCGCGGCGGCGGGCGGCCGCCAGCGCGGCGCAGGTCCCGGGGCGCAGCCGCCGGCTGCCGGCGGCGGTGGACGGCGCGGCGACCCGGCCCGCTTCGACGTGTCGCGCCCGCCGCTGCGCCCGACGGCGCCCGCGGGGCGCATCCCGCCGGAGGAAACCATCGCCGCGGTCGAGAACGTGGCGAAGCAGGGCTTCGACTACATCAAGACGGCGATCACGGTGACGCCGGGAGGCCCGGAGGTCGAGACGCTGAAGCTGGTTGTCGCCGAAGGCAGGAAGCGCAACCTGCCGACCATCACCCACGCCGTGACGGTGGAAGACACGCTCGGCGCCGTCGACGCCGCCCCCGCGGTGCTCGTCCACTCACCGCATATCGGCCGGCTCGAGGAAAACCCTGACGCCGTCCAGAAGATCGCCAAGGCCGGGATTCCGATGACGTCGACGCTGGCGATCTTCATCCCCCACTTCGACGAGAACAACCAGCCGCTCTTCCGCGATCGCCAGCCGTTCCCGTGGGACACCATCTCGAGCGCCGGCCAGGGGCCGGTCAACGTGCGGCTGCTGTGGGAAGCGGGCATCAGCTACGGCTACGGCACCGACACCAGCTGGCCGCCGCGCGATCAGTTCCGCGACGAGCTGCGCGCGCTGCAGCTGGTCTTCTCGGGCAAGGACATCGTGAAGATCATGGGGATTGGCGCGGCGAAGTCGGTGCTCAAGGACAGCGAGCTCGGCACGCTCGAACCCGGCAAGCTCGCCGACATCGTCATCGTCAACGGCGACCCGCACGCCAACCCGTTCGACCTGCTCAACGTCGCGACGACCATCAAGGGTGGCGTCGTCATGTCCGAGCGGTAGCCTCGAAGGACACGGAGACGGACCTTTTCACCACAAAGGACACGAAGTTCACAAGGATCGGGATACCAGGAATCCCCTTTGTGTTCTTTGTGTCCTTTGTGGTTTAGGCCGTCTCCGTGATCTCCGCGGCCCGCTGCGCCGGCCACACGCCCGCCAGGATCGCCCACAGCGCCACCAGCACGATCGTCGGGAACAACGCCCGCGCCCACGGCACCTCGAACAGCACCGTGCCCGGGCCGGCGATGCCGTGGCCGATGCAACCGAGCACGCCGATCCAGCTAACCCAGTTCGAACCGAGCACCCGGGTGTGGCCGGCGATCGCGATGAAGATCGCGAGCAGGGCGCCGAAGAGCGGATAGATCACCGCGGTCAGCGCCAGGTGCGTCGTCAGCACCGGCGTCGATTGCCCGGCGACGAGCGCCGGACCGTCGACGTAGGCCATCGTGTGGACGGCCATGTCGATGGTCTGCGCGGCCGTCACGATCACCGCCAGCAGGAGCCAGCGCCCCACGGACGCCGGCACAGAGCTCTGTCGCCGCAGCAGCTCGAGACCCGCAAGCAGACCGCAGAAGCCTGCGGTCACCAGCGCGTGAGCGGTGAACCAGACAGGATCCGCCAGCATCTCCGCCATCGTCCCGCCGGGATGCATCGGGCCGCCGATAGAGATCAACACGCCGCCAACGATGAGAGAGAGACGCGCTGCGAGGGAGGGGGAAGTCATGCCGCGAATTCTGTACGAGCTTGCGCCTGGGCCACAAGAGGCACGGAGACCTTTTTTCACCACAAAGGACACAAAGAACACAAAGGATCTGGAACCCAGAACCCCCTTTGTGCCCTTCGTGCCCTTTGTGGTTTAGACCGTCTCCGTGCTCTCCGTGCTACTTCGTCAGCTCCCGGACGATGCCATCCGCCTTGTTGATCAGGAACACCCGGCCGTCGGGGCCGTCGCCGAAGCGGATGTCGGCGCGCTCGGCGCCGGGGGTCTTCTCGCGAATCACCTGCAGCAGGTTCTTCCCCTGTCCACCGCTGTTGAACAGCACCCGGCGAATCGGATCCTGCCCGCCCTGCGGCAGCCGATCGGCGCTGACGTAGAACATCTCGCCGCTCGGGATGTCGGCGAACAGCAGCAGGTTCGACAGCTGCGGGATCTGCGTGCCGCGATAGACGATGACGCCGGTCACCGACGAGCGTCCGGACGGGAACAGCGGATCGCGGTGGTCGTACTCGGCGATCGGGTAGATGAACTTCGGATCGTTGCGCCGCTGCGACAGGTCGAGCTCGGTGCGGCTGATGAAGCGGAAGCTCGCCTCGTAGGTGTTCCATCCGAGGTTGCCGCCCTTCGTCACCTGGCTGACCTCCTCGACGATGTTCTGGCCGATGTCGGCGACGTAGAGGTTGCCGGTGCGCGAGTCCCAGCCGAAGCGCTGCGGGTTGCGAACGCCCGAGGCCCAGATTTCGGACAGCGTCCCTGCCTGGTTGACGAACGGGTTGTCGGCCGGGATCCCGTAATTCCTGGTGCGTCCGTTGTTACCGAGCGGATCGATGCGGAAGACCTTGCCGAACGCGTTCGACATGTCCTGCGCCATGTTGAGCGGATCGCCCCCGTTGCCGCCATCGGCAATGCCGACATAGAGCATGCCGAAGTCCGGCGTGTTCGGTTGCGCGTTCGGGTTGAAGGCAATCTGCCCGGCGTTGTGGTTGGCGAACGGCTGGCGCAGGCGGAACAGCTCGCGCGGGGCGCCGCCATCGTAAGTCGCCGCGGACGGGGTCCGCGCCGTCCACTCGAGCAGGACCGTGTGATGGGTGACCTGCTCGCCCTTCGGCTGGAAGTCGGCGGCCGCCGCCGTGCTCTCGACGTCCGTATAGGTGTAGAACTTGCCGTAGCCGCGGCTGCCCTGCTGGTTGAACTGCGGGTGGAACGCGAAGCTCTGCAGCCCGCGTTCGCGCCCCTGCGACTGCACCTTGACGTTCCACCGCGCATCGTTGACGTTGATGTAGGGGGTCACGGTTCGGCCGTCGTAGCTGAGGCTGTAGATCGTGCCGGTCATCTCGCTGACGAACAGCCGGCGGGTCGACGGCTCGTTCAGCATGTGCATCATCCGCGGCGCCTCACCGTTGACGCGCGGCAGCGTGGCGAAGTCGGCAATACCGACGCGGACGACGGCGTCGGTGGCGTTGATCGGCGCCGTGAACGGATCGACCGCGGGCCCCTGCTGCGCGAAGGCGCACGATACCGACAGGGCCAGGCCCGCAAAGAGAAATGTGAGCGGCTTTATCATGCCGGGAGCGTAGATGCCCGGCGTCACGGGAGTCAAGCGACGCGCTCGCCGCCTACCGTTCCGGCGGCTTCTGCATCAGCCGCATCAGCTCCAGCGGCAGCGGAAAGACAATCGTCGAGTTCTGTTCCGCGGCGATATCGGTCAGCGTCTGCAGGTAGCGCAGGGTAATGCCCAGCGGCTCGCGGTTCAGCACGGCCGCGGCCTGCGACAGTTTCTCGGAGGAGTTCAGCTCACCCTCCGCGTGGATGATCTTGGCGCGCTTCTCGCGCTCCGCTTCCGCCTGTCGTGCCATCGCCCGCTGCATGTCCTGCGGCAGGTCCACGTGCTTCACCTCGACGGCCGACACCTTCACCCCCCATGGATCCGTCTGCGCGTCGAGAATCTGCTGCAGGCTGGTGTTGAGCCGGTCGCGCTCGGCCAGCAGTTCGTCGAGCTCCGCCTGGCCCAGCACGCTCCGCAGCGTCGTCTGCGACAGCTGCGACGTGGCGTACAGGTAGTTCTCGACCTCGACGATCGCCCGCCGCGGATCGAGGACACGGAAGTAGACCACGGCGTTCACCTTCACCGACACGTTGTCGCGCGTGATGATGTCCTGCGCCGGCACGTCGTGGACGACGGTCCGCAGGCTCACCCGGACGATCCGGTCGATCGGGCGGAAGACGAAGATGATTCCAGGGCCCTTCGGGTCCGGCAGGAGCTTGCCGAGCCGGAAGATGACGCCGCGCTCGTACTCGGCCAGGATCTGGATCGACGTAATCAGGTACAGCAGCGCGAGGACGATGATGACGAGCCCGGGCGACGCTAAGAGGAACTCCATCCGCTCTCTCCCTTCTGCTCTGCCACCGGTTCGACCGTCAGCGTGAGCCCCTGCACCTCGACGATGCGCACCCGCTGCTGCGGATCCGCGCGACGGCGGCTGATCGCCCGCCAGATTTCACCGCGAACATCAATCTGTCCCGCGACGCCGGGCTCGAGCGCGGTGCGGGCCACCCCTTCCTCCCCTACCAGCGCCCCGGCCCCCATCACCGCCGGCTGACGCTGGGCCGTGAACGCGAGGCGGCCGAGGAACAGGCTCACCAGCACCACGGCCAGGACGGCCGGGACGATCATCCCGAGGCTGACCGTCACACCCGGCACCTGGCGCGTCATCATGACCGATCCCATGACCAGGCTGATCGCGCCGCCGACGCCCAGGATGCCGAAGCTTGGGATCTTCACTTCCAGCACCAGCAGCGCCAGGCCGAGCACGAGCAGCAGGACGCCGGCCGTGCTCACGGGGAGAATCTGCAGGGCGAAGAATGCCAGCAGCAGGCAGATGCCGCCGACCACTCCCGGAACGATCGCGCCGGGATTCCAGAGCTCCACGGTCAGGCCGAGCGTGCCGAGCGTGAGCAGCAGGTAGGCAATCTGCGGGTGGGCCAGGGCACCGAGAAACCGCTGCCGGCGGGTCATGTCCACCGGCCGCAGTTCGGCGCCCACCGTTCGCACCTGCGTGCTCGCCCCGTCGAAGCGGCGGATCTGCGCGCCGTCGAGGCGGGAGAGGATGGCAGACACGTCAGGCGCCACGAAGTCGATGAGCGGCGGCGATGCGCCGGCCGCCTCACTGTCGGTGAAAGCGCGGCTTTCGGTCACCGCCAGTTCCGACAACATGACGTTGCGCCGGCGTCGTTCGGCAAGGGAGCGCACGTACGCCGCGGCGTCCGAGGCCGCTTTCTCGGACATCGTGTCGTCCATGGGCGCCCCCGACCCGGCCACGGGGTGTGCGGCACCGATATGGGTGCCGGGAGCCATGACGGCCACGTCGGCTGCGACCACGAGAATGAATCCGGCCGATGCGGCGCGTGCGCTCGACGGCGCGACGTACATCACAACCGGCGCGCGCGAGGCGACGATCCGGGAGACAATCGCCTGGGTCGCGTCAAGCAGCCCGCCCGGCGTGCGCAGGGTGACGACGACCAGTTCGGCGTTTTCAGCGTCTGCCCGATCGAGGACATCCGCGAAGTACTCGGCGGCGATCGGATGGATGATGCCGTCGTACTCCGCCGTGACGACTACAGGGCGAGCCGTCGCAGGCACCTGAGCGGTGGCGGCCGTCGCCACGAGGCAGAGGCTGGCAGCGAGGAAATGCCCGACAAGACGCCGGGTGCGGCCCACGAGGGGATTGTAGTAGTACTCGCCTGAGGCGTGATGGCCGGCTCAGCCGGTAGAGAGGAGAGTACGGTGCCCGGGATCACCGATTACGAGTTCCAGCAGCCCGAATCGCCGCACACGCCGCCGCCGCGGCCGTCGCGCGCCCTGCCGATCACGGTCGCGATTGCCGTCCTGGCCATCGCGGTGATCGGCGCCTACGTCTGGTTCAACCGCGGCGCCGCCACCGAAGCGCCGCAGCAGGAGGCGGCGGCCCCGGCGCCGGTCCCGGAGGCGCCGGTCGCCACCGACGACACGCCGCAATACGATTTGCCGCCGCTCGAGGACAGCGACGAGTTCATGCGCGAGCGCATGGGCGAACTGACCTCGCACCCGCTGATGGCCGCCTGGATGAAGGGCACCGACCTGATCCGCAACCTGGCGGTGGTGCTGGAGAACACATCACGCGGCCTGACGCCGTCGATTCACCTGCGTGCGCTCCAGCCGCGCGGCGAGTTCCGCGTCGTCGAGCGCGGCGATCGCCTGCTGATCGACGTCGCCAACTACGAACGCTTCGACGGGATCGCCGCCGCAGCGGCGACCATCGATCCCGCAGCCGCCGGCCGGCTGTACCGCGGCATCAAGCCGCTGCTGCAGATGGCCTACGACCAGCTGGGCAGCCAGGAGCCGGTCGACGTCGCGCTGGGGCGCGCGATCTCGGGCCTGATGCGGGCGCCGATTGTCGAAGGCAACATCCCGGTGGAGATCGGCGGCGAGGGGGTCGGCTACCGGTTCGCCGATCCGAAGCTCGAGTCGCTCTCGCCGGCGCAGAAGCAGTTGATCCGCATGGGGCCGTCGAACCAGCAGACGATCCAGGATCAGCTGCTGCGTTTCGCGGCCGCCGCGCGCCTCACGGTGCAGTAGTTTTTCGCCCACCCATCGCGAACAATTCCCCACTGACCCAGCGCCCGGCTCGACGGAGCCGGCGGATCCTGCGAAGAACCGCGCGGCCCCGCTGGCCGCGCGCTTGCTCCGGCTGAGCAGGACAAAGGATCAGCCATGCGACTCACATCAATTCTCGTGATCGGCACCGCGGCGCTCGCCCTCGGCGCATGCCAGCCCGCGCCGGAGCCGACCCCGGCGCCCGCCCCGGACGCGGCGTCGGCGCCGACCCGTCCGGCGGCGGCGTACGACCCGGTCATCACCCTGAACGAAATCATGGTTTCGGTGGTCGACGCCAACAGCCACAAGCTGTGGGATGCCGAGCAGGAGCCGCCGAAGAGCGATGCGGACTGGGCGGAACTCGAGCACGCGGCGGTGACGCTCGCCGCGGCCGGCAACCTGACGGCAGTGAGCGGCAACGGGCCCGAGGACAAGAAGTGGCTGGCGCAGGCCGACTGGCAGAAGCACTCGGAGAGCGTGTCGACTGCCGGCCTCGCGGCGATGAAGGCAGTGCGCGCGAAGGACGTGGCCGCGCTGCGCGCGTCGGGCGATCAACTCGTGCTCACGTGCATCAACTGCCACCGCGAGTACAAGCTGAACGAACCGGCGATCTGGTCCGACCACGAGCAGGTGCACTGAGCGGTCCAACGGGTCGTGCTACTGCGACGCCGCCTCCCCGGGGGTGAGCGCCACGGAGTACGACCCGTTGCACACCGTCGACAGATCCTGCGTGACGATCCGCCGCGTGCTGTCCTTCACGATCTCGTAGTTGAGCGGGCGCGCCCTCGCCGGCAGCCCCTCGACGCGCGCCTTGCCGTCGGAGTTGGTGCCGACCTCGAGATCCATGCGCTTGAGGCTCATGAAGCCGTAGCGCAGGCGCACGTGGATCGTCGCCAGGTACACCGGCTTCCCGTCAGCGCCGGTCACCGTGAAGTCCGCGGAGCACTCGCCGAGCCCGGCTTTCAGCACCGGCACGTCCACCGGCGGCTGCGCCGGCGCCTGGGCCAGCATCGCCGCGATCGCCATCGTCATCAGCACCATGGCGATAGAATTCCACCCATGTGCCGCAATATCAAGACGCTGTTCAACTTCGACCCGCCGGCGACCGACGAGGAAATCCGGGCGGCGTCGCTCCAGTTCGTGCGCAAGCTGTCGGGCTTCACCGCGCCGTCGAAGGCGAACGAGGCGGCGTTCGATGCGGCCATCGACGAGGTGGCTGATGTCGCGCGGCGCCTGATCGACTCGCTGGTGACCAGCGCGCCGCCGCGCGACCGGGAGGAATGGGCGGCCAGGGCGCGCGCCCGCGCCGCGGAGCGCTACGGCGCGGCGAGGTAGTCCCGCAGCCGGCCGACGGCGTCGGTGATCTCGTCCTGGCTGGCAAAGCCGAACGAGATCCGCAGGTGCCCTTCACCGGCCGCGCCGAAGGCGGCGCCGGGAATCGTCACGACGTGGGCGTGCTCGACCAGGTCGAGCGACAGGCGTACCGAATCGCTGCAGCCGGGGATTCGCACCAGCCCGAACATGCCGGCGGCGGTCGGCGTCCAGTCGGCGCCCGGAATCGCGCGCAGGCCATCGGCCAGCGCCTGCTGGCGCGCCTGCAACTCGGCGTGAAACGTGCGCGGGTAGTCCCACGCCCCGCGCACCGCGGCTTCCGCGGCCACCTGCGAGATCACCGGCGCGCAGATGATCATCGCGTCCTGCACCTTGATGGCGTGCGCGCAGACGCTCGCATCCGCCACCATGTAGCCAACGCGCCACCCCATCATCCCGAACATCTTCGAGAAGGTGCCGATGACGACGATGTGCTCGCGCCACGCCGGCGATGCGGCGGCACTCCAGTGCGTCCCTTCGTAGACGAAGGGCATGTACGTCTCGTCGCTGATCAGCGTGATGCCGCGCTGCGCCAGTTCGCCGGCAATGCGCAGCCCGTCGGCCTCCGCCAGCGGCGTGCCGGTCGGGTTGCTCGGGTTGCAGAGGACCACCGCCCGCGTGCGCGGCGTGATGTGCGGCTCGATGTCGTCCCAGCGCAGCCCGAAGGACGCGCGATCGCCGACCGGCGCGTCCACCGGCGTGGCGCCCAGGGCGACCACCATCATCTGGTGATTCGTGAACCACGGTGCCGGCAGGATCACCTCGTCGCCCGCCTCAATCAGCGTCGTCAGCGCGAGCGCCGCCGCGTGGTTGCCGCCGGCTGTGATGATCACATCGTCTTCGCCGATCGACGTGTTCGCGACGTGCCCAAGGCGTTCGGCCAGCGCCCGCCGCAGCCCCGGCAGTCCAGGGTCGGTGGTGTACCGATCGACCTCGGGCCGCCCGATCGCCTCCCGCGCCGCCTGCAGCGCCACCGCCGGCGGCGGAAACGACGGCACCGCCTGCCC
>JBFWUM010000016.1:0-2570 GCA_050247255.1 Vicinamibacterales bacterium | reverse complement strand
TCTATCGCTGGCACGCAGGGCAATAGAACGTCGAGCGTCCACCCTGGACGATGCGCGTGACTGTGCCGCGGCAGCCGCGGCGCGGGCAGCGCTCCCCTTCGCGGTCGTAAACGAGGAAGCGGTCATCGCCCGAGACGCGATGGTGGTTGGCGATCGCCTCGCGCAGCGTCGCCTTGATCGCCAGCACCAGCGCCTCGGCCTTCGCCGTCGGCCCGCCGCCGCGGGTGGCCACCGTCGAGGCCTTCCGCTTCGGCGACAGCGCCGCGCGGTGCAGCGCCTCGCACACGTAGATGTTGCCGAGCCCGGCGACGACCCGCTGATCCAGCAGCGCGGCCTTGAGTGTCGTCTTGCGCCGCGCCAGGGCGGCGGCAAGCGTGGCGGCGTCGAAGGCGCGATCGAGCGGCTCGGGCCCGAGCATCGGCGGCGCCCCGTCGACCAGCTGCATGAAGCCGAACCGCCGCGGGTCGGTGAAGACGACGGTCTTCCCCGACGACATCTCGAAGACGACGTGATCGTGTGTCTCGAGGTCCGGCTCGCCGCGGGTGACGCGGAACCAGCCCGACATGCCGAGGTGCATCAGCAGCAGGTCGCCGGAACCGAGCTCGACGAGCAGGTACTTCGCGCGCCGCCGGACCGCGCGCACGACCTGCCCCTCGACGCGCGCGGCAAAGTCCGGCGCAAACGCGTAGCGCAGCTTCGGGCGGCGCACGAGCAGCCGCTCGATGCGCGCGCCCTGCATGGCCGGTCGCAGCAGGCGGCGGATGTACTCGACCTCGGGAAGCTCCGGCACGCCTGCTGCCGCCTCAGGCGGCCACCCTGGACGGCTGGTACGTCCCTGCGGGCGCCCGGAACGACACCGCCAGGCGGTTCCAGCTGTTGATCATCGCTACCATGAACGTCAGCGTCAGCAGCTCCTGCTCGTCGAACTGCTCGCGCACCTGAGCGTACACCGCATCGGGCACGTGCGTGTCGCCGACGCGCGTGACCGCTTCGGTCCACTCGAGCGCAGCGCGCTCGCGATCGCTGAAGAACGGCGTCTCCCGCCAGGCGGACAGCGCGTAGATCCGCTGCTCGGTTTCGCCGAGGGCGCGGGCGTCCTTGGTGTGCATGTCGATGCAATAGGCGCAGCCGTTCATCTGCGACGCGCGTATCTCCACCAGGTGGAGCAGCGCCGGATCGAGGCCGGCCTCCTTCACGTCGCGGCCGAGCTGCTGCAGTCCGCGCACCAGCGGCGAGCCCAGATACCGGGTCAGATCAATGCGTGGGGTCATCGTGTCTCTCCTCTCCAAGTTTGTCGGGATTGACGATGGCGTAGACGTTGAGAATGCGATCCCCGTCGGTCTCGATCGACAGGACCGAGACCAGGCGTCCGCCATCCCGGATACAGAGACCCGCTTCCCCGTTCACCGTGGCCAGTTCCAGCCGCCACGTCGGCTTCCAGAACTTCTCGCTGATGCCGATGACCACTTTGGCAATCCGCTCGGCGCCGACGATCGGCCGCGGCGAGGCGGCCACCTTGCCGCCGCCATCCGCCGTCCACGTGGCGTCGGGCGCGAACAGGGCGAGCACCGCCTGTTCGTCGCGCGCGTCGACCGCCGCCTGGAAGCGGCGCAGCAGCGCCATCCTCGCCTGGTCATCGGCCTCGAAGCGCTTCCGCGGGCCGCGCACGCGCTCGCGGGCACGGTGGACCACCTGGCGGCACGCCGCCTCGCTGCGATTGAGCACCGCCGCGATACGCCCGTAGTCGACGTCGAAGACGTCGTGCAGCAGGAGCGCCGCCCGCTCGTCCGGCGCCAGCCGCTCGAGCATGGTCAGGAAGGCGACCGACAGGTCGTCGGCGAGCTCCAGCGCCCGGTCGGGACGCGGCGGGCCGGCCACGAGCGGCTCCGGCAGCCACGGGCCGGTGTACGCCTGCCGCTCGGTCTGCAGCCGTCGCAACCGGTCGATCGCCAGCCTCGTCGTCGTGGTGACGAGCCAGGCCTCCGGATTGTCGATGGCATCCCCGGCCTGGTACCAGCGGATGTAGGCATCCTGCAGGACGTCCTCGGCCTCGGCGCGTGAGCCGAGCATCCGGTAGGCGAGGCCGAAGAGCCGCGAACGCTGGGCGTCGAACTCGGCGGTTCGAGAGGGGGTCTGGGTCACGGGTGTCTGTTCCTATGTCGAAGACGGCCGACGCGGCCCGCTGTGACAGGCGCCGCGCGGTCCATGCCTTGCAGCCGGTCGGGACAGCTCTGGAGGATGGCCATGCGCATCGATCTCAACCACGAAGAGGCAGCGGCCCTGCGAGAGCTCCTGCAGGAGAAGGTTCTGGAGCTCGACAAGGAAATCAACCGGACCGACAGCCTGCGCTTCAAGGAGCAGCTGCGCAGCATCGAGCGAACGCTGGAGCACGTGCTCGGGTCGGTCAGCCGTGAGGAATCCGCGGCCGGCCCCGGCGACTGGGAAGCCCGCGACCAGGTTATCGACGAAGACCGTACTCCGCGATCCCGATCGTAACCGTACGCTCGCCGATCGACAGGTGCAGTTCGCCGCCGCTCACCGTCAGCGCGCACGAGCTGCGGCGTTCGATC
>JBFWUM010000015.1:54519-83532 GCA_050247255.1 Vicinamibacterales bacterium | reverse complement strand
CCTGCGACTCGCTGGCCTTGGCCACTTCGTCATAGGGCACGAACTTCGCCCACCCCTTGTCCGCAGCCACCTTCGTCAGCGCGGCCGTCAGCGTCGTCTTGCCGTGGTCGATGTGACCGATGGTGCCCACGTTGACGTGCGGTTTGGACCGATCGAATTTCTCTTTCGCCATGTGTGTATTCGCTCGTGTTAAATGGAGCCGATGACCAGGATCGAACTGGTGACCTCGTCCTTACCAAGGACGCGCTCTGCCAACTGAGCTACATCGGCGATGGAGCGGGAGACGGGGATCGAACCCGCGACCAACAGCTTGGAAGGCTGTGACTCTACCACTGAGTTACTCCCGCCTCGCGCTCTAGCTCGCCTGCCAATCGAGCGCTCGCACTGCGCTCGGCGGCCCTCTCTACCGGAAGGCCGTAACGGCCTTCCTTCGACGCTCGCCGACTCTGCACCCGACAACTCACCGCGGTGTTGCGCGCAGCGCAACTTGCCGCCAGAAAACAGCGTCCACCAACTTCACGTCGCGTCCCCAACTTCGCACCGGGACGCGGGTGGAAGTTGGTGGGGAGGGGAGGGTTCGAACCTCCGTAGCCACTAGGGCGGCAGATTTACAGTCTGCTGCGATTGACCGCTCCGCCACCTCCCCGAAACTTTCTTTTGTCGTGCCTCCGGCGTTCACGCGATCGCGTGGCGGCCTGCGCAAACTGGTTGTGAGTCCGTGTGTGCCCTGTTCCCTGAAGACCCGCGGCCAGGGCCGGCGCTGCCGTCATCCGATGGAGCTGGCGGAGGGATTTGAACCCCCGACCGGCTGATTACAAATCAGCTGCTCTACCGGACTGAGCTACGCCAGCCAGACAAAGAGCGAATAATAGCAGTTACCGTGCCATTACCGCAAGGTGCGCTGCCTCACTGCCTCGAACAGCGCAACCCCAGCCGCTACCGACACATTGAGGCTGTTGACCCGCCCGTGCATGGGGATGGACGCCAGGAAGTCGCACTTCTCCCGGACCAGCCGCCGCAGCCCTGTCCCCTCCGCCCCTAGAACAAGGGCCGTCGGCACCGTGAAATCTATTGATACGTAAGGACTTGAGGCTTCTCCTGCCAGTCCGACGGTCCAGACCCCCAATTCCTTCAGTTCGTCCAGCGCCCGGGCGATGTTCACAACCTCAGCCAGCCGAGTATGGGCGATCGCCCCAGCCGAAGCCTTCCCGGCCGCTCCCCCAAGTGCCGCCGATCGCCGGCTCTGGACCACCACGCCATCGACGCCGGCGGCGTCAGCCGTCCGCAGGATGGCGCCCAGGTTCTGCGGATCCTCGATGCCGTCGAGGACCACGAGCAGCGCCGGGCCGCGCGCGCCGCGCACCAGATCCTCGAGACTGTAGTCGCGGATCTCCTCGACGTCGGCCACCACACCTTGATGCACGCCGCCGCGCGACTCCCGATCGAGCACGTCGCCCGGCACGCGCGTGATGCGCACGCCACGCTCCTCGGCGAGCGCCAGCAGCTGCTGCAGGCGCGCATTCCCTCGGTCCGCCACGCGCACCGCGGTCACGCGGCCCGACTGCAGCGCCTCGAACACGGGGTTGATCCCGTAAATTTTCACAGCTTCGTCAACGCGATCCAAGCTCGGCGGCGAACGCCGCCGCGCGATCGGCCGCGCTCAGGATCGGCGTGAGGTACGACGGGTCCAGCGTCGAGCCTCGCTCGATGAACGGGACGGCGAGATCCAGCTCCATCCCTTCGGGCTCTCCGGTCAGCGCCAGGCGGATTGGGTGGAAGAGCGCCTTCCCCTTCTGCCCGGTGCGCTCGCGCACGCGTGCCGCCGTCGCGCGAAACGCATCGCGATCCAGCATCGGCGCCCCCTGCAGGAGTTCGTCGGCGAGCGCGTGAATGACAGCGGCCGCCGCGCCGGCTTCCGCCCGCGCGGCCGGATCGGCCAGCGTCCGCGACGCCGAGTAGTCGAAGAGGAATTTCAGGCGCGAGGGAATCTGCTCGAGCCGATCGACGACGCCGGCAGCGACCGGCACGACGGCGGCGAGAAAATCACGATCGATCTCGCTTGGCGTCGCCAGCCAGCCGGCCTCCTGCAGGTACGGCACCGCCAGATCGGCGAGGCGCCTGGGGTCCGCCGTCTTCAGGTAGTGCCGATTGACCCACGCCAGTTTCTCCGGATCGAAGACGCCGGCGCTGTGTCCAACATCCTCGAGGCGGAAGCGGCGCGCCAGCTCCTCGATTGGCAGCAGCTCCTGCCCCTCGCCGGGCGACCAGCCGATGAGCGCCAGGTAGTTGGCCAGCGCCTCGGGCAGGTAGCCGCGACCGCGAAACTCCCGCACCGACGTCGCGCCGTGGCGCTTGGAGAGCGGACTGTGGTCAGGACCCATCACCAGCGAGACGTGCGCGAATGCCGGCGGGCTCCACCCGAAGGCTTCGTACAGCAGCAGCTGCCGCGGCGTATTCGAGATGTGATCTTCGCCCCGCACGACGTGCGTAATTCCCATCAGCGCATCGTCGATGACGACGGCGAAGTTGTAGGCGGGGATGCCGTCGGAGCGCACCAGCACCGGGTCGCCGACGACGTCGGTGTGGAAGGTGACGTCGCCGCGCACGAGATCGCGGAACGTGACCTCGCGTCCCTCGGGAACGCGAAAACGAATCACTGCCTTCTCGCCGTTCTCGATCCGGCGCCTCGCTTCATCCTTCGCGATGCCGCGGCAGCGGCCGGAGTATTTCGGCGGCCGCCCGGCGGCGAGCGCCGCGGCGCGGTCGGCCTCGAGCTGCCCGGGGGAGCAGAAGCACTGGTAGGCCTGCCCTTTCGACATCAGCTCCACCGCGTGCGCGCGATAGATATGAATGCGCTCGGACTGGCGATACGGCCCGTGGTCGCCCCCTGCGTCCACCCCTTCCGCCCAGTCGAGACCGAGCCACTTCAGGTCGTCGATGATGGCGAGTTCGGACTCGCGCGTCGAGCGGGCGACATCAGTGTCCTCGATGCGCAGGATGAGCGTCCCGCCGGTCCCCTGCGCCAACAACCAGTTGAAGAGCGCCGTCCGCGCGTTGCCGACGTGCAGCTGCCCCGTCGGCGACGGCGCAAACCGCACTCTCATTTTCGTAATGGGGTCGGGAGTCATTTCTTTAGGACAGTCCTCCTCATTGTCAGTCGAACTGTCCTAAAGAAATGACTCCCGACCCCATTACAGTCCTGTAACCAGCGCGACGGCGTGCACGGCGATCGCGTCGCCGCGACCGACGGCGTCCACGCCTTCGTTCGTCTTGCCCTTGACGCTCACCTGCGACGGGTTCACGCCCAGCGCGCGGGCCAGGTTGGCGCGCATGGCGTCGACGTGCGGCGACAGTTTCGGTTGCTGCGCGACGACGACGACGTCGACGTTGCTGACGCGGTAGCCGGCGTCTCGCACGATCGCGACGGCACGCGTGAGGAGGGCGATGCTGTCGGCCCCCTTCCAGGCCGCGTCGGTGTCGGGGAAGTGGCGCCCGATGTCGCCGGCGCCCGCGGCCCCAAGCACGGCGTCGGTCACGGCGTGGCACACCGCGTCGGCATCGGAATGCCCCTGCAGTCCCTTGTCGAACGGGATGGGCACGCCGCCGAGTACGAGCGGCCGCCCGGCCACGAGCACGTGCAGGTCGTATCCGTTGCCGATCCGCACGGCCCCCACCTTGCCACCGATCATCGTTTCCGCCATCTCCAGGTCCGCTGCGGTGGTGATCTTGATGTTCCCCTGCTCCCCATCCACCAGCCGGACGCGGTGCCCGGCGCGCTCGGCGAGCATGGCCTCGTCCGTGGCCTCTCCCGCCCCGTCGGCTGCTGCCAGCGCCTCGCGCAGCACCGACGTCCGAAACGCCTGCGGCGTCTGGGCGAGGAAGATCTCCGACCGTGGGATCGTGTCGACGATCACGCGGCGCGCATCGGCACGCTTTACCGTGTCGGTCACTGGCAGCGCCGCAATCGCCGCCCCGTAGGCATCAGCCGCGTCGATCGTCCGGTCGATGAGCGAGGCAGTCGCAAACGGCCTGGCGGCGTCGTGAATGATCACGATGTCGGTCCCGTCAGGCACGCGGGCAAACGCGCGCGCGACCGAGTCCTGCCGGCGATCGCCCCCTTCGACAAGCGTGACGCGTGGGTCGCGGAGGTAGGCCGGCGGGTCGGCCGCCACATCCGCGGGCAGCGCGACGATGACGCCGTCGATCCGCGGATGCCGGACGAACGCGTCGAGGCTGCGCGCCAGGATCGTGCGGCCGCCGATTGCCAGCAGCTGCTTCGGCTGCGTGGAGCCGAGGCGCGAGCCGCGCCCGCCGGCAGCGATGATCGCGGTGACGCGCACTAGACGATTCTAGTCGCGCCGGCGTACTCGTGCATGCGCACGGCGGTGATGTCGATGACCTCGTCCAGGCGTCCGGGCGCCACGGATCGCGGCGCGAACACCACCAGCAACACGCGCGACGTCGCCGTGGTCACCATGGTGCGCGCCGAGTCGGATGTCGGGTTGCCGAACGCGCCAGTGGCGTCGGCCAGCGTGATCCGTCCGCCCACGTGCACGTCGTCCTTGCGGATGCCGGGGTACGACTCCCCGTCGCGGCCGATGCGCAGGGTGACGTCGCCTTCGATGCGGTCGGCGTCGTACAGCCCGTAGGGCAGTTGGAACTCCACCGAGCACCAGTTGCAGACATCGACCACCGAGTTGATGCGGGGCAGCGGGTCGCCCTTGAGCACGCGGCGGAGCAGCGCTTCTGACGACGGGCGCCGCTTGGTCGGGTCGATGCCGACGCGCTTGTACATCGTGCGGACGTCTTCCGCCTGAAGGCGGAAGCCACCATCGCCGGCCGACCGGATGGCGCTCTCCACCGCGGCCAGCGGCACGTCGAGGCGCGGCTCGCGCTCGACGACCGTGGCTCCTTCGAGGTGCAGCACTCCCGGGCGCACGATGGCGTCGAGTTCAGGCGCGAGCGTGAACGTCATCGGTTACGTCTGCTTCCGCATCCGGCGCCAGCACCTGGCGCACGCGCTCGCCGAACTGGCGCGCGTCCATGTCTTCCATTCCGGTCGTGTCGATCGGCTCGTGCACGACCAGCGTCACATCGCCGGGATACGTCGCCAGGCGTCCCTTGAGCATCACGTGACGGCTGCCGACGATCGACAGCGGCACGACGGGCAGGCCCGCCTGCAGCGCCAGGTAGAAGCTGCCGCCCTTGAACCGGCCGACGCGGCCGTCACGGCTGCGCGTCCCCTCCGGAAACACGATCAGCGAAAGCCCCTGCGAGGTCAGCCGCGACGCCCACCCGAAGATCTTCGAGCGGTCCGGCCGGCTGCGATCGACCAGCATGTGCCCCGTACGCCGCAGGTGCCACCCGAGGAACGGGAAGTTGCCGAGCGACTCCTTGGCGATGATGCGCAGCTGGAACGGCAGCGACCAGAACAGCACCGGGATGTCGTAGATGCTCTGGTGGTTGGACACGAACACGTAGGTGGCGCCCGGCGTGAGCCGCTCCAGCCCGCGTACCGCGACGCGCACGCCGGTGGTCACGAGGATCAGCCGTGCCCACGTCCGGGCGCACCAGTGCGCGAAGTAGCCGCGCTTCTCGAACAGGCTCGACCCGATCGACAGCGTGCCGAGGATGATCGTGTACACACTGATGGCGGGAATCAGGAAAAAGACCGTCCGCCACCAGTGGAAAGGAGGAATCCCTAGATTCTACTTCCCCGCTGCCGCGGTCGCCTGAGCAGGCGGGGCCTGCGGGCGCGGGCGCGCGGGCTCGGCAACCGGCGCGGCCTGCTGCGCCGGCGCCGCCTGCACCGCCATCTGCGGATCGATGTAGCGGCCGAAGATCATCTTGCCGGCAGTGGTCTGCAGCACGCTGGTGACGACCACGTCGATCGTCTTGCCGATCATCTTGCGCGCGTTGTCGACCACGACCATCGTGCCGTCGTCCAGGTAGGCGACGCCCTGGTTGTATTCCTTGCCTTCCTTGAGGATGAAGACCTTCATCAGCTCACCGGGCAGGACCACGGGCTTCAGCGAGTTCGCCAGCTCGTTGATGTTGAGCACCTGCACGCCGCGCAGCTGCGCGACCTTGTTCAGGTTGAAGTCGTTGGTGACGATCTTCCCCTCGAGCGTGCGCGCCAGCTCGATCAACTTCAGGTCGACCTCGCGCACCTCGGGAAAGTCGACGTCCGAGATCGTCACGTCGATGCCGGACATCTTCTGGATCTTCTGCAGGATGTCGAGCCCGCGGCGGCCGCGATTGCGCTTCATCGAATCCGACGAATCGGCCACCAGCTGCAGTTCCTTCAGCACGAACTGCGGGATGACCAGCGTCCCGTCCATGAAACCGGTTTCGCAGATGTCGGCAATGCGGCCGTCGATGATCACGCTCGTATCCAGCACGCGGTAGCGGCGGCGCGGGCCGGAGGTCTGGAACAGCCCCATGAGGCGCGCCGGCTCAAGCCACTCGCTGTTGCGGATGCCGATCGCGAGGCCCAGGTACGGCAGCCCCAGCAGGATCAGGCTGTGAAGAAAGACGACGCGCGCGTCATCCACGTTGGCCCAGTACAGCGCGGCGCCGATGGTCTTGGCGGCCGCCAGGCCGACGGCCCCCCCGATCAGGGCCCCCAGCAAATGGATGACGGAAATTTCACGAAGGCGTATCTCGAGGAAGACGAACAGCCCGCCCATGGCGAGCCCGAACAGCAGGTTGGGAATGGGGTTTCCGACGAGGGGGTGGAGCTGGTAACCGGCGTAACCAACGGCCGCGACGAAGAGCACACGTGCGAGCACGAACCAGGTCATGAGGGCATCCCCCGCGGCAATGTTAAGAGGAGGTTAAGAACGCCGCGAAGGGTGAACCTTAAAGGCCCGGCTCAAAAAAATCAAGTGATGAGGTGATCGAGGGCCTCCCCCACGGTCCGGACGCCAATCAGCTCGGGGCCGGCGCCAGGGGCCAAATCCGCCGGGTCCAAGTTACTGGCGGGCAGGACGATATGGGAAAACCCCATTTGTGCGGCCTCCCGGACCCGGAGCGCCGCTTGGGGAATACCCCGAATTTCGCCACTCAGGCCCACCTCTCCGAACACCGCCGTCCCCGGGGCGAGTGCACGGTTTCGCACGCTGGACGCCACGGCGGCGATCACGCTCAAGTCGGCCGCCGGCTCGTCGACCGCCATGCCGCCGGCAATATTTACGTACACATCGTCGCCCGCCAGGTTCAGGCCGGCGCGCTTCTCGAGCACCGCCAGCAGCAACGACAGCCGGTTCTGGTCGATGCCGATCGCCATCCGCCGCGCGTTGCCGTAGGTGCTGGTGCTGACAAGCGCCTGCACCTCCACGAGGATCGGCCGCGACCCCTCGACGCAGCACAGCACGGCGGACCCCGGCGTCCCCGCGGCGCGCTCCGAGAGGAACAGCTGCGACGGGTTGGGCACCGGCTTGAGCCCGGTGCCGGTCATCTCGAACACCCCGAGCTCGCTGACGGCCCCAAAGCGGTTCTTGACGGCGCGGACGACCCGCTGCGAGTGGTGCCGCTCGCCCTCGAAGTACAGCACGGTGTCGACGACGTGCTCGAGCACCTTGGGGCCGGCAAGGTTGCCATCCTTCGTGACGTGGCCGACGAGCACCGTGGGGATGTTCTGCCCCTTGGCCGCGAACAGGAACTGCGTCGCCGCCTCGCGCACCTGCCCGATGCTGCCGGGCGCCGACTGGAACTTGAGCGAGAAGATCGTCTGCACCGAGTCGATGATCACCAGCGCCGGCTTGAGGCGCGCGATCTCCTCGAGGATGCGCTCGACGCAGGTCTCCGCCAGCAGGTACAACGGCGCCGCGCCGACTCCGAGGCGATCGCCGCGGCTCTTGATCTGATGCTCGGATTCCTCTGCGGACGCGTACAGGACCGGGCCGACGTCGCGCGCGAAGTGGGCCGCGGCCTGCAAGAGCAGCGTCGACTTGCCGATGCCCGGTTCGCCGCCGAGCAGCACCAGCGAGCCGGGGACGACACCGCCACCGAGCACGCGATCGAACTCGCCGATGCCGGTCGAGAGCCGCACGGCGTTGGCCGTTTCAACGTCTGCGTACAGCCGCGCGGTGCTGGATGGCGAGAACTGCGCGTAGCGGCTCGCGGCAGCACCGGCGCCGGCCAGCTGCGGCACCTCGCGCTCCTCGACCATCGTGTTCCAATTGCCGCATTCCGGGCACTTCCCCACCCACTTCGGCGACTGGGCGCCGCACTCCTGGCAGGCGAAGACGACCTTGGGCGCTTTCATTCGCTGTACTGCCGTTCAATACGGGTGCCGATGCGGCAGACGATCTCCCAGGGGATCGTCCCGATGGCCGCCGCCATCTCGCGCACGTCGATCTGCTGCCACGACTCGTCGCCCTGCCGGCCGATGATCACCACTTCGTCCCCAGGCGTGACATCGCCGCAGTCGGTGACGTCGACGGTGATCATGTCCATGCTGACCGCGCCGACGATCGGCACCCGGCGGCCGCGGATCAGCACGTGTCCCCGCCCCGACAGCCGCAGGTCGAGGCCATCCGCGTACCCCGCCGGAACTACGGCAATGGTCCGCGGCTCCTCGGCCTGGTACTTCCAGCCATAGCCGACCCCTTCGCCCGGACGCAGCCCCTTCACCGCGACGACGCGGCTGGTGAGCGACATCACGGGCTGGAGCGGAATGGTCGAAGCCATTGGCGGCGGCACGATCCCGTATAACAGGAGGCCGGGACGGACCAGGTCATACCAGACGCGCGAGTCGCGCAGCAGCGCGGCGCTGTTGCAGGCGTGCCGGGGGATCTTCCGGCTGAAGCCGGAAGCCACGGCCTTCGACGCCTCCTCGAAGTTCCTGGTCTGGGCTTCGAAGACCTCGCTGCCGGGTACATCCGCGGTGGCGAAGTGCGTGTACATCGCCTCGAGCCGCAGGTTGGGGCTTGCCAGCAGGTCGGGCAGCGTCCGCTGCAGGTTGTCGTGGCGGAACCCCAGGCGGTTCATCCCGGTGTCGATCTTCAGGTGATAGCCAAGCTGCACGCCGCGGCGCGCCGCGGCGGCCTGCAGCGCCTTGGCCGCCGAGGGGGTCGAGATGGTTGGCGTGAGCGTGCCGTCGAACACGCCGTCGAGGTTGCTGACGCTCAACGCGCCGAAGATCAGGATCGGCGCGCGCACGCCCGCCTGGCGCAGCGCCACGCCTTCCTCGATGTCGGCGCAGGCGAAGAGATCCGCGCCGACCTGCTCCAGCGCCAGCGCCACGCGCGCCGCGCCATGCCCGTAGGCGTTCGCCTTGACGACGGCGATCACGCGCGGGTGCGGTGCGGGGTGCGAGGGTGCGGGGGTGCGGGGGTGGACGAAGTCTTGGATCGACTTGAAGTTCGCCTGCAGCGCGGCGAGGTCGACCCGTGCGACCGTGCTGCGGATCACGCGCCGGCTGCGAGGTTCGCGAACCGCGTCTGCTCGCGCAGGAACGCCAGCCGCACGGTGCCGGTCGGGCCATTGCGCTGCTTGGCGATGATCAGCTCGGCCGTGCCGGCGTCGGGGTTGTTCGGGTCCTTGTTGTAGACATCGTCGCGATAGATGAGCCCGACGACGTCCGCGTCCTGCTCGAGGGCGCCCGACTCGCGCAGGTCAGAAAGCTGCGGCCGATGGTCGGAGCGCGACTCCGGCGCGCGCGAGAGCTGCGACAGCACGACGATCGGGACGTTCAGCTCCTTGGCGAGCCCCTTGAGCGACCGCGAGATCGACGCCAGTTCGAGCGTGCGGTTCTCGAAGCGGCCGCGCCCGCTCATCAGCTGGATGTAGTCCACCACCAGCAGCGACAGGCCGTGTTCGGCCTTCAGCCGGCGCGCCTTCGCCCGCATCTCCAGCACGCCGATGTTGGCGGTGTCGTCGATGTACAGCTTCATCGCGCTCAGCGTCTCGAGCGCGTGCGAAATGCGGCCGTAGTCCTTCTGGCCGATCGCGCCGCTCATCAGCCGGTGGCTGTCGATCTGCGCCTCGGAGGTGAGCAGGCGGATGAACAGCGACTCCTTCGACATTTCCAGGCTGAAGAAGCCGACTACGTGCTCCGGCTGCGCCGCCACGTACTGCGAGACGTTGAGGACGAGGCTGGTCTTCCCCATCGACGGGCGCGCGGCGACGATGATCAGGTCGCCTCCCTGCAGGCCGCGGGTCATCTCGTCGAGGTCGACGAAGCCGGTCGGCACCCCCGTAATCAGCCGCTTCTGCTCGAACAGCTGCTCGATTTTGGGGAAGCTCTCCTTGACCAGGTCGCGCATCGGCACGAAGCCGGCCTTGAGCCGGTCGTCGGCCACCGCAAAGATCGCCCCTTCGGCCTCGTCGAGGATCAGGTCCGATTCCTGGTCGGCCTCGTAGGCGTTGGTCAGGATCTTGTTCGCCGCGTAGATCAGGTTCCGCAGCGTCGCCTTTTCCTTGACGATGCGCGCGTAGTACTCGACGTTGGTCGCGCGCGGCACGCCGTCGGCGAGCGACGCCACGTACGCCGGGCCGCCCACCTCCTCGAGCTCGCCGGCGCGGGCAAGCTCCTCCTTCAGCGTGACGAAGTCGATCGCCTGGTTGCGCTCGTTGAGCGCGATCATCTTGTCGAAGATGCGGCGGTGCGCGTCGCGATAGAAGTCGCCGGCCTCGATCACCTGCACCGCCAGGTTGAAGGCGTCGTTGTGCACGAGGATCGCGCCGAGCACGCTGCGCTCGGCTTCGAGGTTGTGCGGAAGCGTGCGCTCCGCGGCGGCTACTATCGTATCGGCCATGCGGGAACGAATCTGTGAAACTTCGTCTCGGAAGGAAAGCAGGAGTGTAGCAGAATCATCTGCTGCATGCAGGACTTGACGACCGGTTCGCTTTCCCGCCATCTGCTGACGACGTCGAGCTTCATGCTCGTGTCAATGGTTTTCCAGACGCTGTATGTCCTCGTCGACCTGTATTGGGTCAGCCGCCTGGGGACGTCCGCGGTCGCCGCGGTCGCGGTGAGCGGCAATTTCATGTTTGTCGTCCTGGCCGCGACGCAGATGCTCGGCGTCGGCACGACGACGCTGATCTCGCACGCGGTCGGCGCCCGCGACCACGCCCGGGCGCAGACGGTCTTCAACCAGGCGCAGGCGCTCTCGGCCGGCGTCGGCGTGCTGTTCCTGGCGGCGGCCATGGCCACGCGAACGCTGTACGCCGATGGCCTCAGCGCGGACGCCGAAACGGCGGCGCTCGCCCGCGACTACCTGCTCTGGTTCATCCCGGCCATGGCCGGCCAGTTCGGGCTGGTCGCGATGGGCGCGGCGCTGCGCGGAACCGGGGCCTTCAGGCCCGGCATGGTCGTGCAGATCGCGACCGTCGTCCTGAACATGGCGCTCGCGCCGCTGCTGATGTTCGGCTGGGGACCCGTGCCAGCGCTCGGGGTCGCCGGAACCGCCATTGCCACCCTGATCGCCATCGTCGTCGGCAACGCCTGGATGGCTGGCTACTTCCTGCGCGCCGGGAGCTACCTGCGCTTCGCTCCCCGCGAGTGGCGGCCGCAGCCGCCACTCTGCAAGGAGTTGCTGAAGATCGGCCTGCCGGCCGGCGGCGAGTTCGTCCTGCTGGCCATCTACATGGCCGTCATCTACGTCGTCTCGCGCCCGTTCGGGGCGGCGGCGCAAGCCGGGTTCGGCATCGGCGGCCGGGTCATGCAGGCGCTGTTCATGCCGGCCGTGGCGCTCGGCTTTGCGGTGGCGCCGGTGGCCGGCCAGAACTACGGCGCGCGCCGCGCCGACCGCGTGCGGCAGACGTTCCGCGTCGCCGCCGGCATGGCCGCCGGGGTCATGCTGGCGGTGACGCTGCTGGTGTTCTTCGGCGGCGCCCAGACCATGCGCGTGTTCTCGAACGATCCGGCGGTGATTGCCGTGGGCGCCGAGTACCTGCGCATCATCTCGCTGACGTTCGTGCTCTCCGGGGTCGTCTTCGTCAGCTCCAGCATGTTCCAGGCGCTCGGCAACAGCGTGCCGCCGCTGCTGACGTCGCTGGTGCGCAACGTCGCGGTCATCGGGCCGGTGCTGCTGCTGGCGCGGGCGTCTGGATTTGCGCTGGTGTGGGTGTGGTACATCGCAGCAGGTTCAACGGTGCTGCACATCACCCTGAACCTGCTGCTGTTGCGGCGGGAATTCCGCCGGCGACTGGCGTTCGCCGAGCCTACAGCGACGCCAGCGTTGCGTTGACCTTCGCGTAGTCCGGCTCATTCCGGGCATCGTCGAGCACTTCGCGATGGCGGACGACCCCGCGGCGATCGACGACGAACACGGCGCGCCTGGCGATCCCCCTGAGGCCGATCATGTCCTCGTTGAAGACGCCGTAGCTGCGGATCACGTCCTTGTTAAAGTCGCTCAGGAGCGGAAAGTTCAGCCCCTGGGCGTCCTTCCACGCCTTGAGCGTGAAGAACGTGTCGACGCTGATGCCGAGCACCGTGGCGTTGGCCTTGTTCAACTCGGCCAGCGAATCGCGGAAGGTGCACAGCTCCTTCGTGCAGACGCCGCTGAAGGCGGCCGGCACGAAGGCGAGGACCACCGGGCCGTTCGTGACCTGCTCGCTGAGCGTCACCGGCTGGCGGTCTTCGTTCGGCAGCGTGAAGTCCGGCGCCTTGGCGCCCACCTCGGCAGCCATGGCTACTCCGCCGCCGGCTGTTCGCCGGCCTCTGGCGCCGCCGCCGCGGCGCGCGGGCCGCCCTCGCGGACCACGTTGACCTTGAGCGGCACCGTCACCTGGCGGTGCAGCTTCAGCGGCACGTCGAAGCTGCCGAGCGTCTTGATCGGCTCGGGCAGGAGCAGCTTGCGGCGATCGACCTCCACGCCCTGCGCCTTCAGGTAGTCGACGATGTCGGACGAGGTGACCGAGCCATAGAGCTGCTCGGTCTCGCCGACCCGGCGGGCGATCGAGATGTCGATGGCGGCGATGCGCGCGGCCAGCGCCTCGGCCTGCCCCTTCGACTCGGCCTCGCGCGCCTCGACGATCTTGCGCTCGCGCTCGACGTGCTTCCTGTTGCCCTCGGTCGCCGGCAGCGCCAGCTTGCGGGGCAGCAGGTAGTTGCGGGCGTAGCCGTCGGCGACCTTGACGATCTGGCCGCGCTCGCCCAGGTGCTCGACGTGCTCTCGGAGAATGACTTCCATCGTCCTACTCCGCGGTGTACGGGATCAGCGCCAGCTGGCGCGCCCGCATGATCGCCGTGCGCAGCTTGCGCTGGTGCATGGCGCAGGTGCCGGAAATACGGCGCGGCAGGATCTTGGCGCGCTCGGGCACGAACGGCAACAGCAGCTTGGCGTCCTTGTAGTTGATGTCGTCGATCTTGTCCGCGCAGAACTTGCAGATCTTGCGGCGACGGAACATCGGACGGCGCTGGCCGTCCTTCCCCTGAGCGGAGCCGGCGGCGCCGCGGCCGCGCCCGCCCCCGAAACTCTTGCGTGGCGGCATGACTAGATTCCCTCCGACATGTCAAAACGGTCGTCGCGGTCGTCGTCCGGCTCGCCGCGCTGGCCTTCGCCCGGCTGGCGATCGGGCGGCAGGCCGCGCGCGACGCGGCGGCGGCGCGACGCCTCGGTGCGCTTGCTGCGCGTGCGCTCGATGACCGCCTGCTCCTCGTCGATGCGGACGACGAGGTGGCGGATGATGAGGTCGTTCACCTTCAGGCGGCGCTCGATCTCCTTCATCAGCTCACCCGAGCCGGCGATGGTCTCGAGCACGTAGGTGCCTTCCTTGTGGCGGCCGATCTCGTAGGCGAGCTTGCGGCGCCCCCAGTTCTCGGTCTTTTCCAGGGTGCCGTTGAGGCGCTGGATGATGCCTTCCACCTCGGTGTGGAGGCCCGTCACCTGTTCTTCCGTCGCGTCAGGCGACACGACGTACACGAGTTCGTACTTCCGGGTCATTGCTCTCCTTCTGGACTAACGGGCCTTCGACGACGCTCAGGCCAAGGAGTCAGTCTAGCTGCGGCTCTCCGGGGTCCGCGTTGTACGAGTTCATCACCTTCGAGATGTCCTCCCGGACGAACATCTCCGACGCCTCGGCGCCGCGGGTGACGAGCGCTTCGACGGCCGGCCATTCGCCGGCGTCGAACTTCGACAGCACGTGATCGGCGAGGTCACGCCGCGCGTCGCCCCGGCCAACGCCGAGCCGCAGCCGCGGGAACTCCGCGCCGATGTGCTGCACAACCGATCGCAGGCCGTTGTGCGTACCCGCGGAGCCCCTGGCCCGCGCGCGGATCCGTCCCAGCGGCAAGTCGATGTCGTCGACGACGACCAGCATGTCGCCGGCGTCGTACCTGAAGTAGTGCACGAACTGGCTGATCGCGGCGCCGCTCCGGTTCATGAACGACATCGGCTTGGCGATGACGTACTCCGGGGTCTTCACCCACGCGACGTCGCCGTGCAGCCGCCACGCCTGACCGCCGCTGCGCGCGTGCAGGGCATCGGCAACCATGAACCCGATGTTGTGCCGGGTCTCCCGGTACTCCGGGCCAGGGTTGCCGAGGCCGACGATCAGCTTCAATCGGCCTACTTCTTCTCTTCCTTCTCGTCCTTGCCCTTCTTGATGACTTCGGGCTCGGCGGTCGCCGGCGCCGCTGCCGCCGCGCCTTCCGCCGTCGCCGCCTGCGCCGATTCCTCGGCCTTCGGCATGACGACGTGGACGATCATCGTCTCGCCGTCGCTGACCGGCTTCCACGTGCCGGCGCTGGCGAGGTCGCGCACGCGGATCGACTGGTTGAGCATCAGCTCCGTGACGTCGACGTCGATGTGCTCCGGAATCTCGGTCGGCAGGCACGACACCTGGATCTCGCGGGTGACGAAGTCGAGCAGGCCGCCCTGCTGCTTCACGCCCTTGGCCTCGCCCTTGATGACGATCGGCACGTCCACGGTGATCGCCTTGTCGAGCGCCAGCCGGTAGAAGTCGGCGTGCAGCAGCTGGTGGGTGATCGGGTCCAGCTGGTACTCGCGGACCATGACGCGCGACTCGGCGCCGTCGACCTTGAGGCTGATCAGGGTATTGGCGCCGGAATCCGAGTGCAGGATCCGCAGCAGCTGCTTCGGGTCGACGGCAATGGCGGTGCCTTCGGGCTTCTGGCCGTCGCCCTGCGAGCCGTAGACGACGGCCGGAATCTGCCCGCCGGCGCGGAGGCGGTTCGCCTCGTTCTTGCCGCGGCCTTCACGCTTCACTGCTTCGAGAGTCGCTTCCATGTCTTTTCCTCGGCACCCCGTCACGGGGCGCCCTACTACACAAACAACGTCGAGACCGACGTCTCCTCGTGAATGCTCCGAATCGCCTGGCCCAGCAGCCGCGCCACCGAGAGGACGACGATCTTCTTGCACTGCTGCCCCATCGGGCTGAGCGGGATCGTGTTGGTCACGATCATCTGGTCGAGCGGCGAGCTGTCGATCCGCTCGATCGCCGGCCCCGACAGCACGCCGTGGACCGCGCACGCCAGCACGCGCTCCGCGCCCGCCTTCTTCAGCGCCGCCGCCCCCTTCTGGATGGTGCCGGCGGTATCGATGATGTCGTCCTGCAGGATGCAGGTGCGGCCGGCGACGTCGCCGATCACGTTCATCACCTCCGCGGTGCCATCCTCGGTGCGGCGCTTGTCGATCACCGCCAGCTCGGCGTCGAGCCGCTTCGCATACGCCCGGGCCCGCTCGGCGCCGCCCGCGTCGGGCGACACGATCGTCAGCTTCGGGTAGTTCAACCGCGCCAGGTGCTCGATGATCACCGGCGCCGCAAACAGGTGATCCACCGGGATGTCGAAGAACCCCTGGATCTGCGCCTTGTGCAGGTCCATCGTCAGCACCCGGTTGAAGCCGGCCGCGCTCAGCAGGTTCGCGACCAGCTTGGCCGAAATCGGCACGCGCGGCTTGTCCTTGCGGTCCTGCCGCGCGTAGCCGTAATACGGCACGACGGCGGTGATCCGCGCCGCCGACGAGCGGCGGAACGCGTCGCACATGATCAGCATCTCCATCAGGTGCTGATCGACCGGGTTCGACGTCGGCTGCACGACGAAGACATCCGTGCCGCGGATGTTCTCGTCGATCTGAAACGACACCTCGCTGTCGGGGAAACGGCGCAGCCGCGCCTGCCCCAGCGGAATGCCGAGGAAATCGGCGATTTCCTTGGTCAACTGCGGGTGGGCGCTGCCGGAAAAAATCTTCAGGTCGCCAAATCCCGTGGCCATCAGCCCATCACCGCTCAGGGGTCGTCTCATCTACTGTTGTCCGCCTTCGCCGCTTCGCGGCTTCGGCGCGACAGCCTTCGCCCTACGACCGACGAGCCTGCCTAGCCGTAGCTCGCTCGTCGGTCTGGCGAGCGAAGGCTGGTTGGGGCGGGAGGATTCGAACCTCCGAATACGGGATCCAAAGACCCGCGCCTTACCGCTTGGCCACGCCCCACCGTGTTCCGCGTTGCCGGAGCCGCGTTGTCCTCGTCTGGAGCTGTCAGCTAGGGCGGTGCAAACCCTTAGTGTAGACGAGGTTCGCGGATACGGGCAAGGACGGGGCGGGACAGGCGGGCGTAATCGGGGCGGCCCAGCGACTCGGTCAGGAGGACCCGCCAGCCCGAGCCCGACAGGCGGGTGACGGCGGCCACGGCGTCCCGCTTGCGCTGGAACAGGCCGAAAACCGTCGATCCGCTGCCGGTCATCGCCGCCGCCACGGCACCGGCCCGGCGCAACGCCGCCTTCATCTGGTCGATTTCGGGATGGTGGCGGGCAATCGGCGCCTCGAGGTCGTTGATCATCTGCGCCGCGCGCGACGGCCACGGGCCGGGCACCTGCTGCGGCTCGCGCCGCGACACCCCGTAGACCTCGCGCTCGGTGTCGTACCAGCCGAAGGCGTCCTTCGACGACACGCCAAAGCCGGGGACCAGCAGCACGATCCAGTGGCGCGGCAGATCGGCCAGCGGGTAGATCTCGTCGCCACGCCCCAGCCCGAGCGCGGTGCCGCCGGCGAGGAAGAACGGGACGTCGGCGCCAAGCGCCGCGGCCACGTCGGTCAGCTGCGACGGGCGCACGGTCACCTTCCAGAGCTTCGCCAGCCCGACGAGCGCCGCGGCGGCATCCGCGCTGCCGCCGCCGAGCCCGGCCTGCAGCGGGATCTGCTTCTCGAGGCGCACGACCGCGCCGCGCACCGGGCCGGTGCGGCGCAGCGCGCGCCACAGCGCCTCGGCGGCCTTCCAGACCAGGTTCGAGCGATCGAGCGGGACGCCGGCCGCGTCGCACTCGAGCGCGAACGGCCCGTCGCGCTCGATGCAGGTCAGCGTGTCGTGCAGCGCGATCGCCTGGAACACGGTCCGCAGCTCGTGAAAGCCGTCGGGCCGCGTGCCGAGGACGCGCAGGTCGAGATTGATCTTGGCGTGCGCGCGAACGGCGACGGCGCTAGTCATCGGCACGCAGCGGGCCGGCGGCCCGCAGTTCGTCGAGCGTGATCGCGATGGCGTCCTGCGGCACGTTCACGCCGAACGCCTCGGGCGGAATGTCGACATTGGTTTCGAGCTGGTTGACGGCAGCCGTCAGGTCGACGTTGACCTCCGGATCCGTGGACCGGAGCCGCACCTGGCGTGGAAACGTCCCCTGCCAGTCGCCGTATTCGATCTCCCAGCGGTCGCGCCGGGCGCCAGCCACCTGCCAGGCCTCCGCCATGCGCCGCAGGTACACCACCGATCCCCCGGCGAGATCGATCGACACCCAGCCGTTGCCGTGCGTCCACCCGGCCGTCGCCGACGGCGCTGCCTCGACGCAGCCGGTCAGCACCGCCTGCAGATCGGCGGGGGCCAGGCTCACGCCGGTGAGCGCCCCGAGAATCTCGGCAAACGGTTCGCCGCGCAGGACCGCGTTGTCGCGCGGCAGCAGCAGCGTCGCGCCCGCGCCGCGCGAGGCCAGGATGAATGCCGGCGGACCGAACGGCGCGACCCCCTCGAGGCGCACCGACGCCGGCTGCTCGAACCCGGAGACGACGCGCCCGCGCATCCGCTGCGAGCCGGCGCGACCGGACAGTGCAAGCTCCGCCGTCAACGTGCGCACGCTCGCGCAGGCCTTCGACAGTTCGGCGTGAACCGCGGCGTAATCGGCAAAGGGGGCGCCCGGATCGGTGGGAAACGCCATCGAGCGCGCGGCGCAGGACGCTACGGCCAAAATGCAGAATGCAAAATTCAAAATGCAAGATGCATTTCTGAATCGGCCGCGCGCTCGCATTTTGAATTTTGAATTTTGAATTTTGAATTCCTACGGCACTCTCGTCCGCGCCCGTTCGATCTTCTGCTGAATGGCTGCGCGATCGATGTCATCGCCGTCGCCGTCGAGCGCGCGCTGCCATGAGGCAATCGCGTCCGCCCAGCGGCCGCGGTCGGCGTGGACGTCGCCCATGTGCTCCTGGACGACGGAGTTCCTCGGCAGCTTCTCGGCGGCCGGCGTCAGGTACTTCTCGGCTTCGGCGGCGTTGCCCTGCCGGAAGTACGCCCAGCCCAGACTGTCGAGGAATGACGGGTTGTCCGGCTCGATCTCGAGGGCCTGGCGCACCAGGCGGATCGCTTCGTCGAGCTGCTGCCCGCGCTCCGCGAGCAGGTACCCCAGGTAGTTCAGCGCGTCGGCATTCCGCGGCTCGATCGCGAGCAGCTGGCGGAGGGTGCGCTCCGCATCACCCGCGCGGTTGGCCGAGTTGTACAGGTCGGCCAGCGTCAACTGCGTGGACAGGTCGTCCGGGTTGGCGCGGGCCGCCGGCTCGAGCACTTCGATGGCGCGCGCGGCCGCGCCGCTCTCGGCCAGGGCGCGCGCGCGCAGCCGCGGGAAGCGGAGGTCGTCGGGGTGCTCGCTCTGCGCCGTCGCCGCCGCATCGGCCGCGTCGGCGTACTGCCGGGCGCTGAACAGCGCCGCCGCGCGCCGGAACTTGATCTCGGCGCTCATCGGCGTCACTTCGAGCGCCGACGCGTACGCCCTGGCCGCATCCGCCGGCCGCCCAGCCTGCTCGAGGTACTGCCCGAGGGCTGCGGCGACCCGCGGCTCGTCGGCGGCGATTTCCTCCAGCGTCTGGATGGCGCCGGCCATGTTGCCGGCGGTGGCCTGGGCCTGCGCGAGCGACAGGCGCGCCTGCGCGGATCCCGGGTTCAGGCCGACGACGCGCGTCAGCGTCTGCACCGCCTTGTCGCCATCGCCCTTGCGCATATAGAGGCGCCCGAGCGTGTAGAGCAGGTTGATGTCGGAGGTCGTGGCGTTGCCGGCAAGCGCCTGCTCGAAGTGCGAGATGGCCTCGTCCACGTTCGCGGCCGCGTCCGGGGGGCCGTTGCGCCCGGGCCCCTCGGCGCGCGCGGCATGAACGAAGCCGAGCACGCGGTGCGCGTCCGGGTTGCCGGCATCGAGCGCCAGCGCCTCGCGCGCGGCCGCTTCGGCCTCGTCGCGGCGGTTACGGCGCAGCTGGAAAGCGGCAATCTCGGCCCGGATCATCGCCGACCGGGGGTCCGCCGCCGCCGCGCGCCGCAGCGCCTCGAGCGCGCCGGCGCGATCGCCCTGCGACTCGAGCCGCCGCGCCATCAGGAACTCGTAATAGGCCTCGGCCGCGCCCCGCGCCTGGGTGTCGGCGGCCGCCGGCTGCTGTGCCAGGACCGGCAGCGGCGCACCGGCCGTCAGCAGGCCGGCGACGAGAACACGTGAAGCGGCGCGCGTGACGATCATGGCGTAAGTGATTCTATGCCAGGATGCTATAGTTCCAACGGGTGTGCCAACACGATGCCAGTTGACGCTGAACTGCTCCAGATTCTCGCCTGCCCGAACTGCAAGACGCCGGTAAAGCTCGTCAAGAACGACACGGCGTTGAAGTGCGACCAGTGCCGGCGCGTGTATCCGATCAAGGACGACATCCCGGTCATGCTGATAGACGAGGCGACGATCGAGGATTGAAGATCCTGCTCGTCCGCCTGCGCCTCATTGGCGACGTCGTCTTCACGACGCCGCTGCTGCGGGCGCTGCGGCGCCATGACCCGGGCGCCGAGCTGACCTACCTCGTCGAACGCGCCGCCGCCCCGGTCGTCCGCGGCAACCCTCACCTCTCTGATCTGATCGTCGTCCCGCACCGCCGCGGGCTGGCGCGCGTTCGCGACGACATCCGGCTGGCGCGCGAGCTGCGCAGGCGCCGTTTCGACGTGGCGATCGATCTGCACGGCGGCCCGCGCAGCGCGTGGCTGACCTGGGCGAGCGGGGCGAAGCGGCGCATCGGCTACCCGATGGCGGGACGGCAGTGGATGTACACCGATCTCGTCGAGCGCGCGCCGGACCTCGGGCCGCGCCATTCGGTCGCCAACCAGTGGGACCTGCTGCGGCCGCTCGGCATCGGCGCCGCCGATCCGGAGACCGATCCGGTGGAGATGGCGGAGGATGCCGACGCCGCGGCGCGCGTCTCGCTGCAGCTGGCCGCCGCCGGGCTGAAGGATCACTGCCTGGTCGTCGTCCACGTGAGCGCCGGCAATCCGTTCCGCCGCTGGCCGGAGGAGGCCTTTGCCGCCGTGGCCGAGCAGCTGGTCCGCGACGACCCGTCGCGGCGCATTCTCTTCACGTCGGGGCCGTCCGACGCCGATGCCGCCCACCGCATTGCCGATGCCGCCCGCCGGCAGCTCGGACCGCTGGCGGCCGGCATTGCCGACGCCGGCGAGTTCGACCTCGCCGAGCTCCAGAGCCTGATCGGCCGCGCGGCGGTGTACATTGGGGGCGACAGCGGACCGCTGCACATCGCGGCCACGACGCCGACGCCGATCGTGGCGTTGTTCGGGCCGACGCTGGCCGGCCGGTCGATGCCCTGGCGCAGCGCGCGCTATCCGATCGAGGCGGTGGACGCCGGGCCGCTGCCCTGCCGGCCGTGCCGGCAGCGGACCTGCGCGCCGGGCGACTTCCGCTGCCTGACGCGGATCACGCCGGCGCAGGTGGTCCGCGCCGCCGAGCGAGCGATGACACGATGACGAGCGCCACCATCACCCTTGCGGGAGAGCGCGACGCCGCCGGCCTCGACCGGATCGGCTACTGGCTGCTGCTCGCCTTCGTCGCGTCGCTGCAGCTGTCGATTGCCGCCGCCGGCATCCTGCTCACCGCCACGCTGGCCTGCTGGGCGGCGCGGCTCGCGCACGACCGGGTGCGCCCGTCGGCGCCGCCGTTCTTCGTCCCGCTCGTGGCCTACGCGGCGGTCACGCTGATCTCGGCGGCCTTCTCGACCGATCCGGTCGCCAGCCTCGTCGACAGCAAGCAGCTGCTCGTGTTCCTCGCCGTCCCTGCCGCCTACGACCTGGCGCGCGGCCGCCGCGCCGCGAACGTCCTCGACGTGATCGTCACGGTCGGCGCCGTCAGCGCGGCGTTCGGCATCATCCAGTACGGCATGCTGCACTACGACAGCCTCGGACGCCGGCCCGAGGGGGCCATGTCGCACTACATGACGTATTCCGGGCTGCTGATGCTGGTCATCGGCGCCGCCATCGCCCGGCTCGTCTTCGGCTCGCGCGAACGGGTGTGGCCGGCGCTGGTGATGCCGGCGCTGCTCGTGGCGCTGGCGCTGACCTTCACGCGCAGCGCCTGGGTCGGCGCCTGCGCGGCGGCCGCTCTGGTCTTCATCCTCAAGGACCTCCGGCTGACGGCAGTGATCCCGGTCGTCGTCGCGCTGATGTTTGCCATCGCGCCCGACACGATCGTCGACCGCATGGTGTCGATGTTCGACCTGAACGACCCGACCAACCGCGATCGGCTGGCGATGGTGAACACCGGCACGGCGATGATCGCCGACCACCCGCTCACCGGCGTCGGACCGAACATGGTCGAGCGCAACTACGCCCAGTACCGCGACCCGGGCGGCGTCAACGCCACCAATCCCCACCTGCACAACGTGCCGCTGCAGATTGCCGCCGAGCGCGGCCTGCCGGCGCTGGCCGTCTGGGCCTGGCTCGTCGTGGTGATGGCGGCGGGGCTGCTGCGGGTGTTCCGGTCGGGGGGCGCGCCTGCAGGAGAGAAGGCGCTGGCAGCCGCCGGCATCGCCGGCATCGGCGCCATGCTCGCCGCCGGGCTGTTCGAGTACAACTTCGGCGATTCCGAGTTCCTGATGTTGCTGCTCGTCCTCGTCACCCTGCCGTTTGCCGCGGCGCGCACCGACGATGCTGCTTCCGCCGCTCGATCCTGATCGCGCGCGCCGCATCACCGCGGCATTCGCCGGCGTCCGCGTGCTGGTGGTCGGCGATGCCATGCTCGACCGCTTCATCGTCGGCCGCGTCACGCGCATCTCACCCGAGGCGCCGGTGCCGGTCGTCGCGTTCGATCACGAGATGGCGCGCATTGGCGGCGCCGCCAACGTCGCCCACAACGTCGTCGCGCTCGGCGGCAGCGCCAGGCTGGTGGCGCCGACCGGGATGGACGACACGGCGTCCGCGCTGACCCAGGCGTGCCGCGAGGCCGGCATCGCCACCTCCTTTGCCGGCGACGGGTCGCGGCCGACGACCGCGAAGGTGCGTGTCGTCACCGAGCGCAACCAGCAGGTGGCCCGCATCGACTACGAGGGGGACGGCGACATCGCCGGCGACGTCGAGAGCCGGATCGTGACCGCCATCCGCCAGCACGCGCCGGAGTCTGACGCGATCATCGTCTCTGACTATCGCAAGGGGTGCATCACCGCGCGCGTCATGCGCGCCGTCGTCGAGGCGGCGGCCGCGACGGGTACCGGCGTCTTCGTCGATCCGAAGATCGCCCACGTCGATCGCTACGCCGGCGCCACCGTGGTGACGCCGAACCATCACGAGGCCGAGGCGGCCACGCACGTGCGGATCCGCAGCAACGACGATGCCCGCGAGGCGGCGCGGCTGTTCCGCCGCCAGGCACGGTGCGGGTCGGTGCTGATGACGCGCGGCGACCAGGGGATGTGGCTGTCGTCCGACACGGCCGAAGGCTACCTCGCTGCCTCGGCCCGGGAGGTCGCCGATGTGACCGGCGCCGGCGACACCGTAATCGCCACGCTGGCCACCGCCACCGCGGCAGGCGCCACGCTCGTCGAAGCCGCCCGCCTGGCGAACACCGCCGCCGGCATCGCCGTCGCAAAGTTCGGCCCCGCGACGGTCAGTCCTGCGGAGTTGCTGCTGGCGTGCGGCGTCGTTGCGGACGTCTAAACCACGAAATACACGAAATTCACGAAACCTTCTGAGTTCGTCTTGAAGCGTGGGGCCAGCTTCAGCCGACCCTTTCGGCCTCCTCAGTGGCCAACAACTCCTCCGCGCCATTGCGGGCGAGGCTGGCCCTTCGAATAGTCGTACAAGGCCAGGTCCCCCTTCCACATCTTCGCGAGCAGCAATATTTGCCCAGTGTGCATGGAGAAGTGTTCGACGACGGCGAACACTGCACTTAGTACCGTGACGTCGTAACTTTGGATCCGCCGAGGTGCGAGCAGTTCGGCGCGATCGATACCGCCCAGGACTTCCCCGCCACGTACTACGGTGGTGTGCAGGGTCAGAAGAAGATCGTTCGCATCAAGGCCACCATCTGTCTCGAACTCCCGCTGGCGTTCCCGAGTATCTGGCGCGCCGCCGAGACCGCTGATAATCCATTGGCGGACATTCCCGTCGAGGTGCAGGATCAAGTTGCCGATGCTGTTCGACTGAGGGTTGGCCCGCCACCACACCTGGTTGGCGGGCAACCCATTGACCGCCTGTTCAATCCGCGGAAGGTAACTGTCAGTCAGCAGCTGTCGCGACTGCTCGATGAAAGCTCGTCCGATATCCACAGCAACATCCTCTCACCGCGCGCCAGTCGAACGTGAACACGAACCGAGAAGCAGGAACCGCGAAGAGTAAACTCTTCTAGTGCCGGAAGTGCCGTCTCCCGGTAAAGACCATCGCGATGCCGAGCTCGTTAGCGGCGTCGATCACTTCCTGATCCCTTACTGATCCGCCAGGCTGGACGACGGCGGTCGCGCCAGCCGCGGCAACCGCGTCGAGGCCGTCGCGGAACGGGAAGAACGCATCCGATGCGGCCACCGATCCCTGCAGGGCATCGACGCCGATGGCCTCGGCCTTCATCCGCGCGACGCGCACGGCGTCGACGCGCGACATCTGACCCGCGCCGATGGCGAGGCTGCGGTCGGCGGTCGTGAAGATCACGGTGTTCGACTTGACGTGCGCGCAGACGCGCCAGGCGAAGCGCAGCGCCTGCCACTCCTCGTCCGTCGGCTGCCGCCTGGTGACCACCTTCAGGTCACCGGCCGGCCATGGCGCGTGCGCCTCGCGGACGACGTCGCGCTGCTGCACGAGGACGCCGCCGATGATCGACCGGACCTCGAGGTCCGCAGCGACGCCAGGCCCCGCGGCCGGCGCGAGCTGGTCGGCGATGACGACGCGCATGCTCGCCTTCGTGGCGAGGATGGGTCGCGCCGCCTCGTCAACCGATGGGGCGACGACGGCTTCGATGAACGTCGAGGTGATGGCGCGCGCCGTGGCCTCGTCGACGGGCCGGTTGAGGCCGACGATGCCGCCGAAGGCGGCCAGCGGGTCGGCGTCGCGGGCGCGGACGTAGGCATCGGCGGCATCCCTGCCCGTTGCGGCGCCGCACGGGTTGGTGTGCTTGATGACCGTCGCCGCCGGCTCGGCGAACTCGAGGACGATGCGCGCCGCGGCGTCGAGATCGAGCAGGTTCGTGTACGACAGTTCCTTTCCCTGCAACACGCGGAAGCCAGGATGCGCACCCGGGGCCTCGTAGAGCGCCGCCGGCTGGTGCGGGTTCTCGCCGTAGCGGAGATCTCGCACTTTGGCGAGGCCGAGCGCCACCGTCGGCAACTGACCCAGTGGCGGCCTCGAGAACGTCGCGCTGTCCACCGTCGCCAGCGTGGCAGCGATCGCCGTGTCATACGAGCCGGTATGGGCAAACGCAGTGCGCGCCAGCTCGAAGCGGAAGGCCCGCGTCGGCCCGCCGTCGCGATCGAGTTGCTCCAATACCTTCGGATAGTCAGCCGGCGAAACCACAATCAGGACGTCCTGGAAGTTCTTCGCCGCCGCGCGCACCATGCTCGGCCCGCCGATGTCGATCTGCTCGATCAGCTCGTCGAACGGCGTCTCGGGTTTGGCCGCGGTCTGCACGAACGGATACAGGTTGACGACCACGAGATCGATCAGCGTGATGCCGTGCTCGCGGGCGGACGCCAGGTCGCCCGGCTCGCTGCGCCGCGCCAGGATGCCGCCGTGCACCTTGGGGTGGAGCGTCTTGACGCGGCCATCCATCATCTCGGGAAAGCCGGTCACCTCGGAGATGCCGATGACGGGAAGGCCTGCCTGCTGCAGGGCGCGGGCGGTGCCGCCGGTGGAGACGAGTTCGAAACCGCGCTGCGCGAGGGCGCGCGCAAAGTCGATGAGGCCGGTCTTGTCGGAAACGCTAAGGAGGGCTCTGGGCATGTCGGAAGGGTCACATCCTGTAGAAAAATGGGCAATTTGCGGCTATCTCTGCTTGACAGCCGTACAGCGCACGCTTAGGATTACCCCTGCGTTGAGGGGCGTTCCCCAGCGCGGAAGTCGAGGCCGCAGCAGCACTCGCGGTCTTTTTTTGTGCCCCGAAGCTCACTGCGGCACCGGTCAGCACTCGATCCAGCGGGTTCGTCGGTCACTCGAAGGGCCCCACAGCAAGCAGGGAAGAAGAACGATGCGTATCACAGGCAAGGTCAAGTGGTTCAACAACGCCAAGGGCTATGGGTTCATTGAGCGCGAGGGTGGCAGCGACGTGTTCGTGCACTACTCCGCGATCAGTGGCAACGGCTTCCGGTCCCTGGAAGAGGGTCAGGCGGTCGAATTCGAGATCGTCGACGGCCCGAAGGGTCCGCAGGCGGGGAACGTCACCAAAGCCTAGAACCACGCACGACCTGCCCGGCGCCGCGCGGCGCCGGGCTTCCCGACACCGGCCTCCCGCACTCATTTCCGGATTCCCTTGAGCCCTCGAGCGGTGAAGTTCACCTTCCCGCCCTTGAGGGCCACGCGAAACGCCACCTCCGGGCTCCCCTTCTCCTTCATCGCCGTTACCTGAGTCTTGATCAGGTCGGCAAACTTGTGGAACGGGATCGCATCCTGCCCGGCCTCCCGCCGCGCCTCGGCAAGCGTGTCGTAGAGGTCGTGGAGCTTCTCCATCTCGTGCAGCGGATTGCTGAAGGTGGTGACGTGCAGGATCCGGTCCTCGGGTTTTCGATCGGGCCCGGCCGCCGGCCGCGGCGGCGCGAACGGACCTGGGCGCCCTTCCTCCCGCGCCCGCAGGCCGCGGTCCCACAGGTCGACGAACGTCGAATACCGTGACTGGAGTGTGGAGAAACGGAAGCGCTCGCCGTAGTTGCCGATGTGGGTCCGGTCGATGCGCTTGACCATCGCCTCGACGCGGCTGCGCGTTTCCCAGGGCGGCCGCGGCAGCCGCCCGGCGAAGAACATGTTGTACTCGGCCTCGAGCCGCTTCAGCTCGGCCTCCAGCGCCATCAGCTCGCGGTCGATGTCGGTGGACGCCTCCGCCATGGCACAAGTATTCTGACATCGATCGCCGCGGCGGGCTCTCCGCCTGGTCGAGATCATGACAGAACCAGACTCGATGCCCCAGCCGGACATGGCTGACTCGTTTCGCGAGGCCATGGAGCTGCTCGCGAAGGAGACGCGCGAGCTCCGCGAGATCATCGGGCCGCCGGTCGTGCCGCCGCCTGTGCCGCCAGCGCCGCCGACTCCAGCCGACCGCGGGCGCGCCATCACCACGGTTGCAGTCTCGGTTGCAGGCGCCGCGGTCGCCGTCGTCGCGGCCATGGCGCTCGCCGGCATCCCCGTGCCGGGTACGAGCACGGCGCCGGCCTCTACCCCGCAAGCGATTGCGTCACGCCGCCTGGATATCACGGCATTGATGCGGGTCGACCCGCCCGCACTGGCGGCAGCGCCTGTCGCGCGACCTGGCCCGCGGGCCGTCGCGGCGACACTTCCTCCCACGGTGCGCGAGCCGTCGGCGCCCGTGGCGTCGGCGCCGACCCGCCCCCCCGCGCCGGCCCCGAACCCCGTAGCCGCGCCACCAACAGTGACAACCGCGGCGCCCGCGGCAGCGCCCGCGACGGCGCCCGCGACGACCGGAACGGTTGCGCCATCGGTGCGCGCCGAGATCCTCGAAAACCATGACCGCTGGTTCGCCGCCTATGCCGCGTCCGATCAGGCCCGGCTCGCCCAGCTCGAGGCCGATGGCTTTCGCATGCTCGACATGCGACCGCCGGCGGATCGCGTCACCCGCGGCGGCGCCGTCGAGCGGTCGCTCGAGGGCATCGACGTCGAGATCTCCGGTGACGCGCTCGTCCTCTCGGCCCGCATGACGGAGCGGCCGCCGGACGGCACCAGTGTGGTGTCGGCGCTCTCCGAGGTCTGGACGCCAAGCGGCACCGGCTGGCGCCTCCTCGGCATCGTCATCCGGCCGGCCGCACCCTGAGCGGCCGTGAACGGTCCGGTCCTCATCACCGGCTGCTCGAGCGGCATCGGCCGCGCAACGGCGCTGCACCTGCAGCAGTCCGGCTGGCAGGTCTATGCCACGGCCCGCGACGTCGCCTCGCTGGCGCCGCTGGCCGCCGCCGGCTGCCGCACGCTGCCGCTCGACGTGACGCGCGAGGAGACGATGGTGTCGGCCGTGCGCCGCATCGAGGAGGCGCACGGCGCCATCGGCGCGCTCGTCAACAACGCCGGCTACAGTCAGTCTGGCGCGATCGAGACGGTGCCGCTGGAGCGTGTGCGCGCGCAGTTCGAGACGAACGTCTTCGGGCCGTCACGGCTTACGCAACTGGTGCTGCCGGGCATGCGCCGGGCGCGGGCCGGTCGCATTGTCAATCTGAGCTCGATGGGGGGCTGCTTCGTGCTGCCCGGCGGCGGTTACTACCACGCCACGAAGTACGCCATCGAGGCGATCAGCGACGCGCTCCGCTTCGAGGTTGCGCGCTTCGGCATCGAGGTCGTCGTGATCCAGCCCGGGCTGATCAGGACGTCGTTCAGCGACACCGTCGTTGCGGAAATGCGGCGCGGCGGCGCGCCGGAGCCGTACGCGCACTTCGAGGCCGAAGTGGCGCGTATCACCCGCGAGTCGTATGTGAAGGGCGCGCTCGCGCGATTCGCGAGCGAGCCGGAAGACGTGGCGCGAACGATCGCGACGGCTCTCACGGCGCCGCGGCCGAAGACCCGTTACGTCGTGTCACCGTCCGCGCACCTGCTGCTCGCCCTGAGGAAGCTGCTGCCCGACCGGCTGTGGGACCGCTTCCTGGCGCGGACCTACCAGCAGTCGGGGTCATAGAAACTGCCTTACCCGCCCGCTGCCAGGGTCGCAGCAATTGCAGACCTGCGCCAGTGAGGCACCGAATCGCCTCGTTTCTGCGGCGGCACGAAGTGTGGTTGACGACGATGTAGAATCGGGCCGTGATGGCCTGGTGGCGAGACGGCGCTATGCCTTCAGTCGAAGAACGAGTGGCCTACCTTGAGGGCCGGTCGGAAGACCACGTGGCCGCCATCGGCGCGGTGAGAGCGGACGTGCGCGACGTCCGCAGTGACGTTCGCGACCTGCGTGGTGAGATGATCCGGCGCCTGGAGCGTGTTGATCGTCGTGTCGAGCAGGTCGACCAGCGTTTGATGTGGTTGATGGGCCTTCAGTTCGCGACGCTGCTGGCCGTCATCAGTGCCGTATTCGGCGCGTACTTCCGCTGATATCCTCAGGTCCTCGATCTTCCGGCAACGCCTCCTTCTTCGTGCCCTTCGTGACCTTCGCGGTCAAGACGACGAAGGCCGGCTGAAGCCGGCCTCCACATCGATTGGTCTGGCTGAAGCCGAACTCTACGAAGGAAATGACTAGAAGATCGTCGCGATGGACTGCGTCGCCAGGTCGAGGACCCGGGTCGGCAGGACGCCGAGATAGAGGATGACGACGATGGCGATGGCCAGCGCCGCCATGCCGGCGCGGCCGATCGGATCGGGCACCGCGGTCGTTCCCTGGCGCTCGGCCATGTACATCATCACGATCACCCGCAGGTA
>JBFWUM010000015.1:7796-54419 GCA_050247255.1 Vicinamibacterales bacterium | reverse complement strand
AAGCCGACCAGCAGCAGGCCGAGCGCCACCAGGATCAGCGGGTTGTCGGCCATCGACTGCGCGGCGAGATACGCGCCGACCCGGTCGAGCCTGGTGCTGCCGGTAATGCCGTAGGTGAAGGCGATCCCGTAGAGGAAGAACGCGCTGGAAAAGGCGCCGAGCAGGAAATACTTGAACGCCGCCTCGGTGGCGCGCGGGTCGTCGCGCTGGATGCCGGTCAGCACGTAGACGGCCAGCGACAGGATCTCGAGGGCAACGAACACGACCAGCAGGTCGTTGGCGGTCGCCATCATGATCATCCCGGTGATCGAGAACAGCAGCAGCGCGTAGTAGTCGCCGCGCGGCATCGCCGTCGTCTGCAGCACCTGCGACGAGAAGAGGATCGTCAGGATGCCGACGATCACCAGCACGAAGGTGACGAACAGGCCGAAGTTGTCGGCGACGATGACGCCGAAGCTGGCCGAGTTGGCGTTCCACAGCACCGCCGACGAGACGGCGGCGCCGATGAGGCCGATGATGCCGAGGCCGCCGAGCGGCGTCTGCTCGCCCTTGCCGCGGAACGCCTCGAGCAGCATGGTGGCCAGCGCCGCCAGCGTCACGCACAGCATCGGCACGATGGCCGCAAAAGATGACTCAAACATACGCAGTCAATTCAGAATTCAGAATGCAGAATTCAGAATGGGTTGATGCTGCGGACCAGTTCCACGGCATTCTGAATTCTGAATTCTGAATTCTGCATTGTTCCATCCACCCGCAACGTCTGCGCGCTCTGCAGCCGCTGCACGAGGCGCTCGACGGCCGGCTCCATCGGCTTCAGGAACAGCGTCGGGAAGACGCCCATGACGATCGCCATCGCGCACAGCGGCACGACGCCGGCCCACTCCCGCGGCTCGAGGTCGTGCAGCGTCTTGTTCTCCTCGTGGGTGACCTTGCCGTAGAACACGCGCTGGAACATCCAGAGCATGTAGACGGCCGAGAGGATGACGCCCAGCCCGGCGCCGACGGCGTAGCGCGCGTCCCACCGGAACGTGCCGAGCAGGATCAGGAACTCGCCGATGAACCCGTTGAGGCCGGGCAGGCCGACCGAGGCGAGCAGGATGATGAAGAACGCGGCCGTCAGCCGCGGCATCACTTCCTTCAGCCCGCCGAATTCGCTGATCAACCGCGTGTGCCGCCGGTCCGACAGCATGCCGACGATGAGGAACAGCCCGCCGGTGCTGACGCCGTGCGCCAGCATCTGGTAAATCGCCCCCTGCAGCCCCTGCATGTTCATCGCGCAGATGCCGAGGACGACGAATCCGAGGTGGCTCACCGAGGAGTAGGCTACTAGCTTCTTCATGTCCGGCTGCACCATCGCCACCAGCGCGCCGTAGACAATGCCCACGACCGCCAGCACGGCGATCCAGGGGGCGAAGTACATCGCCGCCGCCGGGAACAACGGGAACGCGAAGCGTACCAGCCCGTAGGTGCCCATCTTCAGCAGCACGCCGGCGAGAATGACCGAGCCGGCCGTCGGCGCCTGCACATGCGCGTCGGGCAGCCAGGTGTGGAACGGGAACAGCGGCACCTTGATGGCGAACGCCAGGGCGAACGCCAGGAAGAACCAGTACTGGGTGCTCTCGGCGATGTCCAGCGTGTAGAGCTGCAGCAGGTCGAAGCTGTAGGCGCCGGTCGTCGACTGGTGGAGATACGCCAGCCCGAGGATGGCAATCAGCATCAGCACGCTGCCGGCCATCGTGTAGAGGATGAACTTGACGGCGGCGTAGACGCGCTGGTCGTAGCCCCAGATCCCGATGAGGAAGTACATCGGGATGAGCATGGCGTCCCAGAACACATAGAACAGGAACAGGTCGAGCGACAGGAACACGCCGACCATCGCGGCGTGCAGCGTGAGCACGAAGATCGAGAACTCCTTGACTTTCTTCTCCACCGAGTGCCACGACGACAGCAGCGCGATGGGCGTCAGGAAGCCGGTGAGGACGACCAGCAGCAGGCTGATGCCGTCGATGCCCAGGTAGTAGTCGATGCCGAAGGCCGGAATCCACGGCACGCGCTCGACCAGCTGGAACTCGGGCGACGCCGGGTCGAAGGCGGCCCAGATGGCCAGCGTCACCGCGAACGACAGCAGCGAGATGCCGAGCGCCAGCCAGCGGATCAGCCCGTTGCGGCGGCCGTCGGCGTTGCCGACGAACAGCAGGAGGACAGCGCCGGCCAGCGGCAGCAGCCACGAAAGCGAAAGCAGGGGCAGAGTCATCTCCAGAGGTAGTAGCCGATGATCAGCACGACGCCGACGAACAGCGAGCTGGCGTAGGCACGGACCGACCCGGTCTGCAGGCGGCGCATGACGTACGCCCCGGAGCCGACGATGGAGGCGACGCCGTTGACGGCGCCGTCGATCACCTTCACGTCGAAGCCGCGCCAGAGCCCTTCCTGCGAGATGACGCGGATCGGCTGGACGACGGCCGCGTCGTAGACCTCGTCGACGTAGTACTTGTTCAGCAGCAGCCGGTGCGCCCCGGCGAAGTTCCGCGCCGCGGTCTCGGCAATCTCACGCCGCTTCAGCCAGATGAAGGCGGCGATGCCGATGCCAAGCAGGGCGATGATGCTCGAGACCGCCATCAGCGTGAGCTCGAGCGGGATGTCGGCTTCGACTTCGGCGATCTCGGCGCCCGGCACGGCAAACGCCGGCGCCAGCCACGTGCCGAGGACGTTGTGGCCGCCGAGCGCGTGCGGGATGCCGATGTAGCCGGCCGCCACCGAGCCGACCGCCAGGACGATCAGCGCCAGCGCCATCGGCCAGGGGGCGTCGTGCGGCGCGCCGTGAGCGTGGCCATGCCCGTGGTCGTCGGCGTGTCCATGATCGGCGGCCGCCGGGGCTTCATGCCGCGGGGCGCCGTGGAACGTCAGGAAGACGAGGCGGAACATGTAGGTCGCCGTCAGCAGCGAGGTGATGATGCCGACGCCCCACAGGATCCAGTGCCCGTGGTGGAAGGTCTCGTAGAGGATCTCGTCCTTGCTGAAGAAGCCGGCCAGGCCGGGCACGCCGGCAATCGCCAGCGACGAGACGAGGAACGTCCAGTAGGTGATCGGCAGGTACTGCTTCAGCCCGCCCATGTTGCGGATGTCCTGCTCGCCGTGCAGCGCGTGGATGACGGCGCCGGAGCCGAGGAACAGGCAGGCCTTGAAGAAGGCGTGCGTGTAGAGGTGGAAGATGCCCGCCCCCCACGCGCCCATGCCCATCGCCAGGAACATGTAGCCAAGCTGCGACACGGTCGAATAGGCCAGCACGCGCTTGATGTCGTTCTGGACCAGGCCAATCGTGCCGGCCATCAGCGCCGTCGCCGCGCCGATGATGGCGACGATCAGCATCGTGTCGGGCGCGTGGCTGAAGAGCACCGCGTTGCGGCCGATCATGTAGACGCCGGCGGTCACCATCGTCGCGGCGTGGATCAGGGCCGACACCGGCGTCGGGCCTTCCATCGCGTCCGGCAGCCAGACGTAGAGCGGAATCTGCGCCGACTTGCCGGTGGCGCCGATGAACAGCAGCAGCGTCGCCAGCGACAGCACGCCGAAGCCTTCTTCGACCGGCATCGCCGCCGCCCCTTCGGCCACGCCCTGGAAGCTCATCGTGCCAAAGGTCACGAACAGCAGCAGCATGCCGAGGATGAACGCGTAGTCGCCGATGCGGTTGACGATGAACGCCTTCTTCGCCGCATCGCCGGCCGACTTCTTCCTGAACCAGAAGCCGATCAGCAGGAACGAGCAGAGGCCGACCCCCTCCCAGCCGACGAACATCACCGGGAAGCTGTCGCCGAGCACCAGCACCAGCATGAAGGCGGCGAACAGGTTCAGGTACGAGAAGTAGCGCGCGTACTCGCTGTCCACCTCGTCGTGCATGTAGGCGGTCGAGTAGATGTGAATCAGCGAGCCGATGCCGGTGATGACCAGCAGCATCACCGCCGACAGCGTGTCGACGCGGAACGTCAGCGGCAGCGAGAAGTCGCCGGCCTGGATCCAGATGAAGAGCGTCTGCTCGATCACCCGCGCGTCGGCCGGCATCGCCACGAGCTGCGTGACCAGCATCGCCGAGACCGCGAACGAGGCGAGCATGGCCGCCGAGGCGAGCCACCCCGACACCGCTTTCGGCACGCGCGTGCCGAGCAGCGAGTTCACGCAGAACCCGAGGAACGGGAACAGGGGGATGAGGGCTACCATTTGAGCGACGTGAAGGCGTCGGGGTTGAGCGACTCCCGGTGCCGGAAGAGGGCGATCACGATGGCCAGGCCGACCGCCGCCTCGGCGGCGGCGACGGTCATGACGAAGAACGTGATGATCTGCCCGTCGACGTTCCCCTGGTAGCGGCCGAACGCCACGAACGAGAGGTTGACGGCGTTGAGCATGATCTCGATCGACAGCAGGATCGTGATCAGGTTGCGCCGCATGAAGACGCCCGCCGTGCCGATGGCGAACAGCACCGCCGACACGACGAGGTAGTGGCCGAGCGGAATCATTCCTGCGGTCCCTCCCGGCGCGCCAGCACCACGGCCCCGACCATCGCCACCAGGATCAGGATCGAGGTCGCCTCGAACGCGAACATGTAGTCGGTGAAGAGCACGCGCCCCAGCTCGTTGACTGAGCTGATGCGGGCGGCGTCGCCGGCCGGCGTCGCCGTCTGCACGTCGACGGCGCTGAGCACCGCCCAGGCCAGCTGCACGATCAGCAGCAGCGCCAGCAGCGCGCCGAACCGCGCCACGCCGGGCTGCCGCAGCGGGTGCAGGCGGTCCCACTCGGCCGCGTCTTCCTGCGGCGCGTTGAGCAGCATCACCACGAACAGGAACAGCACCATGATGGCGCCGGCGTAGACGATGATCTGCGCCACGGCGACAAACGGCGCATCGAGCTGGACGTAGAGCCCGGCCAGCGCGCCGAACGAGGCGATGAGCAGCATGATGCTGTACATCGGGTTGCGCTGGCCGATGACCAGCGCCGAGGCGCCGATGGCCACCGCCGACAGCAGGTAGAAGAGCAGCGTCTCAGGCATTGAAATAGAGCATCGCGGCCGCGGTCACGACCAGGTTGATCACCGACGCCGGGAACAGCCACTTCCACCCGAACGCCATCAGCTGGTCGTAGCGGTAGCGGGGCACCGTCCAGCGGACCCAGATGTAGGCGAACAGGAAGACGCCGATCTTGGCGAGGAACACCGCCCAGCCGAGCCACGTGGGCACGCCCGGGAAGTGCCAGCCGCCCAGGTACAGGTCGGTCGCGACCGCCGACATCGTGACCATGTTGATGTACTCGGACTGCGGGAACAGCGCGAACCGCACCGAGCTGTACTCAGTGTTGTAGCCGGCCACCAGCTCCTGCTCCGCTTCCGGGAAGTCGAACGGCGCGCGGTTGGTCTCGGCCACGCCGGCAATCACGTAGATCAGGAAGCCCACCGGCTGCAGGAACACGTACCACGCCGGCAGGAACCCGAACCAGGTGCCGGCCTGCGAGTCGACGACCTCACGCAGCGACAGCGATCCGGCCAGCATGATGACCGAGGCCAGCGACGTCGCGTACGCCAGCTCATAGCTGATCATCTGCGCCGAGGCGCGCAGGCCGCCCATCAGCGAGTACTTCGAGTTCGACGACCAGCCGGCGAGGACGATGCCGTAGACACCCATCGAGGTGATCGCGAAGATCACCAGGATGCCGACGTTGACGTCGGCGGCGCCCAGGTTGATCGGCCGATCCAGCAGCCCGAACAGCGTCGTCGAGGCGCCCCACGGGACCGTCGCAAACGCCGCGAACGCGGCGGTGACCGACAGGATCGGCGCCAGGGTGAACAGCCACTTGTCGGCGCCCTTCGGCCGCAGCTCCTCCTTCATCAGGAGCTTGAGGATGTCGGCCAAAGGCTGCAGCGCGCCGTGCGGGCCGACCCGGTACGGGCCGTAGCGCTGCTGCATGAAGCCCATGATCTTGCGCTCGGCCAGCACCAGGATGGCCGACGCGTTGATCAGCATGAAGAACGTGAAGCCGATGACGACGAGCTGCGCGACGAGGACCCAGTCCATCAGTGCGCCCCCGCCATCACCGGGTGCTTTGCGCGCCAGTCAGCCGGCCGCGTGCACCGCCCTTGGCGCACGTGCTCCTCGTACTCGTGCCGGAACAGCTTCAGCGTCGTCAGCACCGGCGTCGCCGCGGCGTCACCGAACGCGCAGAGCGTCTTGCCGAGGATGTTGTTCGAGACACCGAAGAGCAGGTCAATGTCCTTCGGCTGCCCCTCGCCGCGCTCGATGCGCTGCAGGAGCTTGTAGAGCCAGTCGCCGCCCTCGCGGCAGGGCGTGCACTTGCCGCACGACTCGTGCTTGTAGAAGTGCAGCAGGTTCATCGCCAGCCACACCATGCAGACCGAGTCGTCCAGCACGATGAGCCCGGCGGAGCCGAGGAGCGAGCCGGCCTTCTGCACGTGATCGAAACTGGCCGGCGTGTCGAGGTGCTCGTCGAGCAGCAGCGGCACCGACGACCCGCCCGGGATGATCGCCTTGAACGTGCGGCCGTCGAGCATGCCCTGGGCGAACTGGTCGCCGTAAATCAGCTCGCGCAGCGTCGTGTTCATCGACGCTTCGTAGACACCGGGGCGCTTGACGTGGCCGCTGATGCAATAGAGCTTCGGCCCGCCGTTCTTCTCGGGGCCGAGTCCGGCAAACCACTCGGGGCCGTTGTGGACGATCAGCGGCACGTTGCAGAGCGTCTCGACGTTGTTGACGGCCGTCGGGCACTGGTAGAGGCCGGCGACCGCCGGGAACGGCGGCTTGAGCCGTGGCTGGGCGCGCTTGCCCTCGAGCGACTCGATGAGCGCGGTCTCCTCGCCCGCCTCGTAGGCGCCGGCGCCGCGGTGCACGAAGACGTCGCAGTCGAAGCCGCTGCCGAAGATGTTCTTGCCGAGATACCCGGCCTTGTAGGCCTTCTCAATCTCGGCCTCGAGCACCTGTTGCACGTGGTAGAACTCGCCGCGGATGTAGATGTAGGCGACCTTGGCGCCGATGGCGTAGCAGGCGATGGCGCACCCTTCGACCAGCAGGTGCGGGTTGCGCTCCATCAGCACGTGGTCCTTGAACGTGCCCGGCTCGCTCTCGTCGGCGTTGCAGCAGATGTAGCGCGGCTTGTCCGACTTCTTGTCGACGAACTGCCACTTCAGCCCGGTCGGGAAGCCGGCGCCGCCGCGGCCGCGCAGGCCGGACGCCTTCACCTGCTCGATGATGTCGTCGGGTTTCTGCGTCAGCGCCTTGCGCAGCGCCTCGTAGCCGCGCTGCTGCGTGACGTAGCTGTCGAGCGTGAAGGCGTTCTGCTCGCCGACGTGTTTGACCAGTACTGGTTCGTAGCCCATATCGGTTGCCACCCCGTAAAGGGGCGGCCTACTTGCCTTCCTTGTGCAGGTGGCAGCCCGTGACCGCGGCCAGCCCCTTCGCCTTCAGGTCGTCGACGAACGTCGCGCAGTCTCCCGGCTGCAGCCGCTCGTGCCAGTGGGTGTCGTTGACCATCACCACCGGCGCGCGGTCGCAGGCGCCGAGGCACTCGACTTCCATCAGCGTGAACATCCCGCTCGGATCGGTTTCGCCCGGCTTGATTCCCAGCTTGGCGCTCAGCTCCTCGGTGACCCGCTCGGCGCCCATCAGCGCGCACGACAGCGTGCGGCAGACGTTGAGCACGAACTTCCCCACCGGCCGCGTGTAGAACATCGTGTAGTACGACACGACGTCTTCCACTTCCGCGGCCGTGCAGCGAATCTGCTCGGCGACGTGGCGCATGGCGGCAGCGGTCAGGTGGCCGCCGTTCTGCTCCTGCGCCAGGTAGAGCGCGTAGAGAATCGCCGACTTGCGCTGCTCCGCCGGGTAGTGCGACACCAGCTCGTCGAACTTCTTCTGGTTCTCGGGCGAGTAGGCAAACGCCTCGCCCGGCTCCGCCAGCTTCCGTTCCGAGCGGTGGAACTTCGCCGGCGCGTACTCCATCTTGGGATGAAAGCTCACCGGTCGCAGTCCCCCATCACCACGTCGGTCGACCCGATCACCGCGACCACGTCGGCCAGCATGCCGTCCTTGACGATCGTCGGCAGCGCCTGGATGGCCATGAACGACGGCGGGCGCATCTTGATGCGCCACGGCCGGTTCGTGCCGTCCGACACCACGTAGACGCCGTGCTCGCCGCGCGGCCCTTCGACCGGCACGTAGGCGTCGCCGGCCGGCACGGTGAACCCCTGCGAGTAGATCAGGAAGTGCTGGATCAGCGCCTCCATCTCCGTATAGACCTTGTCCTTCGGCGGCGGCACCACGCGCGGGTCGTCGCACGCCCAGGCGCCGTTTGGCGGAATACGGTCGATCGCCTGGCGGCAGATCTTCACGCTCTGGCGCATCTCCTCGACCCGCACCTGGTAACGGGCGAACACGTCGCCCTCGGTCCGGGTCGGCACGGCGAAGTCGTAGGTCTCGTAGCCGCTGTAGGGGAAGTACTTGCGCACGTCGTAGTCGAGGCCGGCGGCACGGGCGATCGGCCCGACCAGCCCCCACGCCTGCGCCATCTCGGCGTTGACGATGCCGACGCCCTGCGTGCGGCGCATGAAGATGTCGTTCTTCGTCAGCAGCCCCTCGAACTCGTCGATCTTCGCCGGGAAGCGATCGAGGAACGCCCGGACCGCCTCGTGGAAGCCGCGCGGGATGTCCTCGCGCAGGCCGCCGATGCGGAAGTAGCTCGGGAAGAAGCGGAAGCCGGCCACCAGCTCGTTGATGTTCAGCAGCAGCTCGCGCTCGCGGATGGCGTAGAACAACATCGAGACGGCGCCGATTTCCATGGCGTGCGTGCCGATCCACACCAGGTGGCTGGCCAGCCGCTGCAGCTCGGCGATGAGCACGCGGATGTCGTTGACGCGCTGCGGCATCTCGAGCCCGAGCAGCTTTTCGACGCTGAGCACGTAGCACAGGCTGTTCGACTGCGCGGCGAGGTAGTCCATGCGCTCGACCAGCGGCACCACCTGCTGCCACTTCTTCTGCTCGGCGGTCTTCTCGATGCCGGTGTGCAGATAGCCGATCGTCGGCCGCACGCCGCGCACCGTCTCGCCCTCGACTTCGAGGATGAGGCGCAGCACGCCGTGCGTGCTGGGGTGCTGCGGCCCCATGTTGACGGTCATCGTCTCGGTACGAAGTTCCGCCATCAGTGGGTCACCCGCTTGTGCCGGTCGCGCTCGAGGTTCGCGGCGAACTCCTCTTGCGTGATTTCCATCGGTTCGTAGGTCTGCGCCGCCTTGCGAATCTGCACCGGGTAGTCCTTGCGCGCCGGGTGCCCTTCCCAGTCCTCCGGCATCAGCAGCCGGCGCAGATCGGGATGGCCGGCGAACACGATGCCGAACATGTCCCACACCTCGCGCTCGGGCCAGCCGGCCGCCGGCCAGACGCCCTGCACGGTCGGCACGATCCCCTCGGCCGCGGCGCTGCCGGCGACGCGGACCTTCAGGCGGAGCCGCAGGCGGTTGGCAATCGAGAGCAGCAGGTAGACGACTTCGAAGCGCGGCTCGCGCGGCAGGTAGTCGGCCGCGGTGATTTCGATGAGCGTCGTGAAGCGCAGCGACGGCGTGTCGCGCAGCGCTTCGGCCGTCGCCACCAGCCTGTCGGCCGGCACGTACACCGTCGGCATGCCGTCGAGGCTCGTGCCGGCCTCGTACGTCGCGCCGGGAACCAGCGGCGTCAGGGTGTCGATAATCGCGGTGGCGTCCATGTGCCGTCAGATCCTGGAGCGCGCGATCTTCTGCTGCAGTTGCACGATGCCGTAGATGAGCGATTCCGGGCGCGGCGGGCAGCCGGGCACGAACACATCCACCGGCACCACCTGGTCGACGCCCTGGACGATGGCGTAGTTGTCGAACACGCCGCCGACCGACGCGCAGGCGCCCATCGAGATCACCCACTTGGGCTCCGGCATCTGGTCGTAGACGCGGCGCATGGCCGGCGCCATCTTCCGCGACAGCCGGCCGGCGACGATCATCAGGTCCGACTGCCGCGGCGAGCCGCGGAACACCTCGGCGCCAAAGCGGGCGACGTCGTAGCGGCTGGCCGCCATCGACATCATCTCGATCGCGCAGCAGGCGAGGCCGAACTGCGCCGGCCAGATGGCCGACTTGCGCGCCCAGTTGACCAGCTTCTCGACCGTGGTGGTGATGAGCGGCAGGTCGGGATCGAGACCGTGCGTATGGTCGTGCTCCGGGTTGTGCAGTGCGTCGTGCTGAACGTTCGCCATGAAAAACTACGCTGCCTTACGGGCTGCCTGCGCCCGCGTGCGCGTGGCCGAGCCCCAGTCCAGCACACCCTTGCGCCAGACGTAGATGTAGCCGACGGTCAGAATCAGGAAGAAGGTGACGATCTGGAAGAAACCGGCCCAGCCGAGATCCCGAATCGCCATCGCCCAGGGATAGAGGAACGCCACCTCGATGTCGAACAGCAGGAAGATCATCGCCACGAGGTAGAACTTCACGGACTGCCGCTCGCGCGCGTCACCGACCGCCGGCATGCCGCACTCGTAGGGGGCCAGCTTCTCGGGGGTCGGGTTCCTGGGGCCGAGCAGGATCGACAGGCCGATCATCACGCCGGCAAACCCCACGCCCAGGGCGATCATGATGATTACGCCAAGCCAGCCGTCCATGGATCCTCGGTTACGGAAGAAGTCAGGAGAGAACACCTCTTCGATGCGCACCCCACAGGCACGCTTGTGAAGAGTTTCCCAAACCGTCTCATGCTATAGAAGCCTCAGGGAAAGGTCAATTTCAACACGATGCGCCTCGCCTGGTTTCGTGAGCGGCCACTGGGGTCCTCCACCCCCAACGATGAGACGGCCGCGTGCATTCGCGTGCTAGGGCATACGCACGAGATCGAGATCTTCACCGAGGCCAACGCCCACGACTTCCCATGGATGCAGCATCGGCGCCCCTTCGATCTCTGCATTTACGAGTATCCGCAGGCCTACCTGGGTTCCTTCGTCCACGCCTACGCCGTGCATTACCCGGGGCTCGTCTCGCTGCCCGGCGAGCGGCCCCGCGGGTTCGGGCACACGGCAGCAGCGCCCCGGCGGCGCCCGCGTGCTGACGGCGACAGCGCGGTGCGGATTGCCGCGTTCGGACCCCGGGCAGCCACGGCGATCGACCACGCGATCACACGCGCGCGCGATCTGGGCGCGAACCTGGAGCTGGTGACCGGCGGCACCCACGCCATTCCCGACAGCGACATCGTCCTGGCGATGACGTGGCCCTCCGGCGGCGAATCGCTGATGCCGGCGCTCGCAGCGATGGCTGCCGCCAAGCCGGTGGTCGTCTACGAAGTGGAGGCCACCGCCGGCTGGCCGGCGTTCGACCCGCAGACGTGGCGGCCGCGTGGCCCCGGAGGCGCGCCGCCAGCGGTCGTGTCGATCGACGTGCGCGATGAAGAGCATTCGCTGTTGCTGGCCATCAGGCGACTGGCTGCCGACGCCGCGCTGCGCGAGCAGCTTGGCGCAGGCGCCCACGCGTGGTGGGCGGAGCACGGAACCGTTGAAGGGGCCGCGCGGGAATGGGAACGCGTGATCGCCGCTGCAGTCGTGGCCCCGCAGTCTCCGCCGTCCCCACCGCCCGACGGCACGGCTCACGGGCGGGAAGTGCTGGAACGGCTCTCGCAGTCATATCCGCTCTCGGTCGACAGCCGGGCGTCGTCCAGCGGTAGTCCCATCGAGAAGTGATACAGGCTCTGCCAGGCGTGGCCCGAGAGCCCAAGCAGCTCGTGGACGGGATCGTCGAAGAAGCAGCCGATGCCGGTGGCGCGCCCGCCGGCGGCCTCGGCCTCCAGGTACAGCACCTGGCCAATCATGCCGGCCTCCCAGAACAGGCAGCGATAGAACCAGTCGCCGTAGTCGCGCAGCGGCTGCTCGAAGCGCGCGAGCATGCCGAGGCTGAAGAACCCGTCCTCGGCGATGTCCTGGTTGCACGACAGCCGATTGGCGGTCGCGCCGGTGTCCACGGGCGCCAGCAGGAACAGCCCCTCGATACCGGCGGCCGGCTCCCAGATGAACTCCGGCCGCATCGCCGCCTTCATCGCTGCGACCGCATCTCCCGTTCGCGCGCAGGCGTAGATCCCCGGCGTCACATCCTGAACGCGATGAACGAACAGCACCAGGTGCAGGTGAGGCGGCCACCAGAGCGCATCCCACGGCGGCGCGCCGGGCCGCAGCCGCCCGAGCATCCGCGCAAACGCCTCGCGGCGGAGGTGACCGCGGGGATCAAAGGCGAGGGCGCTGCGGCGGCGAAGGATGATCTGCGCAGCTGAAGGTCCGAAGGTTCGAGGGTCCAACGGTCCGAGGGTCAGTGGTGATGTGGGCTGTGGGCCTTGAGCCTTGGGCATTGGTATCCCGCCCGCCCTCCTCGTCCCCCTCGCCACTTCCTCGATCACCGGCCACTCGGCGTGGTCCGGGCTCAGGCGGTTGGCGCGGCCGTACCACTGCGTGGCCGTGATGGCCTGCGGCTCCGGCGGCGGCGAGCCATCTGCGCTGACCCAGGCGATGCACTCAGCTTCCTCGAGTTCGGCATCCACGAAGTCGGTCTCCCGCTCCGTGCCGAGGACACGCTCGATGTCAACGTGGCGCCACGGCAGCAACACCAGGGTCCATCCGAGCATCGCGGCGGCCAGGCGGAGCGCCGCGATGGCGTGCCCGGCGTCGTGCTGGCAGTAGCGGAAGGCGCGCTCGCCGTACTTCCACGCCTCGCGCCAGTGGATCGAGGTCAGGCCGACCAGCAGGCCGCCGCGGTTTACCGGCAGGCCGAGGTCAGCGCGCTTCTCGAGCGCATGCTCCCGCGGCGCGTAGTGAACGAGCGCACCGCCCCAGGCGACGTAAGCCTCGGTCGGATGCAGGTTGCCACTGGAGGGATTGACGCGGAGCGCCCACCGCGACGTGCCGTGCTGCTTCCAGGCGGACAGCCCGAGGGAATAGCGCAGGAATGTGCCGATGCTGTCGAGCGACATCGCGGCGGCGGGCGGTGCCCCGCCGAAGATCGCCTCGTACGGGGTATCGGGTGCCGCCGAGGATCGCGCCAGCTCGATGAGCGGCGCGCCGGCGAAACGGCGGAAGGGATCCGGCTGCGTCGCCCAGTCGAGGTAACCGAGCGAACGCGCGTAGCGGTGGAGATGATGCTTGGTGCGGTCGTGGTAGGCGAACGCGATCGGGCCGCCCGCCACCGGCCGCCTACTTGGTCAACTGCGCAATGCGCGAATCGAGTTCGGCGATCGCCTGCGAGAGCTGCTTCTTGCGCGCGTCGTGGGTCGTGACCTCGAGCTGACGCTGCAACTCGGTCCGCGCCAGCCGGAACGATTCGGCCTGGCGGGTGCGCTCAGGATCGCCGCCCTTCGCGCCAAGACGGTTGCGTTTCTTTTCCTGTTCGCGCTCTTCCATTCGCTCGGCGAGGCGGGATTCCGCGTCGACGAGCCCTTCTCCAGCGTCACCGGTGCTCATGCAGTCTGCCGTCCAGGGTTGAGTAGCTGTGGTTGGGGTGCCTTGGCATTATACGAAGGTCGCGTTCGCAATCGACATCGGAATTCCACCTACAATCGGACGTGGCGCGCGCGCGCACCGACGTCCTCGACCTGTTTCACCCGGCGGTGCGCGACTGGTTCACCGGCGCCTTCGACGCGCCGACGCGTCCGCAGCAGCTCGGGTGGCCGGCCATCGCCCGCGGCGAGTCGACGCTCATCCTGGCGCCCACCGGCAGCGGCAAGACGCTCACCGCGTTCCTGTGGTGCCTCAACCGGCTGATGTTCGAGTCGACGCCGCCGCGCGCGGAGCGCTGCCGCGTTCTCTATATTTCCCCGCTCAAGGCGCTGGCCGTTGACGTTGAGCGCAACCTGCGCGCGCCGCTGGCCGGCATTGCCAACGTCGCGCAGGCCGCCGGGACGCCGGTCCTGGTCCCGTCCATCACCATCCGCACCGGCGACACGCCGGCGGCCGAACGGACGCGCTTCCTGCGGGAGCCGGCCGACATCCTCATCACGACGCCCGAATCGCTGTTCCTTCTGTTGACGTCCCAGGCGCGCGAAAGGTTGGCCAGCGTCGACACGGTGATCGTCGACGAGATCCACGCGCTGGTTCCGGGCAAGCGGGGGGCCCATCTGGCGCTGTCGCTGGAGCGGCTCGAGGCACTTCGCGCGACATCTCCTCTCCAGCGCATCGGCCTCTCGGCCACGCAGCGGCCGCTCGAAGAGGTGGCGCGGTTCCTCGGTGGCGCCGAGGCACGGCAGGCGCGAACACGGCGAGCGCCCAAGCCCGGCGGCCGGCCCAGGGCGCTCGCGTTGGACGAGGTCGAAGCCGAGCTCCACGACGAATTTGCCGATGAGGACACCCCCGCCGCGTACCGGCCGATCACCGTCGTCAATGCCGCCGAAAAGAAGGCGCTGACGCTGCGCATCGAGGTGCCGGTCGAGGACATGGCCCGGCTCGACCCGGCGCCGGCGATCCCGAGCGGACCGGCCGGCCAGCGGCCGGCGCGCGCCTCGATTTGGTCGTCGATCCACCCGCGCCTGCTGGAGCTGATTCGCGCCCATCGCTCGACGCTGCTGTTCGTCAACAGCCGGCGCCTGGCCGAGCGGCTGGCGGGCGCGCTCAACGACCTCGCCGGCGAACCGCTGGTCCGCTCCCATCACGGCTCGCTGGCCCGCGCGGCTCGCAGCGAGGTGGAAGACCTGCTCAAGGCCGGGCAGATCCGCGCGCTGGTCGCCACCTCGTCGCTGGAGCTCGGCATCGACATGGGGGCCATCGATCTCGTGGTGCAGATCGAGGCGCCGCCGTCGGTCGCCAGCGGCCTCCAACGCATCGGCCGCGCCGGGCACCAGGCGGGAGCGACCAGCGAGGGGGTCATCTTCCCGAAGTTCCGCGGCGACCTGGTGGCCTGCGCGGCCGTCGCGCGGTCGATGCACGAGGGGCTCGTCGAGTCGAGCCGCTACCCGCGCAACCCGCTCGATGTCCTCGCCCAGCAGATCGTCGCCATCGCCGGCATGGACACCTGGGACGTCGACGATCTGTTCGCGCTCGTCCGCCGCGCCGCGCCGTACGCGGACCTGAGCCGGCGGATGTTCGAAGGGGTCCTCGACATGCTGTCGGGCCGCTACCCCTCGGACGAATTCGCCGAGCTGCGGCCGCGCGTCACCTGGGACCGCGTGCACCAGACCATCGCCGGCCGCGAGGGCGCCAGGCGTGTCGCCATCGCCAACGCCGGGACGATTCCCGATCGGGGGCTGTACGGCGTGTTCCTCGCGGGCGCCGACCGCCCGGTGCGCGTCGGCGAGCTGGACGAGGAGATGGTCTTCGAGACGCAGGTCGGCGAGACGTTCACGCTCGGCGCCTCGACCTGGCGAGTCGAGGAGATCACTCACGACCGCGTGCTCGTCACGCCGGCGCCGGGCGAACCGGGCAAGATGCCGTTCTGGCATGGCGACCAGGCCGGACGACCCGTGGAACTTGGCTACACCATCGGCCGCCTGGTGCGCGAGCTGCGCGCGGCGCCGCGCGGGGCGGCCGTCGATCGGCTGGTCCACCACCACGATCTCGAACCGGCGGCCGCCGAGACCCTGCTGCGGTATCTCGACGACCAGGCATCGGCCGGCGCGGTGCCGGACGACCGCACCATGGTGATCGAGCGGTGCCTCGACGAGCTCGGCGACTGGCGCGTGTGCCTGTTGTCGCCGCTCGGCAGCCGGATTCACGCGCCATGGGCGATGGCGGCGGCGGCGCAGATTCGCGATCGCACCGGCACCGACGTCGAGGTGATGTGGGGTGACGAGGGGTTCGTCATCCGCTTTCCTGAAGTCGAGCGGGCGCCGGATCCGGAACTCCTGCTGCCCGACGCGGATGAAATCGAGCGCCTGGTCCTGCGTCAGCTGGGATCGACTTCCCTCTTCGCCGCGCGCTTCCGTGAGGCGGCGGCGCGCGCGCTCCTGCTGCCCCGCCGGCGCCCCGGCACGCGCACCCCGCTCTGGCAGCAGCGCAAGCGGGCGTCGGACCTGCTGGCGGTCGCCGCGCGGTTCGGATCCTTTCCGGTGCTGCTCGAGACGTACCGCGAGGTCCTGCGCGATCACTTCGACATGCCGGCGCTGGTCGACACGCTGCGACGCGTGCGGACGCGGGGATTGCGCGTGGTCACGGTCGACTCACGCGTGCCGTCACCGTTTGCCGCGTCCCTGCTCTTCAGCTATGTCGCCAACTACATCTACGACGGCGACGCGCCGCTGGCAGAGCGGCGGGCGCAGGCGTTGTCGGTGGACCAGGCGCAACTGCGGGAGCTCCTCGGCGACGCGGAACTGCGCGAACTGCTCGACCCCGATGCGCTCGACGCGCTCGAGCAACAGCTGCAGCACCTCGACGAGAAGTACCGGGCGCGGACGCCCGACGCGCTGCACGACCTGCTGATTCGCATCGGCGATCTGTCTCCTGAGGAGATCGCCGCGCGCTCCGCCGTGCCCGATACGAAGGCTGCACTCGATGCCCTCGAGCGCGCGAGGCGCATCGTGCTCCTGCCGATCGCCGGCCAACGGCGCTACGTTGCCGTCGAGGATGTGGCCCGCTATCGCGATGCGTTCGGCGTCCCGCTGCCATCCGGGCTGCCCGACAGCCTGCTCGAACCGGTGCGGGACCCTGCGGGCGACCTCGCACAGCGGTTCGCCCGCGCGCACGCGCCGTTCACCGCCGCCGACTTCGCGCACCGCTACAGCCTGGGGATCGCCGTGGTCGAGGCGCTGCTGGCGCGTCTCGTCGACGCCGGGCGGCTGATCGAAGGCGAGTTCCGGCCGGGAGGCGCCGGACGCGAATGGGTCGATCCCGACGTGCTGCGCAGCTTGCGCCGCCGTTCGCTCGCGCGGCTGCGCCGGGAAATCGAACCGGTCGATGCCGAGGCGCTCGGCCGCTTCTCGGTCTCGTGGCACGGCATCGGCTCGGGACGGCGCGGCCTCGAGGCGCTGCTCGATGCCGTCGAGCAGCTGCAGGGCGCCGCGATTCCCGCATCCGTGCTCGAGCACGAGGTCCTCCCGGCACGCGTCGAGGATTACCACCCGGCCCTGCTCGACACGCTGATGGCGGCCGGAGAGGTGATGTGGGCCGGCGTCGAGCCGGTGGGGGAACGCGACGGGCGGATCTCGCTCTACCTCACCGATCACCTTGCGCAGCTCAGGCCACCCGCGGGCGAGCGCCCCGCGATCGAGGGCCGGGCGGCCGACGTCCTCACCTACCTGCAGGCGCACGGCGCCTCGTTCTTCGCGGCGGTTCACGAAGGCACCGGCGGCGGCTTCCCGGCAGAAACGGTCGACGCGCTGTGGGAGCTGGTCTGGGCCGGCGCCATCACCAACGACACGCTGCACCCGCTGCGGGCGTACGGGCGCGTCGAGGAAAAGCGCACGCCCCGCCGGCCCCACGGCTCGTTCAGGTCACGCCGCCTCGTCCCGCCCAAAGCGGAAGGGCGGTGGTCCGTGCTGCCGCAGACCGCAGCGTCGAAGACGGCAACCACCGCCTGGGGTGCGGCGATGGCCGCGCAACTCCTCGCGCGCCACGGCGTCGTCACGCGCGAGACGGTCGCCGCCGAGCCGATCGCCGGCGGCTTCAGCACGGTCTACCAGGTCCTCAAGGCGATGGACGATGCCGGGCGGGTACGACGGGGATACTTCGTCGCCGGCCTCGGCGCCGCGCAGTTCGCAATGCCGGCTGCGCTCGACCTGCTCCGATCCATGCGCGAGCCGCCGGAGGCGCCGCGGACGGCGGTCATGGCGGCCACCGATCCGGGCAACCCGTACGGGACGATCCTCACGTGGCCGATGGAGGGACCGGCGCGCACGGTCGGGTCGCGCGTAATTCTGGTCGATGGCCTCGCCGCAGCCTACGTGCGTCGCGGCGAGCGGGAGCTGCTGCTGTCGATTCCCGAGCACGAGCCACGCCGCTCGCAGGTCATCCGGGAGGTCGCGCGCATGCTCCTGCACCTGGCGGCCGTTCGCGATGAAGCGCGGCGGGGCATGCTGATCGCCGAGATCAACGGCGAGGCTGCCGCCGCCCATCCGGCCGCCCGCGTGTTCATCGAGGAGGGGTTCGCCGCCACCGCCATGGGACTGCAGGCCCGGATCGCCCGCAGCGGGACACACGGCGCGGCCGTTGGCACCCGCATTGCGGGACGCTGGCGCGGAGGTTCATCCATGGCAGAGCCGCGCGATGATCAGGACGTGATGAGCGAGACGGGCACGCAGCGACAGAACGAAACCAGCGACGCGGAGCACGATCGCGTCGACGCCATCCGCGGCGCCGGCGAGGCGAAGCGGGACGTCGACCCCGACAGCGCCGAGTCCGACGTCGACCGCGACGACACCCTCAGCGAGTAGATGCAGGAAGGCGACTCGATCTTCCGCGCGGCCCGCGCGCTTCACGAGGCGCTGGCGGGCCGCGCGGTCCTCCACTTCCAGTCTGACTGCTCGTGCTGCGCACGCACATGCGGATGCACGGCGCCCGGCACCTCTACCGTCCCGGCGAGCGCTGGCAGCGCCCGTCGGGCGACGTGCGCATTGTCATCGGCACGGATGCCTTCGCGGCTGTGGCGTTCCAGGTCCCGGTGGCTGAGTTCGTGGAGGCAGGATCGCGCTGACGGTGCAGGGAGCGATCGACTTACTGGTGCCCGGCGTGTCAGCCGCGGTAGGCGAGCACGCGAGACAGGAAGCGCTGCCTCACCGCCTCGTCCTGCAGCCGCCGTTCATCTTCGATCGGCAGGCCCGGCATCGCCGCCAGCAGCGCGCGGGCAAAGAGCCCGGGACCCTCGAGGCCGCAACTCGGCGACCTTGATTTGAGGACGTAACCGGACAACTCGAGGCCCTCGAGCTCCGCCACGCGTCGCGAGGCGAAGGTCGCCAGCGGCTCCGTCCAGTCGATACCAGTGATCTGGCCGATCACCCGGACGCCGTCAGACCCGGCGGTCAACTCGATCGGCTCGCGGGGCGTGGTCATCCCCGTTTCCACTTCGGGGCAGACCGGCACCCACTCGACCAGCGCGTCGAAAGCGGACAGGATGACGTGGTTGCGTTTGTGGCCGCCGTCGTAGCGGACGGCCTCGCCCAGGAGGCAGCGCGAGATCCCGACCCGCGGCAGGCTCACATCAGCTTCCCGATCGGGCCAAGGTCGAGGTTCAGGTCCTCGGGTGGGATGCCGAACTTCAGCGCGATGTCGTGGACGGTCTCCTCCAGCTTCATCAGCGCCACGCCGACGTCCTCAACCTGCTGCGGCGTCAGCGTGCCTCCTTCCATGCGCCGGATCGCCTGGCGTTCGAGCAGCCGGCGGATGAGCTCGACGAGGGTGAGCACCAGCTGGGCGACCGACCGCTGCACGTCCTCCGGATCGGCGTTCCAGCGCAGGGGCGAACTCGCCGATGCGGCGGCGCGTTCCAGCTCGGCGCGCAGGTCATCGAGCTCGGCGACTTCGGTGAGCGTGATGCCGCCCGCCTTCGCGACAACGCGAGGTGTACGTCGGCGCCCTGTCCCCTTCCTCGGCGCTGCCTTCTTCTTCGCCATCACCAGCCTTGCGCGAACGCGTATGGGGGAAAGGGACCGGTCACCACGAGCCGCACGCCGGCGGCATCCGCGGCGGCGATGAGCGCGTCCCGATACGCATCGACTGCGGTGCCAGGAACAAGGTGATAGATCGATGCGAGCCCTTCACGCGGCTCGATGCGCTCGTCGCGGACCCAGCGCTTCGTGGCGGCGCGCAGCGGGTCGAGCTCGGGAATGCGGCGCGAGCGGAGGTATGCAGTGCCTGGAGCCGAACCCGGCAAGGCGCGGCCCACAGGCGCCACCGGGACCCGCACGGTCATCTGCACACGCCCGCGGACGTTCTTCAGCGCGGCCCCCAGGCGCGCGCGGCGCAGGCGAAGAATGGTGGCGATCTCTTCCTCGTCGGCCACGATCGTGTTGAAGCGCGCCGGCAGAATGGCAGCGGCACGGTCGGCCAGCACGCGCATCTGCCGGTCGTAGGCGACGAGGTTGCGCGGCGTCGCCGCGCGGACACGGCCCCGCTCAACGGCCGCCGCGAGCCGGCCGACGGTCACCAGGCGCAGCGGGCCGCCTGGCGCCCGCGTGGCGCCGGGCACGACCGCGTACACCCGCAAGCTCATTTCGTGTCACCGGGCAGGATCCGGTCGGCGGCGCAGAGCAGCACCGACACGCGCGCGTAGATCAGATCGATGCGCGCCAGCCCGATCGTCAGGTCGCCGCTCAGCACGACACCCTTGTTCAAGACGTTGTCGAGCAGGTCGAGCAGCGTGGCATCTTCGTCCGCCATGACGCGCTCATAGGCGGTGGGCGGCCGGCGCGGCGGGCGGGAACGTGTGCGGGCCATCAGACGAAGTTGTACGGCGGCCAGGGGCCCGTGAGCGACACGACCACGCCGGCTGCGTCGAGCGCCCTGGCCTGCTGGCGCAGCGCGGCGCGGAACCTGGCGGCCCGGCCGGTCGGCACCAGGAACGCGGCATCCAGCAGCAGGCGCGAGCCTGGCGCCGACCGCTCGAGGCTGGTGCGGCGGCGCGCATCGGTGGCCTCGCGCACCAGCGCGCGGTAGATGCGGTTGGCCGCGGTCCTGGCCGCCGCCAGCTGCGCGCGGCTCACGGCCAGCTGATCGCGCTTGCGGGCCAGGTACTCGACGCCGGATCGAAGGGTCCGCCTGGTCCGGGCGCCGCCCGCCTGTTCCTGGGCGCTCTTTTCGTCGAACGTCAGCCGGACGCCCCACTCGTGCTGGCGGTCGATGCGCGCCAGGATGCGGGCCACCTTGCGCCAGCTCCGTCGCACGTGCGCCACCGCGCGCTCGTCGGAGGTGAACAGGGCGAAGAGCTGCATGGGGAGCACGGCGCGCGCGCCGAGGAACTGTTCGACCACCGCTTCGTGCGCCATCGCGCGCTGCCCGACCCAGTCCATGTCGAGCAGTCCCGCGGCCAGCGCCGCTTCGTCGTACTCGTTCGCCGGCACGCTGGCGACGACCAGCCACGTGGACGGATCAACGTCGAGCAGGCGCAACGGGCCGGCGCCCGGCAGGTGCGCGGGCAGGCGTCCGACGGCGGGCTTCCGCCCGGCGCGCACGACGCAGAAGAGATAGGTGAGTGAAGCGGTCACTGCCGCCGGATCTTAGACCGGCGCGGCGCCGGGCGCGCGGGCGGAGCGGGCGGCGGGTCCTGGTGGAAGTCCCCCGACACGGTCGCCTGCACCTCGAAGCGGCTGTCCGGCGACACGGCCAGCGGCTCGGCGCCGCCGAGCGCAATCGGTCCGGACGCCCCGTCGCGCCGCTCCTTGATCTCGCGGATGCGGCCAAGCAGGTCGGCTTCGATCTCGCCGAACTCCGCGTCGGTGATCTCCCCCATCTCGCGGCGCATTTCCGCCTCGAGCAGCTGCTCGTGCAGGGCCGTGTCGTCGTTCATCTCGGCTTCCGCCGCGGTGAGCGTCGTCTCGAGGGCCCAGCGAATGCCCGAGATCATCAGGGAGTCGAGCAGGAACATGGCTAATGCTGCCCGGCGCGCTCCAACTTGAGCCGGATGTTGACGAAGTTGTACGGCGGCCACGGCCCGGTGTACTTGAACGTCAGCTTGTCGAACTGCGAGGCGATCTCCTTGATGCGGCGGTCGAACGCCTGCTCGAGCTCGCGCTGCACCAGGAACGCGGCGTTCATGATCATCTTGTCGCCGATGGCGCGGTTCACGCGCGAGGCCACCGACACGTCGCGCAGCCGCTGCAGGAACTCGGCTACGTAGCGTTCCGACCGCTGCTGCAGCGCCGAGTCGATCAGCCGGCCGTACTGCATGCGCGCGAAGTAGGTCGACCCTTTCTGCGACGAGATCTCCGACTTCAGCCGGTGGATGTCCTCGTCCTCGGTCTCGATGGCGCGGACGATCTCGTCGCGGTCCCACAGGACCTTGAGGCCGAACTCGAGCTTGTCCTGCATCTTGTTGAGCACGTCGGCGAATGCCTCGTAAGCCGACCGCATCAGTTCGACGATGTCCTCACGGGTCTTGAAGATGGTGCCGAACGACATCGGGATGACGGTGTGGTCCCGCATCACCGTCTCGTTCACGCGCTCGTGTGCCAGCACGTTCTCGCGCGTCGAGTCGAGCGGCATGATCGGCACGTCCGAGACGACGGCCGCCATGTCCTTGAAGTTGATCGTGTAGACCTCCGGCCACTGCTCGTCCATGCCGATGGCGCCGAACTTCAGCGGCTGGCTCGCGCGGATGATGCAGTAGACGTAGCGGCCGCGTCCGGTGCTGCGATCAACCTCGGGCAGGTTCGGGCGCGGCGCCCGTTCGACGACGCGGTCGATGCGGGTCTCGCTGCCGCGCACCTCGGTCTCGCGCGTGACGCGCGTGACGCCGCGCGCGCCGGTGCCCTTGTCCCGCCCCGCCTTCGGCTGCTGCACCGCCTGTCGGCTGTCGCCGGTCCCGCGCTTCTGCATGCTGCGCGGCATGGCCTGGCTGGTCGGGCGCGCCGCGCCGCGCGCCTTCCTGGTCGCCTCCGCCCGCTTTCCGTCCGCGGCCTTCTGCCGCCCCGGCGGCTTGCCTTTCGCCTTTGCCATGTCGCTCCTCTAGTGTTTGACCGTGCCCAGCATCCGGCGGACCTCGACCACGAGGTCGTCGGGCAGGCACGGCTTCGTGACGAACGAATCACATCCCGCCTTCTTCGCCCCTTCCGACGCGCCAGCCAACGCGTGGCCGGTCAGGGCCACCACCGGGATGTGCTTCGTTCGCGTGTCGGCCTTCAGCACCCGCGTCGCCTCCCACCCGTCCATGCCGGGCAGCGACAGGTCCATCAGGATCAGGTCAGGCATCAGCTCGAACGCCTGGCTCACGGCCTCGTTGCCGTTGCGCGCCTCGGCGACGCGGAACCCGGAAAACTGCAGGTACTCGGCGTACATCTCGCGCGCGTCCTGGTAATCGTCGACGACGAGAATCAGCGGTGCGTTCTGCTCTGTCATGGCTCTGTTTCCACCGGGATCGTCAAGGTGAAGACCGATCCCTGACCGAGATTGCTGTCGAGGCTGATGCGGCCGCCGAGCGCGCTCGCCAGCCGGCGGCAGATGGCCAGCCCGAGGCCGGTGCCGCCGTACTGGCGCGACGGCGAGTCATCGACCTGGCGGAAGTCCTCGAAGATCTTCTCGTGGTTCTCGGCGGCGATGCCGATGCCGGTGTCGCGGACGCTGACCGACGCCGTCCGTCCGTCGGCCTCCAGCCGGGTCACGACTTCCACGATGCCCTCGTGCGTGAACTTCAGCGCGTTGCTCAGCAGGTTGACGACGACCTGCTTCACCTTCTGTCGATCGCTGTAGACCAGCGGCAGCCGCTCGTCGAGCCGCGGCGTCACCGCCAGGCGCGAGCGCGCGATCACCGGGTCGAGCTCCGCCATCACCTCGGGCACCAGCTCGTTGATGCTGAACTCGCTGAGCTGCATCGGCATCTTGCCCGCCTCGATGCGGGTGATGTCGAGGATCTCGTTGATGATCGTCAGCAGGTGCCGGCCGTTCGAGTCGATTCGCTGCAGCTGGCGCTTCACCGTGGGCAGCAGGTCGCCGGCGACCCCCTGCAGCAGCATGTGCGTGTAGCCGAGGATGGCGTTGAGCGGCGTCCGGAACTCGTGCGACATGTTGGCGAGGAACTGCGACTTCAGGCGCGACGCCTGCTCCAGCTCGATCGCCTGCCGTCGCAGCAGCTCGTTCTGCGTCGCCAGTTCCGCGGTGGCCGCCTGGACGCGCGCCTGCAGCTCGTCGGACGCGGTCTTCAGCTGCTCGTAGAGCCGTGCCCGCTCCAGCGCCTCGCGGCGGTCGTGGAGGATGGTGACGACGGCGGTCAGCTCCCCGGTCTCGGTCATCACCTTGCCGGCAATCGCCTCCACCGGAATCGGCTCGCCGGTGCGCGGGTTCATCAGCCCGATCTCGCCGCGTCGGATCTCGCCCGGACCGGTCTCGCCGAGCAGCAGGCCGGAAATGAACGACGAGAAGTGCGCGTCGTTGGCGTGGACAATGCGCTGCGCCGCGCCGTCGTCGGAGAACATCGTGAAGAGCTCTTCGGCCGGGGCGTTCATCAGCATCGTCGCGCCGCTCTGGTCGGTGACGATGATCGGGTCGGCCACCGAGTCGATGATCAGGTTGAGGCGGTCGCGCTCCGTGCGCGCGGCGCTCTCGGCAATGCGCAGCTTCTGGTAGTTCTCCTCAATCTGCTCGGTGGCGCGACGCAGATCGGTGATGTTGCGCAGCACCGAGACAATCCCGGTGCCTTCGCGCGGGTCCTCGACGGTGCTCGACAGCACCTCGAACAGCAGGTCGGAACCGTCGGTCGGATCGACGAGCAGCAGCTCGCGGGCGCCGGCGCCCATCTCCACCACCGTCCGCGAGAGGGCGGCCGAGAACAGCATGTTGTTCAACTCGACCGCGCGCCGGCGCCCCTCGCTTTCCTCCTCGCCGGCAGCAAACAGCTTCTCGGCGCGGGCGTTGGCCACGATCAGCCGTCCCTCGGTGTCGGTCAGCAGAATCGGGTCGGTCACCGAGTTGATGATCGTGAAGAACAGGCCGCGCTCGCGGCGCAGCTTGCGGACTTCCTCGGCGAGGCTGCCGCGGCCGCGCAGCTGCTCGACCTTCTGGCCGAGCACCATGGCCAGCCAGGCCAGGTCGGCCGGGTTGCCGCCGGGGGTGCGAATCAGGAGCAGGCCGACGGCCATGTCCTGGTCGCCCGTCGTGCCGAGAGGGAGCGCGGTGAACGGCACGTTGCCGAGCGGCGTCATCGGCATGCCGCGCGACAGCTCGCCGTTGGGACGCGCGGCCTTGAAGGTCACCGGCCTGTCGGCGGCAAGCACCGCGACCAGTGGATCGGCGGCATCGATCAACGGCCAGGAGAACAGCTCGACGTCTTCGGCGGCGACGCCGTAGCCGGCGATGCCCACCAGGGTCGTCGCCTCGCCGTCGAGCGCGAGGCAGACCGACTGGCGAATGCCGACGCGCTGCGCCAGCCACTCCAGGCTGGCGTACGCGCACCGCGCGACGTCCTCGTGGTGCGCGAGGTAATACTCGAGCAGCTCGAGGCGCGCCGCGTGGTTGATGACTGATGCGGCCGGCGGCCGGGCGCCGCGGCGCATCGAGAGCGAGCTCATGTGCTGCCTGCCTTGGGTCCCCGGCACGCGCTGATGCGCGATCGATTACTGCCGGGCGCGGCGTCGTGCCGCCTGTGTCCGCGGCGTCGCTGCAGCCGCTGCGCCGCTTTCGAGCTGCGCGCGCAATGCCACGTTCTCGGCCGCCAGCTCGTCGTAAGGCCGCGGCGCCTCGATCGCCGGGCGCGACGCCGAGGCCGCGGCGCCGATGGCGTCGGAGTACTTCAGGTAGGTATCGATCGACGCCACGACAACGCGCGCCTCGACGGTGATGAGGTCGATGCCGACGAGGGAGACGCGCACCCACGCGTCGATGACGATGCCCTTGTCGAGTACGCGGTCGAGCACGTCGATAAGACTTGTCCCGCCCGCTGCTCGTTCGACAGCCATGCTGAAAGCTCCTTAGGTCGAGTACGGTTCAGTCTGCTACTTGAGCGCCCGGCCGCGCCGGCCCGCCGCGCGCGTCAGCGTGTCGAGCCGACGCTCCAGCAGGCGCAGCTGCTCGCGCAGCTCGAGATTTTCCTGGACCATCGCCTCGCGGCCCGGCGAGAGATGGCGGTCGTATTTCCACCAGTCCAGCCCGATCGATTCCGCCTTGTCGATCGAGCAGATCATCAGGCGGATGCGGATGGTGAGCAGCTCGACTTCCGCCAGCGACACCTTGATGTCGCCGGCGACCACGAGTCCCTTGTCGAGCACGCGGTCGAGGACGTCAACGAGCCCCGCGTTCCCGCGGCCGGGACTGGGCGTCAGGTCAGTGGCCATGTCGAGGTGTCTGCCTTGGATAGCATGCGAAGCTCACGCGAACCGTCGCAGTATAGATCGCCAACGGTCCCGCAGATTGCGTCGGCGGGCTGACCACCGCGCAAATATTTCCCAGCTAACTCAGCCTTGCCGTTACCGTTCCGTAACTATGGCTCGACGCGTCTGGTTACAGCCGAGCTAACTATTGCCGGCTTCGACGCTACACTCGCCCGGTTCCCCCATGGCTGTCCCCGAGGTCACCGCGTCGGTCCGCTCGTTCGTCACCACCCACCTCCGAGCGCTGGAGGATCTGCAACTCCTGGTGCTGCTCGTCCAATCCGACGATCGCTGGTGGGACGCGGAAACCGCGTCGCGCGAACTGCTCATCCCCCTGCGTTCGGCGCGCGCCGCGCTCGACCGCCTGGCCACCCAGAACCTGCTCGACATCCGGATCACCGGCGACGTGCGCTATCAGTTCCGCCCGGGGACCGAACAGCTGCGACAGGCGGCGGTCGCCTCCTGCGAGACCTACCGATCGAACCCGCTGGCGCTCACCACGCTCGTCAGCGGCGCCGCGCGGCGCGGCCTCAAGGACTTCGCCGACGCGTTCAGAATCAGGAAGGACGACGATGACGCTCGCTGAGGCCATCTACCTGCTGTGCGCCGCCACCAGCCTGACCGCCGCCGCGCTGCTGCTGCGGCACTACCGCGCGCGGCGCACGCCGCTGCTGTTCTGGAGCTTCATCGCCTTCATCGGGCTCGCGGTCAACAACGTGCTCGTGTTCGTCGACTTCAGCCTGGCCCAGGGCGTCAGCCTGGCCTTCCCGCGCACGGTGGCGGGAACGCTCGGGATGCTCGCGCTGTGCTACGGCCTCATCTGGGAATCCAGCGAATGACCCCCGACACGATCGTCGTCCTGCAGGCCGTGAGCGGCACCGCGGCGTGGATCATCGGCCTGTACTTCCTGCGGTTCTGGCGCGACAGCGACGACCGCTTCTTTGCCTACTTCGGCGCCTCGTTCTGGCTGCTGGCGCTCTGCTGGATCCTGCTGGCGCTCTTCAGCCCGACCGACGAGACGCGCCCCTACATCTATGCCATCCGGCTGGTGGCGTTCGGGCTGATCATCGCGGCGGTGATCGACAAGAATCGAGGCCACTCGCGGTGATCCGGCCTGCCACCCTGGCGCTGCTGCTGGCCGTTCCAGTCGCGGCCGCAGCCGGCGCGCAGCCCGGCCAGGCGGAGCTGAAGCGCCTGAGCCTCGAAGAGCTGATGGCGGTCGACGTGACGCTGACATCGCGCCAGCCGGAACCGGTGGGGATGACGGCCGCGGCGGTCTCGATCGTCAGCGCCGAAGACATCCGGCGCTCCGGCGTGACCACCATCCCCGACGCGCTGGCGCTGGCGACCGGCGTGCACGTCTCCCGCTTCAACAACGGCAGCTGGTCCATCTCGACGCGTGGCTTCAATGCCACGACCGCCAACAAGCTGCTCGTGATGATCGACGGCCGGACGGTGTACAGCCCGCTGTTCTCCGGCGTCTTCTGGAACACCATCGACTACACCCTGGAGGACATCGAGCGCATCGAGGTCGTGCGCGGCCCCGGCGCCACGCTCTGGGGCGCTAACGCCTTCAACGGCGTCGTCAACATCGTGACGCGGCACTCGGCCGACACGCAGGGGACCTTCGCCCAGATCGGCGGGGGCAACGAGGATCCGTTGCTCGCCGAGGCCCGCTACGGCGGCACGCGCGGGGCGACGACCTATCGGGTCTACGGCAAGTTCGCCGTCCGCGCGAGCCAGGTCTTCACCGACGGCTCGAGCACGGGCGATCGGCGGCAGCGCGGGCAGGTGGGCTTCCGCCTCGACCGCGGCGGCGATGGCGGCTCGCTGCTGCTGAAGGGAGACCTGTTCTACAGCACGAACGACTTCCCCGACCGGCCGGACGGCAGTTTCCTGTTCGGCAACGTCCAGGGGCGCTGGACGCGCCGGCTGTCGGATCGCGCCGACGTCCAGGTGCAGACGTATCTGAACCACGAGCATCGGGTCGTGCCGGAACAGCTCTCGCACCGGCTCACGACGTTCGACGTCGATACGCAGCAGACCTACACGACGCCGCGGCACGCCCTGGTCTGGGGCGGCGGGCTCAGGATCAATCACGACACGACCGAGGGCAGCCGCGTCCTGGCGTTCGCGCCGGCGGCGCGCACCTACCCGGTCGTCAACGGGTTCATCCAGGACCAGGTGGCCGTCGTCCCGGACGCGCTGTTCGTCACCGGCGGCGTGAAGGTCGAGCACAACACCTTCAGCGGTGGCGAGGTGCAGCCCGGTGTGCGCGTCCGCTGGCTGCTGCCGCGCGGGCAGACACTGTGGGGGTCGCTCGCGCGCGCCGTGCGCAGGCCGACGCGTTTCGAGAGCGACGTCCGCGCCAGCGCGCCGAACGGCCTGCTGCTGGCGCGCGGCAATCCCGAATTCCAGGCCGAGCGGCTGATCGCGACCGAGGCCGGCTACCGGGTGCGGCCGACCCCGATGGTCGCCCTCGACATCGTCGCCTTCCATCACGCCATCGACCGCCTGCGCAGCCAGGACGCGCCGCCCGGTGTTCCGCCGTTTCCGGTGGTCGTCGGCAACACGCTCAACGGGCAGGCGAGCGGCGTCGAGGTGAGCGTCACCCTGCAGCCGCGCGACTGGTGGCGGGCGGACCTGTCGTACACCGGGCAGGACGTCACGATCACCCGGGATGCGGGGAGCCGGGACGTCGGCCGCGGTGTCAGCGAAGCCAACGACCCGGCGCACCAGGTGGCGTTTCGCAACTCGCTCGACCTGCCGGGCGGGGTCGAGTTCGACGTCCGGTGGCGGCGGGTGGCGGCATTGCCGGCGCCGATCGTCCCTGCCTACGCGGAGCTCGGGCTGCGGCTCGGCTGGCAGGCGGCGCCGCGCGTGTCCCTCGCGCTGGTCGGTGAGGATCTCCTCCACGACCATCACGCGGAGTTCAACCCGACGGTGCGCGGCTACGAGGAGTTCGAGCGCAGCGTCCGCGCCGTCGTGACGGTGCGCAGCCGATGATCCGGACGCCGCTGGCGTGGGGGCTCGTCCTGTCGCTGCTCGCGGCCACCGTGCCCGCGCAGGAGCCGACGCTCGAGTACCGCGTGAAGGCGGCGTACATCCTCAACTTCATCCGCTACGTCGAATGGCCGCCCGGGACCCTGGGCGACGGGCCGATCACCGTCTGCGTCGCCGGGCGCAACCCGTTCGGCACCGCGCTCGAGGAGACGGTGCGCGGCGAAGCCATCGAGGGACGGGCGATCGCGGTCCGGGTGATCCTCGAGCCGGAACCGGGCTGCCACGTGCTGTTCGTGCCGACCGGGGCCAATGCCGGCGCCTACCTGCGCAGCGCCCGGATGACGCCGGTGCTGACGATCGGCGAAGCAGCGGACTTCCTGCCCATGGGCGGCATCATCGGCCTGCGCGTCGACGGCGGCAGCGTCCGCTTCGACATCGATCAGGGGGCGGCGGACCGCGCCGCGCTGCGGATCTCCTCGCGGCTGCTCCGCCTGGCGCGGCCGGGGGCTGGAGGAGGCACGCAGTGAGCTGGTTCCGCAACCTGCCCATCCGCCGCAAGCTGTTCATCATGACGCTCGCGTCGAGCGCGACCGCCCTGGTGCTGGCGGCGCTCGGCGTGATCGCCTGGGATTTCATCCAGTTCCGCGCCAGCATCCGGCAGGATGTCGCCGCGCAGGCGTCGATCGTGGCCGAGAACAGCATCGCGCCGCTCACCTTCGCGGACAACCGCGCGGCCGGCGAAACGCTCGCGGTGCTGCGGCTGCGTCCGCGCGTCGCCTCGGCCTGCCTGTACGCCGCCGACGGACACGTGTTCGCGACCTATCATCGCGTGCCCGACACCCCCTGCCCGCCGGAGCCGCCGCCGGACGCCGGCTTCAGCGCCGCCGCCTACGAACTGTCGATGCCGTTGCGGATCCAGGCGGACGCGCCGCTGCTCGGCCGGCTCTACATCCGGCGTGATCTCGACGACCTCTACCAGCGCGCACGCGTCGGCCTGGGCGCCGTGGCCGGCTTCCTGGTGATGGCCTTCGTGGCGGCCATGCTCATCGCCAGCCGCCTGCAGCGGTCGATCGCCTCGCCGCTGCTGCAGCTGGCAGAGACGGCGCGGGCGATCTCGGTGGGCCGCGACTATTCGCTGCGCGCGACCCCCGTCTCGAACGACGAAGTCGGCGTCGTCGTCTACGCGTTCAACGACATGCTGGACCGCATTGCCGAGCGCGATGCGGAGCTGTCCCGCGCCAACGCCGACCTCGCGCATGAAGTCGACGAGCGGCGCCGGGTGGAAGCGGAGCGCACCTCGGCGCTGGAGCGCGAGCGCGACGCCAATCGGCTGAAGGACGAGTTCCTGGCCACGCTCTCGCACGAGCTGCGCACGCCGCTCAACGCGGTGCTCGGCTGGACGCGGCTGCTGCGGGCGACGAGCGTCGACTCGAAGACGCAGGCGCGGGCGCTCGAAAGCATCGAGCGCAACGCCCACGCCCAGACGCGGCTGATCGAGGACCTGCTCGAGATCTCGCGCATCGTCACCGGCAAGCTGCGCATCCAGGTGCGCGACGTCGACCTGGCGGCGATCGTCGACGCCGCCATCGAGGTGGTGCAGCCGGCCGCCGTGGCGCGGCGCATCCAGCTGGTGCCCGACGTGCAGGTGCGCCCGGCGCCAAGCTCGGGCGACCCCGACCGGCTGCAGCAGGTCGTCTGGAACCTGCTGTCGAATGCCGTGAAGTTCACCCCCGAAGGCGGGCGCGTCGCGATCCGGCTGACGCGGGAGAACGGTTATCACCTCACCGTCACCGACAGCGGGCAGGGGATCGACGCGCGCTTCCTGCCGCACGTGTTCGAGCCGTTCCGCCAGGCCGACGGCACGACCAGCCGCGAGCACGGCGGCCTGGGGCTGGGGCTGGCGATCGCGCGCCAGCTCGTCGAGCTGCACGGCGGGACCATCCAGGCGCGCAGCGCCGGCCAGGGACGCGGGGCCGAGTTCGAGGTCTACCTGCCGTCCGTCGTCGCGCCGGTTGCCGCGCCGCGGCGCACGGGCGCCATGCCGGCGCTGCCGCCGATGTCCACCGACCCTGCCCTGCTGCGCAACCTGCGGGTGCTGGTCGTCGATGACGAGGAAGACGCGCGGGCACTGCTCGAGACGACGCTGGGACACTACGGGGCGACCGTGGTGTCCGCGGCGAGCGCCGCCGACGCGCTCGATGCCATCGATCGTCTGCGGCCCGATGTGCTGCTGAGCGACATCGGCATGCCGCACGAGGACGGCTACATGCTGATCCGCCGCATCCGCGAGCGGCCGCCTGGGCGCGGCGGCGGCACGCCCGCCATTGCCATCACCGCCTACGCCTCATCGCACGACCGCGTCGCCGCGCTGGCCGCCGGCTTCCAGGCGCACGTGACCAAGCCGTTCGATGCCGCCGAACTGGCGACGCTCGTCAACGAGCTTGGGCGAGGAGAACGGATCCACGGTTCGTAGCCGTCGCGAAGCCGCTAGAATAGGGGCCGTGGCGACGCAGTGCTCTTTTGACATCACGTCGAACGTCGATCTGCAGGAGGTCGACAACGCGCTGAACCAGGCGCGCAAGGAAGTGGCGCAGCGCTACGACTTCAAGGGGTCGAAGGCGTCCATCGACTTCGATGCCAAGGAGTCGAAGCTGGTGCTGGTCGCCGACGACGAGTTCAAGCTGAACGCGCTCTGGGAAATCGTCCAGACGCGGCTGGTGCGACGCAACGTGCCGGTCAGGAACCTGGCCCGCGGCACCGCCATTCCCGCCGCCAACAGCACCGTCCGCCAGGAGATCACCCTGCAGCAGGGCATCCCCGGCGAGAAGGCGAAGGACATCGTCAAGTTCCTCAAGGATGCCAAGCTGAAAAAGGTGCAGGCGCAGATCCAGGGCGATCAGCTCCGCGTCGTGTCGCCGTCGAGGGACGAGCTGCAGGATGCCATGCGCCTGCTGCGCGAGCAGGACTTCGGCGTCGCCTTGCAGTTCGGGAATTACCGGGGCTGACTACTTCTTGGACTTCTCGCCCCAGGCCACTTCGGTGTCGGGGCTTTCCGGCAGCGCCAGGATGGCGTTGGCCACCTTGTCGGTCCGCACGGTCAGCGGCAGCTCGGTTTCGTAGATCAATTCCTTCGCCGCGGCGCTGCGCAGCTCGAACTGGATGTGGTAGCGGCGGAGCACGTTCTCGACCGCGACCCGCACCGCCCCGGGGTCGGACGTGGTGATCTTGAGGTCGAAGGTCTTGCGCCGCTCCGGCTCGACCGATTCGATGACCCAGAGGACGGCGAGCAGGAACGCCGTCGCCAACACCGCCAGGCCGTAGATTTCGACCCCGCAGGCGAGCCCCACCGTCAGCGTCGACAGCATGACGACCGCATCCTTCGGATCCTCGATCTTCGCCCGGTAGCGGATCAGGTTGGCGGCGCCGACAATCCCGAACGCGCGCGCGAGGCTCGAGCCAACCACGAACATGACGATGGCGCCGACGATGGCGAGGACGATCTGCGTCTGGATGACCGACGCTGACCGCGGCGGAGTGCCGCGACGCCGGGGGCGGAACGCGAGCGCGGCGCCGAGAATGGTCGCCATCGGCAGCGCAATCAGCGCGCGGACGACCAGGTCGGCGTGTTCGGCGAGGAACGGCGGCATTACGACCGCCGGGTCACGGCCATTGACGAGCTTGAACGCACCATAGACCCCGACAGCAAGCCACGTTCCACCCGCCGCGGCGGCACCTGAGGGGTGGCATCGGTTTGGTAAGGTTGGGACGCGCATGCCAAGCCCGACCGCACCCGCCGCCACGTACCGGTTGCAGTTGAACGCCGGCTTCACGTTTGCCGAGGCCACCGCGATCGTCGACTACCTGGCGGCGCTCGGCATCTCCCACTGCTACACCTCGAACTACCTGAAGGCGGTGCCGGGCAGCAGCCACGGCTATGACGTGGCGGATCCCACGCAGCTCAATCCGGAGATCGGCGACCAGGCGTCGTACGCGCGCTGGGTGGCGACACTCCGCGCGCACGGCATGGGGCACATCATCGATCTCGTCCCGAACCACATGGGCATCGCCAAGTCGGCCAACCCGTGGTGGCAGGACGTGCTCGAGAACGGCCCGAGCTCGCGCTACGCGCACGTCTTCGACATCGACTGGCAGCCGTTGAAACAGGAGCTCGATCAGAAGGTGCTGCTGCCGATCCTCGGCGCCGCGTACGGCACGGTGCTGGAGCAGCAGGAGATCCGCCTGGAGTACCAGGACGGCGCGTTCTGCGCGCGCTACTACGAGCACGTGCTGCCGATTGCGCCCGGCACCTACGATCGGATCCTCGCCCTCGACAGCGAGGCGCTGCTGCAGGCGATCGGCGACACGTCGGACGAGGGGAGCGAGTTCCTGAGCATCCTGACGGCCATCCGCCGCCTGCCTGGCCGCGATGCGGCCGGGCCCGACGCCATGGCCGAGCGCGACCGCGAGAAGGAAGTGATCAAGCGGCGGCTGGCGGCACTCACCGCGCGGGCGCCTCGCGTGCTCGAACACGTCGAACGCGCGGTCGCCGCCCTCAACGGCCAGGCGGGCCAGCCGCACAGCTTCGACGGCCTCGACGCGCTGCTGGCCGCGCAGCCGTACCGCCTGTCGTACTGGCGCGTCGCCGCCGAGGAGATCAACTACCGCCGCTTCTTCGACATCAACGAGCTCGCTGCGATCCGCATGGAGGATCCGGCGGTGTTCGACCTGACGCACGCCTACGCGTTCGAGCTGCTGCAGCGCGGCGACGTCGACGGCTTCCGCATCGACCATGTCGACGGGCTCTACGACCCGGCCGACTACCTGCGCCGGTTGCAGTCCCGCGCCTGCGAGGTGGCGCCCGGTCGCTTCTCGGGCGACCGGCCGCTCTATGTCGTCGTCGAGAAGATTCTCGGCCTCGACGAGCCGCTGCCCGACTGGCCGGTCGACGGCACGACCGGCTACGAGTTCCTGGTGCGCGTCAACAACCTGTTCGTCGACGGCAGCCACGGGCGGCCGATGACCGAGGCCTACGACCGGTTCGCGCGGGTGAAGACCGGCTTCCCCGAGCTGGCCTACCGGGGCAAGCAGCTGACGCTGCGCATGAGCATGTCGAGCGAACTCAACGTGCTCGCCAGCCAGTTGAACCGCCTGTCCGAGGGGAACCGCCACTACCGCGACTTCACGCTCAACAGCCTGACGTACGCGCTGCGCGAGGTGATCGCCTGCTTCCCGGTCTACCGCACCTACGTCAACGCGGCCGATCCGGTGAGCGACCGCGACCGCGGCTACATCGAGCGCGCCGTGCGCGACGCCAGGCGCCGCAACCCGCGGCGGCCGGGCGTCGTGTTCGACTTCGTCCGCGACCTGCTGCTCAAGAACGCCGGCTTCATCCCCGAAGGCGAACGCGAGGAGCACATGCGGTTCGTCGGCAAGTTCCAGCAGGTCACGAGCCCGGTCACGGCCAAGGGGATCGAAGACACGGCGCTGTACGTCTACAACCGCCTCGTCTCGCTCAACGAGGTCGGCGGGGAGCCGGACGTCTTCGGCGCGCCGCCCGAGGCACTCCACGCCTGGCTGCGCGACCGCGCCGCGCGCTGGCCGCACGCATTGTCCACCTCGTCCACCCACGACACCAAGCGCAGCGAGGACGTGAGGGCGCGTATCAACGTGTTGTCGGAAATCCCGGGCGCCTGGAAGCAGGCGACGGCGCGCTGGGCGCGCATGAACCGCAAGCGGCACGCCCTGGTCGAAGGAACGACCTACCCAAGCCGCAACGAGGAGTACCTGCTCTACCAGACGCTGGTCGGCACCTGGCCGCTTGACCCGATGTCGCCGGACGAGGAGCGCCTCTACGCCGACCGCATTCGGGCTTACATGCTCAAGGCGATGCGCGAAGCGAAGGTGTATACCAGCTGGCTCAACCCGAGCGAGCCGCACGAGCAGGCGATGGATCGCTTCGTCGAGGCGGTGCTCTCGCCATCGCACCAGGCCTTCCGGCAGGATTTCCAGCCGTTTGCGCGGCTGGTGGCGCACGCCGGCATCTACAACTCGCTGTCGCAGCTGGCCATCAAGATCACGGCCCCGGGCGTGCCCGACTTCTACCAGGGCTGCGAGCTGTGGGACTTCAGCCTGGTCGATCCCGACAACCGGCGGCCGGTGGACTACACCGCGCGGCGCCAGCTGCTCGCGCAACTGGACGACCTGCGGCGCGAGTTGGAGCCGGCGGAGCTGGCAGCGCGCCTCCTCGCGCAACCTGCCGACCCGATCGTGAAGCTGTATGCGACGACGGCGCTGCTCCACGCGCGGCGCGCGCGTGACGAGCTGTTCCGGAGGGGCGACTACCGGGGCCTCGCCGCCGGCGGCGAACGAGCGGCGCACGTCTTCGCCTTCTGCCGGCAGCGCGGCGGGCAGCAGGCGATTACGGCCGTCCCCCGGCTGGTCGGAACGCTGCTGGCCGATCCGGCGGCGCCGCCGGTCGGCGAACCGGTCTGGGATGACACGTGGGTGGAGGTGCCCGGCACGCCGGCCGCCGGCCACTTCGTCGAGGTGCTGACCGGCACGTGCGTCCCGGTCATCGAGGCCGAGGGGCAGGCCAGGGTGCGCGCCGCCGATCTGTTCCGTCATTTCCCGGTCGCCGTGATCGAGGGACGATAGGGCCGATGGCCTGGACGATCATCGCGGTGGCGTTCATCGTGTGGCTGGTGCTGGTGGTGCTGTTCACGCCGCGCATCGACTACCGCGTCACGACACCGCTGCGGCCCGACAGCGACGACTTCCTGCACGTCGTCCAGTCCACCTGCCAGGCCGCGGTCCACTCCGGCAACCGCGTCGCCGTCTTCACCAACGGCGGGCAGTTCTACCCCGCCATGCGCGACGCCATCCGGGCCGCCGAATCGTCGGTCAACCTCGAGGCCTACATCTTCCGGCCGGGCGAGGCGACGATGATGATCATCGACGCGCTCGTCGAGCGGGCCGCCGCCGGCGTCGAGGTTCGGCTCGTGCTCGATGCGATCGGCAGCGCCGGCCTGGGCGGTGACTCCCTTCGCCGGCTGCGCGGCGCCGGCTGCCGCGTCTCCTTCTACCAGCCGATTGCCTGGTACCGCCTGCACCGGCTGAACAACCGGACGCACCGCGAGCTGCTGGTCGTCGACGGGCGCGTGGCGTTCACCGGCGGCGCCGGCGTGGCCGACCGGTGGATCCGCCCGGAGGGCAAGACGCCGGCCTGGCGCGACAGCATGGCGCGGATCGAAGGCCCCATCGTCGCGGCGCTGCAGGGGGTCTTTGCCGAGAACTGGCTGGAGTGCTGCGGCGAGATCCTGACCGGGCCGCGCCACTGGCCGCCTCTTGCGCCGGCCGGCGAGACGGGCGCGATGCTGGTCAAGAGCTCGCCCTCGGACCGCGCGACGGTGTCACGCGTGGTGTTCCAGATGCTGATCGAGGGCGCCGTCTCCAACATCGACATCAGCACTCCATACTTCCTGCCCGATCGCGCGCTGCGCCGGGCGCTCGTCAGGTCCGCGCGGCGCGGCGTCGCCGTGCGCGTCGTGGCGCCGGGACGCCACAGCGACCAGCGCCTGGTGCGCCTCGCCAGCCGCCGCATGTACCGCGAGCTGCTCGAGGGCGGCATTCGCATCTACGAGTACCGGCCGTCGATGACGCACGTGAAGGCGCTGATGGTCGACGACACGTGGGCGGTGATCGGCACGACCAATGTCGACAACCGTTCGTTCGAGCACAACGACGAAGTCAACGTCGCGTTCAAGGAAGCGGCGGTCACGCAGCGGCTGCGCCGCGACTTCGAGGCGGACGTCGCCGCCAGCGACGAGATCACGCTGGAGGCGTGGCGTAGCCGGCCGGCGTTCGAGAAACTCGTCGGCCCGATCTGCTGGATTCTCGAACGTCAGCAGTAGACAGGGCCTGGCCCGCCGACGCCGAAGGCCAAGGCGGCACTCTCCTTGCTCCGACCATTCCCGGAAGGAGCGCACCGTGAAGGCACTTGTCTCTTCATTGCTGGTGGCGGCCGCGATGGCGGCTTTACCCACCGTGTTCGCTGACGACGTCGTCGAGATCCGGCTGGGCGGCTACTACTATTCCGCGCCGGCCAACGTGCGCATCATCGTGGCGGTGGAACCGGATCCGGACAACCGCACGCTGCTCATCGAAGCCGACGGCGAGCGGATGTTCCGATCGTCGGAGATGTCGCTGACCGAGGGCGACCGCCGGCTGCACACCGTGGAGTTCAAGAACCTCGCGGCGGGGACCTACCGGCTGCGCGCCGCGGTCATCGGCCAAGACAACGTCATTGCGGTGGCGGAACAGGAGCTGGTGGTCGGCCGTTAGCTAGCGCTTGTCGATCGCGGCCGTCCACTCCTCGACCTGCGCCCCGGTCATCTTGCCGCGCGGGGCCAGCCGCGCATCCTCGTAGCCCCACTCGTCCAGGTCCACCAGATACTGGGCGCGCGACAGCAGCGTGCCCTGGCACACCTTCGAATCGCGCGTCGGCACGTCGAGCTCCGCCTGCAGGCGGTTGATCAGGTCCTTCACCACCGACGAGGGAATCAGCGCCCGCTCGCCGGGATAGATGAAGCCGAAGAGCACGATGTGCGAGAAGAGCACGCGCCAGTTCGGCCCGAAGCGGCGCAGCAGCCGCTCCCAGTTCAGGAGCCCGCTGCAGTGCCGGAACAGGTGCGCGACGTCGGCGCCGTCGTAGCGCTCGCGCTCCATGATCAGCCCCTTCGACCAGATCATCTCCTCGGGCGGGCACAGCTTCACCGGGACGCCGAGCACTTCTTCGTCAACCGCATGCGCAAACCACTCGTCGTCGACTTCGGCGACGCCGTTGCCCGAGCTGAAGATGACGTCGATGAACTTCTCGCCGTGGTGGGCCTTGGCCAGCCAGTGCGTGAAGGCGAGCTCGGTGTGGAAGCCGGCACGCTGCAGCACGTCGAGCATGCGCTGCACGTCGCGCGGCCGGACGAAGATGTCGAAGTCCTTCGTCGTGCGCGAAATGCCGGCGTAGTACTGGAAGGCGTAGGTGCCCCCGACCATATACGGCACGCCGGTGCGGTTGAGCATCTCGAGCGCGGTGCGATAGAGCTCCGCCTTGGCGGGGGTGGTCAGCAGAGGGGCGGCGGCATCCATCACCAGGGCACTCCGTCTCGGTTGAGACGCTGCACGATTCAGGCCGACCGGACGATCGGTTCGTCCACGACCGGCGGCGCCGGCGTCTGCTCGCCGCCCGAGAGCGGCAGCTCCCAGATCAGGAAGGGCGGCCGGCTCGGATTGAGCCGCGCCAGCAGCGGCATGGCGACGTTGTAGACCGGGACCCCTGCGGTCGTCCGCCCTTCGGCCGCGCCGCGGTGCGCGTGCCCATGGAAGACCGCGTTGACGCGATAGCGGTTGATCGGCTCCTCCAGGCGGCTCGATCCGAGGTAGGGGAAGATCTCGGGCGGCTCGCCTTCCACGGTGGCGCGGACCGGTGAGTAGTGCAGGACCGCCACGCGGTGCGTCGTCCGCAGGCGCGCGAGCGCCGCCTCGAGCTTCATCGCCTCGTCCACCGCCTCCTGCACGAACGCCTTGACCGCCTTCTCGCCCCACGGCCCGAGCGCGCCGCGGCCGAAGCCGCCGCCAAAACCCTTGGCGCCGGCGAATCCGACGCCGTGGATTTCCGTCGCGCCGCCGTCGAGAATGGTGACGCCCGCCTCGGTAAGGATGGCCGCGATCTGCTCGGCCTGTCCGCCCTCATAGTCGTGGTTGCCGAGGACGGCCACCGACGGAATCTTCATGGACGAGGTGAGCTCGCGGGCCAGAATGCGCGCTTCGTCTGCCAGCCCGTAGTCGGTGAAGTCACCGCAGAGCACGAAGACGTCGGCGGAATTGCTGATCTGGCTGAACAGGGCGTGAAACGCCCCCTGGGATGTTTTCGAGCAGTGGATGTCGCCGATGGCGGCGATGCGAAGGTGAGTCCGGCCCGGCATCGGGCCGGACTCATGCAAATAGAACGCCTCAGTTATTGTTCTGCTGGCGCTGCTGACGGCGCTGCTCCACCCGCTGCTGCCGTTCCTTCATCCGCGCCTCGCGCCGCGCCTCGTTCTGCTTCACCTGCTCCTGCTGCTCCGGCGTCAGCACGAGCATGATGTCGGTGCGCATCTGCTGCCGGTAGCGTTCGACGATGTCGCGGATCTGATCCCGCTGCGCATCGTTCAGTTCCAGGCCGCGCAGTTCGACGCCGCCGGCGCCGATCGGGCCACGGCGCTGCACGCGCCGCGGGCCGTCCTGGGCGAACGCCAGGCTGCCGACCGCGAACACGGCGACGATGGCGCACACGATGATTCCACGCACACGATTCATATCTGTACTCCCTGGGTAATCAGGCGCTGTCTGTCAGCTCCACTCCATTAGACGGGAACGGCAGGCGCGATGATGTTAAGAGCTCGTCAAGCTCGCAAAGGACTCGTCAAAAATCGCCGTCTGATACGCTGGATCGGTGATGACGCCAGGACACGTCCCCGTGAGCACGGCCCGGCGCCGCGCGATCACGGCGGGCCTGCTCCTCGGCATGAGCCTCGGCGCCCTCGAGGCCACGGTCGTCGGCACCGCCATGCCGACCGTCGTCGCCACGCTCGGCGGGCTCGCGCACTACAGCTGGGTGTTCTCGGCCTACCTGCTCACATCCACGGCGTCGGTGCCAATCTGGGGGCGCCTTTCCGATCTCTACGGCCGCCGCCGCATGTACCTGACCGGGGTCGGCATTTTTCTCGCCGGGTCGGCGGCTTCCGGCGCGGCCACGTCGATGGAGGCGCTCATCGTCGCGCGCGGGCTGCAGGGGCTCGGCGCCGGCGCCGTCGTGCCGCTGAGCATGACCATCATCGGCGAGCTCTATTCCCTCGAGGAACGGGCGCGCACGCAGGCGCTGTTCAGCGGCGTCTGGGGTGTCGCCTCGGTCGCCGGCCCGCTCGTCGGCGGCTACATCACCGATGCGCTCTCGTGGCGCTGGGTGTTCCTGGTGAACATCCCCTTCGGCCTGCTCGCGCTGGCGGTCATCGCGCTCGCGTACCCGCCGTCGGGAACGCGGGAACCGGTGCGCGTCGACTGGGCCGGCGCGCTGCTGATGTTCACCGGCATCAGCGCCCTGCTGCTGGCACTCGGCGGCGAGGCGGGCAGCGAAGGGGCGTGGCTGCTGGCGGCCCTCATGCTCCTCGGCGCCTTTGTCGTCGTCGAGCGGCGCGCTGCGGAGCCGATCCTGCCGATCGCGCTGTTCGCCAACTCGGTGGTGGCGCGCACGATGACAGTCGTGTTCCTGCTGGGAACCGCGATGTTCGGCGCCATCGCCTTCATTCCGCTGTTCGTCCAGGCGGTGCTCGGCGGCTCGGCCACCGAGGCCGGGCAGGTGCTGACACCGCTGTTCATCGGCTGGGTCATCACCTCGATCGTCGGCGCGCGGTTCACCGTGCTGATCGGATACCGCCGCGTCGCCCACGGCGGCGTCGTGCTGCTCACCGCCGGCTTCATTGGCCTCGCGGCGCTCGGGGCCGACTCGACGCGCCTGCCGCTGCTGGCCTCCTGCTTCGTCATCGGCGCCGGCATGGGGTTCTCCATGCTCTCACTGCTGCTGGCCGTCCAGCACGGCGTCGATCGGGCGCAGCTTGGCCTGGCGACGTCACTGAACCAGTTCTCGCGAAGCATCGGCGCCGCGTTCGGCATTGCGGCCATGGGCGCGTTGATGACGCGGCGGCTCGCCTCGCTTGGCCTCACCGCCGATGCCGGCGCGCTCGCCTCCGGCAGCCTGGCGCCGGCCGCCCGCGCCCAGTTTGCGGCCGGCCTGCACGAGGTTTTCCTGGCGGGGGCCATCGCCGCCGGGGTCGCGCTCGTCGCGGCGATGTTCCTGCCGCGACTCGAGTTCAAGTAGAAGGTAAAATCGAATTACCCATGAAAAACGCTCTTATCGTGTCCGCTGTTCGTACGCCCGTCGGCCGTGCCGGCGGCGCGTTGGCCGAGGTCCGCGCCGATGATCTCGCCGCCATTGCCGTCAGGGCGGTGGTCGAGCGCTCCGGTGTCGATCCCTCCCGCATCGACGATGTGATCCTGGGGTGCACCAACCAGGCTGGTGAGGACAACCGCGACGTCGCGCGGATGGCCGTGCTGCTGGCCGGGCTCCCGATCGAGGTCGCCGGGCAGACCGTCAACCGCCTGTGCGGCTCAGGCATGCAGGCGGTGGCCAGCGCGGCGCAGGCGATCAAGGCCGGCGAAGGCGACATCTTCATCGGCGGCGGCGTCGAGAGCATGACGCGCGCCCCCTACGTGATGCTCAAGTCCGGCAGCGCGTGGAACCGCGAGGTGCCGCCGATGGCCGACTCCACCGTCGGCTGGCGCTTCACCAACCCGAAGATGAACAAGGAGTGGACCATTTCGCTCGGCATGACCGCCGAGAAGGTGGCCAGGCAGTACGGCATCACCCGCGAGCAGCAGGATGCGTTCGGCGCCGAGAGCCAGCGGCGCGCGGTGGCCGCCATCCAGGAAGGCGTCTTCAAGGACGAGATCGTGCCGGTGACGATTCCCCAGAAAAAGGGGGATCCGGTCATCGTCGACACCGACGAGCACCCGCGGCCTGACGTCACGCTCGACAAGCTGGCGAAGCTGCGGCCAGCGTTCGTGGCCGACGGCACGGTGACGGCGGGCAACTCGAGCGGTATCAACGACGGCTCGTCGGCGCTGCTGCTGGTCGCCGAAGGCACCGAGGGGGTCGGCAAGCCGCTGGCGCGCATCATCACGTCGGCGGTGGCGGGGCTGGATCCGTCGGTGATGGGGCTCGGCCCGATTCCGGCCACGCGCAAGGCACTGAAGCGCGCCGGCATGACCATCGACCAGATCGACCTCATCGAGCTGAACGAGGCGTTCGCCTCGCAGTCGCTCGCCTGCATCAAGGACCTGGAGCTCGACCCGGCGAAGGTCAACGTCTACGGCGGCGCCATCGCCATGGGGCACGCGCTCGGCTCGTCCGGCTCGCGCATCCTCACCACGCTCGTGCACGCACTCCACCGCCGCCAGCAGCGCTACGGCCTGGCGACGATGTGCATTGGCGTCGGCCAGGGGATTGCGATGATTGTCGAAAGGGTGTGAACGAGGTGAAGGGTCAAAGGGCAAAGGTTGAAGGTCACAGCTACCTTTGACCCTTGACCTTCGACCTTTGACCTACCGAAACAGGCGCTCGAACCGCAGGTCATCCCGGTCGACTGACACCTCGATAAACGGGATGTACATCTCGTCGGTCCCCTGAGGGCCGAAGCGGACCGTCGCTGCCGGATCCGGATTGTGCGGGTTGGCCGCGGAATTGTCGTAGTGCCCCGCCGCGGTGATCACGCTGCCGCGACGGATCTTCAACGGCTTCTCCAGCTCGTACGTCAGCTGCCAGTGCGGGTTGTAGTTCGGCACGCTGAGCAGCACGGTCTCCTTCCCGTTCGGCTCCCGCAGCGTGAACGTCATGTCCTTGCCGCGGTAGTGCATGTGCGGCCAGAGCGCATACAGGGTGACGGCGTCCTCGAAGCGCAGCGTGCCGACGACCGGCAGGTTGGCGGCGCCTGGCGGGATCGCCGGCATGACCCGACCGCCTTGCGCAGTCAGCGGCACGTCCTGCCCGTTGAAGGACAGCCCCTGGTTCACCGTCCACGTGTGCACTTCGTGATGCGGATCGCGGCGGTTGTACCAGATGCCGACCTGCGCGCTCAGCTTCCCGCCGGGATGCGGATCGGCAATGAGGTGCAGCCCCCAGGCGAGGTAGTCGTCACGGCGAAAGCGCTTGCCGAGGCCGTCGGCCAGCTGCATGAACCCGCCGCCGGGAACGTAGAAGAAGATCGGACGGCCGAACTCGTCGCCTGACGCGGCGCGGAACGGACGGCCATCGTCGAAGACCGGGACGCCGTCGAGCACCGGGCCGCCATCGAAGACCGCGCCACGGCCGAGGCGCGTCCCCGGCGGCAGCGAGGCGAGCGCCAGGCTCGAATGGTGCACCGCATGCGCGAGGCTCGGCTTGATCTGGATGGCCTGGACGAAGCGATCCTCGCGCAGCGGCAGTTTCGTCCAGACGGTGAACGTCGGCACCTCGCCCGCCATCGGCAGCGGGAACTCGCCAAACGGCAGATCCAGCACCAGGTCGGGCGGCCGATTCATGCGCGCATCCCACCCGCCGTTGTCGGGCAACGCCGGCGCCTCCGGCGCGCTGCCGTCGCCGCGCGGCGCGCCGGCATCCACCCAGCGCGCGATCGTCGCGAGCTGCGCGTCGGTCAGCCGCCGTTCGTTCTTGAAGTCGCCGTGCTGCGGATCGGCAAACCATGGCGGCATCTGCCGCGACGACACCGCGGCCTTGATTGCCTCGGCCGCCAGCTCCGCGTTCTCGTACTCAATCAGCGAGAACGGCCCGCTGCCGCCCGGCCGATGACAGCTCACGCAGTTGGCGTACAGGATGGGCGCGACGTCCTTGTTGAAGGTTGGTGCTGCAGCTTGCACGGCAGCCACCTGAGGAGGGTGAACCACGAAATACACGAAATACACGAAAAGACATCCGGCACTTGCCACGACCGCTTTCGTGGATTTCGTGAGTTTCGTGGTTAGAGACATCGTTCGTCCGTTCCCGGCCAAAACACGAAGGGGGAAGAGGCCGCGCCCCTTCCCCCACGTCTTCACTTTTCCACTTTCTACTTTTCCACTTCGACTAGTTCCCCCCGCGCCCGGCGGCCGGCGGATTGATCACCGCGCCGTCCCAGTGCTCGGTGAACTTGCCATTGGCGCCGACGCGGAACGTGTCGAACGTGTAGCGGGCGTAGAACTGCCCGGGCGCCGTCGGGTCGGGCACGAAGTTCTTGTGCACGACGGTGACCAGGTCGCACTCGCCGACGACGACTTCCGTCGCGTTGCCGGCAGGCGGCGGCGTGGCCGGGCCGCCCTGGCGGCCGGCGCCGCCACCGCGGGCGGCCGGCGGGCCGCCGAAACGCGACTTGAAGTAGTCGTAGTCGTTCATCATCGCTTCGCGCGCGCCCTTCACGAACGCCGGGTTGTGCTGCCTGTAGGTCGGGTCGGCCAGCGCCACGCGATCGGCGCCGGTGATGCCCGGCCGGAAGAACTCGAGCGCGGCGCGCTTGTTGGCGGCGAGCCGCTCGGGGCTGTTGTCGCAGCCGGCGGTCGGGCCGCCGGCGACCTGCGCCGAGGCCGACGCGGCGGTCAGCGCCAGCGCCATCAGGGTCATGGTGATCGTCTTCATCTGCGTGTCTCCTTGATCGCGGCGGAACGGCCTACTGGCCCCGCCCGCCACGGCCCGCGGCCGGCGGATTGATCTGCGCCATGTCCCAGTGCTCGACCAGCTTGCCGTCGCGCACGCGGAACGCATCAAAGGTGAACGCCTCGTAGAAGTTGCCGGGCGCCATCGTCGGATCCTGGCGGTTCTGCTTGCGCAGGATGAAGGCGATGTCGCACTCGGCCATCACCCACTCGTAGGGCTGGGTGGCCGGAGGCTGGGGGCCCGCCGGGGCGCCGCCCGCCCGGCCGGGGCCGCCGCCGCGGCGCGCCGCCGCCGGCCCGCCGAAGCGCGACTTGAAGTAGTCGTAATCGCTCATCTTGGCTTCCCGCGCCCCCTTGATGAAGGCCGGGTTGTGCTGGATGTAGGTCGGGTCGGTGATCGACAGCCGATCGACGGCCGGGTCGAAGAAGGACAGGGCCACCTTCTTCACCGTTTCCAGCTCAGCCGCCGTGGCCCGGCAGCCCGGGGTCGGATTGGGGATGTAGGGGTTGAACGGCGCCTGCTGCGCCGCCGCCGGTGCGGCCACGAGCAGGGGCAGCGCCAGCAGCATCCAGGTCACTTTCCGCATCATCGTCTCCTTTGCCTTGCCACAAAACGGTCGGTGCGCGTCATGAGGAACATGAAGGATACACCCGGATTTCCGCCGATTTTCAGCCGGGCCGCGGCTGGACTTTGATCTGGGAAAGGGGGTATACAAAGAGGTCCAACGCAAGACAGGATTCCTACCAACGGCGCATTGGAGCAAAGAGCGCACATGAGCACGCAGAAGACGCAGTTTGGATCGCTGGAAAACTTCCAGAAGGGCGGCGTCGAGGTTCTGGACGACAGCCCCAAGAACTATGCCTTTTCGAACGTTTTCGAGGTCGCTTCGAAGTCGAAGCCCTACGAGAAGGTGGCGGTCGGCAAGAACCTGAAGTACGTCATCGAAGCGGTGCGGGCCGAGGGGACGTCGCCCTGGTTCGCCGCCGCGCATGACGAAGCGGCGCTGGTGATGGACGGCGAGATCGAAGTCCACTACGTGAAGCCCGCGCAGCCGCCCGTGGCGGAAGGCAAGGAAGGCACCGTGAAGCTGGCCGGCGATCCCAAGGGCACCAACATGGGCTGGGTCAAGTGCAAGCGGGGCCACATGGCGCTGCTGCCGAAGGGCGCCGCCTACCAGTTCCGCAACACCGGCAAGCCGGGCGTGCTGCTCGTCCAGACCATCCTGGGCGAGAACACCGTCGAGAAGTGGGCCGAGATCTGCCAGACCAAATAGGAGCGAGCATGAGCACTGTAGCCAACACGCAGACACTCACGGACAAGGGGCTCGGGTACAAGGCCCACTCGATCGGCGGCTTCCGCTTCGAGCGCGACGAGTACTTCGCCCACATCTTCTACCCGGGCGGCCGCCACATCATGCCGGTCGACGCGTTCCTGCGCGCGCTGATGCGGGACGTGGCCTGGGGCTTCTTCTACGGCACGGTGAACTTCGACAACGTCTTCGGCACCGTCAACCACTACGGCACCGTCGAGATGTTCATCGGCCTGTTCAACGAGGCCTACCGGTCGACCAACCGCCACCACGTCGAGACGTTCGAGTCGAAGGACCTGAAGAAGGTGTTCGAGGAGATGCTCGAGGACTGGACGGTCGAGGGCTTCGACCCGTTCGCGGCGCCCGACGAGACCGGCAAGCCCTTCGGCCCGAAGAAGGGCGGCAACACCAAGGCGATCACCCGCCAGCGCCTCGTCGCCAACCGCATGGTCGGCCTGCCCGGCGACCTCGGCATGCGCACCGAGCCGCAGAACCGGCAGCTCGCCGACATCACCACCGAGAAGCCGGAAGTGCACGCCGAGAAGGGCTTCGAGACCGAGGTCCACGCCTTCAACTTCCTCGACTACCTGTCGCGCTCGGACGTGACGTGGAACCCGTCGGTGGTTTCGTGCGTGAAGGACAGCCAGTTCTGCGCCACGACCGAGGAACACATCCTGCCGATCACGCACGGCAACGACCGCGTCGAATGGTTCATCCAGATGAGCGACGAGATCATCTGGGACATCGACGACCGCGCCACCGGCCGGCCGCGCGCCAAGGTGACGATGAAGGCGGGCGACGTCGCCGCCATGCCGGCCGACATCCGGCACCGCGGTTACTCGCCGAAGCGCTCGATCCTGATCGTGTGGGAGAACAACGACTCGACGCTGCCGCAGCAGTACGCGTCGGGCAAGCTCACACCGTATCCGGTCGAATTCTGAGTAGGTAGCGAGGCCGGTGGGTCTTTGGGTAGCTGGGTAGGTCCCCAGCTACCCAGCCTCCGCCGAGCACCCAGCAACTTAGCTCCTCAGCCACCCAGCACCCCAGCGACCCAGCCACCCAGC
>JBFWUM010000015.1:0-7696 GCA_050247255.1 Vicinamibacterales bacterium | reverse complement strand
CAGCCACCCAGCACCCCAGCGACCCAGCCACCCAGCGCCCCCGTTTCCCGTCGAGTCTTTTCTCTCAAGTTACAATCGAGGAGTGAGCACAACTGAAACCCCGACCCGTACGGGTCTGCAGATCGAGAACCGTCTGTTCATCGGCGGCGAGTTCGTCGATGCAGCCCAGGGTGGCCGGATTCCGGTCACCAATCCCCACGACAACAGCATCCTGACCGAAGTCGCCGAGGCGACCGGCGCCGATATCGACAGCGCCGTGGCGGCCGCCCGCACGGCGTTCCCGGCCTGGAAGAAGCTCGCCGCCTCGGATCGCGGGCGCCTGCTGATAAAGCTGGCCGACGCCATCGAGGCCGACGCCGACTACCTGGCCGAGATCGAGGCGCTCGACACCGGCCACCCGATCCGCGACGTCCGCAACCTCGACGTCCCGCGCACCGCGATGTGCTTCCGCTACTTCGGCGGCATCGCCGACAAGGTCGAAGGTACCGTCATCCCCGTCGATACCGGCTTCCTCAATTACGTCGTCCGCGAACCGCTCGGCGTCGTCGGCCAGATCGTCCCGTGGAACTTCCCGCTGATGTTCACGAGCTGGAAGATGGGCCCGGCGCTGGCCGCCGGCAATACCGTGGTGCTGAAGCCGGCGGAGATCACGCCGCTGAGCGCGCTGCGCGTCGCCACGCTGATGCAGCAGGTCGGCTTTCCCGCCGGCGTCGTCAACATCCTGCCCGGCTACGGCCACACGGCCGGCCAGCACCTCGCCGAGCACCGCGACGTCGCCAAGATCGCCTTCACCGGATCGACGGCGGTCGGCCGCAAGATCGTCCAGGCCTCCTCCGGCAACCTGAAGCGCGTGCAGCTCGAACTGGGCGGCAAGGGCGCCAACATCGTGTTCGACGATGCGCCGCTCGACGCGGCGGTGATGGGCTCGGCGTTCGCGATCTTCCACAACCAGGGACAGGCCTGCATTGCCGGCTCGCGGCTGATCCTCCACGAGAAGATCGCCGACGCCTTCCTCGACAAGTTCGTGGCGCTGGCGAAGTCGATCCGCCTGGGCAACCCGCTCGACCCGAACACCGAGATGGGGCCGCTGACGTCGGCCGGCCACCGCGACCGCGTGCTCGCGTACGTGGAGGTCGCGAAGCAGGAGGGCGGCCGCATCCTCACCGGCGGTACGCCGCCGGACGACCCGGCGCTCAAGGCCGGCTGCTACATCCAGCCGACGGTGGTCGAGGCGCAGCCCGAGCACCGCGTCTGCCAGGAGGAGGTCTTCGGGCCGTTCGTCACGGTGTCGCGGTTCAAGGACGAAGAGGAGGCGTTGCGCATTGCCAACTCGACCTCCTACGGCCTCGGCGCCGGTCTCTGGACGATGAACATCAAGCGCGCGCACATCTTCGCGCGCGAGATCCGGTCGGGCATGACCTGGGTCAACAGCTACAAGCGCGTCCACCCGGGATCGCCGTTCGGCGGCGTCGGCGAATCGGGCTACGGCCGCGAGATGGGCTTCTTCGCCATGCACGAGTACACCGAGGCCCACTCGATCTGGATCAACGTCGACGCGCAGATTCCGCCGTTCTATAAGAGGTAGTGAGGCAGATGGGTCCCTGGGTGGCTGGGTTGGTTTCCAGCTACCCAGCGACCCAGCCACACAGCTGTCTGTCCTCCCCTTAAGAATTCTTCAGTTTCACCATTTGGCCACCGCAGTTAGGATTTCTCCGAAGGAGACATCCCCATGCGGACCCGTACCCTCATCGCTGGCGCCGCCGTGCTCTTTGCCGGCGCGCTCGTCTCGCAGTGCGCGCGGCAACAGGAGGCCCCGGCGGCGCAGCCGGCGGCTGACGTGGCGGCCGTGTTCTCGGTGAACGAGCTGATGATCAACCTCTTCGACCCGATTGCCGACGACATCTTCAACGCGGTCGGCTCGGAAGTCAGCGACACCGGCGGGCTGGTGGACATCCGGCCGACGACCGACGAGGACTGGGCCCGGGTCATGCGCGCGGCAGTGACGATTGCCGAGGGGACCAACCTGCTGAAGATCCACCCGCGGCCGGCCGTGCCCGAGGACTACACCTACGAGCCGTGGCTCCGCGGCGGCGAGGGCGCCCCCGAGCTGGCGCCCGAGGAGGTCGCGCGGCGGATGGAGGCGCAGCGCGGCGTGTGGGATGGCTACGCCAACGCCCTGCGTGCCGAGGCGGTGAAGGTCATCGACGTCGTCAAGGCGAAGGACCCGGACAAGCTGTTCCAGGCGGCCTACGAGATGAACGTCGCTTGCGAAGCCTGCCACCTGAACTTCTGGATCCCGGGCGACCGCCAGGCCGTGGAGATCGACCGCGACAAGCGCGCGACCACGCCGACGCCGGCGCCCTGAGGTCTTGAACCACGAAATTCACGAAATTCACGAAAGGACTCCGTGAAGGCCGTTTCGTGTATTTCGTGTATTTCGTGGTTGGTATTCCTCTCCGCGTGCTCCCCGACCTCCCGCCCCGAAGTCCGGGAGCTGATGCAGGTGCCCGTCGCCCCGGCATCCGACGCGCTCTTCAACGCGGTGGTCTACACCAACGGCGAGCTCGCGTCGGCGCCACAAACCGATGCGCAGTGGACACGGCTGCGCGCACAGGCTGAAGCGTTGATGACGGCCGGGAACTCCCTGGCCGCGCTTGCCCCTGGTGAGAATCCTGCCGAGTGGCGCCGCCAATCGGCGGCGTTAGCGGAAAGCGCGGCTGAAGCCGGGCGCGCGATTGAGGGAAAGAGCCTGGATGGCCTGCTCGAGGCCGGCAGCCGCATCTACGAGACCTGCACCGGCTGTCATGCCGCGTACGCAGTGAGGGCCGACTGACGTCGGCCCTCTCCTCCGGCACTGAAGTGCCGGGCTCCGTACGCGGAGCCCGAGACTTCAGTCTCGGTGTTCACATGGAGCCCGAGACTTCAGTCTCGGCCATCTCGTTACCGCGCGGCAGCCGCCGCCGGCACACCGACCTTCTTCGGCGCCGTCTCGCGCAACAGCGCCGTGACGACGATGCCGAGCGAGACGCCGATGAGCGGCATCCACAGGATGTTCTGGATGCCGTAATTCTGGCCAACCCAGCCGGCGATGGCCGGCGCGACGCCGCCGCCGAAGATCTCGCCGGCGCCGACGACCAGGCCAATCGACGCCGCCACGAGGCCCACCGGGGCCGACTCGGTGGCAATCGGCCCGGTGATGAGCGCGACGTTGCCGAGCGAGAAGAACGACACCAGGAAGAGCATCATGAACAGCGACGTCGGGTTCGGGCCGAGCTGCATGAACAGGTAGAGGGTCACCGCCGCGCCGATGAAGCCGAGCACCGCCGTCGGCCGGCGGCCGAGCATGTCCGAGATGCCGGGCAGGCCGAACTGGCCGACGAAGCCGCCGAAGCCGAGCGCCGAGGCGATGAAGCCGATCTGCTGGGGCGTCAGCTGGCCGCCCATGGCCGGCGCGTCCGTCAGGTAGACCGGCAGCAGGCCGCCGAGCACGAAGATGCAGGACATGGCGCAGAAGAGCGCCAGCATGCAGAGCACGATGTTCTTGCTCTTGATGACCTCGCCCCAGCCGGCGGTGCCGCCGCCGCCGTGTCCCGCCGCCGCAGGCGGCGCCTCGCCGACGAGCGCCCCGCCCTGGGTCTGCGACGGCTCACGCAGCACGAAGAACAGCAGGATGCCGATGATGATGCCGGGGATGGCGACCGCCCAGAAGACCATGCGCCAGTCCATGTAGAGCAGCAACTGGGTGGCGATGATCGGCCCGAGGCCGAAGCCGAAGAGCGCGAAGCCGCTCTGCTGCAGCCCCTGCAGGAAGCCGCGGCGTGAAGGATGTGCCGCTGCCGCAGTGGCCGCGAAGCTGGTCGGGCAGTAGGCGCCTTCCATCATGCCCATGACGCCGCGCACGAGCAGCAGGCTCATGTAGCCGCCGGCCATGCCCGAGAAGCCCGACATCATCGAGAAGAAGAGGATCGCGGGGATCAGGATCTTGCGGTGGCCGACGCTGTCAGACAGGCGGCCGCTGAGGATGGCGAACACGCCCCAGACCAGGCCAAGCGCGCCGACCAGGTTGCCGGCCTGCTGCACCGTCAGGCCGAGGTCCTGCACCATCGACGGCAGCAGCGGCGCGATGATCCAGCGATCGAGCCCGACCAGGCCGAAGCCCAGGGCGAGCAGCGTGACCGCTTTCCATTCGTACGCGGTATCCCATTTCTGTGGCGTTGCCATGTTTCGGTTGTCCTCTCTCCTTCGCCCAGGCGCCGGGCTGCCGAACACTATCAGATAGCGGCGATTCCGTTCAATACTAGGGCTTATGCGTCCCTTCGTCTGCGACTTGCCAGCTTACCGTGTCACGTTCGGCCCCGGCTCGATTGCCAGGCTCCCCGACGAGGTGACGCGCGTCGGCGGCACCCGGGCGGTGGTCATCTCGATGCCGGCGGAGGCGCGGTTCGCCGAGGAGGCGCATCAGCGGCTGGGCGACCTCTCTGCGGGGGTCTACACCGGAGTGACCTCCCAGCACGTGCCGGTGGAGATGCTCAAGGTGGCGGCCGAACACGCCAGGAGCGTGGGGGCCGACTGCTACGTGGTCATCGGCGGCGGGTCCACGGTGGGGGTCGGCAAGGGGATCGCCCTCGAGACCGGGCTGCCCATCGTCGCCGTGCCGACGACCTACGCCGGCTCGGAGATGACGCCGATTTACGGCGTCACCGAAGGGGGCGTGAAGAAGACCGGGCGCGATCGCACGGTGCTCCCGAAGGCGGTGATCTACGACGTCAACCTGACGCTGTCGCTGCCGCCGCACATCGCCGCCCCCTCGGGCATGAATGCCATGGCGCACTGCGTGGAGGCGCTCTACGCGGACGATGGCAACCCGATCGTGTCGCTGCTGGCCGAGGAAGGCATCCGCGCCCTCGCCCGCTCGCTACCGGTGGTGATCAAGGAGCCGGGCAACGTCGAGGCGCGCTCAGACGCGCAGTACGGCGCCTGGCTTGGCGGCACCGTGCTCGGCGCCGTCAACATGGGGATCCACCACAAGCTCTGTCACACCCTCGGCGGCACGTTCAACCTGCCGCACGCCGAGACCCACACCATCGTCCTGCCGCATGCCACCGCTTACAACCGCGACGCGGCGCCGGAGGCGATGAAGCGGATCGCCGCGGCGATCGGGGCCGGCGATGCCGCCGACGGCATCTACGACTTGATCGGAAAGATTGGCGCGCCGCGCGCGTTGAAGGACATCGGCATGCCGGCCGACGGCGTCGACAAGGCCGTGGATCTCGCGCTCACCGCGCGCTATCCCAATCCCAGGCCTCTCGAACGCGAGGCGCTCCGTCAATTGCTGCAGCGCGCCTATGACGGTGAGCGGCCCTGAGTTGGGGTGGTCGACGGTCGGTGGTCGTTCGTCGTTAACGACTATCTACCACCGACCACCGACCACCTGATCATCACGCCGTAACGCGCTCCTGAATCCAGCCGCGCAAGAAGGCGTGAATCTCCCGCCGGTTGTTCTCGAGCATCGCCATGTGGCCGTTGCCACGGAGGCCGCGCTCCTGCAGAAACACGTGCTCGGCGCGCGCCCCTGACGCCACCAGCTGCTTGACGATGTCGGGGCCGTTGGTGCGGCCGGAATTCTCGGCCGTGAAGTAGAGCATCGGGATGCCGTTGACGCCGCGCAGCAGCCGCGTTTCCGGCGCCGCCGGCCCGCCGCCCCGCCCGGCGCCTCCCGCGCGCCCGCCGCGCCCTCCAGGAGGGGCCGCCGACACCAGCGGGGCGCCGCCTCCCTCGAAGCAGATAACCGCCTTGCACAGCGCCGGTTTCGCCTCGGCCGCAAGCCAGCCGATGGTGCCCGCGGCCGAATGCGTCTGGATGATCGCAGGACCGATGCGGTCGAGCAGCTGCGCGATGTGCTCGAAGCCCTGTCCCGGATTGGTCGCAAAACTCTGCGGCAAGCCGTTCTGGCTGGCCATGAACTGATCGATCAGCGGGTCGCCGATCTCGCCGGTGCCAGGCCATTGCTTGTTCGGCCCGCGCGCCGCGCGCTGGAACTCCGGCAGCAGCTGCTCGTAGGTGGCCAGCGGCGCAATCGGCCCGAGGTTCTCGGGGTGATAGACGCTGCGGCCGTGCCCCGGGCGGTCGACCAGGTAGACGCGGTAGCCGGCCTGCGCGTAGTGATGCGCCCAGCCGGATGCGCCGTCGCCGTTGCCCATGTAGTGCAGCATCTGCGCGCTGCCGCCGTGGATCAGGACGACCGGGAACTGGAAGCGGACCTCCGCCGGGATGAGGTACTGCACGAAGGTCGCTGAGTCGGCGATGACGCCGTACGGCATCTCCTTCGCCCGCGCGCCGGCCCAGAAGTTGCCGAAGTCGGCCAGCTTCAGCGCCGTCGAATCGTTGCCGCGTGCCACCGCCGGAGCGGCCGAAGGCCGCGAAGGCGTGCCGATCTTGCGCACCGCGTACGGCGTGATCGTCCGGTCCAGGAAGTCGAGCATCGGCTGCAGGATCTCCCGGTTGTTCCGCTCCATCATCATGAAGTGGCCGTTGCCGGTGATGCCGATCTTCTCGAGCTCGATGTGCGTGACGTCGCACCCCGCCTGCTTCAGCCAGGCGACCGTCGCGTAGTCGTAGGGCCAGTGATACGACGCCGGCGCCGTGACCAGGCCGATCGGGATGCCCTGCAGGTTCTTCAGCTTCCGCGCCGGCTCCGCCTGGGCGAAGTAGGCGTCGCGGTTCGCCTCGGTCGGCTCGACGCGCACCGTGCGCAGCTCCGACGGGTCCGACACGGGCGGGTCATATTCGAGCGGGCTGGCGGCGACTCCGTAACGCAGGTTGCCCGCCGGCGGGCCTGCAGGCTCGACAGGCAACAACCCGACGACAAGATTGGGGCGGGCGTTCGCCGAGATCCACGCGAACGGACCGCCGGCCGAGTGTGTCATCACGACCGCCGGACCGATCTTGTCGAGCAGCTCGCCGGCGCGCTCGGCCCACACGGCGTGCGTGCGCGCGATATCGGGAACGAAGGCGCCACCCTGCCCCGCCGCCACCTGGTCGGTCATCGGGTCGCCGACAACGCCGGTGCCCGGCCACTGGTTGTGGAGGAGCGCCTCCGGCCCGTACGGCTCCGCCGCCTTCTCGGGCGCGAGGAACTGGCGTGACAGGTTCTCGTAGCTGCCCGGACGCGCCCCGAACGGCACGTGCACGTCCGGATGGAACGGCGAGCGTCCGTGGCCCGGGCGATCGACGACGTAGACGCGATAGCCGGCCTGCACCAGCAGGTGCGCCCATCCGGGCCGCCCATCCGCCGTCGTCATCCAGTCAAGTCCCTGGCCGCCGCCGCCGTGGACCATCACGATCGCGAACGGGTGGCGCACCTGCGCCGGCACCATGTACTCGACGTACATCTGCTCGCCGTTGGCCACGGTGCCACGGGCGAGCGGCGCCCGCTTCACGCCAAGCCAGAAGTAGCTCCACTCGGCCAGGTCGAGCGGCGTGGCCGTTGCCGCAGCCCGGGCCGCCTGCTGCACGGCCGCTTCGGTGGGCGACGCGCCCAGCGTGCCGAGCGCCGACGCGGCAGCCCCGGCGATGCCGAGCTGGGTCGCGGTGCGCATGAAATCACGCCGGTTGATGCGGCCGGCGGCGAAAGATGAGTACAGGTCGAGAACCTTCGAATCGCTCATGCGGCGGATTATACGGTGCCAGGGTGCGG
>JBFWUM010000014.1:72690-84389 GCA_050247255.1 Vicinamibacterales bacterium | reverse complement strand
GCCGACATCGAGTCGATCTTCGCGATGCGCGCGTGCACGGGCACCATCATCCCGTGGATCTTCACCTGCGGCTGGCCGTCGACCAGGCGCCGGCCGCGGGTGCCGGCCGCCTGGTAGCCGACAAACAGCGCCGTGTTGCGCTCGTCGGGCAGCGCCGCCTTCAGGTGGTGCAGCACGCGGCCCCCGGTCGCCATGCCGCTCGACGAGATGACGATGGCGGGATGGCTGCTGGCGGTCAGCGCTTTCGATTGCTGGCTCGACGCGGTGACCTGGAAGCGCGTCGTCGCAAACGCCGACACCGCCTTCTGCGTCGGCCGCATGTCCTCGTCCAGCTCGTGCACGCGCTGCGAGTAGTAGCGCAGCGCCTCGCCGGCCATCGGGCTGTCGACGTAGACCGGCAGGATCGGGATCCGCTTCTCCTGCTCGAGCCGGCGCACCCAGTAGAGCAGCTCCTCGACGCGGCCGATGGCAAACGACGGGATGATCAACTTGCCGCCGCGGCGCACGGTGTCATGGATCACCTCCGCCAGCTGCACCCCCTCATCGTCTTCGAGGTGCTCGCGATCTCCATAGGTCGACTCACACAGGACGAGGTCGGCCGCCATCGCGGCGGACGGATCCGGCAACACCGGACGGTTATAGCGTCCGAGGTCGCCGCCGAAGAGGATCCTCGGTCCCTTCGCCAGCGTCACGAAGATGTACGCAGACCCCAGCAGGTGCCCGGCCTGGTGGAACTCGATGGTGATGCCCGGCGCCACCTCAATGGCGCGGTTGAACCCGAGCGGCTGCAGTTGCGAGAGGGCGCGGAACGCGTCGGGCTCGGTGTAGAGCGGCAGCGCCGGCGCATGCTTCGAGTAGCCGTGCTTGTTCGCCTGCTTCGCGTCCTCTTCCTGGATGCGTGCCGAGTCGGGCAGCACGAGCCGCGACAGGTCCGCCGTCCCCGGCGTGCAGAACACGCGGCCGCGAAACCCGTGGGCGACCAGCCGCGGGAGGTAGCCGACATGGTCGAGATGGGCGTGCGTCAGCACCACCGCGTCGAGCGTGCGCGGCGGCACGGGGAAGTCGTCCCAGTTGCGCAGGCGGAGCTCTTTCAACCCCTGGAACAGGCCGGCATCGAACAGCACGCGCTTGCCGCCGTGTTCCAGCAGGTATTTCGACCCGGTCACCGTGCGCGCGCCGCCGAGAAACGTCAACGTGGCCATCAGGTGACGATATATCATCGCCAGATGAGCGCACGTGCCTTCGTCCGCGCCGCTTGCTTCCTGGCCGTCGTGGGGGCTGGCTTCAGCCAGCCCGCTGCAGGCCAGCAACCACCTCTCTCCATCGACACGATCTTCAATCCGGCGACGCGCATCGATTACGCCGGCTCGCCGACGACCAACGTCTCCTGGCTCGATGCCGACACGTGGCTGCAGACGCGCCGCGGCGAGCGCGGGCTCGAGTGGGTGAAGGTGGATGCGGCCAGCGGGCAGGCCACCCCGCTTTTCGATGCGTCTCGCATGGAGGCCGCGCTGGCTGCGCTGCCAGGCGTGAATCGCGGCGACGCCGCACAGGCCGCGCGCTCGGGCGGCCTCACCTTCGACGAAGGGCACACCGCAGCACTGGCGACGATCGGCGATGACCTGTACGTGTATGAGTTCGCCGCCAACCGCGCGCGCCGCCTGACATCGGCGCCCGGCCCGGAAGAAGAGGCGACCTTCAGTCCGGACGGCCGGCTGGTCGCCTTCGTCCGCGGCAACAACCTCCACGTCGTCACGGTGGCGAACTCGCGCGAGCAGGCGCTGACGACCGACGGCGGCGCCGAGATCTTCAACGGCAAGCTCGATTGGCTGTACCAGGAGGAGATCTACGGCCGCGGCCAGTTCAAGGGTTACTGGTGGAGCCCCGACTCGGCGCGCCTTGCGTTCCTGCAGCTCGACGAGCGTCCGGTCCCCGAGTACACCGTCGTCGATCACCTCCCGTATCGCCCCGAGGTGGAGATTACCGACTACCCCAAGGCGGGCGATCCCAATCCGCTGGTCAAGCTGGGAATTGCGCGCGTTGCCGGCGGCGATCCGGTGTGGATGGATGCGTCGGCGTTCGCCGGCGACATCCTGATCGTCGACGTCTCGTGGCACCCGCAGGCCGCGCTGGTGCTTGCGCAGGTCCAGGACCGCGAGCAGACGTGGCTCGACCTGCAGCAGGTGGACGCCTCAACCGGCCGCGCGCAGCGGCTGCTGCGTGAGACCACGAAGGCGTGGGTCAACAACAACGGCAGCCCGACCTGGCTGAAGGACGGATCCTTCCTCTGGATCAGCGAGCGCACCGGCTTTCGCCATCTGTATCACTACCGCGCCGACGGCACCGAGATCCGCCCGGTGACCAGCGGCCGCTGGGACGTGCGCACCTTCTACGGCGTCAGCGAAGAGGCGCAGCGTGTCTTCTTCGCCAGCAACGAGCGGGGCGCCACCGAGATGCACGTTTACAGCGCCCCGCTCCAGGCACCAGGCACCCAGGCACCAGGCACTCCTCAGCGTCTGTCCGGCGCCCCCGGCTGGCATCGCGCCGTCTTCAACCCGACGTTCACGCAGTACATGGGCGTCTGGAACGACGTGACCACGCCGAACCAGGTGCGCCTCCACCGCGCCGACGGCACCGAGGTGCGGGTTCTCGACGCCAACCCGCGGCCGGCGCTCGACGCGCTGCGCCTGCCGAAGCCGGAGTTCGTGCAGGTCAAGGCGCGCGATGGCTTCGAGCTGGACGCGATGATGATCAAGCCGCGCGACTTCAACCCGGCGCGGCGCTACCCGGTTTACCAGTTCACCTACGCCGGGCCTGGCGCGCAGTCGGTCAAGAACCAATGGGGCGGGACGCAGTATCTCTACCACCAGCTGCTCGCCGAGCAGGACATCATCGTCTGGATCCTCGACAACCGCAGCGCCAGCGGCAAGGGCGTCGAGTCGCAGTGGCCGGTCTACGGCCGGCTGGGCGAGATGGAGCTGCAGGACCTCGAGGATGGCATCGCCTGGCTGCGGCAGCAGCCATACATCGACGCCTCGCGCATGGTGCTGCACGGCTGGAGCTACGGCGGCTTCATGACCGCTTACGCGTTGACCCACAGCACCAGCTGGTCAGCCGGCATCGTCGGCGCCCCGGTGAGCGACTGGCGTGACTACGATTCGGTTTACACCGAGCGGCTGATGAAGACGCCGCAAAACAACCCCGACGGCTATCGTCGGACGGCGCCGCGGCATGCCGCCGCCAACCTGCAGGCGCGCATGCTGCTCGTGCACGGGACGATGGACGACAACGTGCACATGCAGAACTCCGTGCAGTTTGCCTACGACCTGCAGCAGGCCGGGAAGCCGTTCGAGATGATGGTCTACGCGAAACAGCGCCACGGCTTCACCGACCCGCAGCTCATCACCCACCTCAATCGGACGATGTTCGACTTCGTCATGAGGGCGGTGGCCGCGCCGGACCGCGCCACCTCGTCCCGCTAATCGTGAGCCTGGCCGATGCCCTCCGCGGCGGCGGAACCGTCATCGCGGCGGAGCTGCGCCCGCCGCGCGCCGAGCTCGATTCCGCCGAGGGAATGGATGCGTGGATCGACACGTATCACGCTGTCCGCAGCCTGACGCGGCAGGACGTGCGCGTGTTCCTGACCGACAGCGCCGTCGGCACCCAGGAGGAGAACAACCTCCGTCACCTGGTGACGAACCTCGGGCAGGACATTCGCCACGAGCACGTCGTGCCGTTCCTCACGACGAAGCACTCGATGGAATTCTGCCTGACGTATGCCGAGCAGGCGTGGCAGCGCGGCTTCTCGTCGCTGGTCGTCCTCGGTGGCGACAAGAGCGTCGGCCGGCCGCGCTGCGTGGCGCACGCCTGGGAACTGCGCAAGGCCATCCGCGAGCGTGAGCCCCGGCTGACACTTGGCGGCTGGGCCAACCCGTATGGCAATGCCGCACAGCAGGTGGACTTTCTCGTCGACGACAGCTTCACCGCGGAGTACTACCTCACGCAGATCGTCAGCCACCTGCACGTGGCGCCGGTTGAAGCGTTCGTCCGGGAAACCGAACGCCGCGGCGTCACGTTGCCGGGCGTGTTCGGCGTCTTCTACTACCGCAGCGCCAATCGCAAGACGCTCGACATCCTCAGCCGCTTCCTCCCGGTGCCGGTCGAAGGGCTGTTGAACGAATTCGGCGAGGGCGCCACGCCGGTGGAAGTGTGCGCCCGGACGATCAGGGCGATGCTCGACGTCGGGGTGCGCCACTTCTACGTGAGCAACCTGCCGCTGCACGGCGCGGCCGGCACGCTCACGGCGATTCTGGAGCGGGTGGGAGCGACAACGTCCTGAGCACCTCGATCGGCGTGGTTGCCGGTCCGCACTTCACCTCGCCGCTGTGCACGTCGAACTGCGAGCCGTGCCACGGGCACTGCACCGTCCCGCAGATCAGCACGCCATCCGACAACGGCCCGCCCTTGTGGGTGCAGCGGTCATCGAACGCGGCGTAGCCCTGGTCGGTGCGCGCGACGACCACGCGCCGATCGCCGGCATGCAGCAGCTTCATCTGATCGACCGCCAGATCCGCAACCGGAGCGGCGCCGCCCGGCGCCTCGAGATGTGCTTCCTTCCACTTCCCGGCGCCGGCGTAGCGATGGTCGACGCCGATCTGGTTGCGGTACACGAGCGTCCCGCCCAGCCACCCACCGACCGACATAGCCGCGGTCCCGAGAGCCTGCAGCGCGAGCGGCAGCCCGCGGCGGCCGTTGCGTCCGGCGAACCAGGCCGCGGCAAACAGCGAGAGCGCCGTCGAGTTGATCACCGCGTGTTTCGTGGCGCGCTCCTTTGCCGAGCTGGCGGGTGGCACGCTCTGCGTGTAATCGATGAGGCCGGGAACGGCAGCCGCGAGTCCCGTGGCGATACCGACCGGGATGAGGTGACGCGAGACCGACGTGAGCTCACGCCTGCGCATCATCGCGCCGCCAAGTGCGAAGGCGAAGGATCCCATGAGGTAGGCGAAAGGAAACCCGATCAGCATGGCGTGGATGGGGTGGCCGTGGAGCGAGGCAGCGCTTCTCATGGAGCGCCGCGGGTGCAAACGGTGAACCGCTGACGGCACCCGTAAAGGGGTGCCCTACTTTACGTGCCGGCCGCCATCGACCCTGATCGTTTCTCCAGTGATGAAGTCGGACTCGACCAGGGCGATCACCGCCTTCGCGATCTCGAGCTCGCCACCCCACCGCCCGAGCGGCGTCGCCTTCTCGACCAGGGCGAACTCTTCGTCGGACGTCCCGTCAGGCGCGACGATGGGGCCGGGTGCGACGGCGTTCACGAGGATCTGGTCCGCGGCGAGCTCGAGCGCGAGCGCCTCGGTGAGCGCAATTACACCCGCCTTGGCGACGAAGTAGGTGAGGTAGCCGTGGTAGCGCGGACGGCCGCTCTTCGCGACCCAGTCGGAGAAATTGATGATGCGCCCGCCGCGCAACCGCCGCATGTGCGGCACCGCCGCCCGCGCGCACAACCAGGTGGCGCGGAGGTCGACCGCCATCTGCGCCTCCCACTCCGCCAGCGTCACGTCGTCGAACGCGCGCGATTTGTAGATGGAGGCCATGTTGACCAGCACGTCGAGCCGGCCGAAGGCCTCGGCCGCCTCCTCGACCGCGCGCTCGCAGTCGTCGGGGCGCGAGAGATCGGCTTCGACGACCAGGGCCCGCCGCCCGAGCGATTCGACCTCGCGTGCCGTCTCTTCCGCTTCGGCACGGGACCGGTAATACACGAGCGCCACATCGGCCCCCGCCCGGGCAAGCTCCGCCGCCACGACCGCGCCGATGCGCTTCCCCCCGGTGATGAGGCAGGCCCTGCCGCCGAGCTCCATGGGGAGATTATGAGCCACGGAGACACAGAGGGACTAACCACAAAGGACACGAAGGTCACAAAGGGTTTGGACTTCTCCGTGTCTTTCCTTTGTGTCCTTCGTGACCTTTGTGGTTAATCTTCTCCGTGACCTCCGCGGCAAAAGTTATGGCCTTCATGGCAGCGCTCTCCGTGGCGCTCGGCGCGTACGAGCGCCCCCTCGACCCGGGCTCGATCAACCAGGCGATCGCCATCGGCATCTCCACCAGCGACCCGGACCGGGCGCGGTTTCATCGGCCGTATCACGTCGACATCGGGCGCGCGCCGGTCGACTGGATCGACGTCATCACGCCGTTCCGGCGCGTGGTGCTTGGCGCCGAGCGGCACACGCGCGACGGGGGGCGGCTGTACGGGCAGCGCGACGCGATGGCGCTGCTCGCCACCGCGCCCGAACAGCTCGACATCGTCGTCGAGCTGACCTTCCACCCGCTGAACACCTACGTCGGCGTGCCGCCCTACACCGTGCTGCTTGTCCGGGGCGATGCGCGCGTCGAGCCGGCATCGCTCGAGCGCGTGCCGCGCTTCGGGCCGCGGATGACCGGCACGCCGCTGCCGTACCCCTTCGGCGGCGGCGCCAGGCTGCCACTCGGCACGGAGCCGTTACTTGGTGGAGTCGTCGCCGCGCATTTCGAAGGAAGCTCGCTCGCGCTGGATGGGACTTACGACGTGGTTGTCAGCGAAGGACAGTCCGAACTGGCCCGAGCTCGCGTGAACTTCGGCGCGCTCCGCTGATGCCTGAAGGGGGAAGTTGTTAGGGGAAAGGGGGAAGGGCTGTCTCAGGAACTAGTTCCTAGCCCAGCCCTTCCCCCTAACCCCTTCCCCCTTCCCCCATCAGGATTTAGGACAGCACGCGCACGACCACCCGCCGGTTCTGCGCGCGGCCGGCGCGGGTGTTGTTCGGCGCGACCGGCTTCTCCTCGCCGTAGCTGATCACGTTGATCTTGTGCAGCGGGATCTGGTGCTGCGTGTAGAGATACCGCTTCACCGCCTCGGCGCGCTCCATGCCGATGCGCTCGTTGGTCGTCTGGTCGCCGACGTTGTCGGTGTGCCCTTCGATCTCGATCCAGATGGCGTTCGGGTTCGCCTTGAGCTGGTTGACCATCTGGTCGAGCGCCGAACGCGCCTCGTCCGGCAGGTCGGTCTGGCCGAAGCGGAAGTTGCCCGCATCCTCGCTGAGGGTCACTTCGTAGACCAGCTTGCGGAACGCTGACTCCGCGGTGTCGAGGCGGCCGCTCAGCTTCGTCTCAACGGTGCGCGCCTCGTTCGACGCCGCCTCCGCCGCGCTGCGCGCATCGGCCGCCGCCTTGGCCGCCGCTTCAGCCTTGGTGTCGACCGCGCCGATCCGCCCCTCGTTGGTGCGGGTGCGCTCCTGGGTTTCCTCGACGGTGCCGCTCAGCGTATCGACCTTCGAGTTGACGTTGCCAACCTCGGTGCGCACGAATCCCTTCGTGGCGCACGCCGGCGCGACCGCAACAATCAGCGCGAGCAGCGAGGCGTTGAACAGAGTCTTCGACATAGTTCCTCCTAACGGTGACTAACTTCCGGAACGCGCCGGGTCCACCACGTACCCGCTCCGCGCACGAACAACAAGGTTTCTCTTCCTCGGGGTGCGAATCTCGAGCGGGTGCCAGCCCGGACGTGCTCCCGGCTCGAAGGTGATGAGATATTGGTGACGCAGCTCCTGCATCAGGCCGTTGACGGCCTGCACCGAGTGCGCCGGCACGCTGGCAATGCGCAGGTCGCCGCCGGTCCAGCGTGCCAGGTCCGCCAGCGTCGCGGTTTCGGCGACCTTGTCGGCGCCGCGAAGGACCGCGAAGTCCTCGCCCGGATGATCGACCGGGTTCACGACCGTGAGCAGGTACACCGGCACGTCGATCGACGCGGCAATCCCGGAGACCTGCGGCGCCGTCAGGCGGCTGCCGGTGTCGACGCCGTCGGTAATCACCAACAGTGCGCGATGGCGGTTGTTGCGCTCCGCCGCCGACCGCGCCGCCTCGCCGATCGAGTCGTAGAGGGTCGTCATGCCGAAGGGACGTCCTTCGAGGCTGACGCGCTTCACGCGCTCGAGCTGCGTCGTAAAGGGGACCACCTGGACCAGCTTGGAGTCGAAGGTGTAGAGCGCCGCTTCGTCGCGCGGCGGCTCGAGCCGCGACAACACCAGGTCGATCGCCTGGCGCGCGCGGTCCATGTTGCCGCCCACCGCCATGCTGCCGCTGATGTCGAGGAGGATGCCGAGGCTGATCGCGGCATCGCCGGCATAGAAGTCTGTGATCTCGCGGCCGAACCCGGAGTCGACGACCTCGAAGTCCGATTGCTTCAGGTCGCGGACGACCCGATTGCGGGAGTCGCGCACGGTCACGCTCACCGACACCGCTTCGACACCGCTGCGGAAGGTCGGCTGCTGGGCGTCCTGGGCGATGGCCACCGAGGCCATCAGCATCAGAACGCCGGTCGCGAACGGGCGGAGGGAGCGCCGCATCACGAGCACCGCTCTTTCAACGGTCTTGCCAGCGGAAGTGCTCTAATGGAATCAACCATTTGCGAGGATCTCCCGACAAAATCACGACAGGGACCGTCTACGAACCGCCAGGAATGTGTAAATGTTACACCTGATACTGTTCAGCTATGTAAAAAGAGGCCAGCCGGACAACCTTCCCCGACTTAGGCGCTAAGATGGGCCGAATCATGCCGACCTCCCGCATTGCCCGCGATATCCCGGTAGCGAGCCGGGTCAACCGCTTCTCGTACGCCATCCGGAACATCGTGGTGGCCGCGAAGGCCGTTGAAGCCCGCGGGCGGCAGGTCCGGTACCTGAACATCGGCGACCCGGTGGCGTTCGGCTTCAAGACGCCGGAACACATCGTCGAGACGGCGGTCCGCGCCATGCGCGACGGCCACAATGGGTATCTCCCGTCGGCCGGGATCCCCGCGGCGCGCGAAGCCGTGGCGGCTGACTATTCCGCGCGCGGCGTGCCGACGTCGCCGGATCGCGTGCTGATCACGACCGGCACCTCGGAAGGGATCGACCTCGCGCTCGGCGCGCTGGTGGACGAAGGCGACGAGGTGCTGGTGCCGTCGCCCACGTATCCGCTCTACACGGCGGTGCTCGCCAAGCTCAATGCGCAGGCGCGCTACTACCGCACCGATCCGCGGCGCGACTGGATGCCGGACGTCGATCACCTGCGGACGCTGGTCACCGATCGCACCCGCGTGCTCGTGGTGATCGATCCGAACAACCCGACCGGCGCGGTCTATCCGGCGCCGGTGCGGCGCGCGCTGATCGAGTTTGCCGAGGAACACGGCCTGGTCATCCTCGCCGACGAGGTCTACGGCGATCTCGGGTTCGACGGCTCGATCCCCTTCATGGGGACCCTGGACCTCGACGCGCCGATCATTTCGTTCTCCAGCCTGTCGAAGGCCTACCTGGCGCCAGGCTGGCGCGCCGGGTGGCTCGTCGCGGGGCGCACGCCGCGCCTCGACACCGCGCTGGCCGGGATGAAGAAGCTCGCCGATGGCCGCCTGTGCAGCCCGGGCCCCATGCAGTACGCCGTTGCCGCCGCGCTGACCGGCGATCGCTCGCACCAGCCGGCGTTTCGCGCCGCGCTCGCCGAGCGCGCGCGCGTCACTGTGGAGGCGTTCAACTCGGCGCCCGGCATGAGCTGCGTCGCGCCGCGCGCGGCGTTCTACGCGCTGCCGTCGGTGACGCTGCCGCCGGGACGCACGGACGAGGAGTACGTGATGGCGCTGCTCGAGGCGACCGGCATTCTCGTCGTGCACGGATCCGGCTTCGGGACGGCGCCCGAGGACGGCTACTTCCGCGTCGTGTTCCTGGCCGACCCGGCGGAACTCCGTGGCATGTACGCCGACATCGCCGCCTTCACGGCCGACTACATCAGCCGCGCGTGACCGCCTGGATCGCCGCCGCGATCTATTTCGCCCTCACGATCGTCTTCACCTGGCCGCTGGCCGCCGGGCTCGGCCGCGACGTCGCGTGGGACCTCGGGGATCCGCTGCTCAACATGTGGATCCTGTCGTGGGACATCGAGCAGATCACCGCCGTCGCCGGCGGTGACGTCTCGCGCGTCGCGCGTTTCTTCGACGCCAACATCTTTCACCCCGCGCCGCTCTCGCTCGCCTATTCGGAGCACCTGTTCGCGCAGGCGCTGCAGGTGCTGCCGGTGCAGGTCGTCACCGGCAACCCGATCCTCGGCTACAACCTGCTGTTCCTCTCGACGTTCGTCCTCTCGGGCGTCGGCGCGTTCCTGCTCGTCCGCGAGCTGACCGGCAGCTGGCAGGCGGCCTTCCTCGGCGGGCTGCTCTTCGCGTTCGCGCCGTACCGGCTGACACAGCACGGGCACCTGCAGGTGCTCTCGTCGCAGTGGATGCCGTTCGCGCTGTTTGGCTTCACGCGCTACTTGAACTCCCACAGCCGGCGCGCGCTGGCCGGCGCGGCGTTCGCCATCGTCCTGCAGGCGTGGTCGTGCGGCTACTACCTGGTCTACTTCGTGCCGTTCGCGGTGGCCTACGTCGCCTGGGAACTGGCGCGCCGCGGCCTGGTGCGAAGCCTGAAGACGTGGACAGAGCTGGCGATCGCCGGCGCGGCCGCGCTCGCGTGCATCGTGCCGTTTCTCGTGCCCTACATGCGCGCGCAGACGGCGCTCGGCATGTCGCGGAGCCGCGACGAGGTCGTGCGCTATTCCGCCGACGTGCAGTCCTGGTTCACCGCCGCACCGTGGCAGAGCATCTGGGGCGGCAGGCTCGATACGTTTCCGACGCTCGAGGGCAATCTCTTCCCCGGCGGCGTGCCGCTCGCGCTCGGCCTGTTGGCGCTCATCGTGTGGGGAACACAGGCCTGGAGGAGTGTCGAGTCCCGGCAGAGCACTCGACGTTACACGCTGTCGATCGTACTCCTTGCAGGCGCCGCACTCTGTGCGATCCTCGGCACCGCGGCGATTCTCCTCCGGCAGATCGACACCGAGCTCCTCGGGCTTCGTCTGCGCGTCACCGACATCACGCGCGTCTGGATCATCGCGCTGGCGCTTGGCGCGATCGCGGTCGCCCTTGCACCACCCATGCGCGCGCGCCTGCGCGCGCTCGTCACGCCGCTCGGCTTCTTCTGCCTCGCCATCGTCGTCTCGTGGTGGCTGTCGCTCGGGCCCGAGCCGCGCACCTTCGGCCGCGCGCTGGAGTTCCCGTCGCTCTATGGCGTGTTCTTCGACTACGTGCCCGGCGTGGACGGCGTCCGTGCACCGGCCCGCCTCGCGATGGTCGCCGCCCTCATGCTGTCGCTGGCAGGCAGCGTCGCGCTGGCGGCGGTGCTGCGGGGGCGCGCGCTGACCGCGGCGACCGCAATCCTCGCCGTGCTGTTTACCGCGGAGGCGCACGTCACCGAGTTCGTCGTCAACGTTCCGGCCGCGGGACAGGGTGACGACCTGGCGGATGCGCGCGTCTATCCGCCGGACGAGGCGCCGCCGATTTACCGGCACGTGGCAGCCCTTCCCGACGACAGCGTGCTGCTGGAACTGCCGCTCGGCAGCGTGCAGTGGGACCTGTTCGCCGTCTACTACTCGACCACCCACTGGAAGCGCCTGGTGAACGGCTACAGCGGATTCTTTCCTCCGGGCTACGCCGCCATCGACCTCAGCCTTGGCGACCCCGATCGCGACCCTGCCCTGGCGACCAGCGCGCTCGAGGCGACCGGGACGACCCATGTGCTGGTGCACAACCATACGCTGCGAGAGGCCGAGGTTGGGCAGCTGGCTCTATGGCTCAGCGGTACGGGAGCGCGCGTCGTGGCTGA
>JBFWUM010000014.1:66458-72590 GCA_050247255.1 Vicinamibacterales bacterium | reverse complement strand
TGGCGACCAGCGCGCTCGAGGCGACCGGGACGACCCATGTGCTGGTGCACAACCATACGCTGCGAGAGGCCGAGGTTGGGCAGCTGGCTCTATGGCTCAGCGGTACGGGAGCGCGCGTCGTGGCTGAAGAAGAAGGAGATGTCCTCTACGAGGTAGTTAGGTAGCTGGGTGGCTGGGTAGCCAGGTAGCTGGTACGGGCGTTGCCCCACGGGTGCCGCAGAGACTATGGCGGCATCCGCGTACGCAGATCCTCGCGACCTTTTCGGCATCGCCCTGCCGAAAGTACGCAACCCGCGTCGTTCGATCTACGGCGATATCGTCCTCGTCCTGTTCCTGCTCACGCAGTGCTTCGACGGCGTCTTCACCTATGTCGGCGTCGCCACGTTCGGCATGGGCATCGAGGCCAATCCCCTGCTGTCGTCGCTGATGGCATCCTTCGGCCACGGCACCGCGCTCCTCGGCGCGAAAGGCATTGCCGCCTTCCTCGGCATCTGCCTGCACCTGCGCCAGGTCCACGGCGCCGTCGCCCTGCTCACCGGCTTCTACGCCGCCGTTGCGATCGCTCCCTGGACGGCCATCCTCTTCTTCTGAGCGACAGCCACCGATCACGTAACCACCGAGGCACCGAGACACCGAGACACCGAGAAACGAATAGGCCGTTCGGGAAAACGGACCATTCTGACCTCGGTGCCTCGGTGTCTCGGTGGTACGTGATCAGCGAACAACCTTCGCCCTAGAATTCAAGGATGCGCAAGGATCCGCTCGGCTACCTCTCCGATGAACTCGCGTCGCTGAAGGAACAGGGGCTCTACCGGCGCCTGCGGGTCCTGGACGATGAGCAGCGCGCGCACACGTCGATCGACCACACGTCGGTCGTCAACCTGTCCTCCAACAACTATCTCGGCCTGACGACGCACCCGAAGCTGCGGGAGCGGGCCATCGAGGCGATCAAGGCGTTCGGCGTCGGATCGGGATCGGTGCGCACCATCGCCGGCACGATGGCCATCCACATGGAGCTCGAACGGAAGCTCGCGGCCTTCAAGAAGACTGAGGCGGCGGTGGTGTTCCAGAGCGGCTTCACCGCGAACGCGGGAACGGTCTCGTCGATCCTCGGCCGCGAGGACGTGATCGTCTCCGACGAGCTGAACCACGCCAGCATCATCGACGGCGCTCGCTTGAGCCGCGCCACCATCAAGGTCTTCCCGCACCGCGATGCCGACGCCGCGCGCCGCATCCTGCAGGAGCTGCCGCGCGGCCAGCGCGCGCTGGTCATCACCGACGGCGTGTTCAGCATGGACGGCGACCTCGGGGCGCTGCCGGCGCTGTGCGACGTCGCCGACGAATTCAACGCCATCATGATGGTCGACGATGCGCACGCGAGCGGCGTGTTCGGGCAGCACGGCCGCGGCACCGTGGATCACTTCGGGCTGCACGGCCGGGTGGACGTGCAGGTCGGCACGCTCTCGAAGGCGATCGGCGCGCTCGGCGGCTACGTGGCCGGATCGAAGGCGCTCATCGAGTTCCTGTGGCACCGCGCGCGGCCGTTCCTCTTCTCGACGTCACATCCGCCGTCGGTGGCCGCCACCTGCCTTGCCGCGCTCGAGCTGCTCGAGGACGAGCCGGCGCTGATTGAACGTTTGTGGAAGAACACTCGTTTCTTCAAGGGTGGGCTCGAGGCCCTCGGGTTCAACACCGGGGCCAGCGAAAGCCCGATTACCCCGGTGATCGTCGGCGACGCCGCGCTGGCCATGACCCTGTCGGACCGGCTGTTCGAGGCGGGGGTGTTCGCCCAGGGCATCGGCTTCCCGACGGTGGCCAGGGGGAAGGCGCGTGTCCGGACCATCGTCACGGCCACCCACACGAAGGACGAGCTGCAGTTTGCCCTGGATACCTTCGAGAAAATCGGTCGCCAGCTGGGGATTTTGGGGGGCCCTCCGGCCAATCACTGATCCAAAATCACTATTCACCAATTCCATGGGCGCCGTTCCACCCCTGCCCCGTACGCCCGACACGAGCCGCCCGTTCCTGGGCGCGTACACCCAGGGGCTGACGACCTCCGACCTCGAGCGGCTGTTCACGCGCGACACGCCCGAGGCCTATCGCTTCTTCTCCAGGCACATCGACTACTCGTCGCTGGCCAAGCTGCCGTGGCACCGCCGGATCCTCGCGCACGCGCGCCTCGTGTTCCTCGCGTTCACGCTGAAGCTGTCGCCGGCGCGGCGGGCGATCTACGGCATGGCGCTGCTGGCGACGGTCTTCGGCCTGTTCGAGCTCTACACCGGGTTCGCCTGGCTGCTGCTGCCGCACCCGGTGTTCGCCGGCGGCACGCTGTGGCTGCTCACCGGCTTCCTGCTCGTGAATCTCCTCGTGCTGCTGGAGGTGGCCGATCGGCTGTCGCTCAAGAACGACCTCGAGATCGCGCGCGGCATCCAGCAGGCCATGCTCCCCAACGCCGCGTACAAGGCCGACGGCGTCGAGGCGTTCGGCATGACGCGGCCGGCGAACACGGTCGGCGGCGACTTCTACGACATCCTGCAACTGCCCGACGGCCGCGTGCTGCTGGCGCTGGGCGACGTCGCCGGCAAGGGAAGCCCCGCGGCGCTGCTGATGGCGCTGCTGCTCGCCATGCTGCGTACGCTGGTCGACGAAGGGTTCGACGGCGCGAGGCTGATGGCGCGGCTCAACGTGCAGATCGCGAAGCACGCGCCGCCGTCGCGATTCATCACGCTGTTCCTGGCGACGCTCGACCCGGCAACGGGCGAGCTCGTGTACGTCAACGCCGGGCAGAACCCGCCGATGCTGCGGCGGCGCGACGGCAGCTTCGACGTGCTGCGCGACGGCGGCGTCGCGCTCGGCATGTTCGACGGCAGCGCCTACACCGAGGGGCGGATGTCGCTCGGCGCCGGCGACGTCCTGGTGATGTACAGCGACGGCGTCACCGAGGCCGAGAACCCGGAGGGGCGCCCGTTCGACGAGCAGGGACTCCGCCGCGTGATCGAATCGGGATGGGGGTCGGCGCGCGAGCTCGGCTGGGCTGCCTTCGAAGCGGTGGAGCGCCACTCCAGGGAGCGCCGGCTGCTCGATGACCTCACGATCCTGGTGCTGCGGCGGCTGCCGCCGCTGCCCGTCACACCGCTCGTCCCATCCGTGGCGGTTGGCGTCTAATACGTGTACCCAGGCCGTGCCGTGAAGCCTCTTGCCCTTGCCTGCGCCCTGCTCCTCCTGACGCTCCCGGCGCGCGCCCAGGAACCGGCGCCGCCGGACCAGCCCGACGGCATCAACGCGCTCGTCCTGCGGCTGCAGGAGATTCTCATCGCCGGCGACCGCGCGCAGCTCGCCACGCTGGTCTCGCCGGAACTGCAGGCCCGGAACGGCGCCCCCGGCGATCTGGTGATCAGCAACACCGTCTTCGACCAGTTTGCCGACGACTTCATCGCCGCCAACGTCCGGCGCGGCGTCGCCCTCGAGCGCGACCGCTCGCCGCTGCTTGGCTCGCTGCCGGGCGACGGCTTCCGCCTGATCGTCGAGTTCTTCACCGAGATCGACGAGCACGCGCGGCTGATGACGGCGCGGCTCGACGTCCGCCGCCCGGCCGGCGGTGATGCCGCGGCCTGGCGGATCGTCGGGCTCGAGCGCCTCAGCCTGATCGAGGGGCTCTACCAGCTGCGACTGGATGCCAGCAGCACTTACGCGGCGCGCAACTTCTACGTCGCCGCCGAGGACCTGCGGCTGACGCTCACCAGCGGGCTCGTCGTCCCGGTGCGCAGCGACGCCGGCGTGACGGGCCTGGTCATGCTCGGCCAGGGGCTGATGCGCTTCGCGCCGCCCTCCGACACCGAGCGCGGCCAAATCCGGATCTTTGCCAACTCCGAGACGCTGACCACGCCGTTCGAGGCCGCCTACGTGCGGATGAACCCGGAAGACTACAGCCGGCAGATTGCCCGCGGCGGGCTCGAGCCCGTCGTGCCCGAGACGGGCGACCTCCGGCGCGCCGAGGACGTGTTCCGCCGCGAATCCGAGAAGTCGTTCAGCCTCGATCTCGACGACCTCAGCCCGCTCGACTGGTTCCTCGTTCCCGAGGACGGCGACTTCCTCGCCGAAATCCGCACGCGCCGCTTCGACACGCTCACCTACTCGCGGATGGGCAACCAGGCCGAGGACATCTCGGTCTTCAATCGCGATCGGCGCAAGACGATCTCCATCTACCCGTCGGCCGAAAAGCTCGCCGGCCGCGGCCGCCATTACGACGAGGACGAGCTCAGCGACTTCGACGTCGTCTCGTACGACATCGAGGCGAACGTCGACCCGGATCGCGAGATGCTGGTCGGACGGGCGCGCCTCACCGTGCGCGCGCGGGCCGAGTACCTCGCCACGCTGACGCTGCGCCTCAACGACACGCTCAACGTCACCAGCGTCCTCAGCCCCGAGTTCGGCCGGCTGCTCTTCCTGCGCGTCAGCAACCAGAACTCGCTGCTCGTCAGCCTGCCGTCGGCCATCAACGCCGGCGCCGAGGCGACGATCATCGTCAACTACGGCGGCTACGTCGAAGGGCAGCGGGTGGACTCCGAGGCACTCGCCCTGGCCGGCCAGTTCCAGGAAGACGGCGGGCTCGCCGTGGAGCCGAGCTACCTGCTCAGCAACCGCGCCTACTGGTATCCGCAGAACGCGGTCACCGACTATGCCACCGCCCGGCTCCGGCTCGCCGTCCCGGCGCGCTGGAACGTCGTCGCCACCGGGGAGCGGTCGGTCGGCGTGGACACGCGGATGACCGACCTGCTCGGCCCGATCGGGAACAACCGTTCGACGACGTTCACGGCGACGGAGCCGGTGCGCTACCTCGCGCTCGTGGCCAGCCGCTTCGTGCGCGTGGTCGACACCACGGTGGCCGCGCGCGACGTCGAGATCGACGCATCGTCTCCTGACGCCGTACGGCCGACGATCGCGCTGGCGGTGGAAGCGAACGTGCGGCAGCAGGGACGGGCGCGCGAGGTGGCGGCGGCGGCGGCGGAAATCCTCCGCTTCTACGGCACGCTGATCGGCGACACGCCGTACCCGGCCATGACCATTGCCGTTGTCGAGAACGAACTGCCCGGCGGGCACAGCCCGGGATACGCCGCCATGCTCAACAGCCCGCCGCCGGGCGGCCAGTTCGCCTGGCGGAACGATCCGGCGGCGTTCCTGAACTTCCCCGACTTCTTCATCGCCCACGAGCTGGCCCACCAGTGGTGGGGCCAGGCGGTCGGCTGGAAGAACTATCACGAGCAGTGGATCAGCGAGGGGTTCGCGCAGTACTTCTCTGCGCTCTACGCGCAGCAGTCGCGCGGCGAGGAGACCTTCCGCGAGATGCTGCGGCAGTTCCGCCGCTGGGCGATGTCGGAGTCGGACGAGGGGCCGGTCCACCTCGGCTACCGCCTCGGACACGTCAAGGGCGACTCGCGCATCTTCCGCGCGCTCGTCTACAACAAGGGGGCGGCGGTGCTGCACATGCTGCGGCAGCTCGCCGGCGACGAGGCGTTCTTCCGCGGACTGCGCCGCTTCTACACCGAGCAGCGGTTCCAGAAGGCGGGGACCGACGACTTCCAGCGGGCGATGGAAGAGGAGACCGGCATGTCGCTCGATCGTTTCTTCGAGCGCTGGATCTACGGGGCCGGCATTCCCCGCATCCGCTACTCGTCGACCCTTGCCAACGACGAAGTCGTGATGACGTTCGAGCAGGTGGGCGAGGATATCTACGACGTGCCGGTGACCGTCACGATCACGCCATCATCCGGCGCGCCGCGCGAGGTCGTCGTCCCGGTAACCGAGCGCCGCGTCGAGCATCGCATCCCCGTGACCGGCGCCGTGCGCCGCGTGCAGGTCAACCAGGACAACGCCGCGCTCGCGGAATTCGCCGGGAATTGAAGCAAGAAGCGAGAAGCAAGAAGCGAGAAAGGTTCTGGCTTCTGACTTCTGGCTTCTAGCTTCTGGCTCTACGGCAAGTAGATAGCGGCGATGCGCGGCTCGGCGTCGCGCGCGAACGGCTCGACGACCAGCACGAAGCGGGTGCCGTCGAATTCCAGCATCCGCGTCTGGCGCTCGCCGTTGGGGCCGCGCTCGGCCATCGGCGCGACCAGGTCGCGCACCCCCTGCAGC
>JBFWUM010000014.1:64945-66358 GCA_050247255.1 Vicinamibacterales bacterium | reverse complement strand
GTCGCGCGCGAACGGCTCGACGACCAGCACGAAGCGGGTGCCGTCGAATTCCAGCATCCGCGTCTGGCGCTCGCCGTTGGGGCCGCGCTCGGCCATCGGCGCGACCAGGTCGCGCACCCCCTGCAGCCGCGTCAGCACCTCCGCCGCGGCGTCGCCGACGCGGATTTCGAGCGCTTCCGACAGCAGCAGCACCGGCACCGAGACGGCGCGGTCGGGAACGTTGGCGGTGGGCACCTGGGCGGTGGCCTCGCGCGCAATCACGGGCGTGACCGCGGCCACCGTGCGGACTTCGCGAATGGCAATCGAGCCGAGGCCGACGACCCCGGCAAGGAGGGCGGCGGCGAGGACCCATTCAACGACGGAGCGGAAACCGGTGCGAGATGCATCCATTGCTCACCCCCGCGTTTGACGTGCCGTGGCCCCTGGGCGATCGACACTGTAGGCCCGCCCCCGGAGGGGAGTCAAGCTGAACCCTCTCATATATGATTAAAAGGTTATGGAAACGGTCACGCTGACCATCGACGGACAGCAGGTTACGGTCGCCAAGGGCAAGACCGTCCTTCAGGCGGCTATCGAAGCCGGCATCTCGGTCCCCTACTACTGCTATCACCCCGGCCTCGGCGTCGACGGCTCCTGCCGCGTCTGCATCGTCAAGATCGAAAAGATGCCGAAGCTGCAGACGTCCTGCTCGACCGTCTGCACGGACGGGATGGTCGTCTCGACCCGCGATGCCGACGTCATCGGCGCGCGCGCCGGCGTGTTCGAGTTCCTGCTGGTGAATCATCCGCTCGACTGCCCGGTCTGCGACAAGGGCGGCGAGTGCCCGCTCCAGGACTTCTCCTACACCTTTGGCCCGGCTGAAAGCCGGATGGATTTCCCGCGCCGCGTGTTCGACGGCGAGGGGGTCAAGGCTGACGTCGACTTCGGGCCGACGCTGATGCTGAACCGCAACCGGTGCATCCTCTGTACCCGGTGCGTCCGGTTCATGCGCGAGGTCGACGGCGACGCCCAGATCGGCATCGTCGATCGCGGCTACGGCAGCGAGATCGCGACGTTCCAGGAGCAGGGGGTCCATTCGCTCATCTCCGGCAACCTGATGGACGTCTGCCCGGTCGGCGCCATCACGACGCGCGACTACCGCTTCAAGAGCCGCCCGTGGGACAACCCGGCGGTGGTCGACACCATCTGCACGCTCTGCTCGAAGGGGTGCAGCACCAGCACCTGGCTGAAGGCGAAGCCCGAGTGGGCGCGCGGATCGCAGCTGGTCCGGATGACGCCGCGGCTCAACCCCGACGTCAACGACTACTGGATGTGCGACATCGGCCGCTTCGATTACCACTGGATCGAAGGCGACCGCCGGCTGCGCCGCCCGATGTTGCGGCGGGGCTCGAAGGAGCCCGCCACGTCAGTGGC
>JBFWUM010000014.1:57472-64845 GCA_050247255.1 Vicinamibacterales bacterium | reverse complement strand
TCAGTGGCGGCCCTGGAAAACGTCTCGTGGCACGACGTCGAGCCGCGGCTGCGCGACCGCATCCAGGAGGCCGGTTCGGCTGATCCGACCTCGGTGCGTTTCCTCGTGTCGGCCCACGCCGATACCGAAACGCTCTTCATGCTCAAGCAGACCGTCGAAGGGCTGCTCGGCGCCGACGGCCTCAAGGCCGTCTCGGTGACCTGGACCAGCAGCCAGAAGCAGCAGCCGGCGACGACGAAGTTCACGGTGCCGACGACCAACGCGCCCAACGTCAACGGCGCGCGCGACATCGGGTTCGCCGTGGGCGCCGGCAACGACGGCCAGCCCGACCTGCAGGCCCTGCGCGCCGCGGTCGAGGCGGGCACGGTCAAGGCGCTCTACGTGATCGATCCGGGCCCCGAAGGTTCGATTGGCGACGTGTCGTGGATCATCGCGGCGCGCGCCGCCGGAACGCTGCCGCTGCTCATCGTGCAGGGCGTGCTCATGACCGACCTCGCGGCCGCGGCCGACATCGTGCTGCCGGGCGCTGCGTGGGTCGAGAAGGATGCCGTCTACACGAACGACCGGGGACGGGTGCAGGCCGCGTCGCGGGCGATGACGCCGCCGGGAGAGGCGCTCGAGGACTGGCAGATTCTCGCCAACGTCGCGCGGGCGCTCGGACTGACCGTGTCGTACCAGAGCGCCAGCGACGTGCGCCGCGCCATGGCCGCGGCCATGCCGGGCACGGCCTACGCCGAGGTCGATCAGCTGGTCTTCACGCGGCCGGTGCCGGCGCGCAACTGGCTGCAGGCGTCGAACCCCTCCGAGCGCTGGAAGTGGGACTTCATGTTCCAGGACCTGCCGCCGGTGAAGGGGCACAACGTGCAGATGGAAGGGGTGCCGGTGCAGGGCTCGCCCTACATCCCGCTGAAAGAAGTGAAATAGCCGCGGCTGAAGCCGCGGGCTCCTCTTGATGGAGCCCGGGACTTCAGTCCCGGGGACAAGGAGCCCGGCACTTCAGTGCCGGCCGACACCATGGCTGAGAACGTCACCCTTCTCGCCGCCTTCGGAGCGGGGCTCCTCTCGTTCGTCTCGCCCTGCGTCCTGCCGCTGATTCCCGGCTACCTCTCCTACATCTCCGGCCTCTCGCTCGACGAAATGCGCGAGGCCTCCGGCGCGCCGCGCCGCCAGGTGCTGCTCGCCTCGGCGGCCTTCATTCTCGGCTTCTCGATCGTCTTCATCGCGCTCGGCGCCTCGGCCAGCGTCATCGGCCAGTTCCTGATGGAGCGGCTGACGCTGTTCGGCAAGATCGCCGGCGTCATCATCATCATCTTCGGGCTGCACATGATGGGCGTGCTGCGCCTCGACGTGCTCTACCAGCAGAAGCAGATGACGACGCGCGCGAAGCCGGCGGGCTTCTTCGGCGCGGTCCTGGTGGGCATTGCGTTCGCGTTTGGCTGGACGCCGTGCATCGGCCCGATCCTCGCCGGCATCCTCGCCGTCGCCGGCGCGCAGGACACCGTCGGCGAAGGGGTACGCCTGCTCGGCGTCTACTCTCTGGGGCTGGCTGTCCCGTTCTTCGCCACGGCACTGGCCGTGAACCGCTTCTTCCCGGCGATGGCGCGCATCCGCCGCCACTACCACACCATCGAGCTCGTCTCCGGCGCGCTGCTGGTCGCCATCGGCGTGCTCATCTTCACCGATCGCTTCACCGTGATCGCGCAGAAGCTGACGGAGTGGGGCGTTCCCGTTTACTAGGTGGTCGGTGGTCGGTAGTCGGTGGTCGGTGGTCGGTAGTCGGTGGTCGGTCGTAGCAAAGACAGGAACCCGGACCCCCGACCATCGACCACCGACCATCTACCAACTACCAGCGGCCGCCGGCCGTTCGATGTGCTTGATGACCAGCACTTCGACCACCACCCGCCGCCTGCTGCCGTCGCGCGCATGCGGGTCGGCCTCCTCGCTCCAGCGTTCCTGCTCTTCGACATGGCCGCGAAAGGCGAACCGCTCCTGCAGCAGCCGCCGCAGCATCGCCTGTAGCTCCTCGCGCGAAGGGTCGCCGGCCGCGGTCGCCGAGATGTCGTAGCGCGCATCACCAATCCACGACGGCGCGTTCAGGATCTCACCGTCCCGGGTCGGATAGGCGGCATCGAGCAGCGCCCGGACCGGGCTGTTCTCCATCCGCCACCCGCCGCCGCGCACGTCGGCCACAACGGGCGCGGCGTGTCCGTCACTCGGCTGCACCGATACCGACACGAACGCCGGCGCCGGAGGCGCCTGCGCCGCGAGGTGCCCCAGCACCACCAGCAGACACAACAGCACGAGCAGTTTCGCGCTCATGAAGCGGCCCCATACTCCCCCACTTCCTCCTTACTTTTCCAGTTTTCCACCTGTTCCAGTTCCCACTTCCCTGTTCCTCTGCGATAACATCCCTTCGTGCTTCGGCGCGCCATCATCGGCATCCTCGCCACCACCGCCGTGCTCGGCGCACTGCTCGGCGTGGCGCTCCACCGGGCCCACGACTCGCTCGTCTCCACCCAGCTCGATGTGGCAACCGCGCTCTCGCAGATGGCGACAACGGCGTCGGAGATCAATGCGGCGCAGCAGGCCTACGTAGCGCCCGGACAACCCGATCAGCCGTGGCTCGCCCGCGTCGGCGAGCTGGTGCAGCAACTGGCCCAGGGTGGCGCAACCATCAGGCCGCAGTTGCGCTCGCCGGAGGCGGCAGGCCATCTCCAGACGCTGACCGGCGCCATCGACAGCCTCGTAGCGATCGACGGCCGCATCCGCACGCACCTCGCCAACGGCCAGGACCTGTCGGCATCCGACCTCGTCTTCACCGAGGCACGTGACACGGTGACGGTGATGGTGGATGCCATCCGCGCGCTCGAACGGAGCGAGCGGGAAACGACCGATGCCGAGCGCGCGGCGCTGACCGGGCAGGCGTGGGGGCTCGCCGCCTTCGTTGGCATCGTCTGGGTGGCCGGCGTCGTGATGCTGTTACGGGCTGGTGCGGGCGTCGCGGCGATGGCTCCGCCTCAACCCGCCCCCTATTTGCCGCCCGCCGTGCCATCGGCCGAGCCTGCACCGGCGGCCATGGAGGACGCGCTTGCGGCGCCCTCGATCGACCTTGCAGCGGCCGCGGCGGTCTGTGTGGACCTCAGCCGTGTGACCTCGGTGGATGCCTTGCCCGACCTGCTCGCGCGCGCCTCGGTGGTGCTGGATGCGAGCGGCATGATCCTCTGGATGGGCGCCGGCGAGGAGCTGTTTGCCGTGACCGCGCACGGCTACGACCCCAAGGTGCTGGCGCGGCTCGGCCCCATTGCCCGCCACGCCAACAATGCCACGGCTGCCGCCTGGCGCAACGGCGAACTCGGCACCGTGCCCGGCGACATGGTCTCCAACGGCGCCATCGTCGCGCCCATGTGGGGCGTCGACGGCTGCATCGGCGTGCTGGCGGCGGAAGTCCGCCACGGCCGCGAATCGGACGCCGCGGCCGCCGCCGTCACGTCCATGTTCGCCGCCCAACTCGCCACCATCGTCGCCGCCTGGCCGGCGCCCAGCGAGGCCGCCTCAGCCCAGTCGTAGTGTCCGGCTTCAGCCGGACCTAGAATATCGGCGTCATGCGACGCCTTCTTCTCGGCACCGCACTCATCCTCCTCTTCGGGGCAGCCCTCGCCGCCCAGACGAACACCGGTGACATTTCGGGCGTGGTCCGCGACGCGCAGGGCGGCATCCTGCCCGGCGTCACCATCGTTGCCGAACACGTCGAATCGGGCACCCGCATCGAGCGGGTGACGGACGAGCAGGGGCAGTTCCTGCTGCCGTCGCTGCGGGTCGGCACCTACACCCTCACCTCCGAGCTTCCCGGCTTTCGTCGCGTCGTTCGCCCCGGCCTGACCGTGCTGCTCGGCCAACGGCTCCAGATCGATCTCGTGCTCGAAGTCGGCGGCCTGACCGAGGAGATCGTCGTCACCGGCGAGGCCCCGCTGCTGCAGGCGAACACCGCCGAGATCAGCGACGTCATCGACAACCAGCGGGTCGTCCAGGTGCCGCTCAACGGACGGAATTTCCTGGCGCTCGCTCAGCTCTCCGACGCCGTCGTCATTCCGCCCGGCGGCACGCGTGGCGAGGCGCTGCAGCAGGCGGGGCCGCTCCCAAATGTCGGCGGCCAGCGATCGGGCCACAACATCTACCTGCTCGACGGCGTGAAGGTGACCGACGAGCTGTTCAACAACCTGGTGATCAACCCCTCAGTCGATTCGATCCAGGAGTTCAAGATCCAGAAGTCCCAGTACCCGGCGGAGTTCGGCGGCAAGGCATCGGCGCTCATCAACGTCGCCACGCGTGCCGGCACGAACGTGATTCGCGGCAGCCTGTTCGAGTTCATCCGCAACGAGCGCTTCGACGCCCGAGACTACTTCGCTCCGGACGACGAGCCGAAGCCGCTGCTGCGGCAGAACCAGTTCGGCGGCGCGATGGGCGGCCCGATTCTTCGCGGCCGCACATTCTTCTTCGGCAGCTACGAAGGCCAGCGCCTGCGGCGCGAGCAGACCCGCACGTTCTCGGTCCCGAGCGCCGCCGCCCGCGCCGGACACCTTGGAACAGTGCAGATTGCCCCGGAAGACATCGATCCGATCGCGACTGCTCTGCTGGCGCACGTGCCGCTGCCGAACCGCCCCGGTGAACTTCAGAACCTGGTGGTGTCGGAGGAGCAGGATCGCCAGGTCGATCAGATCAGCCTCCGCATCGATCACCAGCTGACCGGTTCCGATCAGCTGTTCGGGCGCTTCAGCACCTTCGACGCCGACGACGCGCAGCCGTTCGGCACGAGCGCGCTGCAGGAAACACTGGTTCCAGGCTTCGGCCGGCGCGTCAACACCGTCTCACGCAATGCGGTTGTCAGCCACACCCGCGTCTTCTCGACCACGTGGCTCAACGAGCTGCGCGGCGGCTGGCTGTCGGTTCGGGGCGGGCAGACGAACGCGAACCAGGGAGTCGCGTTTGCCGGCCAGGCGGGGCTGCTGGGCGTGACAACGGATCCACGCGACGCCGGCTTCCCGCAGATTGCGACCCGCGGGCTGTACAGCACGTTTGGGGATCCGACGACGACCGTCTCGCGGAACAACGAGCACTTCGAGCTGTACGAGAACGTGATGCTCGACCGCGGGCGGCACCGCATCAAGTTCGGCGCCTACTACTTCCACCTGCGGTTCCGCCCTGAGCAGCCGGACAACGCGCGCGGCGCCTTCACCTTTACGGGCCAGTTCACCGCCAACGCCTTCGGCGATTTCCTGCGCGGCTATCCCACGTCGGCCGTCGCCGGCATAGGCCGCGGCGACGAGGACGGCCGCACCAACTGGCTGCACCTGTTCGTGCAGGACGACTGGCGCGTCCGCGACAACCTCACGCTCAACATCGGACTGCGCTACGAGTACAACCAGCACATGCGCGCGACCGACAACCGTCTGTCGTCGCTCGACCTCGACACGCCGGGCGGCCGCTTCGTCATCGCCAGCGACGAACAGGGGCAGATCAACCCCGCCGCGGAGGCGCTGCTGCCGCTGATCCCGATTCCCTACGTGACGTCGGCGGAGGCCGGCTGGGAGCGTGGCCTGCTCAGCCCGAGCACGGTCCGCCTGGCGCCGCGCACCGGCTTCGCGTGGTCGCTCGCCGACGGCCGCGGCGTCGTGCGCGGCGGCTACGGCATCTTCCTCAACCAGTGGGCGTACAGCGTGCAGACCGCGCTCGCGCGTAACCTGCCGTTCTTCTACGCCAAGCAGGTGGACGTGCCGGCCACGCAGATCGTGCCGGCGTTCCAGACGCGCAACATCCTCGTGGCTGACCCGACCGGGGTGATCAGCCCGAGCATCATGAACTACGACTACGCCGTCGAGTACTCGCAGACCTGGAGCGGCGGCCTGCAATACGAGCTGGTGCCCTCGACGATGGTGGAAGTGAGCTACATGGGGACGTGGACGCTGGCCGCGGACAATGCGACGGTCCACAACGTGCCGGAGCCGGGCCCCGGCTCCATCCAGGCGCGGCGGCCGATCCCGGAGCTTGGCGCGATCCGCGCCATCCGGTTCGACGGCAAGTCGATCTACCACGGCGTGACCTTCAAGGCCGAGCGGCGCCTTCGCAGTCGCCTGGCCTACAGCGCCAGCTATACGCTGTCGACCTCCTGGGACGATGCGTCGAGCCCCGGCGCGACCGAGGCCGAAACGAACGTGCCGCAGGATGTCCGCAACATTTTTGACGAAACCGGCGAGTGGGCCCGTTCGAGCTTCGATCACACCCACGCGTTCGTGGCCAGTGGCACCTACGAGCTGCCGCGCGGATGGCGCGTAAACGCGGTGTTCTCGGCGCAGTCCGGGGCGCCGTTCACGGTGAACCTCGGTGTCGATCAGGCGAACATCGGCGCCGGCCCCGCGCAGCGGCCGAACCAGTCCGGCGATCCCAACCTGCCGCGCGCTCAGCGCAGCGCCGACCGCTGGTTCGACACCGGCGCGTTCTCGCTGCCGGCGCCCTTCACCTTCGGCAACGCGCCGCGCAACAGCGTGCTCGGCCCCGGCTACGCGTCGCTCGATACGTCGGTGGCCAGGACCTGGAGCATCGGCGGCTCGCGCTCGCTGGAGTTCCGGTGGGAGGTGTTCAACGTCCTCAATCGCGCGAATTTCGACCTGCCGAACCGGATCTTCGGCACGCCGAACTTCGGGCGCATCTTCAGCGCCCGAAGCCCGCGTGAGATGCAGTTTGGCGTGAAGCTCAGTTTCTAAACCACCACGAGCACGAAGTTCACGAAGCCGGGATCCGAATCGACTGCGACTGCTTCTCGCGCGTGATTTGAAGGTCCAGGGCGTCACGTCCTGACCCGCGGCGCATGGCGTCGCGCACGTCGTTGGGATCGCGGACGCCGCGTCCGTTGACCGCGGTGATGACGTCGCCGGCCTTCAGCCCCGCCCTTGCCGCCGCGGAATCGGCTGCCACCGACGAGACGAGCACCCCTTCTTTCACCCCGAAGTATTCGGCCAGTTGCTCGTTGAGCGGCTGGAGCGTGGTACCGATGCGATCCCCTCGCCGCAGCCGGGGCAGCGGCATCTCGAACAGCCGGTCGCCCGGTAACGCCTGCAGATCGTCGCGAAGCTGGAATTCCGGCAGGTCGAAACCGGCCCGCCGCTCGTCCGTCGTGACCTGCAGGGTCTGGCGCTGCCCCTGCCGCCTGATGACCGCCTCGACCTGCCGTCCCGGCGGTGTTTCCCGCACCAGTCGCGCGAGCTGGCTGGCGCTGCGCACGCGTTCGCCGTCGAATTCCACGATGACGTCGCCGGCCCTGAAGCCGGCCCGCTGAGCCGGCGTATCAGCAACCACCTCGCGCACTTCGGCGCCCGCGC
>JBFWUM010000014.1:44074-57372 GCA_050247255.1 Vicinamibacterales bacterium | reverse complement strand
AAGGACGATCGCCGGGCGAAACTGCTCGAGCGGGCGCAACGCGAGAAGGTCAAGTTCATGCGCCTGCAGTTCACCGACATTCTCGGGGCGCTGAAAAACGTGGAGGTGCCGGACCGGCAGTTCGAGGAGGCGCTCGACGGCAGGATCATGTTCGACGGCTCGTCGATCGAGGGCTTCGTGCGGGTCGAGGAGTCCGACATGTACCTGAAGCCGGACCTCGACACCTTCCAGATCTTTCCCTGGAGCTATGCCGGCTCCGAGCGCGTCGGCCGGATCATCTGCGACATTGCCAACCCCGACGGGTCGGCGTTTGCCGGCTGCCCGCGCTCCACGCTGAAGCGCGTCATCGCCCAGGCTGCGGAACTCGGGTTCACGATGAAGGCCGGCCCCGAGGCCGAGTTCTTCCTCTTCCAGCGCCGTCCCGGCGGCGAGCCGACGACCGAGACCCACGACGCCGGCGGCTACTTCGACCTGATGCCGGTGGATCTTGGCGAGGACGTGCGCCGCGAGATCGTCCTGGCCCTCGAGCAGATGGGGTTCCATGTCGAGGCGGCCCACCACGAGGTGGCGCCCGGCCAGCACGAGGTCGATTTCCGTTATGACGATGCGCTGATCACCGCCGACAACGTGAGCACGTTCCGGTTCGTGGTGAAGAACGTGGCCAACCGCAACGGATTGCACGCGACGTTCATGCCCAAGCCGGTCTTCGGCATCAACGGCAGCGGCATGCACACGCACCAGGCGCTGTTCAGCGGCGGCAAGAACGCGTTTTACGACGCGGCGGCCGAGGGGCAGTTGAGCAGGACCTGCCGTCACTACATCGGCGGGCTGCTGAAGCACGCCAAGCACTTCTGCGCGATCACCAACCCGCTGGTGAATTCGTTCAAGCGGCTCGTGCCCGGCTACGAGGCGCCCACCGCGATCGCGTGGTCAGAGAAGAACCGCAGCCCGCTCGTCCGCGTGCCGGCCGCGCGCGGGGTGAATACGCGCATCGAGCTGCGCATGCCCGATCCGTCGTGCAACCCGTACCTGGCGCTGGCCGTGATGCTGCGCGCCGGTCTTGACGGCATCGAGCAGCAGCGCGACCCCGGGCCGCCGGTGAACAAGAACATCTACAAGATGAGCCACCGCGAGCGGCGCCACCTGCGCATCGACGAGCTGCCGGGCAACCTGAGCGAAGCGCTCGATGAACTCGAAAAGAGCGACCTGATGCGCGAGACGCTCGGCGATCACATCTTCGACCACTTCCTCGCCGCCAAGCGCGAGGAGTGGGACAGCTACATCCGCCACGTCTCGCCGTGGGAGATCGAGAGGTATCTGAACACGTACTAGTGCCTGGCCCAGCCCTGTCCCCCTTCCCCCTTCTCCCTGCCCCCTGCAGAGGACGTCCCGCCGGGCAAACCCGTAGGAATCAGGCAAATCGAGCCCGCGCGCCCGGGTACAGGAATTGATCCGCCTCTGGCCAGGCCGCGGCGGATCACCCGGGGGCGTAACTTCAGGCAGGCGCTGGCATCGCCGCTACCCGGGATCACCTTCACGATCCGACCGCGGCCCCTTGGAGACGCGTATGAAGAGACTGCTGCCCGTCACCATCGTCCTCGCCCTCGCCTTCAGCGCCTGCGCGGCGCGCGGGGTGCGGATTGCCGAACTGCAGAACCAGCCCGACAAGTACGACGACAAGTCGGTCAGCGTCAGCGGCACGGTCACGCGCAGCTGGGGCATCCCGCTCGTCCCCTTCCAGCTCTATTCCGTGGACGATGGGACCGGGGAACTCACGGTGGTGTCGAACTCGAACCGCGCGCCGAGGAGCGGCGCGAGGGTCAGGGTGAAGGGGAAGGTCTCAGAGGTGGCGGTGTTCGGCGGCCGGTCGATCGGCCTGCACTTGCAGGAAGAGGATCGGGATATCAGGTAATTCAGAATTCAAGGATGCAGAATTCAGAATTGAATTCTGAATTGTGAATTCTGCATTCTGAATTACGCAGTGATTTTCACCGCCACCGCGGTCATGTCGTCGATCTGATCGACGGTGCCGCGGAAGGCGGTCACCGCGTCGAAGATCGCGTCCACGATGTTGCGCGCGGTGCCCGCGCGGTTGTCGCTCACCACCTGCGACAGCCGCCGGGCACCAAATTCCTTGCCCGCCGGATCCAGCGCCTCGAAGATGCCGTCCGTGCAGAACACGAACACATCCCCCTTCTTCAGCGGCACCGACTTCTCGTCGTAGGTCACACCCGGAAACGATCCGAGCGGCACGCCTGGCAGCTCGATCTGCCCGCACTCATCGCCCGAGCAATGAATGGGGTACGGCAGCCCCGAGTTGGAGATCGTCACCGATCGACGCTTGAAGTCGAAGAACGCGTAGCAGAGCGTGCAGTAGTACTCCTCGAGCTGGCGCTCGTGGAGGATGGTGTTCATCGACTGGAGCACGCCGGACACGCTGAAACGATCGGGCGTATAGCGCCGCCGCAGCGTGCGCGAGCGCACGAGCTCCGCGGCAAAGGCGCCGTAGAGCGCCGCCGGCGCTCCCTTGCCCGACACGTCGCCGACGGCGACCACCAGGCTGTGGGCCTCGGGGGCGAGGAAGTCGTGCACGTCGCCACCCAGCTCGTGGGCCGGCTCGAAGCGGCCGGCGACATCCGCTCCCTTGAGCCGCGTCGGCGGCTCGGTCGGCAGCAGCGCCTTCTGCACCCGCTGCGCAAAGCGGAGCTCCTTCTCGATCCGCTCCTCGTTGCGCGTCACCTCTTCGTAAAGGCGGGCGTTCTCGATGGCCACCGCCGCCTGGCTCGCCAGCAGCGTGAGCAGCTCCTTGTGCTCCTTGGTGAACGCGTCGAGTTCGGGGCTTTCCAGGTCGAAGACGCCGATGCACCGGTCCTTGATCAGCATCGGCACCACCAGCTCCGACTTCGCGTCCGGCACCAGGTTCAGGTAACGCGGATCCTTCGAGACGTCCGACACGAGCAGCGGCTCGCGGTTGACCGCCGCCCAGCCCACCAGCCCCTCACCGAGCTTGATGTTCTTGGCCGTCCCCTCCTCGCCGTAGCGGACGGCAAGCTTCATCTCGAGCATCTGCGTCTGCTCGTTGACGAGCAGGATGCCGAAGGTCCGGTAGTCGATCAGCCGCTTGGTGAGGCTGGCAATGCGCGTCAGCAGGACGTCGAGGTCGAGGATCGACGACATCTCGCGCCCGATCTCGGCGAGCGTTTCGAGCGTGTCGATGTAGTGGCGTTCCGACCGGAACAGCCGCGCGTTCTCGATCGCCACCGCGACGTGCGCCGCGAACTGCCGCAGCAGCGCCTCGTCCTGGCTGGTGAACGCCCCCGGCTTCTTGTTGAGCAGGTTGAGGGCGCCGATGACGCGCCCCTTCCGCCGCATCGGGACCGCCAGCTGCGACAGCATGTTGCGCAGCGGCCCGCGGTAGCGCGGCTCCTGCCGGATGTCGTTGACGAGGATCGGCCGGCCTTCCTCCACCGCCGCGCCGACCACCCCCTGCCCGACCTTCAGGTGCAGCGTCGGCGTGACCTGGTCCGGGTAGCCCACCGAGTAGGCGACCGTCAGCTCCTGCCGCTTCTCGTCGAGCAGGTAGACCGAAAACGCGCTGAAGCTGGCAATGCGGGCGATGAGCTGCGGAATGCGCTCCAGCAGCTCCTCCAGGTCGAGCACCGAGGTGACATCGCGTCCCAGGTCAAAGAGGGTCGAGAGGAGCTCGGTGTCGGAAGCGGGGCGAGGGGAGTCCATCGATGGCGGAGTGCCCGGATTATACTGGACGGTCCCCATGTCAGACCTCACGCTGCCCCTGGATTACACGGCGATCGAGCGGATCATCCCGCATCGCTACCCGTTCCTGCTGGTCGACCGGATCACCGAGCTCGAGACCGACAAGCGGATTGTGGGCATCAAGAACGTCTCGCTCAACGAGCGCTACCTGTCGCACCAGCCGGGCGAGCCGCCGGCGCTGCCGCCGACGATCCTCACCGAGGCGGTCGCGCAGGTGGGCGCCATCCTGATTCTCTCCAAGCCCGAAAACCGCGAGAAGCTGATCTTCTTCATGGGCATCGAGCGCGTCCGCTACCGCGCCCCGGTCAACCCGGGCGACGTGGTCGAGATCGAGGCGCGCGTCAAGCGGCTGCGCAACCGCATGGGGCAGCTCGATGGCTTCGCCCGCGTCAACGGCCGTATCGTCGTCAGCGGCACGATGACGTTCGCGCTGGGCCCGGCGGCTGGATAGTCGGTGGTCGGGGGTCGGTGGTCGGGGTCGGTTTAGCTGAGGCATTCGGCGCCTAGCCCTTCCGTTATCTCCGCAACCTCAACGACCACCGACCATCGACCACCGACCATCGAGCGGAACGTCCGTTGCACAGCAGGACCCCGAGGGAGGGTTCTGACGTGCTCGAAACCATTGCGATCATTCTGATCATCCTCTGGCTGCTCGGGATGGTCAGCGGCTATACGCTCGGGAACTTCATCTGGATCCTGCTGGTCATCGCCGTGGTCCTGTTCCTGGTGCGGCTGGTCAGCGGACGGCGCGTGGTCTGACGACCACGCGAGGTCAAAGGGCAAAGGGCCAAGGTCAAAGGTAAGTACCTCGGTACTTCACCTTTGACCTTTTACTTTTGACCTGACCACCACCACCCCCAGCATCACCAATACAGCCGCTCCTGCCCCCCGCCAGCCAAACGGCTCATTCGCCAGCCAGACGCCCACCAACACGGCGATCACCGGGTTGACGTACGCATAGAGCGACACCGTGGAAACCGGCAGGTGTTTCAGGGCAAAGACGTACGACGTGTAGCCCACGAGCGACCCGGCCACGATCAGGTAGAGCTCGGCCCACCAGGCCCGGGCGCTGAAGGTAAGACTCCCCCACTCGCCGCGGAGGTGCGCCAGGGCAAACATCATCAGGCCGCCGAAGAGCATCTGCAGCGCCGACGCCATCAGCACGTTCTCCTCGCGGGCGTGCCGCCGCGAGTAGATCGACCCGGCCGACCAGCCGATGCCGCCGATTTGAATGGCGAGCACCCCGAGCAGGAAACGCCGCCCCGACACGCCGCCAGCGGTCAGCGAGGGCCAGGCGAGCAGCACGATCCCGGCAAACCCGATGAACAGCCCGAGCGCGGTGCGCTTCGTCAGCCGGTCGCCGTTGGGCAGCGCGGCCTCCATGCCGCTCATCCAGAACGGCGCCGAGGCGACGATGACCGCCGCAATGCCGCTTGGCACCCACTGCTGCGCCCAGATCACGCCGCCGTTGCCGAGGACCATCATCAGGAAGCCAAGCAGCGCCAGCCCGCCCCAGTTGGCGCGCGCCGGCAGCCGCTCGCCGCGCAGCAGCAGCACTGCCGCCAGCACGACGCCGGCCACGGTGTAGCGGATGCCGCCGATGAGCGCCGGCGGAATGCCGTCGAGGGCAATGCGGATGCCGAGGAAGGTCGTCCCCCAGACGATGCAGATCACCACCCAGGCCAGCCAGGCCAGGCGCAGCGTCCGTGTATCGGGGGCCATGTAGAAGGGTACAAGCACCCACGCGGATACTTGTCCTACGGACTAAAGATTTCACATAAGGAGGAAGGAGAAAGGAGATCAAGAAAGGGTACTTAACGTCTCCTTGCTCCTTTCTCCTGTGAGATCCTCCACAACCCGGTTGCGGCCTTCCTCTTTCGCACGGTAGAGCGCGGCGTCGGCGCGGGCGATGATCGCGGTGGACAGGTCTTCGCCCGGGGTGACGGCGGTGAGGCCGAAGCTGGCGGTCACCGGGATCGACTGGCCGTTCCAGACGACGGGATGCTCCTCGAAGTCGCGGCGCAGCGTGTCGGCGACGTGGCGGGCGCCGGCGGGCGGCGTCTCGGGCAGGAGGATCAGGAACTCTTCCCCGCCGTAGCGGCACTTCACGTCGCTGCCGCGCAGCACGGCCTTCATCCGGCTGCCGACGGAGGCGAGCACGGCGTCGCCGGCGAGGTGGCCGTAGCGGTCGTTGATCTCCTTGAAGTGATCGAGATCGAACATGACGAGCGACAGCGGCTGCTGCGAGCGCCTGGCGCGGCGCAGCTCGGTGTCGATCACCTCGAGCGCGTGCTTGCGGCGGAAGCAGCCGGTGAGGCCGTCGCGCACGCTGTTCTCGTGGACCTCGCGGAACAGCTCCGCGTTCTTCACCGACACCGCCAGCATGGCGGCTGCCGCCACCAGGATGCCGCGCTCCTGCTCGGTGAGCGGCCGGCCGGGCGGCACGCCGATCACGCCGTTCGGCGCGCCGCCGACGACCATCGGAAACCGCAGCGCCGCCAGGTCGCCATCGGCAGGCTCCTCGAGGCCGAGGGCGGGGCTGGCCAGCCAGACGCCGCGCGCGGGCACCAGCGCCGGCAGGTGCGCGAGCACGGCGGTCTTGAGGGCGTCGATGTCGAGCGACCCGGCCAGCGCCTGGCCGAACGCGACGAGCCGCGTCATCTCCTCGGCGCGGGCCGTGGCCGCGCGATTGGCCGCGTCCATCTCGGTGCGCTTGCGCAGCAGGTGAAAGATGAAGACACCGGCGAGGATGACGAGCGCCGGCAGCAGCTGCAGGCCGCGGCTGCGATCGATCTGATAGGCGTAATCGAGGGCTTCGCCGATGCGGCGCGAGAAGATGACGAACAGCGCCACCGCCAGACCGCCGAGCAGGACGAGGTCGTTGCGGCTTGCTACGCGCATGTGTTGTCGGGCGTTCGGCGACAGCTTACCATTAGCTCATGGGCGGACCGGTGCTTTTCTCGGCGGTAGCGCCGCGAGGTCGATAACGCCCCGCGATCCCCGCGCGCAGGCCTTCGCGCGCCTCTTCGAGGCGGTGCACGAAGGCGTGTTCATCGGCACCCCCGAGCGCACCCTCGCCGCCAACCCGCACCTGAAAGCCACCTTCGGCTATCCGGCAGCGACGGCGGACGCCGAGGTGATGCCGTTTGCGTCCGAGCGGTTCGTCGAGCCGGCGCAGCGCGCCACGTTCCTCGAACGGCTGGCGGCTGACGGCTTCGTCACCGACTACCTGCTGCGGCTGCGTCGTGTCGACGGAACAGCGGTCTGGGTCGAAGTGACCGCGCGCGCGCAGGCCACCCCGCGCAGGGGACTGCAGATCGAGGCGATCGTCCGCGACGTCAGCGAGCGCAAGAAGCTCGAAGATCGGTCGCGCGATCTCTACCAGCAGCTGCTGCAGGCCGAGAAGATGGCGGCGCTCGGCCAGACCATCTCCGGCGTCGCCCACGAGCTCAACAACCCGCTCGCCACGATCCTGAGCTGGGCCGAGCGGCTCGGCGAGAAGCAGCTGGACGACACCACGCGCCGCGGCGTCGAGGTGATCCTCGGCGAGTCGGAGCGCGCGGCGCGCATCGTGCGCAACCTGCTGACGTTCGCCCGCAAGCGGCAGTCGACGCGGGCGATGATCGACCTCAACACCGTCGTCCGCGAAACGCTGGCGCTGCGCGCGCCCGAGCACGAGCAGTCGAACATCGCTGTCGTCATCGCACTGGCGGAAGGACTGCCGCAGGTCTTTGCCGACGCACACCAGGTGCAGCAGGTGCTGCTCAATCTCGTGATCAACGCCGAGCAGGCCATGCTCGAGGCCCACGGCCGCGGCTCGCTCGTCGTCCGCACCTGGCACGACGCCGAGCAGGACGTCGTCTCACTGGAGGTCGCCGACGACGGCCCGGGCGTGCCGGCGGAGATGCGCAGCAAGATCTTCGACCCGTTCTTCACGACGAAGGACGTCGGCAAGGGCACGGGACTCGGCCTGACTGTCGCCTACGCGATCGCCCAGGAACACGGTGGCCGCATTCGCTTCGGTGAAGGGGGAACGGGGAAGGGGGAAGGGGGAGGCGGCGCAGCGTTCGTGCTGGAACTTCCCGTGAGCGGAGAGGTCGTGCAGCGCGCGCCGCGATCCACACCCACCTCGCTCGAAGGAGTGAAGGGCGCGTCGATCCTGCTGGTGGAAGACGAGGCGGCGCTGGCCAGCGCCGTGGTCGATGCGCTGAAGGATGCGGGCATGCGGGTCGACCACGCGGGCGATGGCCAGGAGGCGCTCGCCCGCGTGCGGTCGACGAACTATGACGCGCTGATTTGTGACCTCAAGATGCCGCGCGTCGACGGCATGACGTTCTACCGCGCCATCGCCGCGGCGACGCCGGCATTGGCGCGACGCGTGATCTTCGTGACCGGCGACGTCGCCGGCACCGACGCCGAGCGCTTCCTCGAGGAGAGCGGCTGCCGCTGGCTCGCCAAGCCGTTCCGGCTGGCCGAGCTGCTGCGCGCCGTGCGCGAAACGCTCGCATAGGGAACGACCACACCCGGCGCGGTGATGCCGTTGCTGGCGTGCCCGCCGCCAACCGTCCATCCGCGTGAATCGAGCGTCGCCTTGGCCATCTTCGGCTTCTGCTGGAACGCGAGGATCGAGGCGCGCAGGGCCGACGCCGCTTCGGCCGCCGGCATCGCCGCCATCAGCGCGTCCTTCAGGCGGCGGATGGCGCGCGCGTGCAGCTGCGAGACGCGCGACTCGTTGACGCCGATCGCGGCGCCAATCTGCTTCATCGTCGCTTCCTGGTAGTAGTAGAGGCCGATCACCTTCTGCTCGCGCGGCGGCAGCGTGGCGATGGCGGCGCGCACGCGGTCTTCAGTCTGGTGGCGCTCGTAGGCGGCATCCGGCGTTTCCGGCTCCGAGGGGATCAGCGCCGCCGGCAGCGCCGCTTCGTTCAGGTGCTCGTTGTTGGCCATCGGGGAGGTCGACTCGATGGCGTTGATGCGGACGATCGTGCGCCCCAGGCGCTTTTCATCCGAGCCCACCTTGGCGGCCAGGTCGGCGAGCGATGGCTCGCAGCCCAGCTCGCGGCGCAGCTCCTCGCGCGCCGCCTCGAGCTCGCGCCGCTGGCGGCGGACGCCGCGCGGCCACGCGTCCTTGCGCAGCGCGTCGATCATCGCGCCGCGAATGCGGCGCTCGGCAAACGTCTCGAACTTGATGCCGCGCCCCTCGTCATAGCGGTCGGCCGCGTCCATCAGCCCGATGACCCCGTCCTGGACGAGATCGCCGATGTCGATCGAGTTCGGCATGGTCGCCGCGACGCGGCGAGCGAGCTGTTCGACGAAGGGGAGCGTGGCAACGACGCGAGCGTGCTGCGGGCCGGTCTGGGGGCGCATGGCTGTGAATCCTCCGCCACCCCCTCAGGCAACTGGTGTACCTAACGGTTGAGCCCTCTAACTCAAGGTTGTTATTTTGCTCGGCTGTAGGACCGCAATGCCCGTAGTTGCAATGGGTTGCACGCTTTCAACGAACCGTGCAAATGGATCTTACTGATGGGGTGGACCAGCCCAAATCGTCAACGATCTGACGACATCTGGGGTTGTCATCGCCAATGATCTGACGACATCGATCACAATTTTCGTTTGTGGAACAGTTCGCGTCGCCGAGGTTGGAGTTTGTGCCGAAACGGATCAAGCGACCGTCTTGTCGCGGATCTCGCGGGCGGTGGCCATCGCATCCAGGGCGCTGGCGACCACCTGTTCGGCGCGCGCGCGCGTGGGTGCGTCGAGCGCTTTCGCCTCGAGCAGCTCCGCGTGCGCAAGGATGATCCCCAGCTGGTTGTTCAGCCGGTGAAAGAGCGCGCGCAGGGCCTCGGCGTCCGTGTCGAGGCCGCCCGCCTCCGCCAGCTTCGGCGAGGCCGGCTCAGTCACCATGCTCACGCGTGAACGACGTGCTGGGCGACCTGGCTGACGGTCTTCTTGCTCGAATCGCCGTCCTTCCAGAGCGAATCGGTGAAGATGCGAATCGACCCGCCGGCCGTCCGCACGTACTCCACCTTGCCGGCCGCAATCCAGTTATAGATCGTGCGGCGGCTGACGCCGACCACCTCGCACGCTTTCATGATTGAAACGGTCTGTCGATCCATAGACAAACCTGTTATCGGCGGCTCGGGTCGGGACGTTAGACGGTCGGTGGTCGGTGGTCGGTGGTCGGTAGTCGGTGGTCGGTAGTCGGTGGTCGAGGTTGGGGCCGTAAACCCGGCCCTAACGACCATCTACCACCGACCATCGACCACCGACCATCTACCATCTACCCCCGACCATCTGTCAATATGTTGGCGCTTTGAGCAGCACCCGGCCCCACCTCCTCTTCGTCGACGATGAGTCCGCGCTCCGGTCGCTGATGGCCGAGCGGCTCAACGAGCGTGGGTTCGAGGTGGCCGAGGCCGAGAGCGGCGAAAAGGCGCTGACGCTGCTCGATCAGTTTGCCTTCGACATCGTCATTACAGATTTGCGGATGCCCGGCGTCGACGGCGCCCAGGTCATCGCCGCGGCGCGCGAGCGCTACCCCGGCATCATCGCCATCGTCATCACCGGCTACGGGACGGTGAAGGACGCGGTGGATGCCATCAAGAAGGGGGCGTCCGACTTCGTCGCCAAGCCGTTTCAGTTCGACGAGCTGATGCACGTGCTGCACAAGGCGCTCGAGCAGAAGCGGCTGTCGGCCGAGAACGCCTACCTGCGGCAGCAGCTCGAGGAGCGCTACCAGTTCGGCGGCATCCTCGGGCGCAGCCGGCCGATGCAGGCGCTCTTCCAGCTGCTCGAGACCGTGGCGCGATCGAACAGCACGATTCTCGTCACCGGCGAAACCGGCACCGGCAAGGAAGTCGTCGCCCGCGCCATCCATCACAACAGCCCGCGCAAGTCGCACCGGTTCGTCGCGCTCAACTGCAGCGCCATTCCCGAAACGCTGCTCGAGGCCGAGCTCTTCGGCCACGTGCGCGGCGCGTTCACCGGGGCGGTCGGTTCACGGCAAGGACGCTTCGAGCAGGCGCACAGGGGGACCATCTTCCTGGACGAGGTCGGGACGATGAGCGTGGCGCTGCAGATGAAGCTGCTCCGCGCGCTGCAGGAGCGGGAGTTCGAGCGGGTCGGCGACAACCAGACCATCAAGGTCGACGTGCGCGTGATTGCCGCGACCAATTCGGACCTGGCGCGGATGGTGTCCGATGGGACGTTCCGCGAGGACCTCTATTACCGCCTCAACGTCATCCCCATCCAGCTGCCGCCGCTGCGCGACCGGCGCGACGACATTCCGCTGCTGGTGAAGCACTTCCTCGACAAGTTCACGTCGCCCGAGCGCGGCTTCCGCCTTCAGGCGGAAGGACCGCTCACCGTGTCGCAGTCCGCCATGCGCGCGCTGATGGCGTACCCGTGGCCCGGCAACGTCCGGCAGCTCGAGAACGCCGTCGAACGCGCCGTGGCCCTCAGCGCCGGCGTGCGGCAGGAGATCGAGGTGACCGACTTGCCGCCGGAGATCCAGGAGGCGCCGCAGCCGGCCGCGGCGCCGTTCCTCGACTTCCCCGAGGATGGCGTCGACCTGCCGCGCTACCTCGCGGACATCGAACGCGACCTCATCCGCAAGTCACTCGAGCGGACGCAGGGCAACCGTAACAAGGCCGCGGAATTGCTTCGCATCAAGCGGACGACGCTGGTCGAAAAGTTGAAGAGGCTGGGGCCCGATTGAGAGCTCCATTGAACGCAGGTGGGTTCGGTATGTCGCTCCGCAAAAGCGCTGTCTTCGAGTGTCTACGCTTTTGCTCCGGACATACCGAACCCACCTGCATGATCGGTCGCCTGAAGACTAATGCCCTTGTCCTCATGACTAGCCCAGCCCTTCCCCCCAACCCCTTCCCCCTAACCACTGCATAGCTCACCATGCCACCACGCTTCGTCTACTGGACCATCATCGCCGGCGGGATGCCCACCGCGTTTCGAGCGACCGATCGCGAGGAGCTGCTGCCGACGTTCCAGCGGATCCGCGAGAAGCATCCGGACGCGGAGATGAAGTACTTCGCGCAGGGGAAGCTCTGGGCCGGGCCCGAGGAAGCGCGCGCCGCGCGCCTTCAGGGCTCCGGCGATCGGAGCTCCGGGACTTCAGTCCCGGAGAAGAGTCGAGGCCGCAGTTGGCGCCCCGGCGGGGAGCATCGCGACGCGCGGCAGCATTTCAAGGATCAGAAGAAGGAGCGGAATCAGCGCTGGCGCGCGGAGAAGTTCGAGAAGCGGGCGAAATACGACAAGGGAGAAGGGGGAAGGGGGAAGGGGGAAGGGCTGGGAAAGGGATCTGGGCCGCGGAAGTTCCACGGCGATCCGCTCAAGGCGGAAGTGAGGCCGCAGTGGCCGCCGAGCGGGCCCGCCGCCAAGCCTGCCGCGCCGAAGCGTGACTGGAAACCATCGCACGAAGGCGGGCCGCAGGGTGACTGGCGGAGCCGACCGCCGAAGGCGGATTGGCGCAGCCGGCCGCCGAAACCCGAGTGGCGCGAAAGACCCCATGGCGATCCCATGCGCCGCGAAGCGCGTCCCAACTGGAAATCCCGTCCGCCGAGCGGGCCCAAGGCATGGGGTCAGAAGCACGAGGACAAACCCCCGCGCGGCCCGCGGCCGGACCGTGAGCCGCGGCGAGGCGATGAAGATCCCAAACGCCCACCGCGCGCCGACGAGCCGCGCATCGAGCCGCCGGGGCCGCCGGAGCGTGGGGGGCGGCCTTTCCGCCCGCGAACGAGTCGTCCCGCGGGCAAGGGGCCGCGAAGGCGCTGATGGTCGATGGTCGGTGGTAGATGGTGGTCGGTGGTCGGTGGTAGAAGAAGCACAGGGGCACCAGGCACCAAGCACCAACTACCATCTACCACCTACCTCCGACCACCGACCACCATGCTGTCCCACGTCGTGCTGTTCCGCCCGAAGCCTGACCTGTCCGCTGACGATGCGCAGCGGTTCGTCGTTGCGCTCGAACGCGCGTTGACCAGCGTGCCATCGGTCAGGCGGGCCACCGTCGGCCGCCGCGCGCGCATCGGCGCGCAGTACGAGCAGCTGCCGCAGCCAGACTTCCCCTACATCGCGGTGATCGAGTTCGACGATCGCGCCGGCCTCGAGGCGTACCTCGGCCACCCTGCGCACGACGAGCTGTCGCAGCGCTTCTGGGCTTCGCTCGAAGCGACGCAGATCTATGACTTCGAAATGGAGGACAGCGCCAGCGGGCTAAGGGCGCTGTTAGGGGGAGCGGCGCTCTAGCGCTCGCTGTCGCAGTTCCAGCCGGTCGAACTTCGCTTCCAGCCTCGCCTGGCCGGCCTTGAGATCGGTCACGTCCGATCGAAGCGCGTCATAACCTTCTGCGACCAGGCGGATGTCGTCACGCAGGCCCTCGGCTATGACGTCCATGTGCGTGCGCGTGTCCGCAACCCGCTGGTCGATGCCGTCCAACCGCTCGTCGATGCCGTCCAACCGCTGGCCAACTCCCTCGAACTGCCGGTCGACGCCCGCAAGCCGCTGGTCGA
>JBFWUM010000014.1:0-43974 GCA_050247255.1 Vicinamibacterales bacterium | reverse complement strand
GCCGTCGAGTCGATCGACGATGAGGCGTTCCAGCCGGTCGAAGCGGCGGTCCATGCCAACGAAACGATCGTTCAGTTCGTGATCCAGCATGCCGGTCCGTTGGAGCAGCGAGTGTGCCAGCGCGTTTTCGGCCCGATCTCGACGATCACGGGGGAAGGTACGCTGTTTCCGCTATCGAGACGATGGCATCGTCGGTGAGAAAGTGCAAGCAGCGACGATCAGGCGCGGACGCAGGCGACTTCGTAGCCGCTGCCTGGTTCCTCGTGCCTGGTGCCTGGTTCCTGGCCCAGCCCTTCCCCCTTCCCCCTTCCACCTTCCCCCTTCACGTCGCCGAAGGCGACCGGAAACCAGACGCAGAACCGCGAGCCCGCGCCGACCGTGCTGTCGACGCGCAGCGCGCCATGGTGGCCGCGGACGATGCCCTGGACGGCGGCGAGGCCGAGGCCGTGGCCGGAAGGTTTGGTGGTGAAGAACGGGTTGAAGATCCGGCCGACCGTGGCCGCGTCCATGCCGGGGCCGTTGTCGCGGACCTGCAGGTAGGCGTAGTCGCCCGGCTCGGCGTCGTTGCCGACGCGCATGTCGGCGAGCTGCCAGGCCGAAAGGCGCTCGACGCCGGTCGTGATGGTGACGATGCCGCCTTCGTCGACCGCCTCGGCGGCATTGATGATCAGGTTCATCGCCACCTGCCGGATCTGTGTCGCATCAGCAACGATCGGCGCGGTGTGCCCCTCGTAGCGCAGCGTGCAGTGGCGTCCTGCCGAGGCGCGGAGCAGGTCGAGGAGCTCCGTGATCAGGACGTCGAGATCGATGCGCTCGGTCGATCCGTGGCGTTCGCCGGCATAGGCGAGCATCTTCGACACCAGGTCGGCGGCGCGCTGCGCGCCGAGGATGATGGAGCCGACATGGCTGCTCATCTCGCTCGAGCGCGGCACCTGCAGCGCCAGCAGGTCGGCGTTGCCGATGATGCCGGCGAGCAGGTTGTTGAAGTCGTGCGCCAGCCCGCCGGCCATCACGCTCAGGCTCTCGCGCTTCTGCTGCTCCTGCACGCGCACCTGGAGCGCATCGCGCTCCTCCGCCGCCTTGCGCTGTTCGGTCACGTCGCGAAGCAGGACGACGGTGGCGGCGTAGTGGTGATCGCGGTTGCGGACCGGGGTGACGCGCACCTCGTAGTGGCGTGGATCGGGCCCGGGCGTCGAGACAACCGCCGGCACCGGGCTGGCGCCGAAGCCGGTGTTCGCAGTGCCGAGGAACGCAAACAGCCGATCCACCGGCTCGCCGAGCCAGTGTTCGGGCTGGCCGGCCATGAAGCGCGCCGCGGCGTTGAGGTCGAGGACGCGGCGTGACGGATCGAGCACGATCACCGCGTCGCCGAGGCTGTCGACGAGCACGTCGCGCGCCACCGGCACGAGGTCGAACAGCTGGTTGCGGTAGACCGCCCAGGTGAGCAGCAGCGTCGACGCCGCGAACGCCAGCGGCGTCAGGTCGAAACCCGGAACCAGCAGGAAGCCGCCCAGGTAGAGCGCGTTGAACGCCCAGGGAAGCAGGCTGGCAGCAATCACCGCCAGCAGCTGGCCGCGGAACGCCTCCGGCGATCGTCGCATCGTCTGGAAGAAGACGGCGGCGCCGGCCAGCAGTTCCGCGTAGTGCACGACGACCGCGAACCAGAACCAGCCGCCGTGCGAGTAGATGACGCGCCCGTCCGGCTGCTCGGTGATGTCGCTCCAGATCAGGTGATGCCACTCGTTGGTGACCGCCAGCGCGAACGTCGTCACCGCGGCGCTGCCGATGAGCAGCCGCAGCCGGCGATCGCGAACCCAGTCGGCGCCGGCGTACTCGCCGGCGAACAGCAGCCACATCGGCGGCACCGAGACCATGCCGGCGTACTGCACCTTCGACCAGAAGATCTTGAGGGCCAGCGTGTCGGCCAGGCCGTGCAGCGCGCTGGTGGTGCACCAGACGGCGATGCCGACGAGCATCCAGACGGCGGCCGTGATCCCGGCGGTCGGGCGGCGACGCGAAATGATCAGGAACGCCAGCCAGAGTGCGAGCGCCGCGCTGACGAACAGGGCGGACGGAATCATGTGGGGATCAGATCCCGATCGTGTTGCGCAGGCGTTCCATGGTGCCGGGCTTGCGGCGCGAGGCGCTGCCCATCTGGTGGAGCTGTTCGATCGCGTCGGCAAACGACAGCAGCGGCTCGATGCCGAGACGGCGCGCGCCGGGCGGGATGTTGGCCGGGTCGTGCCGCCAGATCAGCAGCGGCCGCGCCTTCGACTCGGTGGCGACGTCGAGGCAGTTCTCGGCGCGGTCGTCGATCACGGCGTGCAGGTCAAGCGCCGCGGCCACCTTGCCGCGCGAGCCTTTCATCACGAAGACCGACGGCATCTCGAAGCCGTGCTTCTTCAGCCAGCGCTGCGACTGTACCTGTGACGTGGCGCCGGCGGTGGCGGGGCGCTGCGTCAGGAACAGGACTTCCCACCTGTGCGCCGCCGCCATCTCGGCAAGCGTCGACACCGACCCGGGTTCGATCTCCTGCAGCGTCGTCCAGAAGTTCTCGATGCGGCCGACGTACTCCCACAGCTCGCGCATTTGCCGATCGCTGAGGCCGCGCCCGCGCTTCAGCACGACCTCACCGGTATCGATGCCTTCCGGGCTCATGACATGCTCGAGGCTGGAGCTGTCGCCGCGCAGTTCGACACCCTTGCCGAACAGCACTTCGGCGTGGTGCTGCAGCGCGCCTTCCATGTCGGCGATGGTGCCGTCGAGATCGATGGCGATGCGGAGGGCCATTTACTTGTTGCTCAACGCGCGATCGAGAGCGGCAAGGTCAATGTCGTCGCGTGGTGGCTGCGGCAGGTTAGTTCCGCCCCCTTCCACATTCAACGGCGGCAGCTCGAGCGTGATTTCCTCGGCAAGCACCGGTTCAACGCGCCCTGCCCGATGGGATTTGCGCCTTGAGCCTTGAGCATTGTGCCTTGAGCGCAGCTCAACCCTCCCCTGCCAGCCGCAGCGGCCGCAGGAGATCATCTCCTTGCGCAGGGTCCAGCTGACGAGACGGGCGAATGCCGTTCCCCGGACCGAGCGCACTCGAATGGACCCGCACTGCCCGCACACCGCCACGCGTGGTTATCTCCCGGCAAGAATCCGTATTAAGTACTACAAAAGACTATAATGTCCTATTGAGTCCTTGTCAATTGTTGAGCCAGATACCATTGGTAGGTCGAAAGGATTCCGTCGCGGAGGGAGGTTTGGTGGCGCCAGCCGAGGGCGTGGAGGCGGGAGACGTCGAGGAGCTTCCGAGGCGCGCCGTCCGGCTTGGAGGTATCCCAAACGATACGCGCATCCGGGTGCACGATATCGCGAATCATCTCGGCGAGCTCGCGAATGGAGAGGTCCTCGCCGGTGCCGACGTTGACGTGCTGCGCGCCTTCGTAGCGGGCCATGAGGAACACGCACGCATCCGCCAGGTCGTCGACGTGGAGGAACTCGCGCTTCGGTGAGCCGCTGCCCCACACGGTGACATCCGTCCGACCCTCGACCTTCGCATCATGGAACTTGCGGATCAGCGCCGGCAGCACGTGCGAGCTGGTGAGGTCGAAGTTGTCATTCGGCCCGTACAGGTTGGTCGGCATGGCCGAGATGAAGTTGTCGCCGTACTGCTTCCTGTACGTCTCGCACATCTTGATGCCGGCGATCTTGGCGATGGCGTACGGCTCGTTGGTCGGTTCGAGGAGGCCGGTGAGCAGGTGTTCCTCGCGCATCGGCTGCGGCGCCTCGCGCGGGTAGATGCAGGAGCTTCCGAGGTAGAGCAACTTCTCGACGCCGTGCGTGTGCGCGGCCTGGATGACCGTGCCGTGGATCAAGAGGTTGTCGTAGAGGAACTCCGCCGGGCGCGTCGAGTTGGCGAGGATGCCGCCGACCGTGCCGGCCACGAGGTACACCTGCTGCGGGCGGTGCTGCTGGAACCAGGCGTTCACCGCCGCCTGGTCGCGCAGGTCGAGCTCCGCGCGCGTTGCCAGCAGCAGGTTGCGCGCGCCGTCCCGCTGCAGCCGGCGGACGATGGCCGAGCCGACCAGGCCGCGGTGGCCCGCCACGAAAATGCGCGGTGCGGAGGACATCTAAGGCCTAGTGTACAGGCCTCCGGCCCTTCAAAGAACGAAGCCAGTGACCGGGAGAATTGACGAAATGACGGGTCTACGAATTGACGAATTTCGTCAATCCGTCAATTCGTAAATCCGTCAATGGCGCGGCTGGTTACTTCAGGTGAACCGAGACGACGCCGGTGAGGGCGCGATGGCGCACGCCGCCGACGCCGATGTCCTTCTGGAACGAGCGCAGGCCGGTGTCCCAGCGGCCCTCGAGGCTGACGCGGCCGACGGTCTTGCCGAGGCCCATGATGATGCCGTAATCAAGCGACGTGTAGGCGTCCTTGAAATCGTTGTCGAGCACCGTTGCGCTCCGCAGGAAGTTGAGCGACACGCCCTGCGTCATGAAGATGCCGAGAAAGTCGTTCCTGAAGAGCAGCGGCACGCTCAGGTAGTTCGCCTTCGTCGTGATGCCGCCGATGGTGACCTCGCGATGGTCGAACTTGAACTCCGGCTGGAAGCGGAAGCCGCCGCCAATCGGGATGGCGGCGAAGATGCCGCCAGCGAATGGCGAACCCATCTCGCGCGTCGTGCCGCTGTCCGGCGGCACGGTGCCGTAGCCCATGCCGAGGCCGCCCTGGACGCCCCACGTGAATTCGTCGGGGAACGACTGCGCCCGCGCCGGCATGGCCGACGCCACGGTTACCAGCAGCGCCAGGGCTGCAATCTGAAGTACGCGCATCGCTCGATCCTTTCTATTGGTGCAGGAAACGCCAGAGCTTGCGGCGCAAGTATACACAAGCTCGTCTGTAATGGTGCCTGGTGCTTAGTGCTTAGTGCCTGGCGTCGGGCGTGCCGTCGCCGTTTCGGTCCTCGGCTTCTTCCATCAGGATGCCGGCCTCGTACGTGAGCCAGCGGTCCGTCTTGCCGTTCCGGTCGTCGTCTTCCTCGACGCGGGCCAGCTGGCCGGCCTCGTAGAACTCGGTGCGGTCGATCACGCCGTCCTGCCGGCGCGACACCTCGATCTTTTCCACCTCGCCGGCGGCGTTGCGGTATTCCCAGGCGTCGATGATGCCGTTGCCAGCCAGTGAGAATCCGACCTTAACCAGCCCGGACCCGGCGTCGTAATAGTCGCGGACGTCAGCCCGCCCGTCGCCGTCAATGTCGTGCTCGAGGCCGGTGACCTTCCCGCCTTCGTAGAGAACGCCGAACGAACCGTTGCCCGCGGTGTATCGGACTGCCCCGAGCTGTCGGGTCTGCTCGTCGTAGTGGACCCACCGCACCCGGCCGTCCGCCATGCGCCCCTTTCGCGCGAGGACCCACTTCCCCGTCTCTGGATCCTGGATGCGGTACAAGTACATGTTGAGGAAGCCGTCGCCATAGGGGCCGACGATGCGGTAGGCGATGACGCCAGACGCGATCGCCGCGATCACGCCGACGATGAAGATCGTCAGCTCGATCCTGGGCAGCGAGCGCGACGCGCGGGAGGAGCGGCGCCTGGAGGGCACCGGTGGTCTAACCTAGCTGGCCGAAACGATCGTCGTTAGAGGTATGGGAACTGGCGGCACTGGGAAGCCCCCCACCGGCGGACCCTGCTGCCGAATCGGGGAGCTGCCGATATCCCCGTTCTGGAGCGACGTCAGGGCGGCGGGTGCCTGGGTCGCGGTCGGAATCACGATGGACACGGACCCTACGCCCTCCTGGATGACTCCCGGGTTTTCTGCGATCGTCACCAGCGCGCTGACCAGCAGCGCGTTCTGCGCCGGGTTGCTCTGCGTGTTGGAGCTGCTGGCCGTCTGAGCGTTCTGGACCGGAATAAAGGCATTGCTGCTGCCGCCGCCGCTCCCGCTGCCCGAGCCGGTGAGATTCCCGCTGTTCTGAAGTGCCTGCGTCACCGCCTGCGCGAATTCCACCTTCTGGTCCGCCGGCAGCGCGTTGAAGATCGCGGCCACCTGCTCGGCGTTGAGCGACACCTCTGTGGTGTCTATGCCGGCAGCAGTCGCTGCGCTGGCCGCCGCGGCGCCAATGCCCGTCGTCAGGTTGCCGACAAGACCAGCAAGGGCGCCGAACTGCGGCGACACCGCCGCGGTCGGCGCGACGATCATCGTGCCGGTCACGCTCTGACCCGCCGCCACCGACACGCGCGTGCCCGCGATCCTGCCGTTGATGCTCGTGCGCACCACGTAGTCGCCGGCGACCACGTTCTGGAACGCCCAGTCGCCCTGCGTGTTCGTGGTCGCGACGTTCACCACCTGCGCGCCGCGCATGAGATCGACGCGCTGACCCGGGAGGGCGCGACCCGCGGCGTTGACCGCGCGACCGGCCACGCTGCCGAGTGACGTCTGTGCCTGCGCCGACGAGAACATCGTCATGCCGGCGATCGCAAGAGCGAGAGCGAGGGTGAGGGCGAGAACTCTACGCATGATGCCGCAACTCTGCCATATCTAAGTTGTTGAAAGCAAGGGTGTTTAGGGGCTGAAGCTGTCGCCGAAACGATACAGCCCGTGGCTTCCGGCTTCAGCCGGAAGGCTATTGCTGCGCGGCAAACCCAGGGTTCAAACGTTCCGCTTCGGCGAAGTACTCGGCGGCGGGAACAGGGCCGGCGCCGTTGGTCCGCTGCGGGACCGCATCGGCCAGCACGGCCCGATAGTAATAGGAGATAAAGGTGGCCGCGCCTCCGGCTATCACCCGGTCAAAAGCAGCTGCGGCATCCCCCGGCCTGTTCCCCCTAAAGTGCACGTAGGCAAGGGTTTCGAGTGCGTCGAGATTCCTCGGTTCCTGCTCAAGCAGCTCGCGGAGCATCGGCAGTGCCGCGTCGGGCCGGTCGCCGTCCGCGAGCATTCGCGCCTTGGCCAGGAGCGTCTCGGCTTCCGATAGTTGGCGGACCTCCCCGGGCTGGCAGGCGGCCGGCGGTTCGTCTATTGCCATCTCGAGAGTCCGGAGCCGGTTGCTGGCGACGTATTGCCGCAACTCCTCGTCGGTGGGAAGCACCGCGGCGGTCGGTTCTGCCGGCAGACCCCACACGCCAAGCCCCTTCTCAATCGCCAAGTAGTGCGCCAGCGCCCAGGCCTCGGCGTAAAACAGTTCGACCCGGTCCGTGTCGCGCGCCTCCGGAAGCGCGACGGCCGACGTCAGCTCCGCGATCGGGATCCATGTCTTCGCCGAGCGAAGAGTGTCGAGATGTTTATCCACCGGCCGGCCGAGCTCGATTCGATCCGCGCTCACGTCCGAGTTAGTCCAGAGCTCCGACAGCCCCTCATCGAGCCAGGGCGGCGGATTTGAGTACGAGACATGCGTCGCAAAGTGCGCGTACTCGTGCAGGATGCGGCGGAAGCGTTCGCCCGGATTCGTGTTGACGCGCACGAGGATGTGATGACCGTGCGGGCCAGACCAGTAGGCGCCGACCGGACGCAGCCCGCGGCGCTCCCAGAACTGAGGCAGTAGCTCTCGGGTGTCGCGCTCCCGGCCGACGGCCACAATCGCCGGCTGGACATCGCGCCTCGCTGACCGATTGGTCGCAGACAGCGCGGTCGCGACTCGCCCAGCATCACAAGCCAGAAGATCAAACTCGTCGAGCCCCTCTGGCGCGCGCAGTACGAATTGCCCGCTCTTCAGCTCGCTCCAGCCGGAGTCTGCCGCTACAGAAGGGACAGTGAATGCCACGCTTGCTGCAGCGATGAGCAACCCCGCAATGAACGGCTGCCTCATCCGCTGAACTGCTGCGTAACCGCTGACGTCGATGGTTGTCGCCGGAGGTAGCAAGGTTTGTGGATAGCGATCGCGGCCAGCACCACGAAGAGAACTGCTGCGCCCGGCATCTGGAGTGTGAAGTCGACGACCTCCTGCGCGGCGATGGACACCAGGCCGGTCACCGCTCCCGCGCGCAGGCAGGAGATCTCCGCCGTATCAGCGCCTTCACGAAACCGCCGGCGCACTTCTCGAACGAAGAACAGGAGGACGAGTACAAGGGGAATGACGAGCAGGAGACCACCCTCGGCAAACAACTGGAGGTAATCGTTGTGGGCTTCGATGTACTGCAAGCCGTCGTCGACGGTCTGATAGTGCAGCATGGCGATGCCGTAAGTGTTCAGGCCGGTGCCGACCCAGGGCGTATCGCGAATGATGTCGAGCGAATCTCGCCAGACATCGAGGCGCCCGTCCAGCGTTGTCCAGGTCGTCGTTGACAACCGCCCGACGACACGCGCCACGACATCCTGGGACAGCGCAAACAACAACGCCGCGATTGCATACAGAGCGACTGCCGCGCGGCGCGGGATCGACAGTCGTGCGCGGCCGGACCAGGCCACAGCCATCGCCACCGCGACGGCGAGACAGGCCAGGCCGGACCGCGATGCGGTTGAGACAATGGCGACTGCCATGACCCCGACTCCCACAGCGGTCAGCACCGCCTCGCTGGGCCCGGCATCCGACAGGGAGAGGAGCCGCTGCCTCCAGCGCCTTCCCGCGAGGGGCCATTGCGACATCAAGCCGGCAAAGCGGCCCAACGAGACCGACAGCGCCATGAGCAGCCACCCAGCCGTGTGGTTACGATTGAGGAAGGGGGCGGAATGGTGTCCCTTCTCCGTCGGCGGAACCCAGAACCCATACACGACATCACTGCCGCTCGCGCTCTGAATCAACTGCAGGAACGCCACAACCACACCGAGGACAACGATCCCACGCACGGTCGTGCGGTGGCCGACGACCGACATCGCCCGGGCGCACGTGATGAATAAGCCGACCACGATCGCTACGAACACCAGACCAAGGGCCGTTCGGGACGGGGCGATTGAGATCGCGCGGTATCGGCTCGACGCTTCAGAGTCCTGGGGGCGGTCGGCGTTTCCCAGGACAGCCGCTGAGAGCCCAGCGTAATCAGCTTTCGCGGCGGCGCCATTGATGCCCTCCGCGGCGTCGCGGGGCATCGGTACCAACTGCGTTCCGACGGCAAGCAGCATCAGGCCCAGCACGACGTACAGCCCGCGGAGTCTCAGGGAGGCAGCAGTTCCTGCTCTCAACGCCAGTGCGCACGTGAACACGGACCAGAGCATCAGCGGGGCATAGGCCCAGGCGTACTCGGCGCCGAAGGCGAGCGCGCCCCACCCAAGGAGGACAATGAGTGCCCGAGGAAACATCGTGCGCGCTATGCTGTTCCGGCTATGCGCTGGAACGGACCGCTTGCGCGACGTCGCGGCGCCATCGCGCTGGGCGCAATCCTGACGATTGGCGTTCTAGCGTGGGCGACGATGCCGTTCGCGCTGCGAACCGTCGGCAAACTGCTGACGGCCAACGATGCCATCGTCAAGGCCGATGCCGCCATCGTGACCCCTGAGAGTGGTGCGGCGGGCGAATTGGAGGCGGTCACGCTGTTCGAGAGTGGGCTGGTCGATCGCATCATCCTCGTCGCGTCAAAACCGCAGGTGGCCGAGCGTGAACTGCTGCGTCGTGGCATCGACCTGCGCGGCGCGCGCCTCGATCGCCTGCGGAGCCTTGGAATACCCCCCGAACACGTGGACACGCTTGAGGGCGGCGAGGGCGGGACGACCGACAGCACTGCGGCGATCGCGACGCTTGCGGGCCGGACCTCCGCTCAACTGCTCGTCATCGCGAGCCCAAGTCACGTCCACCGGGTGCGGCGTGCGCTGGAGCGCCAGTGGCCCGATCCTGTCTCCGCTCCTGCGGTGCTGGGCACGCGTTACCATGCGTTTCGCTCGGACGACTGGTGGCGCGAACGTTCGACGCTGCGCGAAGGCATCGTCGAGATCGAGAAGCTGCTGCTCGACTACCTGCGCCACCCGCTCTCGTGAACGCCTTCGAGATCGAGCCGCTGAAGGAAGTCCGCGAGCTGCCGGAGGTCGCTCACGACCGGAAGCGCGCCGGACGAACGAAGTCCCGGGTCGTGGCTGGTCCGGGCCACGAAACCGACTCCGACGGCCTCTGCGGCACTGCGATCGTCCTGCGAGTCGCCGATGAACAGCACTGCGCCCGGTTCAACGCCCTCGTCGGAGATGACCCGACGGAGGATGTCCGGCTTCGTTGCCGGTGAGCCGTAGATCGCCACAAAGCCGGCACCGAGCCCGCGTGACGCCAGCACCTGCTTCAACTCCGCCTCCGGCGTTCCGGATGCGACGTACGTTCGGCGCCCGCTGCACGCCTCCAGGGCCTCATCGACGCCGGTCACCTTCGGGCAGGAGAGCATGCCTTCCCGGATGAGTGCCGCGAATCGCCCGCTTCGCTCGGCCACTTCCAGTTCGTCGACGTGCCCACGTATCCGGGTCAGGATCGCGCGCATCTTCACATCGCGCGCGATCCCCATATGGGTCAGGTGATAGGCCACGGCGTCGTCGCGATGGGCCGGGAGATCGGCGAATACGTCGACAAACGCCCGCGTCTTGACGTCGTTCGACTCGAGCAGCACGCCGTCGCAGTCGAACACGACGACGGGGTACAGCGTCGCCCTCAATTCGCCAGCAGCGGCAACCCGAAGCCGGCTGCCCGGGCATCGTCGTAGAACATCTTGACGGTATCCAGCGAATAGTCATCGAGCCCGCGGCCGATCAACGGCAGCTTCGCCAACAGGTCGTGGGTGACGGTAATGATGTGGCAGCCGATGGCGTTGGCCTGCACGACGTTCAGCAGCTCGCGCGGGCTGGCCCATATCAGCTCGGCATTCGGCGCCACCTCGAGGATCCCGAGGGCCGCAGTCATCAGTGGCACCGGATCGCGGCCCGTATCGGCAACCCGTCCCGCGAACACCGACACGCAGGCCGGGGCTCCGCCGCGCAGGGCCATCACCACCTCGTGCACCTGCCTCAGCGACATGAGCGCGGTCACGTTGACCTTGACGCCGGATTGCGTCAGCCGCGAGATCACGTCGCATGCCGACTCGCGGCGCGTGTTCGTCACCGGAATCTTGACGTAGACGTGTTCACCCCAGGCGGCCATGATCCTCGCCTGCCGCTCCATCTCGTCGAAGTCATCGGAGAACACCTCGAACGAGATCGGACGATCCGGAATCGCGGCGAGCACCTGCCCCGCGAACGCTTCGTAGTCGGAGATGCCCGCCTTGCGCATCAACGTCGGGTTGGTCGTGAACCCCTTGATGTGCGGCAGCGGGTACAGCGCCAGCATGCTGGCGAGATCAGCACCGTCCGCAAAGATCTTCACCCGCAACTGATCAATCGAGGTCATGTCAAGTCGTTTCCTGTTCGACGCAGTATCCAGTTGGCGGCTTCAGAGAGCGACGCCACGACAACATCGGGAGCGATTGGGCGGCGCTCGTCGTATCCGTAGTCGATGAATGCGGTACGGCAACCGGCCCGTCGGCCGGCCTCCACGTCGCGCCATCGATCGCCCACCATGACGCTCGCCGCCAGGTCGAGCCCGTCGTCTGCCGCGGCAGCCAGCAGCAGCCCTGGCTTTGGCTTTCGGCATGCACAGGCATCGGCATCGTCGTGAAAGCACACGCGGAAGTCATCGATGGGCAGCACCGACGCGATCTTGGCGTGCATGGCCTGGACGACGTCGGCGCGCTGGGTGCCACGCGCCACGTCGGGCTGGTTGGTCACGACGACCAGCCGGAAGCCGGCGGCGCGAAGCCGCTCGAGCGCGCCGGCGGCGCCAGACAGCAGCTCCAGGTCCTCGATCCGGGCCGGCGGATGGGGGCGACCGTCACGGAGGATCGCCCGGTTGATTACACCGTCGCGGTCGAGGAAGACGGCGCGGCGAACGGCTCGATCGATTCCCACTTGGTAGCGGCGGCCTTCACCGCCGGATGCGAGACGAGCAAGTGCCAGACCAGCGCCTGGAAGGCTTCCGCGTGCGGCGTGATCGTGTCGGGGTTGACGGTCGGGACAACGACGCAGGCGTGTGCGACCTGCGCCGTGTAGCCGCCGTCGCGGCCGACCACGCCGACGATGGTGGCCTTGACCGACCTGGCGTACTCGAGCGCGCGCACGAGGTTCGGGCTGACGTTGTTGGCCAGACTGCCGCCTCCCACCGAGAGCACGAAGATCATGTCCTCTTCGCGCAGGCGGCTGCCGCGGAGCCACGCCACGAAGACCTGATCCCAGCCTTCGTCGTTGGTTCTCGCCGTGAGCTCCGACACGTTGTCGACCGGCGTGTACGCCTCGATGCCGGCGATCTTGCGAAAGTCATTAACCGCGTGCGAACAGTTGGCGGCGCTGCCGCCGACGCCGAGGAAGAACAGCCGGCCGCCCCGGTCCCGCAGCGCGGCCAGTAGGCCTGCGATCTGTTCGATGGCGGCGCCGTCCAGACCGGCGAGGACATGTGCGGCTTCGGCAAGGTGTTGTTCGGTATAGGTCATTCGTGGAGGCTCCCCAGCAACTGTCGTGTCTCCTCCAGGCCCGATGGAGATCCGATTTCGTAGAAGCGGGTGGTCACTTCGAGGCCAGCCAGCGCGCCGCGGCCCAAGAGACCTATGTAGACGTCGGCAAGGTCGAACGCCTCGCCGTCGATTCGACCGGCGAACGCCGCCGGACGGAGCATGCCGAGGCCGTAGTCGATGTGGCGCATTCGGGGCCATCGGCGGCGTTTGTCGTAGCGGATGATGCGCCCGTCGGCAAACTCCACGTTGCTGCGGTCCCACTGATCCTCATTCGGGTACACCGTCATCAGGCCGAGGGCGCCTGACGTCTCGAAAGCCTTGGCGACCTCCCGGTAGTTGCAGGCCAGGTACGAGTCGCCGTAGAGAACAAAGAAGGCGTCTCCGAGCAGCGGCAGGGCGTGCAGGATGGCGCCTCCGGTCCCGAGCGGCCGGGGGCCGTCGAAGGCGTACTCTAACCGGACGCCCAACCGGGCCCCGTCTCCAAGTGCGTCGCGGATGACCTCGCCCAGGTGGCCGACCAGCAGGATTACGTCCGTCAATCCTTGCGTACGGAGCAGTCCCAGCTGATGCTCGATGAACGGCCTGCCGGCGACATCGACCATCGACTTTGGCGTCATCGTCGTCATCGGCCGCAGTCGCGTGGCGAGTCCGCCTGCGAGGATGGCCACAGGCGGCTTCACGCGAACAGTACCTTCGTGCCCTCGAAGTCGAACCGGAAGCGCACCTCCTCGAGTCCCGCCTTGCTCATCGCCGCGCGGAGACGGCGGTGATCCTCGCTGTAGAAGAGAAGGAAGCCTCCGCCCCCCGCTCCGACCAGCTTGCCGCCAAGCGCGCCGTTGGCGCGCCCGAGCTCGTACCACTCGTCAATGTGCGCGTTGCTCATGCCGGGCGACCGGCGTCGCTTGTGCTGCCAATGCTCGTGCATCAGCGCGCCAAACGTCCCGACGTCCCCCGCCTCGAGCGCGTCGCGGCTCCGGACCCCGAGCTCCTTCACGTAATGGAGGTTGGCGAGCATGCCCCCGTCGAGCTGCTCGGTCCGTTGATGCTGGTCGTGAAGAATGGCGCCTGCTTCGCGCGAGAAGCCCGTGAAGAACAGGAGGAGGTTTTCTTCGAGGTCGAACAGCGATCCCATCCTCGCCTTCAGCGGCGTCGCCTCGACGCGATCGTCGGGGCAGAACGTGAAGCACGTCACGCCGCCGAACGCGGCGGCGTACTGGTCCTGCTTACCGACCGGTTCGCCGAGCCGGTCGATCTCGATTTCGCAAGCCAGTTGCGCCAGTTCGTCCGGGTGCAGCAGGCGCCGTCGATGCGCGTACAGCGCCTTCAGCAGCGCCGTCGTGAAGCTCCCGGAGGACCCCAGCCCCGTGCCAGCCGGAATGTCGGCCAGGGTCGTGATCTCCACCTGCGGGGTCCGGAAGCCCAGCATCCGAATCGCCTCGCGGATGATCGGGTGCTGCACGTCGTCGGCCTTTTCCACCTGCTCGAGGCGCGAGTATTTGAGGAAGATGCCCTCCACGAAGGGGCGCGTCACGGTCACGTAGACGTACTTGTCGATGGCCGCCGAAATGACGAAGCCGCTGTGACGACGGTAGTACGAGGGCAGATCGGTTCCGCCGCCACCGAGCGTGATCCGGAGCGGGCTTCTCGTGATGATCATCGGGTTTCAGTCCGGATGTGACGCCGGCGGCGCCGGCCCGTCTTATTCGATCGGGCGTCTGGCGAGCGCAAATATCGAATAGCTGATGATGAATCGGCCGGCAGTGAGTGCCTGCAGACCATCGCTCACGGCCAGGGCGACGCGCTTGGCGACCGTCTTGATCGGGTTCCGGTTGATGATGACGGGTGCGGCCGTCAGTTCGGCCACCTCCAGCCCGGCACTCTCGAGCAGCGCGGCCAACGTACGTGGGCTGAAGAGGGTCAGGTGGTACGGCACATGAAACGCGCTCGTCGGCACCGGCGAGAGGAGTCCGATGGCGCGGGTGGCACGAAACCACCAGTAGGTCGGCACGAGGCTCGGAACCACGACGGCGAGGACGCCACCCGGCCGGGTGATACGCCGGATTTCCCGAAGCGCTGCGTACGGATCCGGCATGTGCTCGAGCACGTTGAGCAGCGTGACCGCGTCGAAGCGACCGGCAGGAAACCGGGCGGTGAACAGGTCCTGCTGTCCGACATCGACGCGCAAGACATCCCCGGCGTACCGCGCGGCGTCGGCGGCCGGCTCGATCCCGCGCGCGACGAAGCCCCGCGCTCCTGCGAGCGCGACGAAGTGGCCGTAGCTCGCGCCAATGTCGAGCAACTCCCCAGACCCGCTGGACGCATGGACCCGATCGAGCACGTGCTCGAAGAGCTCGCGCTCGCCGCTCTCGGAGAGATCCATTTGCCCGGTGTCGGTGTGGAACCCGTCGTACAGGCTGTCGAGTGCTTCGGACGTGGGCTTCGGGAAGACATAGGCCAGCCCGCACGCTTCGCACCGGTGCAACTGATGGCCGTTGACCGGACCGACCGCTCGGCCCGCCCTCATGCCGGCGCCGCACGCCGCACACGGCCCACCGTTGAACGGGGTAACCGGCATCGGCGTCGATACCGCGATGCTCACGAACCCGACCCTGAGGCGACGACCCATACCGTGCGGATCAAGATCTTCGTGTCGAGCCAGAGCGACCAGTGGTCGATGTACTCGAAATCCATCCGCACCCAGTCGTCGAAGTCACTGATGCGGTTCCGGCCGCGCACCTGCCAGAGACAGGTGAGCCCGGGGCGCACGCTCAGCTTTCGCTTGTGCCACAGCTCGTAGCGGGCCAGCTCGCGCGGCAGCGCGGCACGCGGCCCGACGAGACTCAGATCGCCCTTCAACACGTTCCAGAGCTGGGGCAGCTCGTTGATGCTGAATTTCCTCAGGAACCGGCCGAGTGGTGTGACCCGCGGGTCCGCCTTGATCTTGAATACCGGTCCGCTCATCTCGTTGCGGTCCGCCAGGTCGTCTTTTCGCGCCTCGGCATCGGCCGACATCGTCGTGAACTTGTAGGCGACAAACAGGCGGCCGTGATGCCCGACCTGACGATAGCGATAGAGGACGGGCAGGCGCGGGGTCGTCAGCTTGATGGCGGCGGCAACCACCAGCAACAGCGGGGTCAGCAGCACGAGGCCAAGGCTCGACGCGAGAATGTCGATCTGTCGCTTGATGAACTGCCCTTCGGAGTTCAGATCGGGAGGCTGGAGGAGGACTTCAGGCAGCCTCAGCGGATTGGCGCGATAGACGACCGGAATCTCGGCAGCGGGCCCCGTCAACAGGGCTTCGGGAACGATGTGCAGCGGCACGCGGAAGTATTCGCACGACTCGATCACGTCGCCAAGCCAGGCAGCGCCCTGAGCCGGCTGCATGGCAATGACCTCATGGATTGGCTGATGGATCAGGAGATTACCCAGCTGGGCGATTTCGCCGAGCGATTGAACGCCGGCGCCTTCCGCGTCGTCAGCGTCCGGGCCGAACAGTGCGCCCAGGAGCACGAACTCCGTCGACGGCGGATGTTCCCGCATGTAGCGCGCCATCCAGGCCACCGTTCGCGGCGCACCGACGAGGACGAGGTTACGGGCGTACGACCCGCGCGCCGCGCGCCGCGAGAACTGCCAACGCAGACACAGGCGGTACGCGGCCAGCCCCACGACACTGAAGAAGGCGAACGCAAAGATGCTGATGCGGCTCCACTGGGCACTCTTCAGCGCGAACAGCACCAACCCGATGTAGGCGAGCCCCAGGATCACCGCCGCCAGGGCACTGAAGACAATCCGGTGAGCAGGTTGCCTCGGGAGGGGACGATATCCCCCTGACGCCACCATGCCGGCATACGAGGCCGCAACCATCACCAGCAGCATCCACACCTGATCGCTGAGGGCAGGCTCGACGCCCGAACCTCGTGCCGGCGACAGCCACTCCAGCCACGCGCGCAACGGCATGCCTTCGCCGACCAGCGCGCGTATGAATGGAGCGAGCCAATCGGCGAGCATGAACGCGGTCACCAGCGCAATCGCGTCGAACAGAAAGAAGAATCTGCGGGGAATCACGTCAGAACGATCAATCGCCGTCGAGCCACGGGTGGTTCGCCACCAGATAATCGAGCGTCCTGATGACGCCGTCGCGAATGCTCAACCTGGGCGCCCAGCCGAGCGCGCGCATGCGGGAGCAATCGAGGTGAATCAGTGGACTGTCGCCTATCCAGCCCCGCTCCTCGCCGGCATAGGACAGTTCGGGGCTGAGGCCCAGGCGTTCCGCAATCCAGCCGATGGAGTCGTTGACCTGACAGGTGTCGTCGGTACCCAGGTTGAAGATGTTTACTTCTGCGCGCGCGCGTTCCATGGCCAGCAGGATCCCGTCGATGCAGTCCTGCACGCAGAGATACGACTTGCGCTGTAAGCCGTTGCCGAGCACGTGCAGCCGTGAGCCGTCGCGCCGGAGGCTGCGGTAGAAGTCGACGACGTGACCGTGGGAGTAGCGTTCCCCCAGAATCGACACGAACCTGAAGATCCACGCGCGCATGCCGAACGCTGCCACATACGCCTGGATCAGTCCTTCGCAGGCCAGTTTCGACGCGCCGTAGAGCGACGTCTGCACGGGAAATGGCGCATCCTCCGGCGTCGGGAACACCGTCGGCTCACCGTAGATCGATCCGGTCGAGGAGAACACGATCTGAGCCACGCCGTGGCGGCGCATCGCGTCGAGCACGTTGAACGTGGCCAGCGTGTTCTGTTCGAGGTCGCGGCGCGGATGATCCGGGCCGAACCGCACGTCGGCGTTGGCGGCCAGGTGAAAGACCACGTCTCTTCCTTCGACGGCAGCATCAAGGCTCGCCGTATCGAGCAGGTCGCCTTCGATCAGGGAGAAGCCGGGTGAACGGCGCGCGTCAGCCAGAAACTCATGGCGTCCAGTCGAGAAATTGTCGAAGACCGTGACCGCGTGGCCCTCGGCCAGGAGCCGATCGACGAGGGTGCTGCCAATGAAGCCGGCGCCACCGGTCACGAGAGCCTTCACGAAATGGCCCCTGCGGTCATCGTGACCGCTGCACGCCGAGTTCGGCACGTTACGCGCTCGTAGAAGGTCTCGAGCCGCGTGGCGAGGCGCCTCCAGTCGAGCTCTTCTTCGGCCATCCGCCGCGCCCTGGCGCCACACGCCTCGACACGGGCCGGATCGTCGAGCAGCGACTGCACCGCCGCTGCGAGTGCGACCGGCGTCGGACTCACCGCGGCGCCGATCGCTTCCCCCTCGAACATCTGTGCAATGTCGCCGACGCGCGTCGTGACCACGGGCCGGCCGGCAGCAAGATAGTCGTTGATCTTCGACGGCCAGCGGCCGCGATTGGCGATGGTGTCGTTCTGCGGCAGCAGCAGCACGTCACAGGCCCCGAGCCAGTCCTGCAACTGCTCCAACGGCACAAACCCTGTCGTCAGAATCCCTCGCTCCTCAGGCACCGGCACGCGCGGGTTGCCGATGAGCACGAGGTGAGTGTCGGGGCGCCCTGTCGCGAGGCGGCGGAACGTCTCGAACAACAGTGCCGCGTCGGAGGTGAGGAGAGCGCCCAGGTAGCCGACGAGAGGTGTGCGCTCGGCAATGCCGAGGCGGCGGCGGCACTCCGCTCGCGAGCGCGGCCGAATCGTTTCGACGTCGCATCCACCCGGGAGCGTTTCGATCGTGTCTTCCGCCACGCCGAGACGGACGGCGCGCTCGCGGAGCGCGGCGGAAATCACCGTCGTGCCGTCCGCACGGGTCCGATAGTGTTCCTCGAAGAACGTTTCGATCGGCCGAACGAGCATGCGCAGGCGTGAGCCGGCGGGACGATCCTCGATAATGCCGCCCCGTCCCCACCAGTCGGCCCAGTCGACAACCAGTGGGACCCCGGCGGCCTGCTGAGCGAGTGCCGGCCAGATAACCGCCGGCCGCGAGTCGAAGGCGTGCACGAGGTCGTAGCGGCGCCGGCGGCAGAAGCGAATGCGCTGGACGGCATCCCATGGATCCCAGCCGGTGCGCGCCGCGGCAAAGAAGAGGTCGGGGCTTTCGACGACGGTGACGCCATCGCGCTGGGTTTCGGTACAACGCCAGCGGGCGCGCCGCGACACGGAGACGAGCGTCACCTCGTGCCCGCGGCGGGTCAGCATCCGCGCCAGGTGGTAGGCGCGAAAGAACGTCCCGCCGCTCCACGCGACGTTGTGATTGAAGAAGAGGATGCGCATGATCTACGCGCGGGCCCCGAACGCAGTCTCCTCCGCCCAGGCGCGCAGCTGTCGCGCCAGCGCGCTCACGACCGCATCGACTGAGAACCGGTTCCGCACCTGGTCGCGGTTCGTGTTTCCCATCCGCTCGCGCACCTGCGGGGCTCCGGCCAGCGCCGTGAGTGCCCGTGCAAAGCCCTCCACATCACCGGGTTCGACCAGATAACCGTGAATCCCATCGGTCAGCACCTCGCCAAGGGCGCCAACCGGCGTCGCGACCAGCGGCAGGCCGGCCGCCATCGCTTCGAGCACGGCCATCGGGAACCCCTCGGAATAGGACGGGAACAGGAAGATGTCGGCGCGACGAAGGGCCTCGAGCTTGTCGGTTCCCTCGATTACGCCGAGCAGCCGGATGTTGTCGGGATACCGCGCCGCCAGTTTGGCAAAGCGCGCCTCGAGGTCTCCCCCGTCGGGAAGCGGTCGTCCTTGTTCGTCGACAAGGACGTTGCGCTCCCGCAACAGCCACTCCCCCGCAAACTCGAACCGCACGTGGGGTACGTGCGCGAGGACGCGAGGAATCAACTCGAGGGCGTCGCCGAAGCCCTTCGCGACCGAGAGATGGCCGAGGTAGAGCACGGTCACGAGGCCGTCGGCGCGATCGGTGCGGGTCGCGCACGCATCAAACGCCGTGGCTTCAACGCCGTTGTACAGGACCGCCACGCGACTTGGCGCGATCAACCCTTCCACGTGAGGGCGAAACCGTTCGGCCAGCAGGATGATCCTGTGAAACCTCGGCACCACGGTCGCGATCACGACGCGCAGCCAGCGAGGCGCTCGCGCATGGAAGTGTCCGAAGTTCCCCCCGCGCAGGTGGCCGACGACCGGTACGCCGCATGACGTGCAGGCGAGCAGCAAGAGGGCATCCCGCAGGAAGCCGCTGCGGTTGGCGGACAGGACCATGTAGGCCAGCGCAGGGCGGAACGTCAGACACACGACCACGGTGCGGAAGAGCCTCGTCGCAAGCGCCAGCATCGCGCCGAGCCTTAACCTCCCTTTGTCGGCGTTCTCGTGGCTGACCCGAATGTTGATGTGCCGCACCGTTAGGCCCAGTGCGGGCAGCCGACGCAGGGTGAGCGCGGCATTCATCTCGGGCCCTGAGTAAGGTGGCGGCGTCGCCAGCAGGCAGAGGACACGCACGCTCACGGTATCGAAGGACGGTATTCCCGTCGCCACAGCTCGAACATCACCAGGCCAAACAGCCTCTCACCGTTGGCGCGCCCGCGGTCGATTCCATGGAACAACGCTTCGACCGCGCGATGGTCGAACAACACCTGTTCCCTGTCGAACAGGACGTCGCGGAAATAGTCGCGCCACGCTCCGCCACGCAGCCATGACAGCAACGGGATCGAGAATCCCTGCTTGCGCTGCACGTCGAACGCCCGCGGGAGCAACCGCGCGCACAAGCGCTTCAACAACACCTTTCGTGAGCTCGGCGTGACCTTCAGGTACGACGGCACCGAGCCAAGCGCGAACTCCATCACGCCAATGTCGAGCATGGGCGCCCGCAACTCCAGCGAGGTCAGCATGCTCGCCCGATCGGTTTTGACAAGGATGTCCTCCGGCAGGTACGAGTCGAAGTCGAGCCGCATGGCCCGCTCCGCCAGATTCCCGATCGCCGGTTGCCTGCGGGCACGCCGCTGCTCGGCGACGAATGGCCAGACCTGCCGACCGCGCACCAATCGCCGCCGCGTTGACAGGTCGAAGTGGGTTCCGATGAGCGGCACATCGCGCGCAAAGTCTGCCGCAAGCGCCGGCAGCCAGTTGTAACCCTTCGATCCGACCTTCAGCGCCGGCCCGCCCGCGCGGGCCGCTGCCATCCGAAGCGGCCGCGGGATGAATCCGACGGCCTGCTCCAGGCGAAGCAACCGGTCGTAGTGCGGATACCCGCCGAACAGCTCGTCCGCGCCGTCGCCTCCGAGCGCGACGGTGCAGTGCTCGCGAATGGTCCGGCTGAGGAGATACGTCGGCACGAGCGACGAATCGATCATTGGCTCATCGCACTGACGCGCCAGTAGCGGCAGCAGGTCCACGCCAGTGTCTCCAGCCTCGAGCTCGATGTGCTCAGTGCCGAGATGTGAGGCGACCAGACGCGCATGCTCTGTCTCGTCATACTTGCCGAAGCCGGGAAAACGGACGGTGAAGGTCTTGAGCCGGCGCGCGCTGCGGGCGGCCATCGCCGCAACCAGGCTGGAGTCGACGCCACCGCTCAGGAGGATCCCCACCGGAACGTCCGCGACCAGGCGACTGCGTACCGCGCCCTCGAGCAACGTCTCCAGTTGGGCAAGCAGGTCGCCCTCGGTCACGCCGTCGGCAAGCGTCGCCGGGGGGTGCGGCGCCGTCCAGTACCGCCACCGGCGCACGGTCCCGGTTCGAAGATCGAACACCAGCGCGTGCGCCGCCGGCAGCTTCCGCATGCCCTCAAAAATGCACGCGTCGCCAGGGATATAACCGTCGGCGAGGAGCTGGTCCAGCGCCTGCCGGTCCACCCGCCTCGGCAGAGTGGTATCCGCCAGCAGCCCCTTCAACTCCGACGCAAAACGGAGCGTCCCGAGGTGCTCGACGTAGAAGAGCGGCTTCTCGCCGGCACGGTCCCGTGCCAGGAACACCCACTCTCTGCGGGCGTCGTAGATGGCGAACGCGAACATCCCGTTCAGGCGCGCCAGACAGTCCGGGCCCCACGTGCGGTAGGCCTCGAGAAGCACCTCGGTGTCGCTATGGGATCTGAAGGCAACGCCCATCGACGCCAGTTCTGCCCGCAGCTCGACGAAGTTGTAAATCTCGCCATTGAACACGATGCAGAGCTCGGCCGCCGCGTCCTGCATTGGTTGGTGGCCCGCCGACGACAGATCGAGAATCGCAAGGCGCGCGAAGCCGAAGCCCGCGCGACCGTCCGCTGCCCACCACTCGCCTTGATCGTCGGGCCCGCGGTGCCGCATGGCCTCGCGCCCTTCGGCGACCCAGCTGCGAGCAGTAATCGGCGCCTGTGCGGCGATGCCAACTAATCCACACATCGGGCGGGCGCGATCACGAGGCTGGCATGGTGCGAATCATGGGCACGTGCCCCGGACGGGCATACCGTTGAACCCGCTCGCCAATCCGCACGAGCGCGCGCGACAGGTCGTGCGCGATGGCGCGCACGACGAGGCCGGCGGGACCCCGGCTCCGGAACGCCGATTCGCCAGGCCGAATCCGGTGCCTCGCCCACAAGTACTCGCAGCGTGCAACCATGTCGGTGCGTGCAGAAATACCGGCGCCCGCGCGGTAGCGGCCGTGGATTCGCGGGATAAACGCGATCGGCCCACGCGACGCAAGCCGCAGCCACAGGTCGTAGTCCTCGACCGCCGCCAGGCCAGGATCCTCGTCGAAGCCACCCGCCGCGGCAATGGCGGCCCGCCGCGCCAGCACCGAGGAACAGGCGATGACGTTCTCCCGCTCCAGCACGGCTCGCGACACCGCTGCCTTGAACGGCAGCGGCATGACACCGAATGCCACATCCAGGCGATGCCGATAGCCGAAGGACTCCAGCATCGAGTACACGAACAGTAGGTCCGCGTGCCGCGACATGACGCCCACCTGGTCAGACAGCTTCCACGGATTCCACAGGTCATCGGCGTCGAGGAACGCCACGTACTCGCCGAGGGCCGCTGCGAGCCCGGCGTTCCTCGCCACCGCCGGCCGGCCGCTGTTTGTCTCCGTGCGGAGAAGGCGCACGCGAGGCTCGCGTTCCACCAGCGCCATGACGCGTGCAGCGGTATCGTCGGTCGAGCCGTCGTCGACGACGATCACCTCCAGCGGACGATGGCGCTGCGCCAGGGCGGAGGCAATCGCGTCATCTATCCAGGCGGCAGCGTTGTACGCCGGAATGATGACCGAAACCGTCACGCCACGAACTTTGCCAGGTTCTGCTCGGTCACCGGCGCGAACCACCCTTGCCGAACGTCGTCACCGAGGAGGCGCAGGCGCTGGTGGTCCGCCGCGCCGAAGTTGGAGACTGCGTCGAGTGCCGCCGCGAGCTCGGCGGTCGTGAAGCAGGGCGCCCCACTGTCGGCGTGCCACGCCAGCGTGTCGAAGTTGAGCGTTGTCCGACTCGCCAGACGGATAACGGGTACAGACAGCGCTGTCGCCTCGAGCGCTGAGCCGGATGCCATCGTCACCACGCACGACGATCGGCGGATCCAGTCGGCGGTCAACCCGTCGATCGGCGCGAGCCCTTCAGGCCACTTCGCCGGATAACGGCGCTGGAGCTCGGGGAGCGGCAGCGCCGGATGCGCCTTGACTCGCCAGCGCGTCCAGGCACACGTCGTCACCAGGGGCGCAATCAGGTCGAGCACCTCGAGCGCCCGTGCGGGCGACACTGGGAGCAGGACGAGGACGGCGAGGTTGCCGTCGGCGTCCCGCCGCGTGTCCGGCCTCCGGCTCTCGTGAAGGTAGGCGTAGCGAAGTCCGCAGGCGACCACAGTCCGGAGCCGTCCGCGGCTGGCCGACTGGAGGATGGCCGACGGCAGCGGGCCGCTGCACACCTGGAGGTCGCCGACGACGCCCGACTCACACTCGACGGCGGTTGGAAACAAGTTGAGGAGGTTCGGTGGCAACTGCGTGTTCTGCACCGCCGTGTAGCGTGCTTCCGGAAAGGCAGCGCGGCACCCGCGCACAAACGCTTTGTCGTGCGACTGGTTCTCCGACCAGGCGATGACCTGCTCCGGGCGAAACCCTTTCTCGGCCAGCCGCGCCGGCAAGCGGCCCAGGAGGCCGGCCTTGATCGGCGCGCTGGCTCCGGCCTGGCGACGACGCTCCTCCGCGACCAGCGGCTCGACGTCAAGGCCGGCCAGCGGAGGCACAGTCCGCGGCAGCCAGGCCGTGCGGATCCCGTCGACCACGGCCGCAAGATAGTCGCGAAGCCGCAGCCAGTCCGTGGGGACGATGAATCGTGTCGAGCTTCGGTACATCCGCGCCGCCAGCGCCAGGGGGCCCGGCTCCGTATCTGCCACAACGGGGACCACCCAGACATCGAACCCGTGCGTCTGAAGGAACTCGTGCAGCGCCGGAAGGTAGGAGTCCTGAAACGTCCCGTCCTCGGCGAGGCTCGAACGAACCAGGAACGTCTTGAGGAGAACGCTCCGACCGGCGGCCGGAGCCGAACGACCCCGGCTCACCGCCCGGTTCCAGACAGCCGCCGCCATCCAAGGGAGGGCCTCCGCACCAAGGAAGTGCAATGGCCGCGCGAGGATGCGGAGGTGGGAGGCCGCTCGCGACCTGCGTCGCCCGGTGTTGTCCAGGATCACGTGATGCCCGCGACGTTCCAGAAGTCGTCGCAGGGCTTCGAGCAGGCCCCAGTCCTCGGCGACGATCAGCCGCGGCGGCTCTGCGTTGCGGGCCTCGAACAGATCGAGCGCGACGGCCAGGTAGCAGACGTGGAGGAAGAAGGGGCTGACCTGCGTATTCCGCTCCGACAGCTGCGCGAGCCACCACACCGGACTGTCGGCATGCTGGCGCGACAGCCCGTCGATCCACTCGATGGCCGCCGGCCTCAAGCGAGCCGCCGCGGCGTCGAGCCGATACGCCAGCTCGACGCGTTCGAACCCCCCGGCTAGACGCTGCTGCCACAGCGCCGCCGGCATCGGATCCGACACCAGACACAGCCACGGCTGGCGCGCGGGACCGGCGGGCTCGGGAATCGATACGCCCAGCGCCGCGGCGTGAATCAGCCGGATCGCGCCGTCGCTCATGTCCGCGCGGACCCTCGGTGCGCGCCGTCGGCCAACAGCACGTCGTTGCCATCCCGAAGGTCGTGCTGGGACTGGTACATGCCGGCAATCAGGCCGAGCAGGCCCTGACCGAGATCCAGGTACGACGTGCGCACGAGCTTTCGGGCAATCGTCGGCTGAAAGGAGTAGGGCGTCATATGGTAGTGAAGGCTCGGCGCCGCCGCTTCAGCGCCAGGCGTCACGTACTCCACGGCGATGCGGCCGCCGAGGATTTCCCGCACCATCGTCAGCAGATCCTTCACCCTGACCGGCTGCTGGCCTGTGACGATGATGTTCGCGTTCTCGAACTCGGACGCCAGGATGTCGACGCTGCTCTGGGCGGCATCCCACACGTGGATGTACTCGCGCATCTCCTCACCGTCGCCCTCACGCACGATGCGGCCCTCGGCGAGCGCCTGGGTGAGTATCCGGTGGATGCCGTTGGCACGGGTCGCCCGCGGACCGTAGAGCGAGCCGTAGCGCAGGATCGTGTAAGGGAGGCCAAAGGCGCGGTGGTAGTCGTCGATGATCAGCTCACAGGCCTGCTTGCCGCTGCGATAGAACGCCCCGGCGCGGCTGTAGACGTAGAGGGTGCTGGCGAAGACGAACCGCTTGACGCCGGCGCAGCGCGACGCCTCGAGGAGGATGGTGTTGCCGAGGACGTTGACCCTGATCGTTTCCAGCGGGCTCTCGTTGGCATCGCCGATGTCGGCGATGGCGGCGTAGTTGTACACGACATCACAGCCCTCGACCGCGTGCGCGACTGCAGCCTCGTCGAGGATGTCGCCGACGATCTCCCGCTGTTCCGGTCGGCGATACGGAGACGGGCTCCGATCGAAGATGACGACCTCGTGTCCGGCGTCGGCCAGAGCATCGGCCACAAAGCTTCCGAGAAAGCCGGCGCCGCCAAAAACGATGACGCGCATATCTCCCCTGTCCTGTCAGTTGCTGATGTCTTCGGTGGCCTGCTTGGCGACAGGCGGCGCGCCCGCGTAGGCGCGGCTCGAGAAGCACGCCTTCTTCGTCCACTTGAAGTCGTGATCGAAGAAGCGCTCGTAGTACCGCTTCGACAGTTCACGAAACGTGGCGTCCCCTTCGGGAGTGAACCGTTCGGCCAGCGCGATCTCCGGCCACTCCTCCTTCGGAAATTTCACATAGAGACTAAACGTCCTCACCAGGCCGAGAATCTCCTCCTTGCTGATCGACGGCATGTTCAGGATCGACCCTGTGATCAGCGAATTCGTCGTCCCGGTGGCATCCAGATACCCCGCCGCCACGGCGTCGTCGTACATCGCGGTTCCGCGATACGGCGTGAAGAAGAAGGCGTTGACGCTGTCGGTGCCCAGCACGCGGTTCAGCTCGATGGTGTCGAAGATCAGCTCGCGCGTCTCTCCAGGGAAGCCAATGATGTTGTTGATGGTCACCGGGATCGAATAGCGGTCGAGGATCTTGAACACGTCGATGATGCGGGCGTTCGAGAACCCCTTGCCGATGATCCGCCGCCGGAAGTCCTCGTTGCCGTGCTCGAGGCCGACCGAGATGCGGTTGCAGTTAACCCGTTCGAGTGCCGCGATGCGCGCCTCGGTGATGGTTTCAATCCTGGTCTGCATCCAGAACGGCAACCGGACGGTGCCGAACATCCGGATGAACTCGTCGAACTCCCGGTCGCTCATGGCGAGAAAGGTTTCGGCGTTGAAGTAGATGTACTCGACACCGTACTTCCGAATGTAGAGATCGATCTCCTCCTTGACCTTCGCCCAGCTCTTGCGCCGGAAGTAATAGTGTCCGGTCGCCTCCTTGTAGAGACCGACCAGCGATGGCGCCTCGCAGAACCGGCACTTGTAGGGGCAGCCCCGATCGGTTTCGATTGGCGCCATCCGGACTACCTTGCCCTGCATGGGCCGGAAGAACCGTTCCTTGTCGAAGAGATCGAAGTCGCCGAAGGGCACGTCGTCCATCGGCATCGGTGGCCGAATTGGGTTCTTGACGACGCCGTCCGCCGTCTTGACCCAGAGATTGCGAATCGACGCGATGGCGTCGCCGTTCATCAGTGCCGTCGCGAGCTCGACAATGGCGTGCTCTCCTTCGCCGACACAAATCATGTCCACGTCCGGGTGAGCGATTGGAACCTCGGGGGCGAGCGTCGGCAGCACACCGCCGACGATCACCTTGGCGGCGTGGCCAGACACGGCCTCGATCAGGGTACGCCCCTGCGGCCAGGTGTCTTCGACCGCCGAGACACCGATCAAGTCGGGCTTGAAATCCTCAACCTTGCGGACGAAATCGTCGACGTAGTTGGTGGTCTTGAACCGGACCCCGGCGTCCTCGAAGTTGAACTTCCGTACCTGAAGATTCTCGACCCGTATTTCGTCGAGCGTTTTCTCCGCGGTCCGGTAGAAGGTGGTATCGAACAAATCGACGACGAACCCGTTCTGGCGCAGGCAGGCCGTGAGAATGCCGATGTTGGTCGGCAGCAGGTTGACCATCGAGTAGTTTGGGTAGACGAGCAGCACCCGAAATGGCTTCGGCGTGGGGTCCTTCGGCAAAGGCGGAAGGACGGTCGGCTGCTTGACCTCGAAGAACGTTGTGTCTCGGTGCTGATCCTGCATGCGTGGCCCTGTGTTGAATGCTTAGAACGCTCGGTCGCCAGCGGCGAGCGCCGCGGTGCGCGCGGCATGAATCTCGTACTCGTGCTGCGGCACGGGCCGCTGCAGCGGCTCCCCACGAAGAAACCGTATGGCCTCTTCGGTTGCCTCGACTTCCATCCGCGTCCGGCAGTCGATCGACATCGATCCCATGTGGCACGTCAGCAGACACTGCTCCACACCGGCGAGCTCGCCCTCGTACGGCTCCTGCGAGAAGACATCCATGGCCGCGCCCAGCAGGCGCCCGGACCGCAGGGCGTCTGCCAGCGCCGCCTCGGCGACGACGCCGCCGCGTGCGGTGTTGATCAGGAGGGCGGTCGGCCGCATCAGCGCCAGTTCGTCGGCGCCGATCATCCCCTGCGTGGTTGGCGTCAACGGCACGTGCACGCTGACGACATCGCTGCTCCGGAACAGCTCCGCCTTCTCGACCCATTCGATCCGGTGGGCAGCGCCAAACGTGGTGTCGGGCGCGAGATCGTTGGCAAGGATGTGCACTCCGGGGAAGCCGCCGCGGAGCGCGGCGACCACCCGGCGACCGACGCGGCCGACGCCGACGATGCCGACCGTAATTTCCTCCAGGCGCCGCCCCATCAGCCTCAGCCAGCGGCCCTGGCGCAGCGCGCGGTCGGCGAACGGCACGTGGCGCAGCAGCGACAGCATCAGCCCGATCGTCAGTTCGGCGACGGCCGGCGCGGGAGCGTCCGGTGTGTAGGCAACACTGACCCGCCGGGCACGGGTCGCCGACAGGTCGACGCTGTCGAGCCCGATGCCGACACGCGAGATCAGCCGGAGGTGCGGCGCCGCCCCGATGACCGCCGCGGTGATCGGTTCGGTCCCGGCAATGATGACGCCGAAGTCCCGGGCGAGCGTGAGGAGCTCCGCCTCCTTCAAGCGGCGGCCGATCGGGTTGATGGTGTAGTCGACCCCGGCGCTGTCGAGCAGGTCGAGCGCTTGGCGGTCGGGCGCGCCGAATGGCACGGTGGTGATGAGCACGCGGCGCGCAGGATCGCTCATGCTCAATCCCCTCCCGTAACGCCGATGATTTGCCCCGTGACGAAGTCCGCGCCGGATGAGAGGAGATAGAGAATCATCCTGCCCACGTCGGCGGGCGTACCGGCACGCTTGAGGGGCACCATCTGCAGCCGGCGTTGCCGGGCCTCGGCCGATAGGTGTTGATGCAACGGCGTGTCGATGAATCCGGGCCGCACGGCGTTGACCAGAATTCCATGCGGCGCGCCCGACCGGGCGAGGGCCCGAGTGACGAGTTCGAGGGCTGCTTTGGCGGCGCTGTAGTGCATGGTTGTGGCGGAGCCCGCGTAGTGGACGCCAACGGACGTCACGTTGACAATCTTTCCTCCCCCGTTCTCCCGCATATGCGCAAATGCGGCCTGGGAGAGGAAGAAGGGTGCGGTCAGGTTCAGCTCGAGTGCGGCGTCCCAATCGGCCTCGGTGAGGTCGTCGAGAGACCGGGCGTTCGGAATGCCCCCGGCATTGTTGACAAGCGCGTCGAGGCCGCCAAGCGCGTCAAGCATGCGCGGAATCAGGTTCTGGCGCGCCGCCGGGTCCGTCACATCCGCATCCAGCACGCACGCACGGCCTCCCGTCCGTTCGATGTCCGCGGCCACCGCCTGCGCGGCGGCAACGTGCGTGTGACAGTGCACGCCGACCAGTGCCCCGGCGCGTCCCAGCAACGTCGCGGTGGCACGGCCGATTCCAGAACTGGCGCCGGTCACGAGGACTCGCCGTCCGGTCAGGCCAAGATCAGGTGAGGGCATCGTACGGGGTCCACGCGTCGGTGAAGCCGTGTTCCTTCAGCCAGTACTCGACGAGGGGAATCTGCCACGGGTAGTCGACGTCGAGACCTCCCCATTGCGGCAGCGGAAGAATCCTCCGCCCCATCCACTTCTGCGGCAGCAGTCCCTCGTCGAGATGCTCCAGGCAGTGGGGGCGCACAATCGAGGCGCCCATGTCAGCGTAGTAGACGTCGCCCTGCGAGTCGCGGTCACACGAGAGCGTCGCGGGATCACCAAAGGTCTCAAAGGGTACGAACGGCTGCAGGCAGCCATCGTCCCCGAGCTTCCGCGCACGCAGCGGGCTCCACATGTTGTAGACGGAGACCGTCACGGCCGAATCGGCGTCCCGCCTCCGGCGCAGCGCATCGATTCCCTGCTCGAGCAGCGCCGCCGTGACCGTCGGGGCATTGCAGAACAGGAGCACCACGAGTTCGAGGGCCTCTCCCTCCGCGGCGAGTTCCTCGCGAATCACGCGGTAGCCGTGGGCGAAGGCATCCTCGCCGAGCGCGGTCTTCGTCGCCAGTTCCGCGGGCCGCTCTATGAGCCGCGCGCCCGCAGCGCCCGCGATCTTCCTGATTGCCGGCGAATCGGTCGACACATAGATCCGATCGATCGAGGGTGCCGCCTGGGCCGCCATGAGCGGGTAGAGCATCAATGGCCGTCCGAGGACGGGCAGGGTGTTCTTGCCGGGAAAGCCGACGCTCCTCTCTCGTCCGAGCTGTAATGCGCAGATCATCGTGAGGACATGGGCACCCTAGACCAGCGTGCAACGGTTGCAGGGATGCTGCTGGGACCGGCCGCCATTGACGTGAGCGGCTCTCAGGCGGTCGTACGCCTCGCCGCGCCAGGCATCGGCGAGCGTCGTGTCACCAAGCCGGCCGCCGCTCAGGGTGGAGCGGTAATCGACGTCGCACGGGTTGATTCGGCCGTCCCACCACACGAACATCCGGCGCCACAGGTCCGAGCACGGCGCGTCTACGGCGCTCAACGGCCGCTCGTAGGTGTTCTCCCACGGCTGGTAATCGACAAACGCCACCTGATCGACCAGGCCACCCCACACCGCCTGCATCGACGCGATGTCCTGCTGCCCGCCAACGCGCACGCCGGAGACGCGGGTGATAGTCCGCGACGTCGGGTAGTCGCGCTCGCGGATTCGCGCGAACATCTCGACGTTGGCGAGCACCCGGTCGAGGCGGCCATTGACCCGGAGCCGGCCATACAGCTCCGGCTCCGCAGCGTCGGCGGAGAACACGAGCGTGTTGAGATCGGCCTCCAGCAAAGCATGAGCCTTGGCCTCGTCGAGGAACCAAGCGTTGGTGTTCACTTTGGCGGCAACGAATTTCCCCCTGAGATACCCGAGCATCTCAGTGATCTGCCGGGCCATCAGCGGCTCCCCGCGGGACGCCAGGGTCACGGCTTCGCACCGGCCTTCTGCCTCGTCGATGACCCGCTTGAACAGGTCGAGGGACATGAGTCCCATGTGCCCATTGCCCGGGGAGGTCAGTTGCCGGTCGGTCTGATAACAGAATACGCAGCGGTAGTTGCAGATCGACGTCGGCTCGATCTGCAGGCAGGGGGGAAACCCATCAACTTCGTGCGTCTGCGGAAAGACCTCGTAACGGTATCGATAGAACAGATAGCGCGGCAGCAGGTGGTCGGGGAGCCTTCGCAACTCCTCGATCACGTGCTCCCGAAGCACGAACCGGCACCGCCCGTCGTCAGACGACAGCCCCAGTGTATCGTCGCATGCACGCCGGACAATGCGATCGAACGACGATGCGGCCGGAACATCCTCGAGACTTGCGTGCAGCCGCTCGATGCGGTGCACGACGTCGGCGCTCGAGCGATCGCCGCCGCGCAGTTCTCCGAGGCTGTTGGCCTTGTGGTAGGGGTCCGCTCGCCTGATCATCGGGCGAAGATATGGTTGTAAGACGACGCGTACGGAGTACCGTCGAACATTGGTGAGCGGCGCCTGTCAATGAGCCGCAACCCGGCTGCCGCCATCGCCGATTCGACGCCGCGACAATAGTCCGAACGGGCGGTATCCAGCTCGATCAGCACCGATCGGAGACGAGGGTCGGCGAGCGTCTCCGCAGCCCCTTCCACGATCCGGCTTTCCAATCCGTCGACGTCGATCTTGAGATGCGTTGGAAACCGTGGATTGAATCCTCGCACGAACTCATCAATGCGGAATCCGACGGTCGCCTGCGTGGTACCCGCCACGAGAGGCAGGCCCCGCCAGTCGACAGCCGTGCCGAAACTGTTGCGCGCGCCGCCCAGTTGGGCGTCAGTCATGTAGAGCGCATCCAATCCCGACTTCCCCGCAAAGGCAAGGCAGTATGCACCGATGTAGCCGGCGAGGTCGTTGAGCGCAATGTTCCGGTTGAGCAGGTAATAGTTCGGCGCAGACGGCTCGAACGCCAGCACCCGCACCCCGCGGCGCGCGGCATACAAAGAGTAGAGGCCGATGTTCGCGCCGACGTCCCACAGCGTATCGTCGTCACCGAAGCCGCTGATCCAGTCGAGGGTCTCCGGTTCCTTCGTCAGCAGCGTGCGGATGCGCCACTCAGAGGTTTCCCCCGCGCACAGGATGCGAATGTCACCAACCGAGGTAGGGTGAGACACAACTGGCGCGACGGTTTCGGCCAGCCTGGCACACAGACGGTCGCCGTTCTCTTTGCCGGTCAAATAGAGCGTGCGTATGAGCAAGGAGAGCGCGCCATCGCTGACAGTTCGCCGGACGCTCTTCATCGCCAGAGTACCCGACCCCGCTGAGCGTACGTCGGTACTTGCGCAGGCAACGCGGGAACGACGGCAAAACGAATCGCCGCCGCCAGCCCAAGGAGAACGAACACATGGTCGTACGGCACATTCTCGGTCAACCCATGCACCAGGTAGGCCACAGCAACGGCCACAAGTGCCGTGAGCACGGCGCGCAGCAGCGGGGCTGCGGGCGCTGCACGCGCAAGGCGCAGTCTCCGCAGGGCGTCGAAGCTGGTCCAGATAGTACCGGCTAGCGCTGCGAGAAGGGCGAATGCCATTGGCAGCCCCCACTCCGACGCAATCGCCAGCACCATGTTGTGGGCGCCGCCGCGCGATACCTGGGTCTCGCTCTGCAGGTTGATCTCATCGAGTGCCTCGAAGTATCCGCCTGGACGCACCCCGAACCAGGGGTTCTCGCGCACAATGTCCACGAGCACGGCGTAGAGGGCGATTCGCCCCTCGAGGTTGGCGACAGACCGACGCTCGGCGCCCTGACCGAATCGATCGGCGATGCCCAGCCCGTAGGCTGCGCCAAAGAGGACCGCAGCCAGGATCAGACCGACCAGCGCCGTACGGCTCGCGCGCAGATTGAGCAGCAGCAGCACGACGATACCCGCGGCGAACGACAGGTAGGTGGTTCTTGATAGCGTGAGGGCGATGCTGATGACGGCGAGTACGAGAACGAGCCAGAGCCCGCGCCTCCACGCCGCGTGGCGCCCAGCGATCGCCAGGGCCATCAGCAGGAGGCTGGGCATCAGCAACAGGCGAGCGTATCCATTCGCGTCGGGAACCGAGACGCCGTGAAGACGGCCGGCCTGTGATTCATAGTTCGAGTTGATCCAGTCGGCGCCCATCATCGCCTGCACGAGGGCGGCGACCGCGACCAGGCCGGTGCCGACAAGAACCGCCCGGCCAAGGCGTTCGAGATCCGCCGGTTCGCGAATGGCCGCGCCGGCGGCCAGCGCCACCCCGCCAGCGCCCAGAATCGGGACAGCAGTCTTCAGTGCGGAATAGGTCAGCGCAAAGGGATCAGAGGGCGGCAGAACATTCAACCACGTGAGCAGCACCGGGACGTACGCCATGAGCCCCCAAAGTAGCCAGAGGCCGAGGCTGAAGACGAGCCAGCGTGACCGGGCAAGCGCCGGGACAGCGCCACTGAACGACACCAGACCGATCGCCCAGGCGAGCGCCCCCTCGATCGTCGCCTTCTCCTGAAGCGAGGTGTAGGCCTGGGCCACGTGCGGGTAGAAGAAGGTGAAGCCGAGCCACAGGAACATCGGCAGCGCCCGCCGGTGCGCCCAGCCAAACCGCAGCGCGAAAAGCCACATCGCCGTCGCGGACGCGAGAATCCCCAGATCTCCGGTCAGTACGGCGAGGGCAAGGGTAACAGCAGCGGCGCCGGCGATGACGACTTCTGACGTGCCGATCCGCGGTTGCGCCAGGGGCCGCCGAGTCGAAGAGGCCGGCATGCCGGCAGGGACCGTCGTCAGGCGCGCGGGCTGTTGTGCCGCCCTCATGCCGTCTCCAGGTCCTCCCAGCGCAGGATCTCGTCGGCTTCGAGCGGACGCCGTGTTCGGCGGCCGATGATCTCGTCCCAGTGCTGCGGACTGATGCCGGTGCCCGGACGCTTGGGGATCAGGTCCTCCGGGCCGAGCACATGGCTGGCGCTCAGGGAACGCGCCACGACGAGGCTGCGCCGCGCGTGCGCGCGTGCGGGCGCCTCGCTATCGAGTGCCTCTTTCTCGGTGGAAGCTCCGAGCAGCGTGCGCACCCTGCCGAGGCGCGCCGCGAAGCGGCGGAGGTCGTCGACATCCATCGCATGGTAGTGGTCGTTCCCCGGCAGCGACTTGTCGTGCGTAAAGTGCTTCTCGAGCACACGGGCGCCGAGCAGATACGCGGCCAGCAATGCCGTCAGCTCGTCATCAGGCACCGTGTGGTCCGAGTAGCCGATCGCCCTGTCGGGGAACGCCGCCTGCAACCCCTCGATCATGCCGAGGTGGGCCTGCTCGTCCGGTGTCGGGTAGTTGAGCACGCAGTGGAGCAGCACCACATCCTGGCTGCCCGCCTGCCCGAGCTCGGCAACCGCGGCTGCGATCTCGGCCAGGGTGGAGGCGCCGGTTGACAGCAGCACCGGCTTCTTCAGGCGGCCAACCTGCCGCAGCAGCGGCACGTTGGTGAGATCCGCCGAGGCGATCTTCACGCACGGCTGTAGCGGCGCGAGAAACTCCACCGAAGCGGCATCGAACGGCGTCGACAGGAACTGAATGCCGACGCGGTCGCAGTGAGCGGCAAGCTCGCCGTACTCGGCGCGGCCGAAGCTGTCGTGGCGCTTGAACAGCTCGTACTGGTTCGGCGTCGGCTCCCTCGCCGTATCCCAGTAGGCGGGGCTGTTCCGCGAGGCGAGCGTCTCGGCTTTGTAGGACTGGAACTTGGCCGCCTGCGCCCCGCCCTCGTGGGCGAGCTCAATGAGTCGCTTCGCCTGGGCCAGCGAGCCCTCATGGTTCACACCGATCTCGGCGATGACATATGGCGCAGTCGCGGGCCCCAGTCGGACGCCGCCAAGCACCAGCTCGCGGCTCATGCTACTCCCCCGGCGCCGATGGTGGTCCGCGCCCGCACCAGACGACCTTCCGCGAGTTCGTAGACCATATCGCAGTGCTCGATCGTGGAGAGCCGGTGCGTGATGATGATCAGCGTCTTCATCCCTTTCAGCGACCGAATGGCGCGGGTGACCTCTTGCTCGGTCTCGACATCCAGTGACGCCGTGATCTCATCGAGCACCAGCACGTCGGGGTCGTGATAGAGAGCGCGCGCGATGCCGAGACGCTGGCGTTCGCCGCCCGAGAAGCGGACACCACGCTCACCGACCGTGACCTCCAGGCCGCCTCGTTCGCCTCGGACCAACCGTTCCAGTTGCGCCGACCGCAGCGCCGCCCAGACCCGTTCGTCATCGATGTCAGCGTCCGGCAAGCCGAACGCCACGTTGCGCCGGACACTGTCGTCCAGAAGGTACACCTGCTGTGGCACGTAGCCGATTCGCCGCCGCCAGGTCGCCAGGTCGCGCACGGGCTCACCGTCCACAAACACGTCACCCTGGACCGGCTCCAGCAGCCCCACGATCACGTCCACGAGCGTCGTCTTGCCGGCGCCGGATGGTCCGGTGATGCCAACGGCCGCTCCGCGCGGGATGATCAGATCGATTGCCGAGACCGCGTCGCGTTCGGCCCCGGCGTAGCGATAGCTGAGCGTGCGTAATTCCAGGCGTTCGAACGTCGCGGCCGAGGTCTCCCGGCCCAGAGCGTCCCTGATCGGCCCGCCACCGGTCAGCGTCGTCAGGCTGTGATGAACCGCCCTCAGCGCTTTGCCGTGATACCGGATGTTGGCGACGCAGCTCACGATCCGGTTCATCGCCGGCATCAGGCGGAACGCGGCCACCGCGAACAGGGCAAGCATCGGCAGCGCCTCCGCGGTGTCCCGTCCCTGCCACGCCATCACCCCCAGGATGCCGACGATGCCGCCGATCACGAGCGTCTCGAGGAAGAATCGCGGCAGCTGGCTGATGGTGGCCAGGTACGTGTTGGCGGCCGCGCACTGGTCTGCGGAGCGCGCGAACTCCGTGGCAAAGAACTCTTCGCGTCCGAGCACCTTGGTCTCCTTCGCCGCTCCCAACCCTTGTGTCACGGCCTTGATCATGTCGGCGCGGAGGTGGAACTGCCGTTCACCGAGACGGGTCGTACGGCGGCGGACAACGACATAGAAGACTGCCGTCATGCCGCCAAGCAGCACGAGACAAAGCAGCGAGGACACGGGCTCGACGATGACCAGCAGCAGCACGACCGCCGTCGTCACCAGCAGTTCCGTGGCCAGCACCATCAGCGGGTTGAGGACGTTGCCGAAGACGAGCGGGACCTCGACGTTGACGTCGCGGAGCAGCTCGGCGCTGTTGCGCTGGGTATGAAATGTCCACGGCGCACGTAGGTACGTCAGCAGGAGGCGCTTCGACAACGCGGCCTGCGCGCTGAACACGAAGCGGTATTGCTGGTGGACCAGCACGGTCAGATAGGCGTTCTTGACCAGGAACATCCCCAGCAGGGCCGCTCCCAGCACGAGTACCGTCTGGACCGGCGGCATGATCGGCAGGCGGGCCGAGACGATGCGCCAGGCGCTGTCGTTCACTGAGGCGGGTTCGGCGAGCACGCCGATGAACGGCACCACCAGTCCGATGGTCGCGGCTTCGGCGACAGAGCCGACAACGGTCGCCGCCAGGACGATCAGCAGCGTGGTTCGTTCGCGCGGGAGCAGGACGTCCCAAAGCCAGCGCAAGGTCTGCATGTGTTGCGTCAGGGCTTTCGCTACGAGGCCGTAAAGTCCATGGCTGCGGGCAACGGTGTGGACAGTCGCACCAGCTGCTCGATCACCTGTGCAGAAGCCTCGGCAGGAGGCATGTCGGGCACGGCGTAGCGGTTGGCGAAGCTGTCGTCGTCGATGAAGGCGGCCCGCGGCGTATCGAGCGCCGCCACCACCGCGGACCGTAGACGCGCTTCGAAGTCCGGCGACCAAGCATCCACCACCGTCACCGTGCGCTCGAGGCACCGACGCGCGTCGGGATACCACGTGGCTCCGCGCGTGTCGACGAAGATCACAGGCTCGCCGCTCAGCGTTACCTGCTGCAGCGTCGTCGCCGGGCCATCGGTGACCCAGACCGCCGGTTCGTCGAGCAGCTGATCCAGCGGACGATGATCGATCGTGGCGGCGGGACTCGTGCGGCGGAGCCACTCGTCCAGCGGGTCGACGGCTGACACACGGCGCGGCGCGACCTTGAGCACGAACGGGCACGCGGCGAGCGGCGCCAGCGAAGCCACGACGCGCCGCTGTACGCGGTGCTGAAGCGAATCGTCCAGCATCAGCGATGGCCCGTAGCGCAGCGGCCCGACGAGCGGCGACGGAACGTAGATGCACGGTCGTCCGGCCGGACTCGAGGCCGAGCGTCCAAGACGCGAGCGAAGGGTCGCGAAGTACGGCGAGGCGGCGATGCGGACATCGAGGCGCCCGCCGGTTCCGTTCTGTCGAAGGCACTCGGCAACTGGTGACGTGTAGGCGATGACGCCTGACGACCTCAATTCGGCCCCCGCCAGGTACGGCTGGCGGATGTAGCCGTAGTTGCCGCCCCACTGCTGGAACACCGTCGGAATGCCAAGGCTGCGCGCCGCCTCGATGACGGTGCGCATCTGGTGCGACAGGCCAATCTCGCCGTGCACGACTGCCTGAGGTGCAAGGCTGTCGACGAGCGCGCGCGCGTGGGCAAAGCGACGCACCGTTGCGGGAAGCCGGTCGAGCAGCGCCTGCCACTTCGGCTTCATGACGGCATGCCCGGAAACTCCGCTCCACGTCAGCAGGGGCGAGGCCAGGGCCGACGCGGCAATCGTGGTCGCCGCCGTGCCGTCTTCATCGCCAACGGCAGACGCCGCAACCAGCCGTTCCCGCGAGCGCTCCCGCACGGGCGCCTTGCCGTCCCACATCCAGACGTCGTAGTCCCGCTCGCTCCTCAGCGCTGTCCGCACGGCGGCGATGTCCGGGCTGGTGCCGACGAACAACAGCCGGGTGCCTGTCCCGCCCGCGGGCGCCTGCACGGGCCGGCGGGCGTTCTGCGAGAGCCAGCCGCGCAGCGTCCGTACCCGGCTGCTGATCCCGGGTGCGGTCTTGAGGCGCGTCATCAGGGTGCCGTCGGCATTCTGACGGCGAATACGGCGACGAATACGCCGTGGTGACGACACCGTCGCACGACCGATCCAGACCACACCCCGGGCCCATTCCGGCCGTTGTTCCTCCGAGGCATCCCGCAGCCATCCGCACAACGCCGACCAGATTGAATCGACAGGATCAGGCAGGAGCGTTCGCGACAGCCGCCATGCCTCGAAGTACGTCACCGTACGAGGACGGTGCTCGGCGACAAGCCATCGCAGCTGCTCGACAGCAAACGCGAAGACGTCGAGCAGGATGAGGACCTGCTGGTAATGCGCATCGAGCGTACGCAGGCGAACACCCGGAGACATCGGCACTTCGGACAACGCCGCAAGGCGATCGAGACGCACGAGGTTTTCCGCGGCCACAGCGTCGAGCCCGGCGTGCCGCTCGATGCTCGTCTGGAGGGTGTACGGAATGCTGCGCGCGTCCAGGACATCCGCCGATTCCGGCCGCAGGGACACGATCGCCGCCGACGGCGGGTTCGTGCTCGCCAGGTGCGTGGCGTCCTCGGCGAACTCCACCAAGACGAGGTCCGCCACGTCAGCCCTTGCGGCCTCGAAAGCACGACAGCGACGTTCGGTCGTGGCTCGACTCGAACGAGCGAAACACAAAGCCGGCATCGAGCGCCAAGCCGGCGGCCGCGAAGGCACGGCTGTAGCTGTGGCAATGCCACCCCGCCCGGCGCGCGATCGCCCGCTGGGCCGGCGTGCACATGTGCTCTTCGGCAGGCTCCATCGCGATCACACACTGCCTGGCGACGCGCCGCAGCTCGCCGAGCAACGGCGGCAACTGGTCGGCGTGCACGCACATCAGCACGCCCGACGTGAAGACAACATCGAAGGTCGCGTCCGAAAACGGCAGCGATCCCGCGTCCGCCTGGATCAGCCTGGCGTTGGTCGCCGACAGGAATGCCGCCCCCTGAGCCAGTTGAGCCCTGCTGAAATCGATGCCGACCGCCTGCCGGCCAGGGAATGTGTGTGCGACCGCACGCAGGTGCCAGCCGAAGCCGCAGCCCACTTCGAGAATCGACCCCCACGCCTCGTCCTTCAGGAGTGCGAGGAAGTCCTGCTGTGCCGCGAAATAGGGATCTCCGGGATCGAGGATGCCGCTGACCTCGCCCAGGTAGCGAGGCCCGCGTTCCTCCCAATAGGTGCGCGCCTCTGACGAGACGTGCGGGCGCAGGCCGAGCGCGCGGGCCGCCACAGTTATCCGGACGCGCGCGCGTCGTTCGAGACCGCGGCCGATGCGGCGCAGCATGGTCATCAGATGCGCACCGCCGCGACGGACATCGCCTGAGCCATCTTGTCGACCGCCCGGGCGATGTCGGCCACATCGTCAACCCGGTGCGGCGGCCGCACGTGCTCGTTGATCAACATTTCCTCGAAGTGGAGGCGTTCGGCGACAGGACAGGCGCCCTTCGCGTAGTTCGGGCGGCTGTCGCTGTTCTCGGGCGCGGCAAAGGGATAGCCGTGGGTGAACGCCTCACGGCGCTGAAACAGCGGCTGAAGATACAACGGCCGCACGTAGCCGACGGCGAACGGCACGCCCTCGGCCGCAACCGCCTCGGCAAATTCCGAGCGCGACGGCCGACCGGCATCCGAGAGGTACCGCAACGGGTAGACGTAGTAGGTGCTGCGGCAGCCAGTACACCGCTCGCCGACGGCGGCATGCACACAGGCGGGAGGCGTGGCGAGAAAGGGGTGTCCCGCCAGGCGCTCGCTGAGGAGCTCCACCAGCGTGCCCCGCTCGAGCGTGAGCGACTCGAGCTTGCGCAACTGTTCTGAGGCGATGGCAGCTGTCAACTCCGTCATCCGATAGTTGAACCCGATGATGTTTTCGATGGAACCGTAGTCCGCAGCGCCGACGACCGCCTCGCCGTGGTTCCTGATGAGCGCCAGCCGGTAGCGAAGGTTGCTGTCCCGGGTGATGCAGACGCCCCCTTCCCCTGCCTGGATGGTCTTGTTGACATTGAGGCTGAAGACACCGATGTCACCAAAGGTACCGACCGGCGCGCCGCGGTACCGCGCGCCGTGCGCCTGGGCGCAATCCTCGATCACGCGCAGCTTGTGCCGCGCCGCGATCGCCATGATCCGATCCATGTCGGCCGGAATGCCGAACTGGTGGACGACGATCATCGCGCGCGTGCGCGCGGTGACGACCCGCTCGATTGCATCAGGATCGAGCGAACCGGTGAGCGGGGACACATCCGCAAAGACCGGGATGGCGCCGTACACCAGCGGGGCGGTGGCACAGGCGCTCATCGTGTACGGTGAAACGATGACCTCGTCCCCGTAGCCGATCCCAAGCGCGCCGACCGCGGCGTACAGGCCCGAGGTCGCGCTATTGACGCTGACCGCGTACGGCACGCCGTAGGCGGCTGCCCACTCCCGCTCCAGCGTCTGTACGAACGGACCGCCCCAGAAGCTGAAAGGCGCCTCTGGTGTGTGGGAGCCCTCGAACAGCGACAAGTATCCGGTGTCGAGCACCGCCAACACCGCGCGCCGTTCTTCTTCGCCAGTCGTGAAGTTGTCGAGCCACGGTCGAGTACGGACCGGTGTGCCCCCGTTGACGGCAAGCGACCGGTCGGTCAGCCGCGCCATGCCGCCCTCGCGTTCCACACCTGGCGCATGGTCTCGCGCGCGTCGGCCAGCGTCGCCCCGGTCTGCGACAGCGGGGTTGTTCCTGCCAGGTCGTCCAGGAGCGCGCGCACCGCATGACGCAGGGGCTCCTGCAAACCGGCGGTCCGCTCTTCCCGCGCGAGGTCGAGAATGCGCTCGCCGAGACCGTTGACGGCCGCGGGCTGCACGCGAATCACCGCGCCGAAGTCCTCGAGCAACACCCGCGCGCGTTCGAAGCGCAGGTCGAGCTCGAACAACTGGTAATAGCGCTCATCCGCGCCGCTGGCGACGAGCCGCGCGCCGCCGACGTCGACATGGACGACCGGGCAGTCGTCGTCGCCGCGACCCGACACCCCCGGCGCGAGACCGGTTACCGTGACGTTGCCGAAGAACATGCGCAGCAGGTCGATCAGATGCGGGCCGTTCTGCATCCAGCCCCCGTAGTAGTCGGCGCGGCCGCCGAGCAGGCGGCCGTAAGCCCCGGCTCGAATTGCCGCAGCCAGCTGCCGGTGGGCAGGGTCGAAACGACGCGTGTGATTGACCAGCACGCAGGGCCGGGCAGGCAGCGCGGCCAGCGCCCCTTCGATACGATCCAGCTCCGACTCGCCCTGGCAGCACGGCTTCTCGACAAACATCGCTCGCGGCGCGCGGTCATGCTGCGCCGCCGCCACGACGTGGTCCGCGTGCCACTCAGGGGGTGAGCAGATGCTGACGATGTCCGGCGATTCGCGCTCGAGCAGCTCGTGCAGCTCGGCGTAGCCGGCGGCCCGCCAGGTGGCGGCGAATCGCTCCCGGTTCGCCGTATTCGGATCGCAGACGGCCACGAGGCGGACCCCCGGCTGCGCCCAGTAGGCCTGCGCGTGGGTTTCGACTGGCCCGTTGGGGTCCGCATACAGACCGGCAATGCGGCCGCAGCCGACGATTGCCGCTCGCAGCCCGTCGCCTCCCATCAGCCGAGCCTGAAGGCCTTCCACCGTCGTTCGACCCCGGCGTTCTGGCCGGCGCGTCCCGAACCGATCACGAAATCCACCGCTTCCCGGATGGTGAACGCCGGGTTGCGCGGGTACAGCGCTTCGTAGACGGCGTTGACCAGCGCGAAGTCTTCCTCCGTATCCACCTCGAGGTGCAGCTCGGGAAAGCGCAGCCACGGCGGCGCTTCGAGGTTGTGAATGCGGTACCGTTCGGGATGGCGGTACACGTGAATGCCCACGTGTTCCCGCAGCGCGGCATCTCTCGCGCGCAATTCCGCATCGTAGAGGACCCGCGCCGGATAGACGTACACCTCGGCTCCCGGGGGATAGGTGGTCGTCAGCGCATTGGTGACGTAGTCGTAGTCGTCACGATGCTTGAGGTAGAAGCCGATCACCGAGTCGACGATCCCGGCGTCCGGCAGAGGGTTGTCCCCCATGAATTCAACGTGGATCTCGACCGCGTGCGCGCGCAGGGCGCCAACGACGCGCCCGAGCACATCGTCCTCGCTGCCGCGGAAGCAGTGCACGCCTTCGGTTGCCGCCAGCGCCTCGATGGCGTCGTTCTCCGGAGCTGCTGAGGTGGCGACAATGATCTCGTCAATCAGCAGGCTCTGACGGATGCGTTCGATCTGGCGGGCAAGCATCGGGCGGCCGAGGATCGGTCGCAGCGTCTTGCCGGGCAGCCGGCTCGAACCCATGCGGGCGACGAGCGTCGCGGAAATCTTCACGTCTGCGCCGGCATCTGAGGCGCCGTCTCGCCCACTGCCAGATCGAGCACGCGCTCAGCGGCATCCGGTCTGGCGAACTCCCAGGCCCCGGGCGGCTGGCGATCTTCGCGGCCGAGCGCGAGGCGACACCAGTCGCCGAGCGCCTGGCTGGTCGAGACGAATGGCACGACACCAAGGCGCACCGCCGTGCACCGCTGCTCCACGCCCAGCGACGGCTGGTAGGACAAGGCCGGCACGCCGAGCAGCGCCGACTCGAGAAGCGCCATCGAACGCATGCCGACAACGAAGCGGCTGTGCCAGAGCAGCGACGGGAGGTCGGCCGTCCGCGTGACGACGTGACGGACGTAAAGCCCCCGCGCTGACACCGGCTGAGCATTCGCGCCAGGGTGCACTTTCTCGACCAGCATGACGTCGGAGTGGAAACTCTCCAACGTCGCCAGGAGATCCGAGCGGACCTGGTCTTCCGTGAAGCCCAGGTATGGCCCCAGCGGCCCTGGGGTTTCGACGGAGGTGCCATAGTCGGCGGCAATCCGCTCCGACAGGAACGTCACGTAGGGTGCATTGCTGTCGACACATTCCGGCCACGCCGGCGGCGCCTCCTGGTACCGGGACCCCTGCGCCACCAGTGCCGCGAGCGACGGGCTTCCGGTCGCGTGACAGCGTGCCGACGGCAAGCCCGCTGCCACCGCCTCGCGCACCGCGTCCTGATCCAACAACGCGATCGCCTCGGGCCAGGTTGCTCCGAACCGCTCCCTGTAGCCGTATCGTTCGTCGACGAACACAACGCGCCGCACGCCGCGGCGCTCGGCCTCGGCCAGAATGGTCTGTTCGATCGCGGGGAACGAGGTCGTGCCGCAGATCACGGCCTCCGGCGGATCTGCGTCAAGTCGTCGGGCCAGCTCGCTGCGGGAAATGTCGATGCTCACCTCTCCAGCGCCCGTGCTCCACAGGTGCGCGCAGCGTGACGAGGTGACAACCGCGGTCTCGATGCCGGCTTCCGTGGCCTTGACGGCCACATGTGCCAGGTTGACGGCCCCCCCGGCATCGGTGCCACACAGTAGCAAACGCGTCATTCGACCGGCGGGGGACAGGTCAGAAAGAGGCCACCGTGAGCGCCTGACGTCGGATGCTTTCGACGACCTCTGTCGGGTAGCTCTCAGGATAGCGAACCTGCGACATCTCGACGTAGTTCGACTCCTGCCGCGTCCGCAGGTGATCCATATACAGGCGAGCGTGCCTGCCTGTGCTGGTGGCACCCCAGAACACCGCGTACTTGGTGCGATCCTCCGGAGTCACCGCCGCGCGGGACGGCGTCGACCTGTGCAAGAGGCGGAAATGGAATGCGACGAGATCGCCCGCCTTCGAAGGGACGGAGTACGGACGCCGCAGCGCATTGGCGAGACGCCGCGTCACACGCCGGCCGAGTGAATAGGGCGAGCCGAGGGTCGCAATCTCGCGGTGCGAGCGTGGCAGCACGTCGAGCCCCCCGCCGTACTCGCTCGAGTTGTCCTGCAGGTAGATCGCGCACTCGACCTGGAGGTAGTCAGGATCGTACAGGTGCGCGGCACGTCCCTGAGACCCGCCATCGGTATGCCACGGCCCGAACGATGCGGTCTGCATCGTGAACTCAGGGATGGTGGTGTAGTGCTCACCGAGGATCGCTCTCAGTCCGGCAACGACCGCGGGGTCGAACGGCACAGACGCCAACTCGGGAACATCGAGAAAGCGCCCGATCGAGAGGTTCCGCTCGCGATATCGGGCATGAGTGTCCGCGCAGACCCGGCGGAGCTCCGCGATCCGGGCCGCTGAAAGCGCCTGCGGCACAATCGCGTAGCCGTCGTCCAGTAGCTGCTGCTGGAGCCTATGCACGTGCGCCAGCCACCTGCGCGATTGCCGCCTGGTCTTGTGCGCCGCCAGGCTGGCCGATCCGCCGCATCACTTCCGGCCACGACACCGGCTCGTACACGGGGCTGTCAAACCCTTCCGGCACCACATTGAAGATCCGGACGCCGTGCGCCGCAGCGTAATCGCGCAGGACGGTATGGCTGGGGGACAGGTCGCGATATCGCAGCAGTGCCAGGGCGCTGCCGTCCCGGTTCTCGCTGACATCGCGAAGCTCGGTTCCCGAATCCTCCCTCACGGCGTCAATCGCGGCGCGACGGCGGCTCTCAGGCCAGTCGAGCCCGAAGCGAAGGGTGTCGTAATAGTGGCTCATATCCTGCGGGTAGTAGGTGTAGCCGGCGCCGCACAAATACAGCTCCTTGAAGCCCA
>JBFWUM010000013.1:66345-85179 GCA_050247255.1 Vicinamibacterales bacterium | reverse complement strand
CTAGAGGCCAGGTAGTTGTAGGGCAGCGTCGTCCCCAGATGACGCCCCACAATCTGCTGGATCACCACCTGCGGGCGCTCGGCAGCGATGATCGCCGGGTTGACGTCGTACTCCCAGAGGTACAGCGCGCGACTGAAGTGCTCCGACAGGAAGGGAACGAGCCCGGACGTGAACGAGTCGCGGAAGATCACCGCGCGTGGCAGCGACGGGTCGTCCACCCCGGTTGCCATCCGCGGGTACATGTTGTGGGTGGCCGGCGTCGCCGGCTCGGTCATGCGGGCGCGTCGCGGGTGGCTCGGCTCCAGGGCCAGGTCGCGCTCGACGACGTCCCCGCTCAGCCCGAGCATGGCCGCCAGATCCAGCCCCGGAACCGTTCGCTCCACGTCGCGGAACGATGATCGCGGGAGCGGACGAATCCCGTGGGCGCCGCCCAGGCTGTCGAGAACCTCCACGTAAGCGGCGTGGGCGCCGCGGTCGTTCCAGTGCGTGTCGGTCTTGTGGTACACGCGCTCGCGTTCCCTGAGGCGCCGGAGCACAGGTCGCAGATCGACGACGTTCACCGACGTGTGCGCGGCCAGGTGATCCGCCAGTTGATCCGTCCAGGTCCGCTCGCGCAGGCGGCGGATCGCGTCGGGCATCGGCTCCGGATAGATCGCGTGCTTGTCGGGCGCCAGGACGAAGGCGTAGGCAATCCCCTGCCCCGCCAGCCAATCCTGCGTCTGCTGCAGCGTGGTCGCCCAGATCTCCAGGTCTGAGTCACTCAACGCCCACGCCACCGTGTAGTCCTCGAGCGCGGAATCGTCCGCGTAGTAGTACCAGCCGTCCTCGCCGGGGATCACCGATGCCGCCGGCGACACGCCGAGCCCTTCGAGCCGCAGCGCCGCCTGCGCGCGCACCAGGTCCCTGCGGAACGCGAAGTGATCCTCGAAGTAGCGCGTGAAGGCGTCCGGCCACGCCCGCGCCGTGTCCCAGGAGGTCGGCGCCGCTGGCGGCGGAGCCGGCGTCCGGTTCTCGCTGTCGCCGGCGCCGTCGATGCCCCCAATCAGCGCCAGCCCGGGCAGGCAGATGGCCACGAGAAAGACAGCGACGATGAAGCGATCCCAGTCGCGCATCAGAAGCGGAAGTAGATGAACGGGTTGTAGGTGCGCGCGGCGATCAGCATGATCGACGCCGCCAGCAGCACCAGCAGGGCGGCGTGCGCGGCCGCGTACATCGGCTGCACGCGCAGCCGCGCCAGCGCGGGCAGGACCGGCGCCGAGCCGATCGCGCCGGCGGCACACGCGAGCATCAGTTCCGGCGTGAGGTACCACGACGCGGCGAAGGTGGTGGGGACGGCTGGCGAGAGCCCCGCCATCGCGCCAAGCATGGCCATCGCATGCGGCAGCGAGTCTGCCCGGAAGAAGACCCAGCTCACCATCGCGATGATGAGCACGTAGGCGTGGCGCAGCAGCCGCGGCGCGTTGTCGAGCAGCCGGTCGAGCCCTACCCGTTCCGCGATGAGGAACGCGCCGTGCAGCAGTCCCCACACCACGAACGTCCAGCTGGCACCGTGCCACAGGCCGCACAGGAAGAACACCGTCAGCAGGTTGGCGTAGAGGCGTCGCGTGCTGACCCGGTTGCCGCCAAGCGGCACGTAGAGGTAATCCCGGAACCAGGCCGAAAGCGTGATGTGCCAGCGCCGCCAGAAGTCCTGCATCGACGTGGCGATGTAGGGATACCGGAAGTTCTCGGGGAACCGGAACCCGAAGAGGCGCCCCAGGCCGATCGCCATGTCCGAGTACCCGGAGAAATCGAAATAGATCTGCAGCGTGTAGCAGCTCACCGCCAGCCACGCATGCGCCGCGGTGAGCTCGGCAGGCGGCATCGCGAAGATCCGATCGGCCGGGATCGCGACGATGTTGGCCACCAGCATCTTCTTGGCGAGCCCGACGATGAATCGGCGAATGCCGATCGCGGCATCGCTCGTGCTGTGCGCCCGCGACGAGAGCTGGTCGGCGATTTCCCGGTAGCGGATGATCGGGCCGGCAATCAGCTGGGGAAAGAGCAACAGGTAGAGGGCCGCCTTGACCGGCCCCTTCTGCGCCGCCGCGTCCCGGCGATGCACGTCCACGAGATACGAGATCGAGTGGAACGTGAAGAACGAGATGCCGATCGGCAGCACGATCTGCGGCACCGCGAAGGGAGCCATGCCGCTGAGGCCGAGCAGCGTGTTGATGTTGGCCGCGAAGAAGCCCGCGTACTTGAACACCCCGAGCGACGCGAGGTTGGCGCCGACGCTGACGCCGAGCACCCACCGCCCCGCCGCCTGCCCGCGCCAGCGATCGACCAGCAGCGCCGCCAGGTAGTTGAAGACGATCGAGCCGACGATGAGCGAGGTAAAGGCCCCGGCGCCGCGCGCGTAGAAGATGACGCTGGCGATGACGAGCAGCCAGTTGCGACAGGCGATCTTCCGGCTGAAGCCGGAAGCCACGGGCGATGTCGCTTCCGCCTTCAGGCGGAAGTAGTACAGCGCGAGTAGAACCGGGAGGAACGCGAAGAGGAAGGTCGGTTCCGTGAACAGCATCGCGCCCCGCGATCAGTCGGCGGCGAGCGTCGCCTCGGCGCCGCCGGCATCGCCAAAGGCGTCGAGCAGGATCGGCATCAGCCCATCAATACGCGACACCGGCGGGCCGGCCGGCTCGAGTCCCTCACGAAACCCATGCGCGCGCGTCAACTGCTCGAGCAGCGCCGGGCGGCTGGCAATGACGTGCACCGGAACGTCCCACGACGCGCCGTCGCCCGTCACCACGGCAGGCGGCTGGTGGTCCCCCACCACGACCATGACGAAGTCGCGCTTGGGGCGCCACAACATGTAGCCGCCGAGCGTGTCGTAGGTGTACGCGAGCGCCTTCACGTAGCCGGGACCGAGATTGAGCCAGTCGGGCGGCTGTCCCCACGCTTCGAGCAGGATGTCCTGCGGGTAGGGCCGCCGATCGAGCATGCGCGACCAGTCGGCCTGATAGGGCGGCGCCGGCAGGAACGGGGCATGGGTGCTGACCGTCGGGAAGAACACGAAGAGCGGCGCGCGCGACGCCTGCGACGCCTCCTCGGCGTCCAGCTTGGCCAGCACGTACTGGTCGGTCATGTCCCACCAGCCGAACGTCGGCCCCATGTACTCGAGATCGCGCCAGCCGTAGATCGCATCGAAACCGTAGAACTGCCCTTCCGGCCACGGCGTCCGCAGCCCCGGCATCAGCGCGACGGTGCGGTAGCCGTGGCGCTTGAACGCCGTGAGCAGCGTCGTGCGGCCCGTCTGCGCCATCATCCGCATGTTCGTGTCGCCATCGCGCACTTCGGTGCCCGACAGCAGGCTGACGTGTGCCAGCCAGGACGATCCGCCAAACGTCGGTGACTCGGCGTACGCGGAGACGACCTCACGCCCGGAAAGTTCGAGCGCGCGCATGAACCGCGCGCGGGCGTGGGCCAGCCCTTCGACGTACTCGGGACGCTCCCAGCTCGTCGCGCCGTACGACTCGAGGAACACCAGGAAGACGTCGGCGCCCTGCACCCGCGAGAAGTCCGACGCCACCGGCGGCGCCGGCGGGATCACCCGGCGAGCGATCCCGCTGAGCTCACGCGACAGCGTCCGCGCCTGGCGGATGTACGTCGGCGTGACCGGCGTAGCGAATTGCGGCAATTCGGCAAAGGGTTCCTCCCCGCGCGGGAGCTGGATAGTCCCCAGGACGATCGCGACGACCGCCATGGCGCGCAGCGCCCGGCGCGTGACCGCATCCCCCATGGCTGCCGTGACGTGCCCGAGGGCCCAGCGGATCGGGAGATAGAGGGCGACCGGCACCAGGACGACGGCGGCGACGATCGCCATGACCAGCCAGGGGTTGGCGACCGCCGCCAGCATCTCGCCGACGGCGCCGAAGTGCCGCGAGTCCCAGTACAGGTTGATTTCGCGGCCAAACAGCCCCTGGACGGTCACGTCGGCGTAGCGCCCGATGACCAGGATCACCCAGACGATGGCACCGAGGCGAAGGAGGCTCTGTGACGGAACCCGGCCGCGCGGGCGCGCCAGCGCCAGCAGCAGGACGACCGCCGCCAGCTCCACCGAAAGGTCACCCTTCCACCGCACCATCGGCGTCGGCCAGAGGTTTGTAAAGGTGAGCGCCGCGTTGAGCAGCGCGAGGGCGCCGGCGAGCACGGCCCAGCGGCGAACCACCCCTACGTTTGACACTCTCTCCATCTACCTCTATGATAACGACTTACGTCAACCACCATACAGGGTTGCTTCGAATGCTTCGGCCGCTTCGCGCGCAGTTCGCCTCGCTAGTCAACGCATTGCGCGGGCGACCGCCCGTAAAGTGCGTCGCGTCGGCGAAGCTGCCGACCGAATACGGCGAGTTCGACATCCACGTCTACGAGAGCACCCTCGACAACCAGACTCACGTCGCGCTGGTGCGCGGCGCCATCGGCGCCGGCGAAAGCGTGCTCACGCGCGTGCACTCCTCCTGTGTGACCGGCGACATCTTCCATTCCTCGCGCTGTGACTGCGGGTCGCAGTTGCACATGGCGTTGCAGCGGATCTCGGATGAAGGGCGCGGCGTGCTCCTCTATCTGAACCAGGAAGGGCGCGGCATCGGCCTCGCCAACAAGATCCGCGCGTACGCGCTGCAGGAACAGGGGTTCGACACCGTCGAGGCCAACGAGCGGCTCGGCTTCCCCGCCGATCTTCGCGAGTACAACTCCGGCGTCCTCATCCTCCAGGATCTTGGCGTCCGGTCGCTGCGGCTCCTCAGCAACAACCCCAGGAAGCTGACCGGCGTCAGCGGCGACGGGCTGATCGTCAGCGAGCGCGTGCCGATCGAGGTGCCCGCGTCGGAATCGTCGCGGCGGTACCTGACGACCAAGCGCGACAAGCTCGGTCACCAGCTCACCACGTTGTGACGGCGGAACAGCAGGCGGAACTTTAGGTCCGCCACAATCTGCCCACGTCGATCGCAAACGACCAGGCCAGCAACGCCAGCGAGAAGGCGGCCCCAGCGGTGCTGAGCCACACGGGCACGATCGGCCCGATGCAGACGATCAGCGTCACCATCTGCCATACCGCCACCGTCTTGCCGCGCCGCGTCGGCGAGAGATGCCCCCGCATCCACGGCGTGACCCATCCGGCGGCCACGAACAGGTAGCGCATCAGGCCGATGGCCATCACCCACGCGCCGGCCTTCCCCCACTGCCAGACCAGGATCGACAGCACGAGGATGAGCAGGGCGTCGGTTTCCATGTCGAACCGGGCGCCAAACGCGGTGGTCTGGCCCGTGCGGCGCGCCAGCCAGCCGTCGACGCCGTCGAGCACGGCGGCCACCGAGGCCGCGACGACCGCCGCCCACGCCAGCGCCCGCGACACGTCGGCCACGAACAGCAGCGCTGCAAGCAGCACGACCAGCGCGGCGCGTACGGCTGTAATGGAGTTCGGGGACAGGCGAGTAATTGTAACCAGCGCCGTACCGCACCAAAATGGAGGCGCATGACGCGATACGCGGAGGCCTTCTGGGTGGCGGCTCCGGGCCGGGGAGAGATCCGGCGCGAGCCGCTTCGCGCCCCCGGTGACAGCGAGGTGCTCGTCCGGTCGCTCTTCAGCGGCATCAGTCGGGGCACCGAGGCACTCGTGTTCAATGGCCGCGTCCCCCCCTCCGAGTACGCGCGCATGCGCGCACCGTTTCAGCAGGGCGACTTTCCTGCCCCGGTGAAGTACGGCTACGCCAGTGTCGGCGTCATCGCGGATGGCCCCCCCTCTCTGACGGGACGATACGCGTTCCTTCTGGAGCCCCACCAGACCTGGTACGTGGCCCCGCTCGACGCCGTTCATCTCATTCCAACAGGTACGCCGCCCGAGCGCGCGGTGCTGGCCGCCAACATGGAAACCGCCATCAACGTGCTGTGGGACGCACAGGCCCAGCTGGGCGATCGCATCGCGATCGTCGGCGGCGGAACGGTGGGCTGCCTCGCCGCCTGGCTGGCTGCGCGCATCCCCGGCTGCGCGGTGGAACTGATCGACGTCAATCTCAGCCGCGCCCGCATCGCGGAAACGCTGGGCGTCCCGTTCGCGGCGCCGGGCCAGGCCACCCCCGATGCCGACGTCGTCGTGCACGCCAGCGGCGCACCGAACGGTCTCGCAACCGCGCTGGACCTGGCCGCCTTCGAGGCGACGGTTGTCGAGGCGAGCTGGTATGGAGACGCCAGCGTGACCCTGCCGCTCGGCGGCGGATTCCATGCGCGCCGGTTGACAATCCGATCGTCCCAGGTCGGCCACGTCGCCACGCGGCAGCGCGCCCGCTGGGACACGAAGCGCCGCATGGCGCTGGCGCTCTCGCTGCTCGCCGACCCGGTACTGGACGTCCTGATTACCGGCGAGAGCATGTTCGAGGATCTACCCGAGGTGATGGCGCGGCTGGCCGCCAGCCCCGGCGATACGTTGTGCCACCGGATCAGGTACGGGGAGACACATGTATAGCGTCACCGTGCGCGACCACGTGATGGTCGCGCACAGCTTCACGGGCGAGGTCTTCGGCCCCGCCCAGCGCCTGCACGGCGCCACGTTCCTCGTGGACGTCGAGTTTCGCCGTCCCGAGGTTGACGCCGACGGCATCGTCGTCGACATCGGCCGCGCCAGCGACACGCTCACGCGCGTGCTCGGCGAGGTCAACTTCCGCAACCTCGACGAGATTCCGGCCTTCAAGGGGCGCAACACCACCACCGAGTTCATGGCGCGTTACGTGTTCGATGCCGTCGCCTCGGCTATCCGCGCCGGTGAGCTTGGCGCGGGCGCCAGCGGCATCACGTCGCTGAAAGTGACCCTCCACGAGTCGCACGTCGCGTGGGCGGCATACGAAGGCATTCTCTGAAGCACGCGGCCATCGTCGTCCCGGGCCGGATCGACGCCCTGACCGGCGGCACCATCTACGACCGCCGCCTGTGCGAGGGGCTGCGTGAACGCGGCTGGCAGGTAACCGTCGTCGAACTGGATCAGAGCTTTCCGCATCCGACGCCGGCGGCGCTGGTGCAGGCGGACGCATCGCTGCGCGCGCTGGCGCCTGGAACGGTCACCCTCGTCGACGGCCTCGCCTTCGGTGCCATGCCGGGCATCGTCGGTGCCCATGCCGAGCGGCTGCTGTTCGTGGCCATCGTCCACCTTCCGCTCGCCCAGGATGTCGGCCTGGACGGCAAAGTGGCAGCGCGGCTCGAGGCCGAGGAGCGACTGTCGCTGCAGAGCGCGCGCCTCGCGATCGTCACCGGCGACGCCACGCGGGAGTTCCTGCCGCAGTACGGCATGCCGAAATCCCGCATCGTCCTGGCCGAGCCCGGGGCCGACCCGGCGCCGGTCGCCAGGGGATCGCAGTCGGACGTGCTGGGCCTGCTGTGCGTCGCGACGATCAATCCGGGCAAGGGGCACACCATGCTGATCCGCGCGCTGGCGGCGGCGCCGCATCGCCAGTGGCACCTGACGTGTGTTGGCAGCCTGACGCGCCACACGCGGGCCGTCGCCGACCTGCGCCGCGTCCTTGGAGAGTGCGATCTGCTCGATCACGTCTCGCTCTCCGGCGAGATGGCCGGCGCCGAGCTCGAGCGCAGCTACGACCAGGCCGACGTCTTCGTGCTGCCGACGATGAAGGAAACCTACGGGATGGCGGTGGCCGAGGCGATTGCGCACGGGCTGCCGGTCGTGAGCACGACCACCGGCGCCATTCCGCGCCTGGTGGGGCGAGATGCCGGCCTGCTGGTGCCGGCAGAGGACGAGCCGGCGTTCACCGAGGCGATCGCGCGGGTCCTGACCGACGAGGACTTGCGCCGCAGGCTGCGCGAGGGGGCGCGCGAAGCGCGCACGCGGCTGCCACGCTGGCAGGAGACGTTCGATACGATAGCCGAGGCGCTCGATGGGCTCGAAGGACTCTCCTCCACTCGCTGACTGGCTCGCGCTGCGCGAGGCCGCCGATTTCGCATCGCGGTCGGAGCGGCTCACGCGCCTCGTGGCCGGACACCTCGGGACGTCCGTCCCGGCCCGCATCCTCGACCTCGGCACCGGCACCGGGTCCAACCTGCGGTACCTGCTCGAGCACCTGCCGCGGCAGCAGCACTGGACCGTGGTCGATCGCGATCCAGCCGTGCTCGGTCATCTCCAGGCGCGGACCGCATCCTGGGCGGCCGCACGCGGTTACTCGGTGGCCGGCACCAGCGACGGGTTCGTCATCGCCGGAAAGGGACTCGAGTGCCAGGTCACGCCGCGCCAGCAGGACCTCGGCTCCGTCGACGATGCCACCCTCTTCGAGGGCGAGCACCTGGTGACGGCATCAGCGCTGCTCGACCTGGTCTCTCCCGCGTGGCTGAACACCGTCGCGCGTCACTGCCGCAGCGCGGGCGCCGCGGCGCTGTTCACGATCACCTATGACGGGCGCTCACCATGCGCGCCCTCCGATCCTGACGACGACATCGTGCGGGAACTGTTCAACCGCCATCAGCGCACCGACAAGGGGCTGGGCGGTCCGGCGGCGGGACCTGACGCCGCCGCCCTCGCGGCCGCTGTGTTCGAGGAAGCCGGGTTCCGCGTGGAGCGCGAGCACAGCGACTGGGTGATCGAGCCGTCGGAACAGGAACTGCAGAAGCAGCTGATCATCGGCTGGGCGTCCGCGGCAACCGAGATGGCGCCGGAGATCGCCACGCAGATCGCCAACTGGCGCCTGCGCCGGCTGCACCACGTGGCCGCTGGCGACTCGCTGATCGTCGTCGGCCACGAGGATCTCTTCGCGGCGCCCTAGATCACGCGGGACACGCCGCCGCCGGCGGACGGCGCACAGTCGGCGTGAAGGTCGCAGTCGAAGAGGATGTCCCCACCCATCCGGAACACGCGGTACGACGGCCGGCGGCAGTCGCGCAGGTTGAGCTGCGGCGTCAGCCGGATCGCCGGGCGCCCCTCGCCGATCAGCACCGGCGCGATGGCGATCTGCAGTCGGTCGAGGAGATCCGCTTCGAGAAACGCCGACACGGTGACGCCGCCACCCTCGACAAAAATGCGTGAGCAGCCGCGGTCCCGCAACAACTGCAGGACGCCGACGACGGATTGGTTCGTCACGTGCATGGTGGGCGCGGCGCCGTCGGTGAACAGGCGATAGCTTTCCGGAAGCCGATTGGTCGGGTCGAAGACCACCCGCAGCGGATTCGGCCCCTCGACCAGGCGCGTCGTCAGCTGCGGGTTGTCCGCCGCCACGGTGCCGGCGCCGACGATGACCGCGTCGCACAGCGCCCGCACGCGGTGCAGGTGGAGGATGTTCTGCTCGCCGGTCACGAACTGCGAGTCGCCGGTGGGTGTGGCGATGAAGCCGTCGAGGCTCTGGCCCAGATGGCCAACCGTCATCGGCCGCGCCCGGGTCGCGCTGCAGAGCGGAAGGTAGAGTTCGACGAGCGCGGCGCGCGGATCCTCCGCCGGGAGCTGCGAGGTCCAGCCGGTGCCCGGTTGCCAGGCGAGGAAATCGAGCGTCTCGCGCGCGCCGCTGCGCTCGAGCCCCTCGGCGCGCGCGGACGCGTCGAGCAGCGTTCTCCAGGCAGGCTCGGGCAGCGTCATGAGCCGCCGATTATAGTCGGGCGCCCCTTGACGGGGCGCCGCTCTCGCGGATCGATCGCACAGCCGTCGCCCCGACGATGAGCGCGCCGCCGGCGATGACCCAGGCCGCCGGCGTTTCGCCGCGGATGAGCCACGTCCAGATCGGATTGAGCACCGGTTCAATCAACAGCAGCAGCGCCGCGTCGAGCGCCGGCAGGTGCCGCAGCGCGCGGGTCAGCAGGATGTAGGCGAGCCCGATCTGCAGCACCCCGAGGTAGGCCAGCGTGGCCCACTCACCCGCCGATGCCGACGGCAGCGGCAGCATGAATGGCAGGCCGACGAGGAAGGCCAGGACGTTCCCAATCACCACTCCTGATGCGCCGATGTCCGCGCCGCCGCGCTGCGCCCAGCGGAGCGCGGTCAGGGTCAGCGCCCAGGCGACGCCCGACGCGGCCCCGAACAGGTTGCCGGTGCGCGGATCCGGCGCCGTCGCCGTCGCGTCCTGCTGCCCCATGAAGCAGCACACCAGGCCGATGGCGAGGACGGCGAGGTACGGCAGGTCCCCTCTCCTGACCCGCTCGTGGAGGACGAGGGGCCCGAGCAGGAGCAGGTAGAGCGGCGCCGTCGACTGCAGGAAGATGGCGTTGGCCGCGGTGGTCATCCTGGTGGCCAGGACGAACGTCACCAGCACGGCGGCGTAGACCGTCCCGATGCCCCAGACGCGGGCGGAGATATCCGGCCTGAAGCGGATCCACGCCAGCAGCGTCAGCGCCGCGATCCCGGAACGGATCGAGGCGACCTGCATCGGCGTGAACGCCGCGGTCTTGATGGCCGCGCCGCCCGTCGAGAACAGGACCGCGGCGCCGATGGCGGCCCAGCGGGCCTGCGCAAGTGTCATTCGCCGATTGTTCGCCTACAGTACATATTGGAGGAGCCGAAATGCCTGTGGTAGGCTGATCCGGCCTGCCGGGCCTCGGCTCGTCAATTTACAGCACAGCAACGACTTAATGGCATCCAAGCGCTACACGATCATCTTCGCGGACCGAAGCTCGGGTGTCGTACGCCGGGCGACGATTCCCGTGAAGCCTGCAGTCGTGACCGGATGCGTGCTGTTCGCGCTCCCCGTTCTCATCGGCCTTGGCGCCGCGTGGAAGGCCAAGAGCGACGTCGCCAGCCTCTACGCCAGCCATCACGCGCTCGAAGCCGAGAACGCGAACTACCGCGCCGCGACCGGGGCGCTCTCCACGCAGATTGCCTCGCTCCAGGCCGCGATCACCGATCTCGGCGCGCAATCGTCCCTCGATCCGGCGCTCGCCAAGGCGATGGACCGGTTGCCGGCGCTGACCAAGGCGCGCGCCATGGGCGGCACGCCTGCGGCCGCGGCGACCAGCAGCGTCGATCGCGCCGCCCGCACCACGCTCTCCTCGTTCTCGAGCGTCGACGATACCTTCGGCCTGCTGCGCGCGCTGCTCGAAAGCCTCGAGTCGCGCCTGGGGGCCGTGCGCACGACGGTCGAGCGCCGCAACGCGCTGGCCGCCGCGACCCCGTCCATCTGGCCCTCGACGGGCTGGCTCACGTCCCGCATGGGCGCCCGCCGCGACCCGCTGACCGGCGGCGATGACTACCACTCGGGTCTCGACATCGCCAGCGACAAGGGACAGCCGGTCTACGCCACGGCCGAGGGGACCGTCTCCCACGTCGGCTACCGCGGCGCCTACGGCAACCTCATCGTCGTCGAGCATGGGTTCGGCCTCGAGACGCGCTACGGCCACCTGCTCGACTACACCGTCAAGAAAGGCGACCAGGTCAAGCGCGGCGACGTCATCGCCCACGTCGGCGCCACCGGGCGGGCCACCGGCTACCACCTGCACTACGAGGTCCTGGCCAACGGCCGCCTCCTCAACCCGCTCCAGCTCCTCACGCAGCAGCGCCCCCGCGCCCAGTAACTCGTGGCTTCCGCCTTGAGGCGGAAGACTTCCGGCTGAAGCCGGAAGCCACAGGCATCCACGCTGATTCGGTTAGAATCAGCAGATATTCCTTTTACGAGCGGCCCCGTCTAGGGGTGCATTCCGAGCATGATCGGCCAAATCCTCGCCAAGGTCATCGGCACGCAGAACGAGCGTGAAATCAAGCGGCTCCGTCCGCGCGTCGCCGAGATCAACGCGCTCGAACCGCAGATCCAGGCGCTGACCGACGAGCAGCTCCGCGCCAAGACCGTCGAGTTCCGCCAGCGGCTGGCCAACGGGGACACGCTCGACGACCTCCTGCCCGAGGCCTTCGCAGTGGTCCGCGAGGGCGGCTGGCGCGTGCTCAAGATGCGCCATTTCGACGTGCAGCTGATTGGCGGCATGGTGCTGCACAGCGGCCGCATTGCCGAGATGAAGACCGGCGAAGGCAAGACGCTGGTCGCCACGCTCCCCGCCTACCTCAACGCGCTCGCCGGCAAGGGCGTGCACGTCGTCACGGTGAACGACTACCTGGCGCGCCGCGACTCGGAGTGGATGGGACGGCTCTACCGCTTCCTCGGCATGTCGGTCGGCGTCATCCAGCACGAGCTCAACGACCAGCAGCGCCAGGTCGCGTACGGCGCCGACATCACCTACGGCACCAACAACGAGTTCGGCTTCGACTACCTGCGCGACAACATGAAGTTCGACTTCGCGTCGATGGTGCAGCGCGGGCACCACTACGCGATCGTCGACGAAGTCGACAGCATCCTGATCGACGAGGCCAGGACGCCGCTCATCATCTCGGGCCCGGCCGAAGAGTCCACCGACCTGTATTACGAGGTCGACCGGATCATCCCGAAGCTCAAGAAAGGCGCCGTCACCCAGGGCAACGTCAAGGCCGAGGAGCGCGAGGCGCTCGAGTCGACCGGCGACTACATCGTCGACGAGAAGCACAAGACCGTGTCGCTCACCGAGAGCGGCATGGCCAAGGCCGAGCAGATGCTCGCGCACCGCCTGGTGCCGAACTCCAGCGGCCTGTACGACCCGGCGAACATGCCGCTGCTCCACCACGTCCACCAGGGACTGCGCGCCCACACCCTGTTCCGGCTCGACGTGGACTACATGATCAAGGATGGCGGCGTCGTCATCGTCGACGAGTTCACCGGCCGTCTCATGCCCGGGCGCCGCTGGAGCGACGGTCTGCACCAGGCGGTCGAGGCCAAGGAGAAGGTGAAGATCGAGCGCGAGAACCAGACGCTCGCCACCATCACCTTCCAGAACTACTTCCGCAAGTACGCGAAGCTGTCGGGCATGACCGGCACCGCCGAGACCGAGGCGCCGGAGTTCGACAAGATCTACAAGCTCGAGGTCATCGTCATCCCGACCAACCGCCAGATGCAGCGCGTCGAGGAGGCGGATCTCGTCTACCGGACCCAGGCCGAGAAGTTCGACGCGATCGTCAACGACATCCTCGAGAAGCAGAAGACCGGGCGGCCGACGCTGGTCGGCACGGTCTCGATCGAGAAGTCCGAGAAGCTGTCGTCCCTGCTGCAGAAGCGCGGCATCAAGCACGTCGTCCTCAACGCCAAGCATCACGCCATGGAAGCGGAGATCGTCGCCCAGGCCGGCCGGACCGGCAAGGTGACGATTGCCACCAACATGGCCGGCCGCGGCACGGACATCCTCCTCGGCGGCAACGCCGAATACATGGCGCGCCAGCAGGCGCTGTCGGAGGAGGTGGCCGAGAAGCTGCCGCGCGGCGAGGAGAAGTACGTCGACGACGAGGAGTTCGTCTACTTCTTCCACATCGACGGCTTCTACCGCGTGCCGCGCCCCGACTGGGAGCGCATCTTCGCGCACTTCAAGCGCGAGACCGACGCCGAGCACGAGGCGGTCGTGCAGGCGGGCGGCCTGCACATTCTCGGCACCGAGCGCCACGAGTCGCGCCGCATCGACAACCAGCTGCGCGGCCGCGCCGGCCGCCAGGGCGACCCGGGGTCGTCGCGCTTCTACCTGTCGCTCGAAGACGACCTGATGCGCATCTTCGGGTCCGATCGGATCGCCGGCATCATGCAGAAGCTCGGCATGGAGGAAGGGGTCCCGATCGAGCACGGCATGGTGACCCGCGCCATCGAGCGCGCGCAGAAGCAGGTCGAGGCGCAGAACTTCTCCGTCCGCAAGCACCTGCTCGAATACGACGACGTGATGAACAAGCAGCGTGAGAGCGTCTACACGCTGCGCCGCGAGGTCCTCGAGGGGAAGGTCCACCTCAGCGACGAGGAGCTGGTCGACACCCGCGGCTACCTGCTGGCGCTGGCGGAAGACCTCCTCGACGCGCAGGTCGATCGCTTCGCCGGCAAGGACATGGACTTCGAGGACTGGGACCTCGAAGCGTTCAAGCGCGAGACGGCGCGTGTCTTCGGCCTCGAGCCGGCGGCGCTGGATGCGCTCGGCCTCGACGAGAAGAACAGCGACGAGATCGGCGACGCCGTCTGGGCCCTGGCCAAGAAGAGCTTCGAGGAGAAGGAACAGCTGGTCGGCGCCGACCTGCTGCGGCGGGTCGAGCGCGACATCATGCTGCAGATCGTCGACACGCAGTGGAAGGACCACCTCTACTCGCTCGATCACCTGAAGGAAGGCATCGGCCTGCGCGGCTACGGCCAGCGCGACCCGCTCGTCGAGTACAAGAAGGAGAGCTTCGCCCTGTTCCAGGACATGAAGGCGCGCATCGAAGAGGAGATGGTCCGCTACATCTTCTGGCTGCGCCCGGTCCTGAGCGAGGACGCGCCCGTGGCGCCGCGCCCGGTCGCGCGGCGGCCGACGCCGATGATCACCAACAATCCGCAAGCTGAGAGCGTGCCCGCCTTCGCCGGTGCGGCGCGGGCCCCAGCCGCCGCACCGGCTTCGGCGAGGCAGGCTCAGCCTGGCGCCCCGCAACCGGCTCGCGTCGGTGGCGACGATGTGATCAAGACGGTCAAGCGCGAGGAGCCGAAGGTCGGGCGGAACGATCCCTGCCCGTGCGGCAGCGGCAAGAAGTACAAGAAGTGCCACGGACAGGCGGCCTGATATGGACCTGAAGACCGAATCGCTGACGTTCACCCCCACTGAAGCCGGCATCGCCACGGCGCTCACCTTCGACGACGTGCTGCTGGTGCCGCAGCACTCGACGGTCCTTCCCACCGCGGTCGACATCTCCACCTGGCTCACGCGCAACATCAGGCTCAACGTGCCGCTGCTCAGCGCGGCCATGGATACCGTGACCGAGTCCGGCCTGGCCATCGCCATGGCCCAGCACGGCGGCCTCGGCGTGATCCACAAGAACCTGTCGATCGAGGAGCAGGCCTCCGAGGTTGACCGCGTCAAGCGCTCGGAAAGCGGGATGATCGTCAATCCGATCACGCTCTCCCCCGCCAACCGGATCTTCGAGGCGCTCGACCTGATGAAGAAGTACCGGATCTCGGGCGTGCCGATCACCGAGGACGGGAGCAAGGAAGGCCGACTGGTGGGAATTCTCACCAATCGTGACCTGCGATTCGAGACGAACGTCAGTCGCGAGATCAGCGAGGTCATGACCAAGGACCCGCTCTATACCGTCCCGGTCGGCACGACCCTCGACGAAGCGCGCGAGATCCTGCACCAGCACAAGGTCGAGAAGCTCCTGGTCGTCGACCGCGACTTCCGGCTGAAGGGGCTGATCACCGTCAAGGACATCCAGAAGGCCGTCAAGTACCCCAACGCGTGCAAGGACGCCCTCGGCCGGCTACGCTGCGGCGCCGCCATCGGCACGGCGCGCGACGCCATGGATCGTGCGGCGGCGCTCATCGCGGCAGGCGTCGACGTGCTGGTCGTCGACACCGCGCATGGCCACTCGCAGGGCGTCATCGACATGGTCGCCCGCATTCGCCGCGAGTTCCCGAACACTGACCTGATTGCCGGCAACGTCGCCACCGGCGACGCCACCGAGGCGCTGATCGGCGCCGGCGTCGACGCGGTGAAGGTCGGCATCGGCGCCGGATCGATCTGCACGACGCGCGTCGTCGCCGGCATCGGCGTGCCGATGATCAGCGCGATCATGGAGTGCGCCCAGGCGGCCGGCCGCCACAACATCCCGATCATCGCCGACGGCGGCATCCGCTACTCCGGCGACATCGTCAAGGCGCTGGCCGTGGGGGCGAGCTGCACGATGATGGGAAACCTGTTCGCCGGCACCGACGAGAGCCCCGGCGAGCTGGTGCTCTTCCAGGGACGCAGCTACAAGGAATACCGCGGCATGGGGTCGATCGGCGCCATGCGCCGCGGCAGCCGCGACCGCTACTTCCAGGACGAGTTCGACCTCGAAGGCGGCCGCGCCGCCGACAAGCTGGTTCCGGAAGGCATCGAGGGACGCGTCGCCCACAAGGGCAGCGTCGCCGCGATGATCCACCAGCTGATGGGTGGCCTGCGCGCCGGCATGGGCTACTGCGGCAGCGGCTCGATCCCCGACCTGCAGCGCAAGGCCAAGGTGATCCGCATCACCCCCGCCGGCGTCCGCGAGAGCCACGTCCACGACGTGCAGATCACCAAGGAAGCGCCCAATTACCGCATGGAGTAGTACGGAGCCCGGGACTTTAGTCCCGGAGGGCCGGCGTCAGTCTGACCTCGCGAACACCAGGAATTCCCGGCCGGCCCTGGTGAAGTCCACCTCCGGCACCCGCTGGAATCCGCATCGCACGTAGAGTCGTTGCGCCGACGTCATCGCAGGCTGCGTCCAGAGGAGGATGCGCCCGCTGCAGTCCTGACGAGCCCGCTGGACAGCCGACTCCACCAGCGCCTTCCCTATGCCCCGGTTGCGCCACGCCGGGTCCACAGCCAGCAGGTGAACCTCGGCTTCATTGGTTTTCGCGAAGCGCCGTGCGGGCGAATCATGCCTGGCGACGGTCACGGTCCCGACCAACGTCGTCCCGTCGCCGCTGAGTGCCGCAAGCACCTCACCTCGCGCCCGTACGCTGCGCGCCGAGAGCGAGACGCGTGCGGCATGCGGCTCAGCATGACCCTCGTCGACGTACACGCGCCACAGGAGATGCTCAAGCGCCTCGTCGTCCAATCCGGCGGTCTCGAAGGCGACGATCGTGATCGCGTCCTTCATCGCCCAGACCGCCAACGACGACCTACCATCTCCCATCTCCCATCCAGCACCTACCAACTAACCCGCCGCTTTCCCTCGTCCAGGAGCTCGAGGTGCACGCTCCTCGCACCGGGCAGCGCGTGTGACAGGCGCTCCGGCCACTCGATGGCGAGCACGCCGTCGCGCACGCCCATCTCCTCGAGTCCGACGTCCTCGGTCGCGGCGCGCTCCAGTCTATAGAGGTCGGCGTGATACAGCGTCAGGCGGCCGCCGCGGTACTCGTGGACGATGGTGAAGGTGGGACTGCTCACTTCGGCGGGATCGACCCCGAGCCCGGCAGCGAGCCCGCGCACAAACGTGGTCTTCCCGGCCCCGAGATCGCCCGACAGCAGGAGGACGTCGCCCGCCTTCAACTCCTCCGCCAGCACGCGCGCGACGTGCTCCGTCTCCTCCGCACTCGACGTGGTAACTACCATTCGGTCTTGAGTGCCGAGACTAAAGTCTCGGGCTCCGTCCACCACCTACTCCTTCGGCGGATTGGCCAGCCGGTTCAGCGCGTCGCCGAGATAGCCGAGCACGTCGGTCGCCACCATCGCCACCTGGCCTTCGTCCGACTCGGCCAGATCGCCGGCGGCGCCGTGCAGGAATACAGCGAGGCGGCAGGCGGCTTCGGCATCGAGCAATTGCGCCAGCCACGCGGCCACCATCCCCGTCAGCAGATCCCCGGTGCCGGCCGTGGCCAGGCCGGCATTGCCGGTGGGGTTGATGTAAATGGTCCCGTCCGGCGTCGCGATGATGGTGCGATGACCCTTGAGCACGACGTAGACCCGGTGCGTCGTCGCGAAATCCGAGGCCACCTCGATGCGGTTGGCCTGCACATCCTCGATGCTGGCGCCAACCAGGCGCGCCATCTCGCCGGGGTGCGGGGTGATGATCACGTCGCGATCTTCACGCCCGGTGAGCACGCCGGGATCATCGGCCAGCACCGTCAGCGCGTCGGCATCGAGGACCAGCGGCGCATCGGTCTTCTCGATCAGCGCCCGCACGAACTCGCCGATCCCGGCCTCGCGGCCGAGACCGGGACCGCACGCAATGACGTCCTGCCGCATCTCGAGGATCCGCGCGATCGCGGCACCGGCAACGCACCCCTGCTTCGACTCGAGCAACGGTTCCGTCATCAGCTCCGGCGCCATCGAGGCGACGATCGGCAGGCACGAGGCGGGCGTGGCGACGGTCACCAGGCCGGCGCCCGAGCGGAGCGCCGCCATGGCCGCCAGGTGCGCGGCGCCGGTCTTGCCGCGCGAGCCCGCCACGAGCGTGACCCGGCCGAAGTCGCCCTTGTGCGAATCAGCCGCCCGCGGCTCGAGCAGCTCCCGCAACTGCTCCGGCGTGAGCAGGTCGATCCGCCGCCCCTCCAGGCCGTCGATGACCTCGTGCGGGATGCCGATGTCGGCAATCACCACATCGCCGGCATGCGCCTCGCCCGGCGGCAGCACCAGCGGCAGCTTCGGCGCCGCCAGCGTCACCGTCATCGCGGCGTCGACGCAGTCGCCGACAATGTGCGGGGTGTCAGCCGACAGGCCGCTGGGCAGATCGATGGCGACGACGGGAATCCCCGAGGCGTTGACATCGGCCACCACGGTCTCGAGCATGCCCGTCAGGCCGCTCTTCAACCCGGTGCCGAAGATGGCGTCGACGATGAGCGTGCACTGCGAGATCTCCGAGAAGTGCAGCTCCCACGCCTGCTCGTCGCCGATTTCGACGACGGTCACGCCGAGGCGGCCCAGGATGTCGAGGTTGGTGCGAGCGTCGCCGCGGACGTCCGACAGGGCGCCGATCACGAAGACCGTGGCGTCGATGCCCCGCTGCAGCAGCGTGCGGGCGACCACGAAGCCGTCGCCGCCGTTGTTGCCGCGCCCGCACAGCACGGCGACGCGGCCATTGAGCCGCGCCTCGTAGGCCGATTCCATCGCCGCCACGACCTGGCGGCCGGCATTCTCCATCAGCACGAGCGAGGGGATGCCGATGTCCTCGATCGTGAAGCGGTCTGCTTCGCGCATCTGCGCGGCGTTGAGGATTCGCATGCTCAAGAAGACAGAAATCAGAAGTTAGAAGCCAGAAGGTAGGATAATCCGCCGACCCTCGAACTACTAGCTTCTAACTACTGGCTTCCAACTTCTAGCTTCTAACTTCTAGCTTCT
>JBFWUM010000013.1:63822-66245 GCA_050247255.1 Vicinamibacterales bacterium | reverse complement strand
TCTAGCTTCTTCTATGGCAGCAACCGTCAATGTGAACGGGAGGATTACCGGCGAAGCGGAGGCGGTGATCCCGGTCTTCGATCACGGCTTCCTCTACGGCGAAGGGGTGTACGAGACCATGCGCACCTACGGCCGGGAGCCGTTCCTCTTCGACCGCCACATGCGCCGGCTGCGGCGGTCGGCGGAGCTGATGGCGCTGCCGCTCCCCTTCTCCAACGAGGAGCTGCGGGAACGGATCGCGGCGACGACGGCTGCCGCGGCCCTGCCCGGCGAAGCCTACATCCGGGTCCTGGTGACACGCGGCGTCGGCGACCTGACCTACGACCTCAGCGCCACTCCGACCCCGTCGCTCGTCGTCATCGTCAAGCCCCACGTTCCGCCGCCGGCCGAGGTCTACGAACGCGGCGTCGCCGTGGTCATCGTCGACATCGTCCGCAACCATCCGCGGACGGTCAACCCGATGATCAAGAGCAACAACCTGATGAACAGCGCGATGGCGATGCAGGAGGCGTATCGGAAGGGGGCCTTCGAGGGGGTGATGCGGAACTATCGCGGCGAGCTGGCCGAGTGCACGACCGCCAACCTCTTCGTGGTGAAGGACGAGGTGGTGCTGACGCCCCCGCTCGAGGCGGGGCTTTTGCCCGGCATCACGCGCGAGTTCCTGCTCGAGATCGGCCGTGAGGCGGGCATCGACATCCGCGAGCGCGCGCTCGTCGACGAGGACCTGATCCTCGCCGACGAGGCGTTCCTGACCAGCACGACACGCGAGATCGTGCCGATTTCGACCGTCAATGGGCACCCGGTCGGCGGCGGAACGCCAGGGCCCGTGACCGCCCGGTTGTCCAGCGTGTTCCGCGAGGCGACCGCCGCCAACTGACTACGCGAAGCTCTCGATCGGCGGGCAGGAGCAGAACAGGTTGCGATCGCCGTACGGATTGTCGATCCGCCCGACCGTCGGCCAGTACTTGCGCGCCTTGACGAACGGCAGCGGGAACGCTGCTTCCTCCCGCGTGTACGGGTGACTCCACTCGGTGGCGGTCACTGCCTCCGCGGTGTGCGGCGCATTCTTCAAGACGTTGTCCTTACGATCGACCTTCCCGGTGACGACCGCCTCGATCTCCTGCCGGATCTGGATCATCGCGTCGCAGAAGCGATCGAGCTCCGCCTTGTCCTCGCTCTCGGTCGGCTCCACCATCAGCGTGCCGGCCACGGGGAACGACACCGTCGGCGCGTGGAAGCCGTAGTCCATCAGCCGCTTCGCCACGTCCATCTCTTCGACGCCGCCCGACTTGAAGCCGCGCAGGTCGAAGATCAGCTCGTGCGCCACGCGGCCGTTCGCCCGCGCATATAGCACCGGGTAATACGCCTCGAGGCGCGCCTTGATGTAGTTGGCGTTCAGGATGGCCACCTTCGTGGCGTCGGTCATCCCCTCGCCGCCCAGCATGCGGATGTAGGCGTACGAGATCAGCAGGATGCTGGCGCTGCCCCACGGCGCCGCAGCGACCGCCGGAATCGCGCGCTCCCCGCCGGTCTTCGCCAGCGGGTGGCCCGGGAGGTAGGGCGCCAGGTGGGCCGCGACGCCGATCGGCCCCATCCCGGGGCCGCCGCCGCCGTGCGGGATCGCGAACGTCTTGTGCAGGTTCAGGTGGCAGACGTCGGCGCCAATCGAGGCCGGGCTCGTCAGCCCCACCTGCGCGTTCATGTTGGCGCCGTCCATGTACACCTGGCCGCCGTGCTCGTGGACGATCTGGCAGATGTCGCGGATCGCATCCTCGTAGACGCCGTGCGTCGACGGGTAGGTGATCATCAGACACGACAGGCGATCGCGGTGCTCGGCCGCCTTCTTCCGCAGATCGGCGATGTCGACGCTGCCGTCGGCGGTGCTGGCCACCACGACGACGCGCATGCCGGCCATGGCGCCGCTCGCGGGATTGGTGCCGTGCGCCGAGGCCGGGATCAGCACGACATCCCGTTCCAGCTCGCCGCGGTCGCGGTAGTAGGCGCGAATCACCATGAGGCCGGCGTATTCGCCCTGCGCGCCAGAATTCGGCTGCAGCGAGACGGCGGCAAAGCCCGTGAGCTCGCAGAGGGCTCCTGCGAGGTCGCGAACGACCAAGGCATAGCCCGCCGCCTGCTCTGCCGGAACGAACGGGTGGACACGCGAGAAATGCTCCCAGGTGACCGGCAGCATCTCGGTGGCCGCGTTCAGCTTCATGGTGCAGGAGCCGAGCGGGATCATCGACGTATCGAGGCCGACGTCCTTCCGCTCGAGCCCGCGGATGTAGCGCATCATCTGCGTCTCGGACCGGTGCGTGTTGAACACCGGGTGCGTCATGAACGCCGACGTCCGCCGCAGGTTCTCAGGTAGACGCGACGCTTCCGCCTGAAGGCGGAAGCCACCAGCGACCGTGCCTTCCGGCTTC
>JBFWUM010000013.1:22436-63722 GCA_050247255.1 Vicinamibacterales bacterium | reverse complement strand
CTTCCGGCTTCAGCCGGAAGGCGTCAACGATGTCGGCAAGGTCCTGGTCGTTCACCGTCTCGTTGAGCGCGATGCCGATGGTGTTCGCGTCGATGTAGCGGAAGTTGATCCCCGCGGCCAGCGCCCGCGTGCGCACGGCGTCGACGCCGTGCGGCACCTCGACGCACAGCGTGTCGAAGTACTGCGCGTTCCGCTGCGCGTAGCCGAGCGCCGCGAGCTCACGATCGAGCGTCTGTGCCTGGGCGTGGACGCGCTCGGCGATGGCGCGAATCCCCTCCGGACCGTGGTAGACACCGTACATCGCCGCCATGTTGGCCAGCAGCGCCTGGGCGGTGCAGATGTTCGAGGTCGCCTTCTCGCGGCGGATGTGCTGTTCGCGGGTGGCCAGCGCCATACGGTAGGCCTGGTGGCCGTGGACATCGACGGACACGCCGATGATGCGTCCTGGCGCCTGCCGCACGAACGCGTTGCGCGTGGCGAAGAACGCCGCGTGCGGGCCGCCGTAGCCGAGCGGCACCCCGAAGCGCTGGGAGTTGCCGAACACGACGTCGGCCCCCATCTCGCCGGGCGGCGTCAGCAGCGCCAGTGCCAGCAGGTCGGCGCCGACTGCGACCAGCGCCCCCGCCTGGTGAGCGCGATCGATGATCGGCCGAAGGTCCTGGACCAGCCCGCGCTCGTCCGGGTACTGCAGCAGCGCGCCGAACACGCCGGCTTCAAACTTCATCGCATCGGCCGGGCCGATGTGCAGGTCGATGCCAAGCGGTTCCGCGCGCGAGCGCAGCACGTCGATGGTCTGCGGCAGGCAACGATCGCTGACCAGGAACAGGCTCTGCTCGCCGCTGCGTTTCGCCCACGAGCGGTGCATCAGCGTCATCGCTTCGGCGGCGGCCGTCGCTTCGTCGAGCAGCGACGCGTTGGCGACCTCCATACCCGTCAGGTCTGCCACCATCGTCTGGAAGTTGAGCAGCGACTCGAGGCGCCCCTGGGAGATCTCGGCCTGGTACGGCGTGTAAGGCGTGTACCACCCCGGATTCTCCATCACCATACGGAGGATCACGCTCGGCGTCACCGTGTCGTGATAGCCGAGGCCGATGTAGGAGCGGAACACCTTGTTCTTGCGCGAGACGGCGGTGAGGTGCCGGAGGTATTCGTGCTCCCCCTCGGCCGGCGGCAGGTTCAGCGGGCGCGGCAGCCGGATGGCAGCCGGGAGGGCCTCGTCTATCAGCGCATCGAGCGAGGCGGCGCCGGTGGCGCGGAGCATGTCCTGCTGCTCCGACGGGGACGGTCCGATGTGGCGGCGGGCGAAGTTGTCAGTGCTGGCCAAGAGTCTGTTCGTACGTCGCGGCGTCCATCAAGCTGCCGGTGTCGCCGGCGTTGGCCAGCTTCACCTTGATCATCCAGGTCGCGTGCGGGTTGGTGTTGACGACTTCGGGGTGGCTCTTCAGCTCCTCGTTCACGGCGACCACTTCGCCGCTCATCGGGGCGAAGAGCTCCGACACCGCCTTCACCGACTCGATCGAGCCGAAGCTCTCCCCCGCCGTGATCGACTTGCCGACGTCCGGCAGGTCCAGGTAGACGACGTCGCCGAGCTGCTGCTGCGCGAAGTCCGTGATGCCCACTTCGGCGGTGTCGCCGCTGACGCGGATCCACTCGTGGTCTTTCGTGTATTTGAGGTCGGTCGGATACGCCATTACGTTCGTTGCCTCTTGTAGAACGGCATCGGCACCACGCGCGCCCTGGAGACGCGGCCCCTGATGTCGATGTCGATGTCGCTGCCCTCGGTGCTCAGCTCGATCGGCACGTAGGCCATGCCGATCGCCTTCTTCAGATACGGCGTCTGCGTGCCACTGGTGACGACCCCGATCGGCTTGTCGCCGCGCACGACCGGGTAGCCGTGGCGGGCAATGCCGCGGTCGACCATCTCGAACCCGACCAGCCTGCGCGTCACGCCGGCGGCTTTCTGCGAGGCGAGCGCGTCCTTGCCGATGAACGCGTCCTTCTTCCAGCCGACAATCCAGCCGAGATCGGCCTCCAGCGCCGAGGTCGACTCGTCGATGTCGTTGCCGTACAGGCGCATGGCGGCTTCGAGGCGCAGTGTGTCGCGGGCGCCGAGGCCGCACGGGAGCATGTCGACGGCCCGACCCGACTCCATCAGGGCATCCCAGACCTGGCCGGCCATGTTCGGCGGGACGAAGATCTCGAACCCGTCTTCACCGGTGTAGCCGGTCCGCGACACGGTGGCGCGGGCGTTGGCCACCTCCCCATGTGCGAACCAGTAGTACTTGATGTCGGCCAGCTCGACGCCGGTGAGCGGCTGGAGGATGTCGCGCGCCGCCGGCCCCTGGACCGCGATCAGCGCATAGCGGCCGCTCGAGTCGATGCAGGCGGCGTCGCCGGCCGGCTTGATCTGCTCGCTGATCCAGGCGAAGTCGCGCGGCGCATTCGACGCGTTGACGACCAGCATGAAGTGGTTCTGCGCGATGCGGTAGACCAGCAGGTCGTCGACGAAGGTGCCTTCCGGGGTCAGGAGGCCGGAATAGTGCGCCTGCCCTATCTGCAGCCGGCTGGCGTCGTTGCTCGAGATCCGCTGGACCGCCGCCAGGGCGTCCTTGCCGGCAATCTCGATCTCGCCCATGTGGCTGACGTCGAACAGCCCGGCGCGTGCGCGCACGGCCATGTGCTCGGCGGTGATGCCGGAATACTCGACCGGCATGTCCCAGCCGGCAAACGGCACCATGCGCGCGCCAAGCGCGACGTGGCGTGAATGTAAGGGTGTCGTGAGCAGTGGTGAGGAAGACAACCCGTCAATTTTACGTCATACCGGCTGCCTTCCCTCCTGAACCTGTGCGTCGGCGCCTGAGGATCGGTCCTGCGGCGTCGTCTCGCTCATCGAGCGGACCCAGGCCGGTGTGCTTTTGGTCGCGTTGACCGAATCGGTTCGCGAGTAGCGCAGGTAGGCCTGCAGCGTGTGGTAGCTGATGTCGAGGATTCGGCAGGCCCGGCGCTTGTTCCGGCCGCTCCGCTCGAACACCAGCCGCGCATAGCGGCTGCCCCACGCCCGCATTGAGTCACCGGCGGACATTGACGGCTCCAGGACGTGCATGTACTCGCCCCGCACCTGGGGCGGCAGATCGTCCAGCTCGATTTGCCGCGAAGCGGCCAGCGCCACCGCGCGCTCAATCACCCGCTGGAGTTCGCGGACGTTTCCCGGAAAGTGATAGATGGCCAGTGCATCGCGCGCCGCCTCGGTCAGCGAGAGGTCGTGCGCATTGCGGTGGCGGGCCAGGAAGTAGCCGGCCAGTTCGATGATGTCTTCGCGGCGGTCGCGCAGCGGCGGCACGTGGATCTCGACGCCGCTGAGCCGGTAATAGAGGTCGGACCGGAACAGTCCCTTTGACACCATGTCGGAAAGCGACCGGTTGGTTGCCGCCACAATGCGCGTGTTGACACGCCTCGTCCCCGTGGTGCCGACCGGCTCCACGGACAGGTCCTGGATCGCCCGCAGCAGCTTCGCCTGGGCGGCCATCGACAGATCGGCGATCTCGTCGAGGAACAGGGTGCCGCCATCGGCGTGTTCGAACTTGCCGCGGCGGCCGCGCACACCGGTCGCGGTGCGCTCCTCGATGCCGAAGAGCTCCGCTTCGAGCAGCGTCTCGACAATGGCGGCGCAGTTGACCGGCACGAACGGTCCGCCCCGGCGACGCGAGAGCTCGTGGATCTGGCGCGCCACCAACTCCTTGCCGGTTCCGGACTCCCCCTCGATCAACACCGCGAAATCAGTGAGCGCCACGCGCTCCACGCGCTCGCGCACCGCCTGCATGCGACCGCTCGTTCCGATGAGCGGCGCCGCCGCATCGTCGCGCCGTGCCACGAGGCTGGCCCGCGCCCGATTGGCCTCGAGCACGAGCCCCCCGAGATGGGCCAGGGCGGTCAGTGCCTGCTCCTGTTCCGGCGCCGGCGCGAGCCCCGAGTCGAACGCCACTTCGAGGACCGCCTGCCGCCGCGGGTCGGCGGACGGCACGCCCAGCACGACCGACTCGGTGCTGCGGGTCGGCGTGACGAGCCTGGCATGGAAGCGCGCGGGGACCTCGCGGAGGCGCAGCGCCTTCGCCCGCAGCAGGCGCCGCGATTCGTACTCGAAGACGCCGTGCAGATCGACACCGCCGGACGAGGCGGCAAGGGCCGAGGCAACCGCGCTCAGGACATCGGTGATCGCTGCAGAAGGCATGGCAGGCTCCGTCACTGGGTTGTGCCCGTCACCTAAACAAGCGGAATACCAGCGGCCGCCTCACGGCCGCGCTGTCCATGCAGTGCGTTCGGGAGTGGTGATGTCGGCCTTGCGAAGGCCACGCACCTGGCGCTCGCGGCTTTCCGGGTAGTTAGTGCCCATGCGCGACCTGTAACTCGTTGAACACCGGTGAAACGACTACCCAACGCGCCATTCATGCGCTCAAGGCGGGCGCTGGGGCGAGTTCCACGGACCGTTCGAAAGAGAGTCCGGTGCGGTACGCCACGCGGTCGGCACGCAGTGCAGAGACCGCCGACCGGACCACGCGCGCCCGTACCACCACACGGCCCAGGCAGGTGTACAGCTGCACGTCGACGATGGTGCCGGGAAGGAGGCGCGCAGTGCTCTCGACAAGCGCGCCAAGCGGGCCGATGTCGATAACCGTCAGTTCGGCGCCTGTGCGCAACCGTATGCGCCGGAACGGATCCGTGTCCTCACAGGTGAGGCGGGGCGAGCGCCGCCGCTCGGCTGTCACAGCGCATCGACCCAGTCGCCGGTGGCCGTGTCGTAGCGCAGCACCCGCGTCCGGCCCGAGGCGCCGAGCACACGGACGGCGTATTGCGAGCCGTCAGCGCCGCGGAGGGTCACCGTGCGCGAGGTGGCAGTGCCGTAGGGGGTGAATGACATCAGGACGGCGCCAGAGAGGTCGCCGCTGATACGCGGAAACCGATCCGACAGCCGCATGGGCGCCGCGGCGGGAGGGTCGACACCGCTCAGGATCTCGGCGGTGCGGACGCCGTTGCGGTTGCCATCCACGAACTCCTCGACCAGCAGGGTGTCGCCGTCCGGCGACAGGCGGAAGGCGACCGTCCGGCTGCGCATGACCGCCTCGGTTCGGGCGCGCGTCATACGCGACGCCAGGTAGCGGGCGGCCGCCAGTGTCCTCGGCCGCTCGAACGTCGTGATCGCCTGGGGAACGGCGACGCCGGCCAAAAGCGTCAGCACCCCCAGCGTAAAGAGGACGTCGAGCAGCGAGTAGCCGGCGGCCGCCGTGCGGACTACTGCGCGGCGCGGCTGGTGCGCGGTGCCGCCACCGTGACCATCGGCTTGAGCTTCAGGAAGCTCGCTTCGCCGATGCCGCGCACATTCATCAGGTCCTCGACCTTCTTGAAGCCGCCGTTCTTCTCGCGGTACTCGATGATGCGCTGCGCCGTCGCCGCCCCGATGCCCGGCAGGGCCTCCAGTTCGCCGGCCGTCGCCGAGTTCAGGTTGACGGCCGCGCTGGACGCGGCGGCGGTCGGCGCCGCCTTCGACGTCTGCGCCGCCAGACCCGCGGTCGTCAGCACGCAGGCGAGCATCACCATTCCGGTCAACATCCGAGTCATGCACTCCTCCTCTGCTCATGGTGAATAAACGCCCGGCGGCGCCGCGCAGCGCCGGAGATCGGGAACCAGCTGGCGTTCTCCGCAGTCCGCCCGGGCGACCGACTGAGGGCAAGCCCCTGGCCGCTGCGTGCGCGCGCACGCCGGAGCCGCAAGTGTCAGGAAGAATGGGGGTTGGAAAGTTGAGCCCGATGACGCGGCTCACGCGGCATGCAGGCCGCGACAACTACAGGCGCGCCATCACCGCCGATTTCGCGTTCGCACAGGCGGCCTCGAGTTCCTGGAGCCGAAACGCAAACGCCTCGGCAAGCGATCGGGCCATCGGGTTTGCGCTGATCACCGCCTCGAGGGCTGCATCGGCATCCCGTATCGCGGCATCGCGTGCTGCCGCGGCGTCGGCCAAGTCAATCTCCTCGGCACGTCTCGCCGCCTCGACGCTGGCTATCGCCGCATCCTGTGCCTCGAGCTTGGCCGTCTCGAACGCCACCCAGGCGGCCTGCGTCTCCTCGCGGTGCTCACGCTCGGCGTCGGCAAAGCCCTCGTCGCGCTTGGCGCGTGCGGCCCGCCGCCGGCCGTCGAGCGCCGGCCCGGTCAACGTGGCCGCGGCACGCCGCGCCCCCTCGTACTCGCGCTCGACTTTGGCTACCGCCACTGCCCGCTTCTGATCGGCTTTCCGGACTGCTGCCTGCCACGCCCGCTCCGCCTTCGCGGCGCCAGCCTCCTGCACCGCCGGCCAATCGGCCTCGGCGTCCCGCGCCTTCTGCTTCACGGCGATGACCCGCTTCTCGAACATACGGGAGGCCTCCGCGACCGCCCGGTCCCGCTTGTCCATCGCCGCCGCGACGGCGCCAATGGTCTGGAGGGCGGCCCGCTGCTGGGCGTAGATCTCCTCGCGCGCGGCGGCGTACTGCGCGTCAAGGCGGGCGCACTCGTCGATCGCCTGCTGGAGGATCTCGCGGGGCGAGGCCACGCCGGGATGCTAGCGCGAATGGCTGGGCCTGGCGCCGCGGGGAGGAAGAAACTGTGAAAGGAAGCGGGCCGGCTCAAGCCGGCCCCCAGGGCAGCCGCTTACGCGACGCTCAACGACGCGGAGCGAAACCACTCCACGGTCCTCGCCAGGCCATCGTCGAACGACACGATCGGGCGGTAGCCGAGCAGGCGCTCGGCCTTGGCGATGTCGGCCTGGGAGTCCTTCACGTCGCCGGGACGCGGATCGGCGTAGATCGGATCGACGGTCGCCCCGGTCGCCTCCTTGACCGCCGCGAACAGCTGGTTCAGCGAGATGCGGCCCCCGGTAGCCACGTTGATGACTTCCCCGCTGGCGCCCTTCGCCTCGCACGCGCGCAGCACGCCGTCGACGACGTTGGCGACGTAGGTGAAGTCGCGGGTGTGCTCGCCGTCGCCGTAGATCGTCGGCCGCCGCCCCTCGCAGAGCGCGCTGATGAAGAGCGAGATCACGCCCGAATACGGCGACGAGGGATCCTGCCGCGGACCGAACACGTTGAAGTAGCGGATGGTCACCGTCTCCAGCCCATACAGCTGCGTGAACATCCGGCAGTACTGCTCCGCCACCAGCTTCTGCAGCGCATACGGCGACAGCGGCGCCGTCGGCATGGTCTCCACCTTCGGCAGCGTCGGCGTGTTGCCGTACGCCGACGAGGAGCCGGCGTAGACGACGCGCTTCACGCCGGCATCGCGGGCCGACACCAGGACGTTGAGCGAGGCGTCGATGTTGGCGCGGTTCGACGTGACCGGGTCCTGCACCGACCGCGGCACCGACGGGATCGCCGCCTGGTGCAGCACGTAATCCATCCCCTCGCACGCGCGGCGCGCCACGTCGAGGTTCGCCAGGTCGCCCTCGAGGAACTCGATGCCGTTCACATGGGCCAGGTTCTGCCGCTTGCCGGTGGCGAGGTTATCGACCACGCGCACGCGGTGACCGCGACGCACCAGTTCTTCCGCCAGATGGGATCCGATGAAGCCGGCGCCGCCGGTCACTAGGTAGTTGGGCATGTTGCGTATCAGCTCAGCAAAAATGTTGCCGGCCGCTTATGGGAACCCGGCGCGCGGGATTCCCGGCATCAATTTCAGCGCATTCCCATAGTAGAGCTTGCGCAGGACATCGTCCGGCAGCGCCAGGCCATACAACTTCCAGAAGGCGTGATAGTCGCGGTAGTAGTCGAAATATTCATCCGCGGTCTCGAACGTCCGGAAGAAGTACGGGAACTCGTCGGGCTGGTACGAATCCTTGCCGAACAGGACCCGGTCCTGGTACTTCACGAAGAAGTCGCGCGCCGCGCGCGGCTGCCGCCCCAGGTCGTAGAGCACGGCGCCGACCTCGCCGTACACGTTCGGCATCTCGTCGAACATCTTCGCCAGCTTCCCCAGGTCGTTGGCGTGCCATCCAAGGTGCGCCATGATGAACGTCGTCTTCGGGTGGCGCTTGAACAGGTTGTCGCGCTCGGTGCTGATCTGCTCGAAGCTCGGGAACCGATCCTGCGGATAGCGGCGGTTCGGGAAGAGTGCCAATTCGAGGAACCGCTCGTTGTCGGGACCGATCTCGCGGAAGAACTCCTGCGGATCGGCGGTATGGATCAGCACCGGCACATTCAGCCGCGCCGCCGTCTCCCAGATCGGATCCAGCTCGGGATCGTCGATGCGCAGGCGGCTGCCGTCGGCCTTCGTCGCCGACAGGCCGAAGTTCTTCATGATCTCGCCGATGCCGACCGCTCCAGCTTTGATGTCGCCTTCGATCTGCGCCGCCACCCGCCGCCCGAACCCGGGGCCCACCGGGTCGCGGAAGCCGATGTTGGTGAACATCACCATCCGGTCCTTGTGCGGCGTCGCCTGGATGGCCGCCAGGCTCTGCACGAGGCGGTCCCCCGTGGCGCCGCTGGCGTTGACCAGCACGCGCAGGTTGAGCGGATCCATGCTGCCGACGACGGTCGCCATCTGCGCTGCCGAAATCGGCGCCGGTTGATGGCTGTGGATGTCGACCACCGGGAACTTCGCCCGCGGCACCGGGTGCTGCGGCACCACCAACGTCGTCTTCGGCTTGTACTCGCGGATGTTCGGCAGCGGGATCGACGGCTCACGATCGGCGCCCGGCCGCTGGTTGAGCGCGCCCTGGCTCTGCTGTCCGGCAGGTGCCTGGGCAGAGACCAGCGCCGTCGCCACGCCGACGGCCGAGAGCAGGGCGAATAGCCTGTGCGTCATGGGCGCTATTTTAGTGCTTAGTGCCTGGTGCTTAGTGCCTCGTGCGACAATGAAGGGTCGCAGTCAGCTAGACAATCGCCCGCCTGCGCACCTTCGGTGCTTCGGCGAGGCAGGCTCCGCAAGGGGCCTGTTCGTTGGACCCGAAAAGGGCGAAGGCGAGAGGAAAGTCCGAACTCCACAGGGCAGTGCGCCGGCTAACGACCGGGCAGGGTGACCTGACGGAAAGTGGCACAGAAAACAAACCACCTGAGTGGGGCGCCCCTTTACGGGGCGCCTTGCGAGGGAAAGGGTGAAAAGGTGCGGTAAGAGCGCACCGCGCCGGCGGTAACGTCGGTGGCAGGCCAAACCCCGCACGGAGCAAGACCAAATAGGGTGCCGCCTGAGGGCTGCCCGCCTGAAGGCACCGGGTAGGTCGCTTGAGCCGGCGAGCAATCGCCGGCCTAGAGGAATGATTGTCACGCCGTAGCCCGCGCAAGCGGGCGAAGGCGGAACAGAATTCGGCTTACCGGCTGGCTGCGACGCTTTCCCTACCCGTCGATCTCCTGCTTGATCCCGTACGCCTCGAGCTTCTTGTAGAGGTTGCTGCGCGGCGTTTCCAGCAGCTCCGCGGTCTTCGAGATGTTCCAGCCGTTCTCGCGCAGCTTCTGCACGAGGAACGCGCGCTCGGCGATCTCCTTGAACTCGCGCAGCGTCGCCGGCGACGCGCCACCGGGTGCTTCCACCTTCACCGCGGCAGCCGGTGACTCACCGCTGCGCACATCGGCCGGCAGATCCTCAACCCGCACGACGTCGTCGGCGGCCATGATCATCACCCGCTCGATGGTGTTGCGCAGCTCGCGGATGTTGCCGCGCCAACGGTAGCGCTGCAGCCCCTCCATGGCGCGCGGATCGAACGTGCGCGGCTTGAGGTTGTGCTCCTCGGCTGACCGCTTCGCGAAGTGCTGGACGAGCGCGGGGATGTCCTCGCGCCGTTCGCGCAACGGCGGCACCACGATCGGAATGACGTTCAGGCGGAAGTAGAGGTCCTCGCGGAACTCGCCGCGGTCGATGGCGTCCTCGAGGTTCTTGTTGGTGGCGGCAATGACGCGCACGTCCACCTTGATCGTCCGCGCCGACCCGAGCCGCTCGACCTCCTGCTCCTGCAGCACGCGCAGCACCTTCGCCTGCGTCTTCGGGCTCATGTCGCCTATCTCGTCGAGGAAGATCGTCCCGCGATCGGCCTGCTCGAACTTCCCCACCTGCTTCTCGGTGGCGCCGGTGAACGACCCTTTCTCGTGGCCGAACAGCTCCGACTCGATCAGCTCCTCGGGAATGGCCGCGCAGTTCACCTGGATGAAGCGCTGCCCCGCCCGCGGGCTGTTGCGGTGGATGGTCCGCGCCACCAGCTCCTTGCCGACGCCGCTCTCCCCCAGCAGGAGCACGGTGGCGTTGGTCGGCGCCGCCCGCTGCACCGATTCGAGCACCTTGCGCAGCGACGGGCTGTTGCCGACGATTTCGTACTTCGACTCCATCGCCAGCTTGAGCTCGCGGTTCTCGCGCCGCAGTGAGCGCAGCTCGATCCCCTTGGCGACGGTCACCAGCACGCGTTCGCTGGTGAACGGCTTCTCGATGAAGTCGAAGGCGCCCAGGCGGGTCGCCTGCATGGCGTCGGTAATCGTGCCGTGGCCCGAGATCATCGCCACCGGCAACGACTCGTCGGTCTTGCGGATCTCGGCGAGCGCCTCGAGGCCGCTCATGCCGGGCATCTTGATGTCGAGGATGACGAGGTCGGGCGGATCTTTGCGCACCAGCGCGACGCCTTCCGGTCCCGAGGCGGCGCCGGTGAACTCGTAGTCTTCGTATTCGAGGATCATCCGCAGCGAGTCGCGGATGGCGGCCTCATCGTCGATGACGAGAACGCGGGGTTTCAACGGGGCTTCAATCGACCTTGACGGTGTGGAGCGCGCGCTGCCCGCCGTCGAGCTCGGGCTTGTAGAGATACAGCGTGAAGACATCGCCCGACCGCGCGCCCGCGGTGAGCCGCCGGTAGTCCTCGATGCTGCGCACCGGCTTCCGGTTCACTTCGAGGACGATGTGCCCGCGCTCGATGTCGGCATCGAAGGCCGGGCTGAGCGGCTCGACGCGCGAGACGATGACGCCCTCGACCGTATCAGGCACGCGGAACCGCTCGCTGAACCCGCCGTCGAGCTCGCGCACTGACAGCCCGAGCCCCATGTCGCGGCGGCTGGACGGCTGGGGCGCCTCGTCGCTGTTCTCGACGCGGCGCGCCCGCCGCGGCCGCTCGGCGAGCTTCACGCCAAGGTTCATCGGCCGGCCGTCGCGTACGATCTGCAGGTTGGCCACCGAGCCGGGATCGCGCGAGGCGATCAGCTCGATCAACTCGTCGTTGCCGGCGATGGCGCGGCCGTCGACGGCCACGATCAGGTCGTAGGTGCGGATGCCGGCGCGGTCGCCGGGCGAACCGGCGGTGACATCCTGCACGAGCGCGCCCGAGGCCTGCGGCAGGTCAAGCGAACGCTGCAAGTCGGGGTCAACGTCGCGCAGCATGACGCCGATGTAGCCGCGCGACACGTAGCCGCGCTCCATCAGCTGCGGCAGGATCTCACTCGCCTGGTTGATCGGCACGGCGAAGCCGATGTTCGAGGCGCGCGAGCTGATCGCCGAGTTGATGCCGATGACCTCTCCCTTGGCGTTGATCAGCGGCCCGCCGCTGTTGCCGAAATTGATCGCGGCGTCGGTCTGGATGTACCGGTCGAGCGACGAGTCGAACAGCTTCCGGCCGATGTAGCTGACGATGCCCACGGTGACCGTGTGCTCGTAGGCGAGCGGGTTGCCGATGGCCACGACCCACTCCCCAACCCGCAGGCTGCTCGAGTCGCCCAGCGGCGCGACGGGAAACGGCTGGCGTGACTCGACCTTGATCAGGGCGATGTCGGTGTCCGGGTCGGAGCCAATCGCCTCGGCACGCAGCGTACGCCCGTCGGTCAGCCGCACCATGATGCGGTCCGCCCCTTCGATCACATGGTGATTGGTCAGGATGTGGCCGGTCGCGTCGATGAAGAAGCCGGTCCCGGCGCCGCGGCGCGGGCCGTCGCCGCGGTCCCGCTGCTGAGGCGTATCGAAGAGCTCGGGTGGGTCGGCATCCGGCAGCGGCAGGCCGCGCTGCGTGCGGCGCACGCGGCCGGACCCCCGCGACGTGGCGTCGATATTGACGACCGCGGGATTGAGGCGTTCGGCAACGTCGGCAAACGACACCGCGCCCGGAAGAATCGAGACGCTGGCCGGGCTGATGGCCCGCTGAGCATCAGGGGCCGAGGGCGCCGACACCGCCATGCTCGGCGTCATCGAGCCGGCGACGATCAGGCCAACCATGAACGCAATGGTGGCCGCCAGGCAAAGCGTGACGGCCAGGAACCGCCGACTCATAGGCCGATTATCGCCCGAAACGCCGCTTCGTCGAGCATCGGAATACCCAGGGCGCGCGCCTTGTCCGCCTTGCTGCCGGCTTCCGCCCCGACAATAACGGCCGTCGTCTTCTTGCTGACCGATCCCGCCACCTTCCCGCCGAGGCGCTCGATGGCCGCGGCGGCCTCTTCGCGGGTCATCGACTCCAGGGTGCCGGTCAGCACGTAGGTCCGGCCGGTGAGCGGCCCGGGCGTCGCGAGCGCGGCCCGTTCTTCCTCGGGAATCTCCATGCGGACCCCGGCCGCGCGCAGCCTGTCCACGAGCGCGCGGTTCCGCGGCTCGTCGAGCCACTCACGCACCGACTGCGCCAGGACGGGCCCGATCTCCGGCGTCTCCTGCAACTGCTCGACGGTGGCCGAACAGAGCGTGTCCATGCTGCCGAACGAGCGCGCCAGCACCTGCGCCGCCCGTTCACCGACGTGCCGAATGCCGAGGCCGTAGATCAGCCGCCACAGCTCGTTGGCGCGGCTGCGATCGATCTGCTCCGTCACGTTCGCCGCCGACTTCTTCCCCATCCGCTCGAGCGCCGCAAGCTGCTCGGGGGTCAGCGCATACAGGTCGGCGTAGTCCTTGACCAGGCCTGAAGCAATCACCTGCGCGATCAGCGATTCGCCCATGCCGTCGATGTTCATCGCCGACCGCGACGCGAAGTGCTCGAGCCCGCGCTGCAGCCGCGCCGGGCACGACATGTTCTCGCAGCGCCAGACGACCTCCCCGTCGGGCCGGTGCAGCGCCGCGCCGCACCGCGGACACTCGGTCGGCATCTGCCAGGGCACCGCGTCTGGCGGCCGCCTGCCCAGGACCGGCCCCACGACACGCGGGATGACGTCGCCGGCCTTCTCGACGATCACCCAGTCGCCCTCGCGGATGTCCTTGCGCGCGAGATCCTCGGCGTTGTGCAGCGTGGCCATCGAGATCGTCGATCCGGCGATGAACACCGGCTCGAGCATGGCGAACGGCGTGACCGCGCCGGTGCGGCCGACATTGACCTCGATCTTCCGCAACAGCGTCGTCTTCTGCTCCGCCGGGAACTTGAAGGCGATCGCCCAGCGCGGGAACTTGCTCGTCGTGCCGAGGCGGGCGCGCAGCGCCAGTTCGTCCAGCTTGACGACGACGCCGTCGGTGTCGAAGTCGAGCGTCCGCCGCTTCTCGCCCCATTCGTGGACGAAGGCCAGGAGCTCGTCGATGCCGTGGCAGCGGCGCCAGTGGCGTTCGACGGGCAGGCCGGCGTCCCGGAGCCAGGTGAGCGTGTCCGCGTGCGTCCCGCGATCGCCGCCCACGACCTGATAGGTGAACGCGCTCAACCCTCGTTTCGCCACCAGCCGCGGCTCGATATTCCGCATCGTCCCGGCCGCGGCATTGCGCGGGTTGGCGAAGAGCGGGTCGCCACTCTCCTCCCGTTCCCGGTTGATTCGCTCGAACGCCTTGCGCGGCAGGTAGACCTCGCCGCGAACCTCAATCTCGCTCGCAACAGGGGTATTGAGGCGCAGCGGGATGGCGCGAATCGTGCGCACGTTCGGCGTCACCTCCTCGCCGCGGGTGCCGTCGCCGCGCGTGGCGCCGCGCACGAGGAGGCCATCGCGATACGTCAGCGCGATGCTGAGGCCGTCGATCTTCAGCTCCGCCACGTAGTCGAGGGCGTCGGCCGTCTCCAGCCCCTTGCGCACGCGCTCGTCGAAGGCGCGCAGCTCCTCCTCGGAGTACGCGTTGTCGAGGCTGAGCATCGGCTCGGCGTGCGTGACGGTGGCGAATGCGCTGTCAGGACGGCCGCCGACGCGCTGTGTCGGGGAATCGGGCGTGACGAGGTCCGGGTTCTCGGCCTCGAGCCGTTCGAGCTCCTTCATCAGGGCGTCGAACTCGGCGTCGGCGATCTCCGGCTGGTTCAGGACGTAGTAGCGCTCCTCGTGGTAGCGAAGGAGCCGCCGGAGCTCTTCGAGTCGTTCGGCGGGGTTCACCGATCTCGCGACAGGACGTAGTCCGGCAGGTACATGAGCGCCTCGCGCTCGGCGGAGGCCGGAAACGCGTACAGCGCCTGCTTGGCGCGCTCGACGTAGTCCGTGGCCGCGCCGTAGGCGTAGTCCATCGACCGGTGCTGCGCCAGCAACGCGCGGAGCTCACGCCACTCCTCGAGGGTTGCATCGCGCTCGCCGACAATCTTGCGGATCAGCGCCGCGGCGCGCGGGTCCCGAGCCAGCAGGTGGATCACCGCCAGCGTCATCTTTCCTTCGCGCAAGTCGCCGCCGACCGGCTTGCCGAGCGCGACCTCGTCGCCCGTGTAGTCGAGCAGATCGTCGACCAGCTGGAAGGCCATGCCGATGTTGAAGCCGTAGTCCCACAGCGCGTCGAGCTGCGCCGGCGTCGCCGGCGCCAGCATGCCGCCGATCTTCGCCGACCCGGCAAACAGGTAGGCCGTCTTGCGACGGACGATGTCGAGGTGTTCCTCCTCGCTCAGGTCGACGACGCCGTTCTTGGTGAGCTGGTAGATCTCGCCTTCGATCATCCGCAGCGTCACCTCGCACAGCACCTTGATCACGTCGAGGCTGTCGAGCGTCAGCGCCATCGACATCGACTTGATGTAGAGGAAGTCGCCGAGGAGCACGGTGACGTCGTTGCCCCACTTCGCGTGCACCGCCTGGCGGCCGCGCCGCACCTCGGACTCGTCGATGATGTCGTCGTGGACGAGGGTCGCGGTGTGGATGAACTCCACCACCGAGCCGAACAGCGGCCCATACTCGCCGCGATAGCCGGCCATGCGCGCCGCCATCAGCAGGACCGCGGGGCGAATGCGCTTGCCGCCGCCGGCCTGGACGTACTTCCCCATGGCCGGAATGAGCGGGACCTGCGACTCGACGTGCTTCGCGAACTCGGCCTCGACGCGCTTCAGGTCGTCGCGGATCGGCTCGAACAGCTGGGCAAGCGTGAGGTACGACGGCTTCTGGGCGGCAGGCTGCAAGCGCGACAATGATAGCAGTTACGGCCTGAACAGCCGGGTGAAGTTGGCGAGCGCGGCCTCGCCGATCGCCTCAGGCGTGGCGCCGCGGAGCTCGGCAATCACCTCCGCCACGCGCGTCACGTGCGCCGGCTCGTTGCGACCGCCGCGGTGTGGCACGGGTGCCAGGAACGGGCTGTCGGTCTCGATCAGCAACCGCCCGAGCGGCACCATCTTCGCCACTTCCTTCAGCTCGAGCGCGCGCGGGAACGTGACGATGCCGGCCAGCGAGATGTAGAAGCCGATGTCGAGCGCGCGCCGTGCCATGTCGCGGTCGCCGGTGAAGCAGTGAAAGGCGCCGGTCACACCGCGTGCCGCAGACTCGGCCAGGATGGCAAACGTGTCGTCCTCGGCCTCGCGGGTGTGGATGACGATTGGCAGCCCCAGCTCGCGCGCGAGGGCGGTCTGCGCCCGAAAGACCGCCTGCTGGGCGTCGCGCGGTGCGAAGTCGTAGTGGTAATCGAGCCCAATCTCGCCGACCGCACGGGTCAGCGGCTGGTCGGCAATGCACCGGCGCACCTGCCTGGCCGCCGACTCGCCGTCCGGGAACTTCCCCGCCGCGTGCGGATGCACGCCGATCGCAAACCGCACGTCAGGCCAGCGGGCGCTGACCTCGGCCGCCTGCTGCAGCTCGGGCTCATCGTCGGCCGCCAGGATGACGAAGGCGTGCGCGAGCCCGGCGTCACGGGCGCGGCCGATCACCGCATCGAGATCGTCCGCGAACTCGGGACCGGCGATGTGGCAGTGGGTGTCGACTAGCGCACGCGCCATCCCGGCTCGACACCCTCGGAAAACGTGATCAGCGTCGGCTTCCCGCCTTCGGGGCTGGCGGCGAGCACCATGCCGTTCGACTCGATCCCCATCAGCTTCGCCGGCTTCAGGTTGGCGACGATGGCGATGGTCTTACCGACCAGTTCCTCAGGCTGATACGCCTCGGCAATGCCGGCCAGGATGACCCGGCGCTCGGTGCCGACGTCCACCGTCAGCTTGATCAGCTTCTTCGACTTCGGCACCGCCTCTGCCTCGAGAATGCGGGCCGTGCGCAGCTCCACCTTCATGAAATCGTCGATGGCAATGCGAGTGTCATCGGCGGGTGCCGCGGCCGGGGCCGCTGGTGCCGGAGCCGGAGCCGGAGCCGGCGGCTGGGTCGCTGGGTTGGCTGGGATGCCTGGGGTCTGATCGTCCAACTTCTTCTCCTCCGCGCGCGGCCACATCACCGCGCCCTGTTGAATTCGCCGTGTCCCGGTGCTGCGCCATCGGCCGTCCACGTCGAGCCGGAGCGACGACGCGTCGCGCGTCTCGCCGACCCGGCGCAGAATCTCGGCGCACGATTGCGGCATCACCGGCAGCAACAGGACCGCGGCGAGGCGGATGGCTTCGGCCGCATCGAACAGGACCTGCTGAAGTCGATCTCGTTGAGCGGGATCCTTGGCCAGCTGCCACGGGGCCTCATTGGCGATGTGCAGGTTCGTCGCGTCGACGAGGCGAAACACGTACGCCACGGCCGAATGCAGCGAGTACTCGTTCATCGCCTTCTGGTAAAAGGCCGCTACTTCGTCCGGGAGGTCTCTCAGCTGGACTGACGTGTCCCCCGTCGGCCGCAGCTCGCCATCGAAATAACGGCCGGCCATCGCCGCCACGCGGCTCACCAGGTTCCCAAGGTTATTGGCCAGGTCGACGTTGTATCGCTCTTCGTACCGTTCCCAGGTGAAGTCGCCGTCACCCCCGTACGAAATCTCCTTCACCAGGTAGAGCCGCAGCGGGTCCGGACCGAACCGGGCCGCGACGTCAGCGGGGTCGAGGCTCGTGCCCAGGGACTTGCTCATGCGCTGGCCGCCGAAGTTCACCCAGCCGTGGCCGAATACCTGCCGCGGCAGCGGGAGCCCGGCGCTCATGAGCATCGCCGGCCAGACCACAGTGTGGAAGCGGGTGATGTCCTTGCCAATCACGTGCAGATCGGCCGGCCACCACCTGGCGAACTGCGCCGCGTCAGTGCCATAACCGACCGCCGCCGCGTAGTTGATGAGGGCGTCGAACCAGACATAGACCACGTTGTCGGGCGCGAACGGCAGCGGAATTCCCCACAACTGGCCGGCGCGGCTGACCGAGATGTCCTCCAGCCCGGCTTCCAGGAGCCGGACTATCTCGTTGCGGCGGCTCTCGGGCTGGAGGAATGACGGATTCGCGTGAAAGTGGGCCAGCAGCGGGTCCCGATACTTCGAGAGGCGGAAGAAGTAGTTCTTCTCACGAATCCACTCGGGAGTCAGCGTGGGATGGAGCGGACACTTCCCCTCGATGAGGTCCTTCTCCTGCTTGAAGGCCTCGCAGGAGACGCAATACCACCCCTCGTAGTACCCCTCGTAGATGTCGCCTTTGTCGAAGCACGCCTGCGCCAGCTTCTGCACGGCGGCCCGATGGCGCGGCTCGGTGGTGCGGATGAAGTCGTCGAACGAAATGTCCAGTTGAGACCAGACTGCGCGGAATTCTCGCTCCATCTGATCGCAATAGGCCTTCGGATCGAGCCCCTTTTCGACAGCACGTTTGTAGACATTCTGCGAGTGCTCGTCGTTACCCATGAGGAAATGGGTGTCGATGCCTGCGAGCCGCTTGTAGCGCGCGATGACGTCCGCGGTGATCTTCTCGTACGCCGTGCCGAGATGGGGCCGGCTGTTGACGTAGTCGATCGCTGTCGTGATGAAGAACGAATCACTCACGCCTACCGCCCGCCGCCCGCGGCCTGCTGCCCGCTGTCGAGAAACGCCTTCATGGCCGCCGCCTGCACGTCCTTGACCGGCCGGCCCGATGCCTCCGCCAGTCGCGCCAGGTCGTCGAACTCGGGCGACGCATTGAACAGCTCGCCGTCACGCCGCGCCACCTTGATGCGGACCTCCCCCATCGGCGTCCGCACCGTGACTATTTCCCGGTCGAGGCATTCGCGCACCATCTCGCGGTAGCGCACGCCGATCGTCGTCGTCTCCCGGAAGAGAATCGCAGCCAGCCGCTCCCGCGCGTCCGGCGCGGCGACAACCGTCAGGAGCGTACCGGGACGGTTCTTCTTCATCTGGATCGGCGTGTAGAAGACGTCGAGCGCGCCGGCGGCCAGCAGCCGATCCATGACCACGCCGAAGATCTGCGGGTTCATGTCGTCGATCTCGGCTTCCATCACGACGACGGCGTGCGAGGGGGCATCGGAAGCCGTTTCGCCGATGAGCACCCGCAGCACGTTTGGGGTGTCCTTGAAGTCACGCGTGCCGGCGCCGTAGCCGATCTTCTCCAGGCGCATGGCGGGGACTGGCCCAAAACTCGAGGCGTACCCGGTGACGAGCAACGCGCCGGTCGGCGTCACCAGTTCCGCCTGCGGCGGCCCTGAATAGATCGGCGCGCCGGTCAGCAGCCGGGCCGTGGCCGGGGCCGGCACCGGGTAGCGCCCGTGGGCCGAGCGAATCATGCCGCTGCCGACGTTGAGCGGCGACGCCACAACCCTTGACACGCCGAGCGCCTCGAGCGCGAAGACGCTGCCGACGATGTCGACGATGGAGTCGAGGGCGCCGACCTCGTGGAGGTGGACCTGCTCGACCGGCATGTTGTGGATGGCCGCCTCGGCTTCCGCGAGCCGCGCGAACAGTTCCTTCGCCCGTTCCTTCCCCGCAGCGCCCAACGCCGACCCGTCGATGAGCCGCCCGATCTCCTTCAGCGACCGGTGCGCGTGGTGGTGGACGGTTTCGTGGTGCGAGGGTGCGGGGGTGCGGGGGTGCGAAGGGGCATCGTGGTGATGCCCATGCTCGTGGTGATGCCCGTGATCGTGGCCATGCTCGTGGTCGTGCGCATGGTCATGGTCGTGCGGATGCGCTTCCCCGCGGACGTGGAACTTCGTCGCCGACACGCCGCAGCGGAGGACGCGCTCGACCGACACCGCCTCCGGGTCCACCGCCAGGCTCCCCAGAGCCCGGCGCACGTCCTCGAACGGCACGCCGGCATCGATCAACGCGCCGAGCACCATGTCGCCGGCCGCGCCGGAGAAGCAGTCAAAATAGAGGAGCCGCACGATCTCTTGATCTTAGTCGACTTGTCAGGGATTTGGAGACTGGCGGAGCACGCAGCTTAACCACGGGGCCACAGAGACACCGAGACGCGCAGAGGCTGGCGCCGGTGGCGCGCCGCGCTTCGCGCGGTCCCCGTGCCCCCGCGGCTCTGTGGTTAGACTGCGGCCTCAGTCCCCGCGGTCTCTACGTCATGCGCTGCGGCAAGCGTCCGCTCTCGACCAGCGAGAAGTAGCGCTGGTCGGCCAGGATCAGGTGATCGACCACATCGATCCCCATGATGTCGCCGGCGTTGACCATGCGCGTCGTCAGGATCAGGTCGTCGGGGCTGGGCGTCGGGTCGCCCGACGGGTGGTTGTGGAACAGGACGATGGCAGCGGCGGCGGCGGACGCCGCCTCGCGGAAGACCTCGCGCGGGTGCACCACCGTCGCGTCGAGCGAGCCGGTGGAGACGACCTTGATCCGGATCATCCGGTGCTTGGTGTCGAGCATCACGATGCCGAACTGCTCCACCGGCCCGGAACCGTACTGCGGCAGCAGGTAGGACGCCAGCTGCCGCGGCGTCGTCAGCCGCGGCCGTTCGGCTCCGCCGCGGACGAGCGTGCGCCGCCCCAGTTCGACGGCGGCGAGGATCTGCGCGGCGCGCGCCGCGCCGACGCCAGGCACCGCCCGCAGGTTGCCCACCAGGCAGCGCGTCAGCCCGTGGACGCCGCCCGACTCGGCCAGCAGGCGGTTCGCCAGGTGCAGCGCATCGCGATCACGCGACCCGCTGCCGAGCACCAGCGCCAGCAGCTCGTTGTCGCCGAGCCCGGCCGGCCCGAGGCGCGACAGCTTTTCGCGCGGACGATCGTGCGGCGCAACGTCTTTCATCGGTCTATACTCGGACGGATGCCCCGTTGGTTGCTGCCCCTGTCTCTTGCGCTCGCGATGGCGGCAATCGCGTGCGGTGAACCCCCGAACAAGGAAATGGACCAGGCCCTCGGCGCCATCGAGGCGGCGCGCGCCGCCGGCGCGGAGCAGTACGCCGCCGGGAGCTTCTCCGCCGCCACCGATGCGCTCACGCGATCCGAGGAGGCCGTGGCCGCCGGCGACTACCGCCTGGCGCTCGACAACGCCCTCACCAGCCGCGAGCAGGCGCAGAACGCCGCCCGCGAAGCCGCCGACACCAAGGCCCGCCTCCGCGGCGAGGCGGAGCGCGGGCTCGCCGAACTCACCGCCCTGGTCTCGCAGGCCCGATCGCGCGTCGAGGCGGCGCGCGCCGCCCGCGTCCCACAGCGAACGCTGCGTCCGCTCGAAGCCGCCATCGCCACAGTTGACGACGACGTGCAAAAAGCGGGCGCGGCGATCCAGGCGGGTGACTACCAGGCGATTCCGGCGTTGCTGGACGGCGCGAAAGCGCGGATCGAGGACGTGCTGACGGAGCTGGATGCGGAAGCGACGTCGCAGTCGGCGCGACGCCGGCGGTAGGCGGAGTACGAAGATTTAGCCGAGGACGAGCATCCGGGTCAGGATTCGCCGCATCGCCCTGACCAACGTCTCGGCGCCCGAACTGGCCAGCTGGCGCTCGGTAAAGCTCACCGAATAGATGCGCCCGTTGGCGTCGATGCTCAACACATACGCAATGCAGTTGGTGCAGGTCGCGTCCACGAGGTCGTTGGGCGCATAGCCGCGCGCCAGCAGCGACATCGTCAGCAGCTCGTCGTCCGACAACTGCTCGGTGACGGTCTTGCTGGCCTTGCGGTCGATGGCGGTGACGGCGCCGAGATGGGTCAGCGAGATCTCGCGGTCGTAATCGTTCGGCCCGCCGGTCAGCTTGACGGTGACCGTCCACGGGATCTCGTCGGGATCCGGCTCCTGTGCCGCGGCTGGAACGGCGGCAACGAGCAGGATCAGCAGCGAGAAGCACAGTCGCATTCCCATTCTCCTGGCACCCCGTAGAGGGGTGCCCTGCTAGAACACCAGTGGCGCCAGGCCGAGCACCACGGCCGTGATCACGAAGAACCCGAGGATGTCCAGGATGATGCCGTAGCGCATCATCTGGCCGATCGGGATGTAGCCCGAACTGTAAACGATGGCGTTCGTGGGCGTCGAGACCGGCATCATGAAGCCCATGCTGGCGCCCAGCGTCGCGCCGAGCGCCGGCTCGATGGAGCGTACGCCGGCCGCCTCGGAGACGGCAATCGCCACCGGGATGATCATGTTTGCGGCGGCGGTGTTCGACGTCGTCTCCGACAGCAGGATCGCCGTGGCGGTGAACAGGATCGTCAGCGAGGTCGTGTCGGGGGACGGGAGCGTGGCGGTGATGCCCCGGCCCATCGCCTCCGCGAGCCCGGTCTCGAACGAGAGGGTCCCAAGCGCCAGGCCGCCGCCGTAGAGCAGGATGATGCCCCAGTCGATCTTCGAGGCCTGGTCCCACGTCAGCGTGAACTGGCGCGCCCGCCAGTTGACCGGCAGCAGGAACAGCAGCACCGCGCCGACCATCGCCGCGACCCCTTCGGGCATCGCCGCAGCGTAGGTCTGGGCAAAGGGGGCATCCGCCGCGCCGGCCAGCGCGAACACGCCGGGCGCCACCCAGAGCGCGACCGTCGCGCCGAACGCGATCAGTACGTTGCGCTCGCCCTGGGACATCGGGCCGAGCAGTGCCAGCTCGCGCTGCACCACTTCCGTGCCCGACTCGCCGACGTGGGTGCCGCGCACCGCGAGGAAATAGAAGACGGCGCACAGGGCGGCAAACATGACGATGACCGCCGGCACGCCGAGCGCCATCCAGTTGAGGAAGCCGATATCGGCGCCGGTGATCCGCTCGATCATGCCGATGCCGATCAGGTTCGGCGGCGTCCCCACCGGCGTCGCCAGGCCGCCGATGGAGGCGCCGAAGGCCGTGATCAGCATCATCGCCGTGGCGAACCCGGTGACGTTCCGCCCGCGGTTGGCCTCGCTGACGTGGGCGACGATCGACAGCCCGATCGGAAACATCATCGCCGTCGTGGCGGTGTTGCTGATCCACATCGACAGCACGGTGGCGACGCCGCCGTACACGATCAGGATCCGGCCGGCGCTCGAGCCGACGAACTTCCATGCGAGCGCGCCGAACGCGATGCGCCGGTCGAGCCCGTGGACGAACATCGCCTCGGCCAGGATCAGCGCGCCGATGAAGAGGAAGATGATCGGGTCGGCAAACGGCGCCAGCGCGGCGCGCGCCGGCGCCACCTGCAGGATGATCGCCAGCGTCGGCCCGAGCAGGGCGGTGACCGACAGCGGCAGCGCCTCGGTGATCCAGAGGACGACCACCATGGCCAGGATGCCGGCCATCCTGTGCGCCTCTTCGGCGATCGGGATCGGCGCGGCGATCATGCCGACGAGGACGATCGGTGCCAGGATCAGGCCGACCGTCTGCCGGCGCCGGTTGAACTGCTCTTCGGCGGGCGAATAGACCTCGACGTTCTCGCGGGCCTTATGCAGTGTCCGCAATCCACTCCCCTTCCAGCACGAGCTCGGCCCACCCGGTCAGGTACACCCCGTCATCGCGCCACTCCACGCGCTGCGATCCGCCGGGGGCGATCACCTCCACGTCCCGGGCGGCGCCGCCATGCGCCGCCGCGGCCACCGCCGCCGCCGATGAACCGGTGCCCGACGAGGTCGTTGGCCCGACGCCGCGCTCCCAGATCACGATGCGGACGCGCTCAGGCGCCTCGACGACCGCGAACTCGACGTTGGTGCCGGCCGGGAACAGCGCGTGCGTCGCCAGCGCCGGCCCGAGCTTATGGAATCGCGCGCTGTCCGGCAACGGGCCGAGGACCACGCACTGCGGGTTGCCCATGCCGAGCACCGAGGCGGTGATCGTCTCACCGAGCACCGGGATCTTCACCTGGCGCAGGTCGGTCGGCGCGCCCATCGCCGCCCGGAAGCGGTACCGGCCGCCGTCGCGTCCGAGCAACTCGAGCACCTTGGTGCCGGCGCCCGTGTCCACGGTCACCGTGTCGCCATCGCGGAGCTGCTGCTCGCGCGCCACGTAGGCCGCGAGGCAGCGCAGGCCGTTGCCCGACAGCTCCGACGGGCTGCCATCGGCGTTGAGCAGCGTCATCGTCGAGCCACGGTCGCGCAGCTCGCAGAAGATCACGCCGTCGGCGCCGATGCCTTCATGCCGATGGCAGAGACGCTGCGTCAGCCTCGCCGCATCGGCCGGCGCCGCCCCCGGCACGAGCAGGAAGTCGTTCCCGTACGCGTGCGATTTGATCACGCGCATGCCGTTCATCCTTCCCTGTTCCCGCTTCCCCGTTCGTGTTCAGGTTCGGATCTCCCGGCTCGACGCACGCGACGACGCCGGCTTTGAAAGACTCCGGACGCTGAACCATGTGCCAATCGAACGAGAACACGAACGGGGAAGCGGGAACCGGGAAGAAGGAACGACTCGGTTCTCACGGCAGCCTGAACCCGCTGAAGACGTAGGTGAAGCCTCCGGTGACCCCGAAGCCCGGGTCGTTGGCGGTGATCCCGAACAGCAGCGCGCCGTCCAGGCGGAAACTGCCGGTCGTGTAGCGGGCGCCGAACCGGCCCATGCTGCGCGACTCGGTGCCGGGCGGCGGCTCGCCGTTGCGGGTATCGAGCCGGCCGTTGATTTCGCCGACGACCTCCGCGCCGGCGCTGACGGCCCGCGCAAACGACAGGCCGTACAGGACCACGTCGTTCTGCCGATCGCCGCGCGTCGGGTCGCTGAGGATGCCGAGGCCGATGTTGCCGACCAGCCGGACCGACTGCACCGTCTTGGCAATGAGCACGGTGGAATGGAAGTCCATCGTGTCGAGCCCCAGCCCGCTCTCGTTGCCGGCGTTGGGGATCTTCACCGCCGACCGGAGGGCAATCGCCGGCCGCGACGCGCCTTCCGAAATCAGCCGGACCTTGGTGCCGACCATCATGTCCTCGACGTCCGCGGTGGAATCACCGGTCGCCGTGACCACGTGAGAGAGCGGCGCCATTCGGCGGTCGGTGATCGACAGGCGGTTGTAGAGCCCGCCGTCAATCTGCACTTCGCCGATATCGCCGATGCCGAAGCTGATGCCGATCAGCGGGAACCGCGTCAGGTTCCCCTTCAAGCCGGACACCGGAAACTCCGCCGCGCGGACATGGTCGAACCCGGCCTCGATCAGCACGCGCTCGGCGCCGATCGTTTCGGGATCTTCGGTGACGAGGGGGCGCTGCTGGCCGAAGGCCAGCGCCGGGATGAGGACGAACGCACACGCCAGGAGCTTCATCAGAACGTCTTTGTGCTGTCGATGAGGATGGTTACCGGGCCGTCGTTGACGAGCTCCACGCGCATCATCGCCTGGAACTCGCCGGTCGCGACCTGGAGTTGTGCCGCGCGCAATTCTCTCACGACTGCCTCGTAGAGTTCGCGCGCCTGGCCGGGGCGCGCCGCGACGTCGAACGCCGGCCGCCGCCCCTTGCGGATGTCGCCGTAGAGGGTGAACTGGGAGACCACCAGCACTGCGCCGCCAGCGTCGGCCACGGAACGGTCCATCCCCTTGCCCTCCGGGCCGTCGAAGATGCGGATGTCGCGGATCTTGCCGGCGACGTAGGCCGCATCGGCAGCCGTGTCGGGCGCGGCCACCCCGAGCAGCACCAGCAGCCCGGGGCCGATCTCGCCCGCCACGCGGTCGCCGACCGTCACGCGAGCCCGGGCCACGCGCTGGACGACGGCGCGCATCGACTAGTGGCGGATCTGGATCAGGTTGGAAACGGTCTCGTCCTCGAGCCGCAGCGCGACGCTGTCGCGCAGCTCGCCGCTCGGGTTCAGGCGCGTATCGAGCAGGTGGCGCGGCATGACGTTGCCGAGCGCCTTGAGCATCGACTGCTTCACGCCGGCATGCTCGACCTCGAGGTCGGTGATCAGGCGCTTGACGCGCTGCCGCTGCAGGCTCAGGTCGCCGCACGCCGGGCAGCAGCAGCCGATGATCTGCAGCCCCCGCTCCTTCGCGTACAACCGCGCCTCGGCTTCCTCGACGTAGACGAGCGGCCGGATGACTGTGTGCTCGCCGTTGTCCGAAACCAGCCGCGCCGGCATCGCCTTCAGCGACCCGGCGAAGAACAGGTTCAGGAGCAGCGTCTCGATGAAGTCGTCGAGATGGTGGCCGAGCGCAATCTTGGTGGCGCCGACCTCGCTCGCAATCCGGTACAGCACGCCGCGGCGCAGCCGCGCGCAGAGCGAACAGGGCGTGGCATTGGCCTCGAGCAGGTCGTCCATCACGTCGCCGATCGACGTGTGCTCGATCCGGTACTCCCAGCCGCGCTCCTCGCAGGTGCGGGCGATGACGTCGTGCTTGTAGTCCTTGTAGCCGGAGTCGACGTTGACGGCGACGAGCGAGAAATCGATCGGCGCCCGTTGCCGCAGCTCGTCCAGGATCTGGATGAGCGCCCACGAGTCCTTCCCGCCAGACACGCCGACCATCACCCGGTCGCCGTTCTCGATCAGGTTGAAGTCGGTGATCGCCTTGGTCGCCTTCTTCGCGATCTTCGCCTCGAGGGGGCTGCGGTACGCCATGAACCCTAAGAATACCCCGGTGTCCCGGCGTCCCGGTGGTCCGTCTCGCGAATTTCCGCGATCGCGTAGATCACCGGCATCGGCGTAGACGGGTCCGAGGCGTCGCGCATCAGCCGCCGCAGCTCGAACAGGTCGCGGACGACAGTGAAGGTGCGCGACAGGCCGTACTTCGACTGGCCGAACCGGCGCGGGCGATGGTTGACCGACACCTCGGCCACCCGCCCGCCAAGCTGGCTGGCCAGTGCCGGCAGGTAGCGGTGCATGCCTGGGCGCAGCCGCAGCGGCTTGACCACCTCGGCGCGGAAGACCTTCAGCGAGCAGCCGTTGTCGTGCAGCTTCACGCCGCTCACCAGGCTGATCAGCCAGTTGGCCACGACCGATGGCAGGTGGCGCGTCAGCAGCGCGTCCTGCCGGTTCCGGCGCCAGCCGCAGACCATGTCCTTGCGGTGGGCCAGCGTCAGCATGCGCGGAATGTCCGCCGGATCGTTCTGCAGGTCGCCGTCGGACGTGATGATGTAACGGCCGCGCGCGTGCGCGAAACCGGCGGCAAACGCTGCCGTCTGACCGAAGTTACGGGTAAAGCGGATCACGCGCACCAGCGGATCGGCCGCCTGGATGCGCTCGAGCCGCGCAAACGTCCCGTCAGTGCTGCCATCGTCGACCAGGATCAGCTCGTAGGGGACGCCGATCTGCGCCATGACGCCGGTCAGCTCGTCGTGCAGCTCGTCGACGTTGAGCGCCTCGTCCTTGAGCGGGATGACGATCGACACCTCGGGATCGATCTGCACCTCAGGCGGCTCCGGCCTGTCGGGCGCGCCGCTTCCAGGCGAACCACGCCAGCGCGCCGAGGACGATGGCGGCCACCAGCCACAGGGCCACTTCGCGCCCGCGCGTGCGCATCAGCTCGAGCGCCGCGTCACCGTACAGGATGGTCAGCGTGCCGAGCGCGAAGTAGCGAGCACCGCGCGCGACACCGACGGCGACGACGAACGGGACCGGCCTGACGCCGGCGACGCCTGCCATCAGCACGAACAGCTTGAACGGCGCCGGCGGCGGCAGCAGCGCCGGCACCATCAGCGCCAGCAGGCCGTGCCGGCGGTAGAGCCCGAGCGCGCGGTCGATGTGGCCCGCCTTGAGCCGCTTCCGCAGGAAGGTCTCGCCGCCGCGTTCGGCCAGGTAGTAAATCACGTAGCAGCCGGCAATCGAGCCGAGCGTCGCCATGCCGGCGTAGTACGGCATGAGCGCCGTGTTCTGGGCCACCATCAGCACGACGAGGACGTCGTTGATCTGCGGCAGCGAGATGAACGAGGAGTCGAGGAACGCGATGGTGAAGAGGCCGGGTCCGCCGAGTGAGAGGGCGAAGCCATAGAGCGAGCTGATGAACGCTTTCACGAGGGCAGATTCACGGTATCCTGAGGCGCGCCACGTGATTATAGCGAGATTCGAGCGGCTGCTTGCCGCCGCCGCCGCGCTCGCCGCCACCGCCGCCTGGGTCGTCTTCTTCCGCGCCGACCTGGTCCTCAGCCACTACGACGCCAAGGCGCACCTCGTGGTTTCGCGCCGGGTCTTCGACAACCTGACGCCCGGCTGGCAGCAGATCGGCGCCGTCTGGCTGCCGCTGCCCCACCTGCTGCAGATGATCCCGGCGCAGATCGATCTGCTCTACCAGACGGGCGCCTCCGGGTCGGCGCTGTCGATCGGCTGCTTCGCCGTCACGGCATGGGCCTTCGCGCGGGTGATCCTCCGCGCCACCGGCTCCCAGCTCGGCGCGGCGGTGTCCACCGCACTGCTCGCGCTCAACCCCAACCTGCTCTACCTGCACGCGACGCCGATGACGGAGCCGCTGCTCCTGGCACTGTCGGCGCTGGTGGTGCTGTGGGTGTCCGAGTGGGTCGAGTCGGATGCGCCGGCGGTGCCGGTCAAGCTTGCGGCCGTCCTGTTCGCGACGACCTGGACGCGATACGAAGGCTGGTTCGTCGTGGCGGCGGCAGGCACCCTGGCCGCGCTCGCATTATGGCGCCGCGGCGTCCCGCTGCCCGACGTTGCGCGCCGCACGCTGCGGCTGGCGGCGTGGCCGATGGTGGCCGCCGCGCTGTTCCTGGCCAACAGCCGCATCACCGTCGGCAGCTGGTTCGTGTCCAGCGGCTTCTTCGTACCCGATCCGCTGTACGACGGCCAGCCGTTGCGGGTGCTTGTCGGCATCTGGTGGGGCACCCACGAGTTGAGCGGCTACGTTACCGAGATCGCTGCCCTCGCCGCGGCCCTGACCGTCGTGGTTTCCGCCTTCAGGCGGAAGGACGCCGCCCTGGTCGCACTCGCACTCTTCGCCGCCGCCCTGCTCCCCTTCGCGGCGTTCGTCGACGGCCACCCTTACCGCATCCGCTACATGGTCCCGCTCGTCGCGGCGTGCGCGCTGTGGGCCGGACTGGCCACGGCGTTCTCGCGCCGGCTCGCGCCGGCGGTTGCCGCAGTCCTCATCGCAGCGGCCCTCGTCGAGTCCCCGCCCTGGGACCGCGAGGCGCCCATGCTGGTCGAAGCGCAGTGGGACGTGCCCAACAGCCGCGCGCGGCGCGCGGTCAGCGCCTGCCTGGCCGACGCCTATCGCGGCGACAAGGTGATGGCCAGCATGGGATCGCTCGCCCACTACATGCAGGAGCTGTCGTGGCGGGGGTTCGCCATCGCCGACTTCATCCACGAAGGCAACGGCATCATCTGGGAAACGGCGATGGAAACCGGACCCGCGATGCACGCGGGCTGGATGCTGGTCGAGGAACAGGCGGAAGGGGGCGACGTGCTCGCCCAGCGAATTCGCCGTGATCCGGACTTCGTTGCCGGGATGGAACGCCTTTGTGACGGGGGCGGGGTGGCGTTGTACCGACGCAGAACAGGTTAAAGGGCAAAGGGCAAAGGGCAAAGATTAAAGGGCAAAGGTTAAAGGGCAAAGGTTAAAGGTCGAAGACCGGTGCCCTTTGACCTTTAACCTTTGCCCTTTAACCTTTAACCTTCAAGGTTCTCGTTCAGCGGCCGAATCGCAGGCCGACCGTGAACAGGTAGGACCAGCCGCCGAGGTCGATCTTCGGCGCCGCGAAGTCGGAGCCGACCTCGCCTTCCGCGGCCTGGTAGCGGATCTCGGCGCCGGCGCTCAGCGAATCGCCGGCAAAGCGCAGCCCGCCGAGGACGATCGGCCCGGTCGCGGTGCCATCCGCCACGAACGTATCGCGGAAGACCGGCCGGCCCGGCGCGCCGAAGTTGATGAAATCCCCGGACTCGCTGTAGCGCCACGCGAAGATGCCGAGGCCGCCGCCGATGTACGGCTGCACCGGCGATGAGTTACCGAACGGCAGCGCGCGCACGGTGAACGCGATCGGGACGATGCGCAGCCGCAGGTCCTGCGCGATCTCCGAGCCGTCGTTCGCCTGGAAATCGGTGTAGACCGAGGTGGTCGTCCGGCGCGAGAAGTGGATCCCGGCGCCCGCCTCGAAGAAATTGCCGAGCGGGATCAGGTACTCGGCGCCAACCGTGCCGCCACTGAGCTCGCCGACGTCGAAGGTGAGGAACTCGCGGTTCTCGGCGACGACGTCCCCGTCGACGCGCGCATCCTCGCCGCGCACGGAGAAGTAGCCGAGGGTGAAATTGAGCGTCTGCTGCGCCAGGGCCGGTTGCGCCGTCGCCGCGACCACCAGCAGGGCAAGCGCCAGTCTGATCAACATGAGAACCTCCGGCACGACAGCCCAGCAATGGGAATGCCAGCGACAGCTACCACGACGGACCACCGAGGCACCGAGACACCGAGTCGAAAACATTAAGAAATTCTCGGTGCCTCGGTGCCTCGGTGGTTCGTGGCGGTGGCTGTCGTGTCTCCACCTGGGGTCAGGCCGTCCTCTCCCGAGATCGGAATTCGCGGATGACCTCGAGCGCCTGGTCGTGGATGGCGCCGTTGCTGGCGACGAGGTGCGGGACCTTCGGGTCGAACGGCTCGCCGCCCATGCCGGTGATGCGGCCGCCGGCCTCCTGACAGATCAGCGCGCCGGCGGCGACGTCCCACGGCTTGAGGTGCTGCTCCCAGAAGCCGTCGAAGCGGCCGGCAGCGACGTAGCACAGGTCGAGGGCCGCCGAGCCGAGACGGCGGACGGCGCGGGCGCGGCTGAGGAAGAGGCCGAACAGCTCGACGAGCCCAGGTCCGTGCTTCTGGATGTCGTAGGGAAACCCGGTGACGAGCAGCGCGTCGAGGAGCGCGCCGCGATCCGACACGTGGATCCGCTCGCCGTTCAGGAACGCCCCCTGCCCGCGCTCCGCCGTGAACAGCTCCTTGCGCGACGGGTCGTAGACCGCGCCGACAGCCAGCTCCCCGTCGATCTCGAGCCCCAGCGAGGCGCAATAGATCGGCAGCCCATGGGTGTAGTTGGTCGTGCCGTCGAGCGGGTCGAAGATCCAGCGGAAGCGCGAGTGCGTCGCGTCCTGCGAGCCACCGAACTCCTCGGCGAGGATCTCGTGCTCCGGAAAGCGCTCGGCGAGCAGATCCCGGCACATCCGCTCGCACTCGAGGTCGATCTCGGTGACGAGGTCGATCGCCCCCTTCTTGTCGACGCGGAAACCTTCGGCCTGGCCGCGGCGCTGGATGTCGCCGGCGCGAAGCACGATCTCGGTGGCGGTGGCGAGGAAAACGGGATCAGGCGGGGGTGGGCTGGGCACGCTTGACCATGACGACTTCCATGCCCCCTTCCGGGGCACGCTGCAGCGTCAGTTCGTCCATGAAGCTGCGGATGAGGAAAATGCCGCGGCCGCTGGCCTTGAGGATGTTCTCCGGCGCCAGCGGATCGGGCAGCGCCGCCGGGTCGAAGCCGGGCCCCTCGTCCCGGACCCGCACGGCCAGGCCGGCGGGCCCCTCGTTCTCGAGCGGCGTGAACTCGACGTGCACCCGCTTGCCGGCGTCGTTGCCGTTCCCGTGCTTGATGGCGTTGATCACCGACTCGCGCACGGCGACGCCGACCCAGTGAATGCCGTCCTCGTCGAGCCCGGCCATCCGCGCCACGTGATCGCTGACCACCTGCACGAAGTCGAGCATCTCGAGGCCGCTGCGGAAGTCGAGACGGACGCTGTTCCCGCTGCGCATCAGCTGATCGGAATTATAGTCCGCCCTGCTATAGTCAAACCTCATGTCCTCGACGTTCGCCGTGACCGTGCACCCGGCGCCACAGGTCCGCGGCCGCGTCCGCCCACCCGGTGACAAGTCGATCTCGCACCGCTACGCGCTGCTGTCGGCGATTGCCGACGGGCAGACCACCGTGCACGGCTACTCCACCGGCGCCGACTGCGCCTCGACGCTGACCTGCCTGCGCGGCCTCGGGGTCGACATCGAGCAGCTGGCGCATGACGAGCGCACGGGGCTGACCATCCGCATCCAGGGCACCGGCATTCGCGGCCTGCGCCGCCCGTCGCGGCCGCTCGACGCGGGCAACTCCGGCAGCACCATGCGCATGCTCGCCGGCCTGCTTGCCGCCCACCCGTTCACCACCACGATTGACGGCGACGAGTCGCTGCGGCGCCGGCCCATGCGCCGCATCATGGTGCCGCTCGAGCGCATGGGCGCCAGGCTTTCCGCCGTCGACGGCCGGCCGCCGCTGACCATTGAGGGCACCCGCGCCGTCAAGGCGATTGATTTCTCGCCCGACGTGCCGAGCGCACAGGTGAAGAGCGCCGTCCTGCTCGCCGGCCTGCACGGCGACGGCCTCACGCGGGTCACCGAACCGCTGTCCACACGTGATCATACGGAGCGCGCCCTCGAAGCGTTCGGCGCCCAGGTGCTGCGCGCCGGCACGTCGGTCGCCATTCGCGGCGGCCAGCGGCTGATTGGCGGCGTCCGCCACGTCCCCGCCGACATGTCGTCGGCGGCGTTCTGGCTGGTCGCGGCCGCGGCGCTGCCGGACTCTGAGATCACCGTCGAGGAGGTCGGCCTCAACCCGACGCGCACCGCCATCCTCGGCGTCCTCGAGCGGTTCGGCGCCGAGGTCAATATCCTCAAGGGGCCCGACCGCGGCGACGAGCCGTACGGCCTGGTGACCGTCCGCCACGAGGCCCTCAACGACGTCGTCATCGCGCCCGAAGAGGTCCCCGGCCTGATCGACGAGCTGCCGGTGCTCGCCGCGCTGGCGACGCATGGCGGCAGCCTGACGGTGAGCGGCGCCGAGGAGCTCCGCGTCAAGGAGAGCGACCGCATTTCGGCGCTGGCCGACGGCCTGCGCCGGATGGGGGCGACGATCGAGGAACAGCAGGACGGCTTCCACGTGGCCGGCGGCAGCCGGCTGCGCGGCGGCGAGGTGGACGCGCTGAACGATCACCGCCTGGCCATGGCCTTTGCCATCGCCGCGCTCGGCGCGTCCGGCCCCACCGTCATCCGCGATGCCGGCGCCGCGGCCGTGTCCTACCCGCAGTTCTTCGACGTGCTCGAGTCGCTGCGGGTGTGAAGAGCGACAAGATCTACCTGGTGGGCTTCATGGGCGCGGGGAAGAGCTCGGTGGCCCGGGCGGTGAGCCGGCGCATCGGCTGGCGCGCCGAGGACATCGACGAACGCATCGAGGCGCGGGAAGGACGGCGCGTGGCCGAGATCTTCGCGCAGCGCGGTGAGCCGTACTTCCGCGCCGCCGAGCGCGCCGTGCTCCACGATCTCGTGCCGCAGCGCCAGATCATCGTCGCCACCGGCGGCGGCACATTCGCTGATCCCGACAACCGCGCGCTGATGCTGGCCGACGGCGCCGTGGCCTGGCTCGACGTGCCGCTGGCGCGGCTGCTGGATCGCGTGCCACAGGACGGGCGCCGGCCGCTGGCCGCCGACCGCGCGCAGATGGAACAGCTGTTCGAGCGGCGGCAGATCTTCTACAGCCAGGCGCACGTCCGCATCGACGCCGCGCGCCCGCTGCCGGAGGTCGTTGAGCGGTTACTGGAATGGATCGGGTATTGACGGATTTACGGATTGACGAAATGACGAATTTCGTTTGATCAATCCAATGCGTCAATCCGTCAATCCGTAAATTCGTCAATGCGATATCTAATCGTCAGCGACGTGCACGCCAACCTCGAGGCGTTCGAGGCGGTGCTGGCCGCGGCCGGAGCCGTCGACCACGTCCTCGCGCTCGGCGATTTCATCGGCTACGGCGCCGACCCCAACGCCGTCGTCGAACGCCTGCGCGCGCTGCCGGCGGTCACCTGCATCCGCGGCAACCATGACAAGGTCGGCGTCGGCCTCGACAGCGTCGAGGGATTCAACTACCTCGCCCGCCACGCCATCGCCTGGACGGCGACGACGCTGACGGCGGCCAATCGGGATTGGGTCGCGGCGCTGCCGCAGGGCCCGGTGAGGGTCGACGACAGCGTGGAGATCTGCCACGGCGCGCCGTTCGACGAGGACGTCTACATCTTCGACGACCTGGATGCCATGCGCGCGCTCCGGGTGTCCGAGCGCCCGCTCTGCCTGTTCGGCCACACGCACGTGCCGAGCGCGTTCCGCCTGGCCGGGCAACGGTCGGCGGTGATCGGCCCGCCACGCGGCCCGGAGTTCACCATCCGCCTCGACGGCAAATCGAAGTACCTGATCAACTGCGGCGCCGTCGGCCAGCCGCGCGACGGCGACCCCCGCGCCGCCTTCGGCATCCTCGACACCGGCGCCCAGGTCCTGACCGTCCGCCGCATCGACTACGACGTGGCCGCGGCCCAGGGGAAGATCATCGCCGCCGGCCTGCCGGACGTCCTGGCGCAGCGCCTGGCTGTTGGGCGTTAGCGGGGCGACAGTCACTGATCACGGGCCACCGAGGCACCGAGACACCGAGAATCGAACCTAGTTTTCGCTGGGACGTTCGAACCTGTCGACGACCAGGATCCTCACGGTCGCCGTTGTCTCCGTCAACGGCGCGTCCGGCTCCGCGCGAATCAAAGCCAGCACCTCTCGCCCTTCCTCGATAGTGTGGAAAGCAAAACTGAATCGTTCGCGCAGAAGATTGCGCACCATGAGGGGGATGTCCCGCGCGGTGGCGCCATCAGGAAACGTCGCGGTGACCGAGTAGCGTTCGGTCCGGGCCCACTCGGGCACACCTTGAAGCTCGTCGAACAGGCCGCGGCATCCAACCCCGATCAGCGCCGAGGCGGCCGCATGCTCGGTGGCGAACCGCCCGGGCGTAGGGATGATTCCGGACCGCTGGGGCCGATCCACAGTCGAACGGCGTATGGACGCCACTTCGAAAGACAACGTCCCGTCCGGCGCCGCGGGCCCACCGGGGGCCTGGGCCGCGACCAGCGCGCATCCAACGAATCCGACGAGCAACCCAGTGCGGAAGAGCGCGATAACCATGCCTCCCTCGCGACGGAAACCCTGCCCAGGACCCTCGGTGTCTCGGTGCCTCGGTGGCCCGTGATCAGTGGCTGTCGCTACCCCTGGGAGCGTTCCGCCCCGCCTCGCGCCGCGCGCGCGCCGCGTAGGCATCTGCCGCGGCGCGGGATCCGAGGATCCAGCCGATGACGATGCCGACCAGCAGGACCGCGGGAATGTAGATGAAATGCGCGGCGGTCGGCATCAGCCGCGGCCGCTCCGCTTCAGGTCGCCCTCCAGCCGCTCGACCTCGCGCTGCACCGTCGACAGGCGCTTCGCCACCGAAAAGACATAGAGGAACAGCGCCACCAGCACGAAGGCATAGGCGCCGATGAGGAGCGGCGCGGCCGGCAGCTGGTCCTGCGGCGGCAGCTGGTCGATCGGGATGAATTCATCCTGCTGTTCGGGCATCTGCGGCGCCGGCTGCTGCGCGAGCAGCGGCGCGCTGACGGCCATCGTCGTCAGCAGTAGAAGGAGAGCGAGCACGCGTCGAAGGATCGTCATCACCTACTCATCCAGCGAAAGGTACAGGGTATCGAGCCGCGCGCGCTGCTCCTCGAGCCGGATCCGCATCTTCATCAGCAGGATCAACAGCAGCAGGAACGACAGCACGCAGAACCAGAGCGGAAAGCCCATCGAGAACGGCAGCGTCGGCACGACGCTCGTCGTTGGATGGACGGTGCGCCAGTAGTTGACCGAAATGTAGATGAACGGCACGTTGGCCGCACCGAAGAGCGCCAGCCCCGCCGCCAGCTTGTCGGAGCCGGGGCCGCCATACTGCCGCAGCAGCAGGTACGCGCACGACACCATCCAGCCCATGAGGCTGGCCGTCAGCCGCACGTCCCACTGCCACCAGACACCCCAGGCCTTGCGTGCCCACAGCGGCCCGGTGACGAGCGCCAGCGCCCCGAACAGGAACGTCATCTCGGCAGCGGCCCAGGCAATGCGATCCTGCTTCGGCGATCCGCCGAAGAGATACCGCGCGCTCGCCACCCCGCAGGTGACCGCGGCGATGAGGAACATCCACGCCGACGGCATGTGGTAGTAGAAGATCTTCTGCACCAGCCCCATCGTCGACTCGTACGGCGCGCTCGCGATCACGAAGGGCGAGGCGGCGAACATCAGGGCGCAGACGAGGGCCGCGGGGGTGAACCATTTAGGCATACGGCTTATCCTGGCAGTTCAGGCTTCCGAGTTGTTACCTGTGGCTATCCCGGCCCCTCTGCGTGCCGAAGTCGAACGTGAACACGAACCCGGAAGCCGGAACTCGGAAGCAGGAACGACACGCTTGGTACTCAATCTGTCATCAACGGCTCAAATGTCCAGAGCGACAGCGTCACGAACACGACGTCGAACGCGACGAGCAGCGCCAGCCAGAATTGCAGCATGGCCTGGTCGAGTTCCGGCTGCAGCAGCAGCGCGGTCGCGCGAACCCCGGCAATGATGACCGGAACGGTGATCGGATACAACAGCACCGGCAGCAGCACGTCGCGGCTGCGGCTGCGCACGAGCATGGCGGCGAAGAGCGTGCCGACCGCCGAGAAGCCAGTGACGCCGGCTACCAGGATGCCTGCCAGCCAGAGCGGATGCGCGAACAGCGGCGCCTGGAACAGGTAGGCGATCAACGGCAGGAACAGAACGGTCGTGCCGAGCAGGAGCACGATGATCCCGAGGAGCTTGCCGACGTAGATGGCCGGTCGCGGCGCCGGCGCCAGCAGCAGCGCGCGCAGCGTCTCCGACTGCCGCTCGCGCTCGAATGTCCGCCCGAGCGCCAGGGTGCCTGCGAAGGCGATGGCAATCCACAGGATCCCCGCCGCCCCGTCTTCCGGCGGGCGTCCCTCGCGGACCAGCGCGAACGAGAAGACCATCACGGTCGAGACCGCGAAGAACAGCGTCGTCAGGACGATCTCGAGGCTGCGGACCTCCACCGTCAGGTCCTTCCGCAGGACTCGCCAGGCGGTGTGCGCGAACACTTACCGCCCCCTCGTCATCAGGTCGCGATACCGGGCACGCAGCGTGTCGGGCCGTGCCAGCGACTCGACGATCCGCCCGTCGCGCAGGAAGACCGCGTGGTCGAGAAGCCCCTCTGCCAGGTCGAGGTCGTGCGTCGCCAGGATGATGATGGCCCCCTCGTCGCGAAGGGCGCGCAGGCGCGAGACGAGCATCCCCGTGGAGGCATCGTCGAGGCCGGTAAACGGCTCGTCGAGCAGCACGAGCCGCGGGCCATGAATCAGCGCGCGTTCGAGGGCGGTGCGCTGCCGCATGCCGCGCGAGAAGCTGGACACCAGGTCGTCAGCCCGGTCGGCCAATCCGGCGCGTTCGAGCGCGGCCGCTGCGGCCGATGCCGGATCGGCCACGTTCGACAGGCCGGCAAAGAATTCGAGGTTCTCGCAGGCCGTCAGCTCTGGATAAAGGAACAGGTCGTGGCCGAGCACGCCGATCGAGGCACGGAGCGCGGCCCCGTGTTCGGCAGCCGCGTAGCTGCCGTAACGCACCTGCCCCGAGGTCGGCCGCTGCAGCGTGGCGAGCACGCCAAGCATGGTCGACTTCCCCGCTCCGTTCGGCCCCAGGAGCCCGGTGACGGTGCCGCGCGGCGCCGTAAAGCTCACGCGGGACAGCGCGCGGCGGCGGCCGTAATGCCGGGACAGGTTGTCGACCGAGAGCGTGTCGAAGTCGAGGGCTGAAATCACGCGGCGTTGGATTCGTCCAACTCGCCGTAGATCTGCTCGAGCTCGCCGAGGATGCGATTGCGCCGCGACGACTGGCGGAGCGTTTCGGAGCCGCCGCGGCGGCGCTCCTCGAGCTGGGCCAGCTCGCCGAGCAGCGTGTCGCGGCGCGCAATCAGCCGCTGCCGCGCGTCCTTCTCCGCCTGGCCGCGCCCGACGGCGAGCACGATGCCGGCGACGGCGATGGCGCCGGCGAGCACGAGCGTCACGTACATCGGCACCTGGCTGTGCGCCGGGATGCCGGTGATCTCGACGACCAATGGTGTGTTGGCCGGCAGCGACGGCCCCGTGGCCATGATGAACGGCACGCCGTTGTCGGCCCGAATCTCGCCGGTCTGCGAAAAGTTGGTCGACGTCATCGACAGGGCGCCGATCTTCTGCACGGCCACCGTCACCTGCTGCAGCGTGATCGGAAACGTCTGCTCCAGCGTGTAGTCGGATCCGGCGTTGCGCAACTGGAACCCGACCTGCACTGGCGTCGTGCCCGGGTTGAACGGCCCGGTCACGGTCACGAGATCGCCGTCGATCGTCACCTGCGGCGACGACCCCTGCATGTTGCCCGCGCCGCCGGCGCCGCTCGGCAGCTCGAACGCGAACGGCCCGCCGATGTCGACGCGCGCCTGCGAGTCGTTGATGATGTCGATCAGGTAGAAGACGTTGAGCGTGTCGTCCTGGAACTCGGCGACGATGCGCGAGTTGGGCCCAACACGGACCTCCCCTTTCTCGATCGGGAGATTGGCGGCTTCGGTGGCGGCGGCGGCCTGGTTCAACCCTGCCACCAGGATGACGCGGAGGCCGCCTTGCGTCGGAATAGTGAATGGCTGCGACGTCAGCGTCTCGCCGTCGACGACCGCCTGCGCGGTCCCCTGGGTGCCCTGCGGGAGGTTGGTGAACTCCGCGCGCCCCTGGTCGTCGGTCTGCACCGTGCGCGTGCGCCCCTCGGAGGTCAGGCTGACGTCCTGCCCGACGATGTTGTTGGCCAGTTCCTGGCGAACGACGCGGACGGTCACGGTGCCGTCGGCAAGTTCAGACGCCGGAATCGCCAGCCCGTGCATCTGCGCCGGGTCCGGCATCTGGGCGTACGCACTCGGAACAAGGCCCAAGGCACAAAGCCCAAGGCACAAGGCCCAACGCACAAGGCACCGGATGCCGCTCATTCCGTCGCCTCCAGCGACGCGCCGCAGCTCTTGCAGAACTTGGCGTCGGAGTCGTTGGTTGTCCCGCAATGCGGGCATTCGATCGTCGTCGGTTTCGACGTCGCCGCCCGGCCGACACGGGTTTCGATCTCCTGCTTGATCTGATCCCGGTAGCTCGCCCCGGCGTCGAGCTGGCGGATCAGGCGGGCGGCTCGGGCGCGCAGGCGCGCGCTCATGTCGGCGAAGTCCTTCTCCGACACCTTCCCCATCGCCCGGTCGAACTCCAGCTCCTTGATGGTGCGCAGCACCAGCGACTTCTCGCGTTCGAGCGCCGCCCGGGTGCGGCCGACCAGCATCGGCGGGCCGTCGATGTCGAGCTTCCCGGCAAACGGCGCAAAGGCGCGCCAGGCGGCAATACCGACCGCCGCGGCGGCGAAGATGACCAGGCTGAGGAGAACAATGCCCGCCGGCGTGTGGCCGCGCGAGATGAAGACGACGATAGTCGCACCGATCAGCCCCGCCAGCGTGAAGAACTGCCAGGGTTGCAGCGAGTCGCCGCTACTCGTCGAGGTTTCGGAGCTCATCGTCCAGGCGCGCGTTCAGCGTCGGGTCGAGATCGGGGTCGGCAGTCGCCGGCGCCTCGTCGTGGTGCGACCAGCGGCGGGCGGCGAAGACGATGCCCCCGAGGCCGACGACCGCCACGGCGTACGGAAAGGCCCACGCGAGGCGGTTGAACCCTTCGTCGAGCGGTGCGGCGAGGACGTGCTGTCCGCCGTGTGCCTCGATGAACGCCGCCTTGATCGCGTCGTAATCCTTGCCCTCAGAGATCAGTCGGTCGAGCATCTCGGCCTGCTCGTCGTAGTGCGGGCAGTTCGGCCGCATCGGGCACGTCCCCATCGGCGCATTGCAGCCGCACATGCACTTGATCTCGCTCTCGAGCCGCCGCCGGAGCTCGCTGCGCTGAACGGCCTGCACCGTCTCGCCGGTCTGCGCCCACGTCATGCCGGGCGCCAGCAGCAGCGCCAGGAGCAGCGCGCCAGTGGTCGCAGCCCCGGCGGGAATCTTCGCGGTGGCGAAGGCGAACACCGTTTCCGGCAGCAACGCGATACCGGTACCGATGGCCAGCAGCCCGAAGCCCACCCAGATCCAGTTGACCAGCGGGTTCACGTGCACGGCCACGCTCGCCGACTTGGATTCCAGCTCGAAGGCCGGCATGACGACGTAGAGATCCTCGCCGAAGCCGCGGCGGATGGCGACCTCGGTGGTCGGCTGCGACTCGTGCTTCCGGAAATACCACTTCGACGGGTAGACCTTGCCGATGTCCTCGCCGTCGCGCAGCACGGTCATGTGCGCCGTCACCATCTGCTTCTGGCCATCGTCGGTCAGCCGCAGGTCGTCGAGCCGAACCGTGAAGTCGCCGACCACCACCTGCTGGCCGGGCCGCAGCTGCGCCTCTTCGTCCTGCTTCAGCCCTTCACCGGCGAAGCCGAGGAAGATCAGCACCACGCCGACGTGGACGATGTAGCCGCCGTAGCGGCGCTTGTTGCGGCCGACCAGGCCGACCAGCGCCGTGAACAGGTCGGTCCCGGTGGCGTGCTGGCGCACGCGCGCGCCGCGCCAGAACTCCTGCGTAATGGTCCCGGCGACGAAGCCGCAGAGCGCCCAGCAGATCCCCGAGGTCCAGACGCGCACGCCAAGCGAGACGACAAGTCCGCCCGCCGCGAGGCCCGAGAGGACCGGCACCAGGAACTGATCGCGCAGGTTGATCAGCGTCGACTTCCGCCACGCCAGCAGCGGGCCGACGCCGGTGAGGCCGAGCAGGATCAGCCCGACCGGCAGCATCCACTTGTTGAAGAACGGCGGGCCGACCGTCAGCCGCTCGCCGGTCACCGCCTCGCTCAGCGTCGGGAACATCGTCGCGAACAGCACGAACATCGCGCCGAAGACGAGGATCCAGTTATTGGCGAGGAACGCCGCTTCGCGCGACATCCACGAGTCGAGCTCGTTACGCGCCTTCAGCAGCGGCAGCCGGTAGAACACGAACCCGAAGCCGACCACCAGGATGGTCGACATGAACATCGTGAAGAGGCGCGCCATCTCGGGGTCTTCGCCGAAGGCGTGCACCGACTGCACGACACCCGACCGCGTCAGGAACGTGCCGAAGATGGTCAGGAAGAACGTCAGGATGACCAGCGTGACGTTCCAGACGCGGAGCATGCCGCGCCGCTCCTGGACCATCACCGAGTGGATGAACGCGGTCGCCGTGAACCACGGCAGCAGGCCGGCGTTCTCGACCGGGTCCCAGCCCCAGTAGCCGCCCCAGCCAAGCTCCTCGTAAGCCCAGATCATCCCGAGCATCAGGCCGATGGTCAGGAACAGCCAGGCGAACATCGTCCAGCGGCGGACCGCCCGCAGCCACGAGTCGTCCAGGTAGCCGGTGATCAGCGCCGCCATGCAGAAGGCGAACGGGATGGTGAACCCGACGAAGCCGAGATACATCGTCGGCGGGTGGATCACCATGTAGAAGTTCTGGAGCAGCGGGTTCAGCCCCTGGCCATCGGCCGGCGTGTTCGTGAGGTAGGTGCTGAAGGGGTTGTTGTGCACCACCATCAGCATCAGGAAGAACAGCTGCACGACCGAGATGGTGGCGACGACGTAGGGAATCAGCTCGCGATGGCGCTCGCGGTTCACGTAGACCGCCGCGCTGCCGAAGAACGACAGCAGCGTCACCCAGAACATGATCGAGCCGTCGAGGCCGCCCCAGTACGACGTGATCTTGTAGAACAGCGGCGTCACCGCGTCGGAATAGCGCGACACGTAGACGATGCTGTAGTCGTTGGTGACGAAGGCGTAGACGATGACGGCGGACGCGGCCGCCATGATGGCGGCCAGCAGGTAGAAGGCGCCGATCCCGCTTTCAACCAGCCGGCGCGACCGGCGGCGGGCACCCGCCACGGACATGGCCGCGGCATACGCTGCGACGACGAACGCCGCCAGCAGCAGGTAGTACCCGAGCGAGGCCACTTATTCGGCCCCGGTGGTAGCGGGAAGGGTCTGCTGCGCCTCGTACTTAGACGGGCACTTGGCCATGATGCCGTCTTCGTCCACGTGGAAGGTGCCGTCCGGCTGCAGGCGTCCTTTCATGACGACCTCCGCTTCGTCCTGGAACGTGTCAGGCACGATGCCGGTGTAGTAGGCGCGCACGAC
>JBFWUM010000013.1:2440-22336 GCA_050247255.1 Vicinamibacterales bacterium | reverse complement strand
CGCCCGTAATCCCGGGGGATCGCCCCCGGAGGCGCTTACGAAGCGCGAACGAGGCTTTCAGTCGGCGTATTCGGCCGTCGGACGCGCGAGCAGGTACACGGCACCGTCCGCGGCCCGCCAGACGGGATGGACGGCAAACCGCGACGACAGCTCATCGAGCGTGAACGCGTGCGTGGGGACGTCTCCGTCCAGGATCACCAGGAACGCGCCCCCCGCCGCCGCCAGTTCCCCGTCGATGGCATCCAGGTCGTCCATCGGCACGCCCGGTGAGCGCCGCGCGTGCTTGCGAGGCATGGGCCGCGAGTCGAGCCCGGCATGGAGATACAGTGCGGCCGGGCTGCTCGAGAACACGAGGCCGGCCGGCGGATGTTTCCGCAATCGGGCAAGCGTCGTCGAGTGTGCCCAACGCGGGGCGTTGTAGTTGGTGTGGGCCGGAGCGCCCGGGCCGCCGGTCCAGGCCGCGTTGACCACCGCCTGCGTCCGTGTGGCCATCACCGCGACCAGGGCGAGTCCAGTCATCGCGATCGCCATCCTCGTTCGAGGCCATCTGCGCCAGGCGGACCGCATCACGAGCGCGCCTCCGGCGACCAGCGGTGCGAACACCGGGACGAGCATGCGGTCACCGACGACATCCAGCTGCATGTGCGTCACCGAGAACAGCAGCAAGGCCAGGTAAGTCCCGGCGAACGTCAGGCAGACGGCTGCCGCAGATGGCCGCCGCCACAGCACAGCGCCTGCGGCCGCGCCCGCGAGGCCCGCCGCGAGCGCGGGCGGCAACAGCGGCAACGTCGCCACGCGCCATGGGAGGAACCAGCCAAGCAGCTGCTGGCCCGTGTCGGTGAGAGCCGCGAACACCGTGTACTCGGTGTCGAAGCGGGGGCCGAAGAAGGTTCCCGTGACAGCCGCATTGCGCACGATCCAGAGCAATAGCGGCGCGCCCGAGACCGTCAGCAGCGTCACGCCGGCCGACAGTCGAGACGCGGGCGATCCGGGTCCAGCCGCCATCACGACGATGACCACAGCCGCCAGCAGCGCAAGGCCGGTGTACCGGGTCTGGCAGGCCATGGCGATGGCGACGGCGCACCAGACCAATCGGCCCCTCGTCGGCGTGGCGAGCCACGCGTCCAGCCGTTCGAGGGCCAGCAACGAGAAGGCGACGAACAGCAGGTCGGTGAGCGCCAGTGTCCCGACGAAGATCATTGGGCTGCCGACCGCGGTGATGACGCCAACGATCGCCGCGAACAGCCGGTCGCCAGTACGCCGGCCGATCCACACCGCAACGGCCGCGGCGCTCGTCGCCGCGGCGAGGAGATTGATGATGAGGGCCGCCCAGAGACTGGTGATGCCGAGCAGTCCGAGCGCGGAGAGAAGCGCGGGATAGAGAGGCGGCCACGACGCCATCGGCTCCCCGCCCAGACGAATCAGGCCGCTTCCGTCGAGGAGATGCCGGGCAGCTGCGAAGTAGTGGGCCGAATCCGGCGTGACGGCAAGCTGCCCCTGCGTGGCGATCAGGATCGCTCCCGCAGCGGCAACCGCGGAGACAGACACGGGAAGCGCCAGGCCTCGCGACCTCATCCGCGCCGGTTGCAGCAACTGCTGTGCCTACGTGCGTCGTCATCCTGCAAGAGGCTGCACGACAGTCGGGAACCGCCGGCTGCCGTCCGAGAAACCCTTTTGCCCAGTTTGGGGTGGCGGCGACGCGCGCCGTGCGCGGCCCTCATCCTGGTGACCGACATCTTCCCGGGGGGCTGATGGCGCCCCTCTTTCAGACCGCCGGGCGGCCGTACTTGAGATACAGGGTCGGCACGACGAACATGTTCAACAGCGTCGAACTGGCCAGCCCGCACAAAATCACGATGGCCATGGGCGTCTGAATCTCGCTGCCGGCGGTGCCGCCGCCGAAGGCCAGCGGGACGAGCGCCAGGCCGGCGGCCAGGGCCGTCATCAGAATCGGCACCAGCCGTTCGTGCGCCCCGCGCTCGACGGCCTCCCGGAAGTCGGTAACGCCCTCGGCCGTCATCAGGTGCTGAATGTGCGAAACGAGCATGATCCCGTTGCGCGTCGCGATACCGAACAGGGTGATGAACCCGATCATCGACGCCACGCTCAGCACGCCCCCGGCGAGGAACACGCCAACGACGCCGCCGATCAACGCCAGCGGCAGATTCAGCATCACCAGCAGCGCGTCGCGCGCCCGGCCGAACGCCAGCACCAGGATCATGAAGAGCCCGGCGATGACCGCCAGGCCGAGGATGACCAGGCGCTCACTGGCGCTCTGCTGGCTCTCGAACTGGCCGCCGTACTCGACGCGGTAGCCCTCCGGCATGGCCACCTGCGCCGCCACCCCCGCGCGAATGTCGCTGACCACGCTGCCCAGATCGCGGCCGGACACGTTGGCCGAGACGACAATCCGCCGCTGGACGTTCTCTCGCAGGATCATGTTCGGCCCCATCTCGCGGCGCACGTCGGCCAGCACGCGGATCGGCACCGACTCCCCTGTCGGGGTGTCAATCGCCAGATCGGCGATCCGCTCGAAGTCAACGGCCGCAGACGGGTCGAGCTTGACCACCAGGTCGAACGCCGTCGCGCGATCGAACACGCGGCCCACCGTCGTGCCGGCAAAGCTTGTCTCGATGGCGTCAGCAACATCCTGCACGCGTAGCCCATAGCGGGCGATGGCGGGACGGTTCAGCACGAACCGGACGAACGGAATGTCCATCTGCTGTTCCAGCGAGATGTCCGCCGCGCCCTCGACACCGCTCATGACATCGCGCACGGCCTCTCCGAGCCGTCGCAGGGTGACAAGATCGTCACCGACGATCTTCACCGCGATATTGGCGCGGGTCCCGGAGAGCATGTGATCGATGCGATGCGCGATCGGCTGGCCGATGGCGACATTCGTCCCGGGCAGTCCGGCAAAGCTCCCCCGCAACTCCGCCAGCAACTCCTCGCGCGAGCGGTCGCCTTCACGCAGGCCGACGTCGATCTCGGCCGCTTCGACGCCCTGCACGTGCTCATCGAACTCGGCCCGCCCGGTGCGGCGCGCCGTGGCCACGACTTCGGGCTGATCGAGCAGAATTTCCTCCACGCGTCGGCCAATCTCGTCTGACTTCGCCAGCGAGGTTCCCGGCAGCGTGTTGACGCTGATCGTGAGGCTCCCCTCGTAGAACTCGGGGAGAAACGCCGTGCCGAAACGCGTCGCGGCGAACACCGCCACCACGAGCAGCACCGCCGCCGTCGCCGCGACGAGCCCCGGACGATCGAGGGCGGCAGGCAGCACCTGCGCAAACCGGCCCTTCAGCGTTCGCGACAGCCAGCCCTCATGCCCCCGGGCGATGGACGCCGCCCGCGGCAGGAACGCGTAACAGAGTGCCGGCGTGACGATGACCGCCACCCCCAGCGACGCCAGCAACGCCACGATGTAGGCGAACGCGAGCGGCGCCATGAGGCGCCCTTCCACGCCGGTCAAGCCGAAGATCGGCAGGAACACCAGAACGATAATCACGGTCGCGAACACGATGGAGGTACGAATCTCGACGGTCGCGTCTCGCACGACCGCTGCGGCTGCCAGCCGCTCGCCTTCGGGCCGCGCGGCGTTCTCTCTCAGCCGCCGCACGACGTTCTCGACGTCGATGATGGCATCGTCGACCAGCGCGCCGATCGCGATCGCCAGCCCGCCCAGCGTCATCGTATTGATGGTTGCGTCGAAGGCGCGCAGGACCAGTACGGCCGCGGCGAGCGACAGCGGCATTGCGGTCAGCGTAATCGCGGCGGCGCGCAAGTTCGCCAGGAACAGGAGGACGACGAGGACGACCAGCACGCCGCCTTCGAGCAACGCGGTCACCACGTTGTTGATGGCGACCTGGATGAAATCCGCCTGCCGAAAGATGCGGCGGTCGATCGTCATGCCCGCCGGGAGCTCGGCCTGGACCGCATCCAGTTCCTGGTCCAGCCGCGCCGTCACCTCGATGGTGTTCGCATCCGGCTGCTTCTGCACCCCGACGATGACGGCCGGCCTCCCGTTCCGGGACCCCTCGCCGCGTTTCAGCGCCGCGCCTTCCTTGACGTCGGCAAGGTCGCGCACCAGCACGGAGCGGGTCCCCTGCATGGCGACGATGCTGTCGCCGATCTCCTCCGCGGTCCGGACCCGTCCGACCGCCTGCAGCACGTACTCCTGCGGCCCCTCGGTGAAAATGCCGGCGGACGCGTTCTCGCTCGCCCCGCGGACCGCGTCGAGCAGTTCCGTGAGCGACACCCCGTTCGCGCGCAGCGCCTGCGGGTGGGCGATGACCTGGAATTGCCGTTCGGCGCCACCGAGCGGCGTGACCTGCGAGACGCCAGGCACAGCCAGCAGGCGGCGACGGACGAGGGTGTCGGCCACCGTTCGCAGCTCGAGTGGATCGCCCGTCTCCGACGTGATGGCGAAGAACAGGATCTCGCCCATGATCGACGAGATCGGCGCCAGCACCGGCTGTTCGACCTGTGGCGGCAAGGTGCCCGACACCAGCGCCAGCTTCTCGCCGACCAGCTGCCGGGCGATGTAGATGTCGGTGCCCCAGTCGAATTCCACCCAGATCACGCCGATCCCGACGGCACTGGCCGAGCGCACGCGCCGAACGCCGGATGCGCCATTGATCGCGCTTTCGATCGGGAACGTGACCAGGGATTCCATCTCCTCCGGGGCCATCCCATGCCCCTCGGCGAGAATCGTGACGGTCGGCGCCGTGAGATCCGGAAACACGTCGATCGGCATCTGCCGGGAGGTCCAGGCCCCTGCGGCCAGGAGCACGGCGGACAGCGCGATCACGATCCAGTGATGGTCGATGGACCAGCTAATCAGTCGCTTCATGGCGATTCCCTCAGTGCACGTGCCCTTCGGCGGGCAACCCGCCGGCGGCCGACGCCAGCTGCACGTCGTACGCGCCGCGCGTCACGACGCGCTCCCCGGGCTGAACCCCGCTGCGCACGCCGACCACATCCTGTTCGCGCGCGGCGATCTCGATGAAGCGCCGGGCAAAGCTCTCTCCGCCCAGCTGGACGAAGACGTACGGGCGGCCGCCTTCGGTCAGCACCGCGTCCCTCGGGACGACCGGCATCCGATCACGACCGGCGGTATAGAGGATTGCGGTGGCGGTCTGACCAATCAGGAGTTGGCCCCCGCGGTTGTCCACGTCGAACTGCACCGCCAGCGCGCGTGTCTGCGGGTCGATCACGCCGGCATCGTGCCGGTGATCGGGGTCGACGGTCAGTGGATCGGGCCGGCCGGGAATCTCGAGGGCGATCTCATTCACGTGTGCCGTACGCGCGACGTCTGCGGCAGGCACATGCGCCTGCAGCTCGACGCGGTCGGTGCGCACGATGCGGAACAACGGGGCGCCTTCCTCGTACGACGCGCCAAGCGCGGCGGACACTTCGGCGATCCGGCCGCTGATCGGCGCGCGCAGCACGAAGGAGTTTCCGGCGGCGGCGCCGCCGCCGGAGCGCAATGTCTCGTCCCGTTGGTCGAGCCGTGCGCGTGCGGCGGCCAGCCTGGCCTCGGCCACCCTGGCCGCCCGCTGCGCCTCTTCCACCCGCCGCGCCGGCACGGCGCGTTCGGCAAGCAACCGTTCGGCGCGCGCCAGTTCGGCCCTGGCGGCATCGGCTCCGGCTTCCGCTTCGGCGACACCCGCCGCCAGCGTGGCGCGATCGTCGGTGTTGCCGCTCAGCCGAGGCTGGATCCGACCGAGTTCCTGGCCGCTCTCGACGCGGGCGCCGATCGAAACCAGGGTGCCGGCCATGAAGCGGCCGGCCGCAGGGGCCGACACGACGGCGTCCCCGCCCGTGAGGGCGTCGATGATGGCCGGCACGCGAATCGACTGGCGCACCTCGCCTTCTTCCACGAGGGCCGTGGCAAACCCGTTCGTCCACTGCGGCTCCTTCAGGTACGAGATGGCGGCCGCGTCCTCTTCGGCGTGCTGCGCCGCCCCGGCAAGCGCCGCGGCTTCGTCCTCGTACACCGTCACCGTGCCCAGGTCGTGCCGGTCCTGCAGGTCGGGCGCATCGACCAGCAGGGCCCAGCGATACCGCCCCGCGGCCGGCGATGGTCCCTCGACGCGGAACACGCCCGGACGGGAAGGCGCGTTGCCCTGCAGGACGACCGTCGGCCCGCCGGAGTCCGGCACGAACTCCAGCCGTGGCCGGCCGCTCGTCATCGCCGAGAAGTCGCTGAGCCGCGTCAGGTGGACCGCGTACAGCGCGGGCTGTCCGGCAACGAGCGGCGGGTATTCCATGAACAGCTCACTGCGGTCCGTCCAGGTCGTGATGTCGAGCGTCGGCAGCTCCGCCTCCGCCAGGGTATCGGGCGTGCCACCCCTTCCACAGGCAGCCGCGAGGGCCACGATCACGGTGGCGCACAACATTCGCTTCGTCATCACTGCATCTCCCAGCCGGTCACCAGTTCGAGTGCGATTTCGGCCTGCCGCACGGCGGCGTCGAGCATGGCTTGCTGCGTGCGAACCGCAGCACTGCCGCGATAGGCATCCAACAGCTCCAGGATGCCCCGCTCACCTGCGTCGTAGCTGACCTGCGCGATGCGTTCGAGGGTTTCGAGATTGGCGCTCGCCGTTGAGCGATAGCGGTCGGCCGCGAGCCGCCGCTCGGTCACCAACGCGTGCAGCGCGCTTGTCCGCGCACGCAGCGACGCGTGAAAGACGGCCGATCGCGCTTCCGCTTCGCTGCGCCGGGCGCGGGCAATCGCCCGTTCGGTCTGGGCCCGATCGAAGAGCGGGATCGCGATGTGCACGCTCAGGACGGAGCCGACATCGCCGATTCCTGCATTCGAGGACTTCGTGCCGGCGACGACCTCCGGCTCAGGGATACGACGACGGCTCGCCGCCTGCTCCGCGAGGCGGGCGGACGCAATTTCCTGCTGGAGCGCAGCGGGTTCGCCGCGTACGGCAGTGGCCCTGGCCACCAGGTCGTCGACACCCGGCAGCGGCAATCTCGTGCCGACCTGAGGCGCGACCGCCACAAGGGTGGTGGCCCCGGGCGAGTCCACAAGGAAGGCGCCCAATGTCGCCTGGGCGCCCGCGCGGTCGGCACGAGCCTCGGCCAGCTCCAATTCGACCTCGCTGACTTCGCGTTCCGCACGGAGCCGGTCGTACCCCGCCGCGTCGCCGGCGGCCTCGCGTCGCGCGAGAATCTCGGCCAGGGCCTGCAAGCCGTCGCGAGATCGCTGCAGCGCCGCCTCTCGTGCCTGAGCCACGACGAGATCCGCATAGGCAGTACGCAGGTCGGCCCGTGCTTGTCGCAGATCGTCGTCCGCCCGACTGGCCGCAGCATCCGCCGACGCGGTGGCGGCGCGGATGTCGAGGCCACGACGGCCGGTGATCGGCAGCGCCTGCGTCACCGTCACCATGTGCTCCGTCACTCCGGCAACAGCCTCCCGATTCACCGACAGCCTCGGGTTGGGCCACTGTCGCGCGGCGAGAGCCTCGGCGCGCGCGATGTCGACGGCGGCGCGAATCGCCCGTACACGCGGACTATCGGCGGACAGCCGGGCCAATGCCTCGGCTTCCGAGAGAACGGTCTGGGCCGCGGTGGGCAGGCTGCATGTCAGCACCGCCACGGCGACGCACCACGTGCGCATCCGCATAGAGCTCCTCTGTTGAGAAACGCGTAGAGATATCGCGACGCGACCGGACGGTCGCGGCTTTACAAGGCGGGAGAGACGGGAGGACCGCGCAGCAGTGCGGGAGCGCGAGGAGGCCCGTGAATGGGGACCGGCGACGGCGGTCCGGCGCGCAATCGTACAGCGGCCATGTCCGGCACGGCACCGGCCATCGTGAGCGTCGCCACTGGCGTCTGGAGATCCGGAGGTGGTGGAAGGACGAAGACAGCCGCCGCCGTCAGCAGTGGCGCGGTCTGGTGATCGACCAGCGTGTCGTGGGTATGCGGCTGAGCCGCGTGAGAGCCGTCGCGGCCTGCCGCGTGTCGATGCACGAGGAGTTGGTGGCCGTCGCTCCCGGCAATCTCGTGCGCGTGCTCAGCCGGCGCCAGAGGGAGGCTTCCCAGGGCCAGCACGAGCAGCACGTGAATCGAGCGCAGCCTTGCCACTGCAGGCATGCTACGCGATTGGGTCGAACCCCACAACTGAAGACTGCGTCAGAAATGACTGCATCCGCAGCCCGGGAATGAGCGCCCGCAACCGGCCGAACCGCCAGGTGTTCATACGCTTCCGTCGGCCCGGACATCGCCTGGAAACAGGCGGCCTAGTCGCCGCCGAGCATGACGGCAACGCCGACGCGCGCCGTCCGCGGCAGCGACGGGAAGCCGAAGCCGGCTTCGTACTCCTTGTCGAACAGGTTCTCGATGCTGATGTACGGGCGCAGCCGCCGCCCCACTTCGTACGACGCCGACAGGTCGATCTTCTGATACGCCGCCGCCAGCCCCTGGTTCGGCAGCAGCATCGAGTTGCCGAAGAACTCGTCGCTGAGGAACGTGCTGTCGTCGCGCCGCCCCGAGAAGAAGGCGGAGACGGTGACGTTGGCCGGGCCCGAGTCGTAGCTGACGAGCAGCGTTCCCGAATGCGCCGGGCGCCGGAACGGGCGTTCGCCGGCGAGCGGTGAGAACGCGCCAATCGGGATCTCCGGAAACGCCGGGTTGAAGGCCGGCGACAGGGCGCCGCTGCTCAGCGACTCGGTCACTTCCGCGTCGAGGAACGTGTAGGACGCCATGACCCGGAGGTTGTTGGCGACACGCAACTCCCCTGACGCCTCCAATCCCTGCGCCTCGTACGACTGCGAGTTCACATACGCGCCGAACGCCGTCTGCTGCGCCACCTCCACCGGCACGCCGGCCTGCGGCAGCGCGTTCTGGCTCACGAACTCGATCAGGTCCTCGTAGGTGTTGCGGAAGTACGCCAGCCGCACGCGAGCGTGGCCGTCCCAGAGGCCCTGCTCGACGCCGATGTCGATGCTCGTCCCCCTCTCCGGCGAGATTGGGCTGACGACCGGCGCCCCGGGCACCCCCTGCAGCAGCCCATAGAGCGACGAGTCCACCTGGAACACCGCCGGCGCCTTGATCCCGGTGCCGGCGTTGAACGACAACTTCGTGTCGCCCAGCATGCCGGTCACCGGCGTGCGGAGGTAGGTTGCCACCGACACGCGCGGCGTCACTGCCGGGTCGAACGACTCGTTGCGCTCGTAGCCGAGGCCGGCGCTGACGAACGTCCGCATGCCGATGCTCCCGCGCCCTTCGACGAACAGCCCACCGTTGTGCCGGGTCGTGGTCGGATCGCCGTCAGGATCGCCGTAGCCCTGCTCGCGGTCGATGCGCCCGCCCACCGACACCTGCAGGTCTGACACCGGGTTGTAGCTCGCCTGGCCCCAGAACGTGCGCCGCGTCGTCCGGCTGTCGAACGTGCTCGGGAACTCGCCGCCGAAATCGAGGATGGCCCGGCCCGTCGTGCTGTAGCCGTTGGCGCCGGTGATCGTCACCCGCTGCCCGAGGTAGTTGGCGCCGAACCCGAAGGGGTCGAACGCTTCGCCCGTGGGCGTCGGGTTGACGTAGTTCGTCGTCTGATCGCTGCTGCCGAAGCGTAACGTCGTCTGCAGGCGGTCGGTCCACTGCGAGTTGGCGGTCACGCCCGCATAGGCCTGCTTCGACGCCTGTGACGAATCGTCGGCCAGGTCGAAGAAGGAAAACGAGTTCGGCAGCCCCGTCTCACCGCGGACGATGCGGACGACGCCGCTGATGTCGGTGAAGCGTCCCGCCTGCACGCCGAACCGGCCGGCATACGTCCGGTTCTCGAAACCGTTGTTCGGCAGCGCGTTGTCCGTCGTCATGTAGGTGAATTCGGAGAAGTAGTCGAAGCGGCCGACGGCGCCGCCGCCCGACACGCCGTTGCGGAACGTCCCGAGGTTGCCGCCGTCGATGGCGTAGGCCAGCTCCGGCACGCGGGTGCTGCCGCGGCGCGTCTCGATGTTGACGACGCCGGTCAGCGCATCCGCACCATAGATGACGCTGTTGGCCTGCCGCAGGACCTCGACCCGCTCGACGCCGGCGACGCCGATGTGCGCGAAGTCGAACGCGCCGCCGATGTCGTTGGCCGGAATGCCGTCGATCAGCACCTTGGTGAAGTTGGAGTTGCCGCCGCGGATGAAGAGCGAGGTCTGGCCGCCGCGGGCGCCCACCTGGTGGATCTGCGCCCCGGGAATGAGCCGCAGCGCCTCGGTCACCTCGGGCTTGTTGAGCGACTCGATCAGCGCCCCGTCGATCACCGTGACCGGCGCGCCGGTCTGCGACTGCTGAATCTCGGAGGCCGACGCGGTCACGACCACACCCTGCGTCACCGAGCCGACCTGCAGCGTGACGTCGACGCGGGCGCCGCCGGCATCGACGAACACCGGCGCCGAGGTCTGCGCCTCGAAGCCGTTGGCCGCGGCCAGCACCTGGTAGCGGTCCGGCGTCAGCGCCGCAAACGAATAGCTGCCGTCAGTGCCACTGGTCGCCTGCCCCACCTCCTGGCCGTTGCGCAGCAGCGTGACGCTCGCCCCCGGCACGCGGGCGCCCAGCGGATCGAGCACAGCGCCTGACAACGTGCCCTGCTGCTGCGCAAAGCCCACCGTTGACGACAGGCACATCACGACGACCGCGATCAGGACGCGACGCATCACACTCATCTCCTGTAACGAACTCGGAACATGGAACTTGGAACCGGGATGAGGATTCTATGAAGCCGCCTGTGCGCCGCGCCTGAAGAGTTCCTGAATTCTTCGTCAGGGGGATTCGCGCCACATTTCGATAGACTCCCGGGCGTGCGTCAGGGACTCGTCAGGGTTCACCGATGGACCGGGCTTGCCGCCGGCCTCTACCTCTTCGCAATCGGCCTCAGCGGTTCGGTGCTTGCCTTTCGTCCCGAGCTGCAGGCACGGCTGTTCCCGCAGTTCTTCACCGTCCCCCACACCGGGGCGCCGACCGCGAGCGAGACCACTGTGGCTGCCAGCGTCCGGGCGCGATATCCCGGCTACCGCTACGGCGTCATCGAGCCGCCTACCGCCGCCCGCAACACCTTCCGCACTTTCGTCGCCCAGGGTGATGTCATCGAAACCGTCTTCGCCGATCCGTACTCCGGCGAGGTGATCGGCGCGCTGCCGCGAGAGGGGTGGCTGTACAGCGTGCAGGAGCTGCACTACAACCTGCTGCTCGGCCGCCCGGGGATTCCGCTCAACGGCGTCGGCGCCGCGTCGCTCGTGCTGATGTCGGTCACCGGGTTCGCGGTCGGGTTCGGCCGGTCAGGAAGCCGGCGGATCTGGGAGCTCCACCGCCAGGCCGGCCTCTGGTCGTCGGCGTTCCTGCTGATGTGGGGCGTGACCGGCGTCTATTTCATGTTCCCCGCGGAAATCCAGGCACTGATCGGCGACGGCGCCGCGGCGAGGACCTTCCTCGACTGGGCCGGCCCGCTGCACATGGGCACCGCCGCCGGCCTCACCACGAAGATCCTGTGGTGCGCGCTCGGCGTCGCGCTGCCACTACTGTTCGTGACCGGGACGGTGCTGTTTACCCGTCGTGGCTTCCGCCTTTAGGCGGAAGAAATCTCGTGGCTTCCGCCTTTAGGCGGAAGGCTGGCCCAGACCCTGCGTCCAAGCCCTCGCCATGCATCCCTATCCACAACACGCTCGGGGTTTCGACTACACGGGCCACCATCGCTATTTCCTGACCTTTTGCACCTTCAACCGCGCGCCGCACTTCACGGAGGCCGACAAGGTCCGGCTCGTCGAGTCGCACCTTCTGCGTACTGTCGGGGAGAGTGACTTCGCAGATCTTGTTCACTGCTTCATGCCGGACCACCTGCATCTGGCGGTCGAGGGCAGGCGCGAGGATGCTGACCTGAGAAGCTTCACCAAGCGGATGAAACAGTTCAGCGGCTTCTACTTCAAGCAAGCCTACGGAGTACCGCTCTGGCAACGATATGGGTACGAGCACGTACTGCGCGCCAACGAGGACACGAAAAGTGTTGTTCGATACATCCTACAGAACCCGATCCGCGCCCACCTGGTAACGGAGGTACGAGAGTTCCGGTTCTTTGGATCGAGCGAATACTCGATGGCGCAGCTGCTGGAATTCTGCTCTTCCGCCTGAAGGCGGAAGCCACGATCTGGAACCTTCCGCCTGAAGGCGGAAGCCACGGATGGGGCTACGGCTCGAGAACTTCGTGTTCGGTCCGTCCTTCGCGGCGGAACTCCGTGGCGCGGGTGTAGAACCCTGAGCTGACCAGCCGCACTGTGATGACGTCCGCCCCCTGGTTCTCCCAGTACCAGCCATGGATGCCGGGCGCTGGCGCGATGAACGTGCCTTTCGCCGACGTCGCGCCGGCGAGCTGCTGGTAGAACTGCGCGGTGCCGCGTGGCGTGCCGTCGGCTTCGCCGTGAAAGTCCACCTTCACCGTGGCCGTGGCCGTCCACTCGTACACGAACGACGCGCCGGCGCTGTCGACGCGGTACTTGTATTCGATCCCCTCGAACGGGCCGAGCTCGAACTCCTTCACGTCACGCTTGAGCGCGGCCGTTTGCGGCGTGTCGACGCCCGGCACGATCGGCTCGTTCGGCGACACCGGGGTCTGGGCTGCGGCTTCACTGCCAATGAGGCCCAGGACGACGACCGTCAACAACGCCGCGCAGGTCTGCTTCATGGGTCGATCAGTGTAAACGCGATCTCGGACCGCGCGACCGGGCCGTGACCACCACCGGAATCGCCGGGGCGGTATTCCGTCCACGCCAGCGCAAAACGGCCGTTGTGCGCGCGAATAGCCGGAATCAACGATGAAGCGGCGCTGTCGGTGATACGCCGCCGCTCGCCGAGCGGTTGCCCCTGGGGGTCGAAGGCCTGGAAATGCACGTCGTGCTGCCCGTCGATCTCGTCGGACCAGGCCACGCCAACCCGGTCACCCGCCCAGGCGAGATACGCGCCGATTGACTCGCCTGGGTTCCTGGTGACCTGGTGCTTCGTGCTGAGCGGGGCATCGTCATCAACCGACACCACCGCCACGAACACGTCCTCGTTGCTGTCGCGCTCCTCGAACCACGTGACCGCCATCGCCTTGCCGTTGAAGGCGACGTCGGGGTACTTCGATGGCACGCCATCGTCCGCGGTGAGCTGCCGCGGGGGCGCCGCACCATCGCCGCGCACCAGGAACAGTTCCTCGGCCCGTGTCCCGGCCTTGGCGTCGTAGGCCACCCAGGGCACGCCGCTCGCATCGACATCGGCGTTGAGGTTCCAGGTGGTGCGCCCGGCAATGGCGAGATGAATAGGATCGCCAATCGGCTTCCCGTCATGCGCCCACCACCCACCCCACACCGTGGCGCGATTGGTGTCGTCGTCCTCCACCCACGCCGCGAAGAGGCGATCACCGCTGCCTCGCACGACCACGTTGCGTCCTGCGGGCGCCACCTGCACGGTCCAACGGACCTGGCCGTCGACGCTCCAGCGTCCGAGCCGCGGCGTCAGTGCGTCGCCGCTTCGCTCGTACCAGCCAATCGCGATGTCGGACTCGAACGGGGTGACGTCGGGTTCGTATGAGAGTGCGGGGTCGGTGGTGAGGCGGAGCTCAGGCCCGGCAGGATCGCCCGCCGCGTCAAGCCGACGGATGTAGATCTCAGCGTTGCCGTCGCGATCGTCGTACCACGAGGCCACGAAACCATCGTCGACGACGGCAAGGCTCACTTCGTGCGCGCCGGCGCCGCTCTGGCTGATCTCGTGCGGATCGCGCGCGCCGCAGGCGAGGGCGAGTGCAAGAAGGCACCCCGTAAAGGGGCGCCCTGCGAGCTTCAGGCGCGGCGCTTCCATCGCCAGGCGATCAGGATCGCCAGCACCGGCAGCGCCGCCCAGATGGCCTCGAGCTCGCCGATCGCCGCGGCCGGACGCTCGGGCTGGCGCTGAGAGCGGTCCTGCTGCTCCATCACGTACCCTTCGATCTGCCGCGCATCGCGCCCGGGCACCGGGATCGACTCGAGCCGTGCCTGCATCTGCGCGTCGTTGCGCTGCGCAAAGTCGGCCGCCTCCTGCGCGGCAGCATCGACGTCGCCCCCCATCGCCTGCTCCATCGCCCGCTCGAATCCCTCCAGCAGCGGGACAGGCACGCCGGAGCGGAGCCCCTGCTCGACCACGAACTTCGAGAGGCGCGGATTGCCGCAGGTGTTGCCGGAGCAGCCGACGCCGTGGCGCTCGACGCTGGAGACGTATTCCTCGATCAACTTCTTCGTCGTCGCGGCGTCGGCCTTCCAGTAGCCCTTGCGGACGGTCTCGATCATCCGCGCGGTCATGTCCTGGTAGGCGAAGGGCGAGCTCTGCTCGAAGAACTGCGTCATTCCGAGGTTGTGCTTGTCCTCGACGTAGACGCCGAACGTCTCCTGCCACATCGCATCGTCGACGACCTTCGTCGCCGTGGCATCCCAGCCCCAGAGGTACTCGACGAACTGCCGCATCTCGCCGGCGCCGGCGTAGCCCTCCTTCTTCATCCCTTCGATCCACGTCGGGTTGACATAGCGCGAGCGGAACTCGGTGCCGACGAACTTGTCGATGCTGGTCATCTCCGGCTTGCCCGGATCGCGCGTGTTGGTGATGACCATGTCCGGGTCGGTGCCGTCGAGGTTGCGAATCGCGGTGGCGAGGCCGCCCATGTACATGAACATGTCGTCGTTATCGAGCGCGCCGTAGAGCATGGTCGACGAGCTGTGGACGATCTTCTCGGTGCCCGAGAGCGCGAGGCGGAAGACGTCCTCCATCGACTCGCCCCAGAAGCCGTTGCCGTAGGCGTGACCGAGCTTGCGGAGATAGTCGTCGGCCATCCCCTTGTCGGTGTCCCAGGTGCCGCTGGCGGCGGCGATCGTTGACGTGTTCAGGTTGAACTGGCCGGGCGCCTCGTCGAAGATGCGCACGCCGGCGCGCTTGTCGGCGTCCTCTTCCGAGTAGCCGCGCGCGATGAGCGTCGCCTTGGTCGCCAGGTAGTGCTGGCGCACGTAGTTCTCGGCCTCCTCGAGCGCCTTGACCTTCTGCACCGCGCGGTCCATCAGCACGGTGACGTTGTTGAACATCCCCTCGGCAGCGCTGGCGATGACGATGTCGACGCGCGGGCGCCCGAGCTGCCGGCTCGGAATGACCTCGACGTCGACGACCTTGCCGCGGTCGTTCCACACCGGCCTCGTCCCGAGCAAGTGGAAGATCTGGGATTCGAGCACGCCCTCGTGCCGCATGGTCTCGTCGCCCCAGATGACGAACGACACCTTCTGCGGATACGTGCCGTTTTTTTCGAGGTGCTCGGCCAGCATCTGGTCGGCCAGCTTCACGCCCAGCTCGTACGACGCCGGCTTCGGCACCTTGTCAGGGTCGATCCCGTAGAAGTTCTTCCCTGTCGGATATGCATCGGGGTTGCGGATCGGCTCGCCGCCGGCGCCCGTGGTGATGAACCCGCCGCGCAGCGCCCGCACCAGGTTGTCGAGCTCGCGCGAAGCCGACGCGACAATCCGCTGCTCCATCTCCCCGGCCAGCACCTTCGCGTCGGTCGGGATGAGCGATCGGTCGGCGCTGACGATGGCGTCGATGGTCGTGTCGCGCTGCGCCTTCTCCGGCGCCGCGCCGAACGTGTGCAGGCCGTAGGGGATGTTCTGGCCGCGCAGCGTGATCAGGTGCTCCTCGATCTCGTGCAGGACCTCGTCGGTCAGCTTCTCCGGCGTGCCCAGGTCGAGGCTCAGGTCCTTCGCAATGCCCAGATCGATCAGCTGCGTGCGGATCCGATCCGCTACGACCCGTGACAGCTCCGCGTTCTTGTGCAGGTTGGTGTGGAAGTCGTTGATGCTCTCCGAGAGCTCGGCGAGCTCCTTGTACAGCCCGCCCTTCACGAACGGCGGCACCATGTGGTCGACGAGCGTCGCCTCGCCGCGGCGCCGGGCGACGAGCCCTTCGCCGACGACGTCCACGTTGTAGATGTACAGGTCCGGAAGGTCGGCAATGAGCGCATCAGGCGCGTCCTCTTCGGACAGGCCGACGTCCTTGCCGTCCAGCCACTCGAGCGTGCCGTGCGTGCCGACGTGCACGATCGCGTCGGCGCGGTAGCGGTGGCGCAGCCACGCGTACGCCGCCACGTACTGGTGCGGCGGCGCCAGGTCCTGCGCGTGGTACATCTTCTCGTCGTTTTCGTCCCAGCCGCGCGCCGGCTGCGGCAGCAGCGCGATGTTGCCGTATTGCACGGCGGGGATGACGAACGCCGGTCCCTGCGGACCCTGCGTCAGCATCATCCGCGCGCGTTCGGGCGGCCCCCAGTCCTTCACGATCTTGTCGCGAAGGCGCGGCGCATACGACGCCAGCCACGCGTGGTACTGTGCCATCGGCAGCTGCACGGCGGTTCCAGCGGCCACGAGTTCCTGCAGCTCGCCGGGCGCGTAGCCGCCGACATTGCGCCCGCCGGCCATCAGCGACTGCAGCACCGCATCGCCGGAGAGGTCGCCGTTGCCGACGTTGTAGCCCTCGGCCTTCAGCCGCTCCAGGATGTTCGACAGCGACTCGGCGACGTTCAGGTAGCTGGCGCCGATGTTCGCCTTCCCCGCCGGGTAGTTGTAGAAGACGATGGCGATGCGCTTGTCGCGATTGGGCTTGCGCTTCAGCGCCGCGTACTTCAGCGCGCGGCTCACCGCCATCTGCACCCGCGACGGGATCGGCTTGCGCACGACGATGGTCAGCCCGGTATCTGGATCCCGCACCTTCTCCTGGCTGCCGACCACCGTGGGCGCGACCGTGCCGGCCACTTCGGGCACCGCCACCTGGAACGTCCCCTCGAACATCGAGAGCCCCTGGGCCGACGCGCGCCACTCCTGCTCGCTGCGCCCGTAGAGACTCACCAGGTTCAAATTGGCGACGTCGAGCTTGGCCAGCGGCCCGGCGGCGCCTGGTCCGGAGAAGTTGAAATAGAACCCGAGCTGCGCATCCACGCGCGCGCGCCCCGATTCATCGATCAAGAGTCGCTCGGAGGCGATTTCGCCCGGATACCCGAAGACCGGTATCGCCTCGGCCCCGCGCCGCTCGATCTCGGCGATCACCGCGTCGAGCAGTTCCGTCTCGCCGGTGTAGTAGCTCGATTTGTAGAAGCCGACCGCAATGCGTGGCGCGCCCGGCCGCGCCTTGCCGTTGGCCTGCTGCCACGCGGTGAACTCCGCCCACGTGGCGAACACCTGGCCGGTGCGGCCGTCCGGGTAGTAGTAGCCGAAGTCGAGGCTCGGCTGCGGCGTCGGGATCCGCAGCCCGGCGATGCGCGCCTGCGTGAGCGCGAACTTCATCAGCCCGACGTAGTTGTCGAGCCCGCCGTGCTGCCAGAACGCGCGCGCCCGCTCGTCCCACATGACGCCAAGGCGCAGGTAGTTCTCGCGCGGCAGCAGCCCCTCGCCCACCGCCACCACCTGCCCGCGCCGGCGCACCGCCGCAATCACGTCCACGTCGTGCGCGGCGTTGTAGCGGTCGAGCATCTGCTGGTTCATCACGTCGAACACCAGCACGTCGGCCGACGTGATCTCCGCCGCTGGCACATCGTCGACGACGGATTCAGTGAGGAAGGTGAACGCGACGCGCTCCTTCAGGTCCGGCCGTTCCTCGACGACGGCCTTCCAGGCGCGCAGCGTGCTCTGCAGGTTGCCGTCGGAGAAGACGAAGGCCACACGCGTCCGCCCCTGCGTCGCCGCGGGAACGACCGTCAGCGCGATCAGCGCCGCGATGAGGCTAAGGCGCCGTGCCATTCTCCCCTTCCGGGATGTAGATGATCTGCCCGTCGGCCAGGCGATACGCCGTGCCCAGGCGTTCGCCATCGCCAGCCGCCGTCGCGCCGGTCACCTTGTACGCGGTGATCTTCGTCCCTTCCTTGACGATGATCTCGCGCTCCCCCGCCGCGTTGGTCTTGACCATCGTCACCGAACTGTCGGCGCTCATCAGATCGCCCATCCGGTAGACCGAGAACAGCGAGATCATCAGGCCGACGATGAAGACGATCGAGACGTCGAACAGGTTGGCGATGCCGGCGAGCGGATCCTCTTCCATCGGCTCGTCCGGTGCGGGCAGGTGAAGGAAGCGGGCCATCAGGCGGCCTCCTGCGCGGCCAGCTCCGCCGCCAGGCGCTCGGCGACGTAGCGCTGCTCGCGGATGCTCTCATTGACCCACGACTGGCGCGCCGACGCCACGACGTAGGCGAGCGTGCCGGTGGCCAGGCCGATGATGGTGGTCGTGAAGGCGACGACCATCTGTCCGGCCATGGCTTCCAGGTTGCCGGTTGCCAGCGACGCCAGCGACGCGCCCATCGGGATGAGCGTGCCGAGCAGCCCGAGACTCGGGCCGACCTTCACGAGCATGCGCGACGGGTTCAGGCTGTGACGGGCGCGCTCCTCGCGCGCCATCAGCAGATGCTCGAGCGCGCCGGCGCCAAGCGTGCCCTGCGCGCGCTCGCGCTCGACGTCGGCCACGAACTGCCGTACTGCGACCGGCAGCGCGCGCAGGCGATCGTCGGACGCGCCGACGACCGGGCCCTGCTTGAGCCAGGCGTTGATGTCGAAGCCGCTGCGCTCGCGGGCACGCGACACGAAGTCGACGAGCGCGTGCCCCGCCATGAACAGGGCGCTGGCCACGCACAGCCACAGCAGCGCCATCACCGGGAAGCGCAGCACCTGCCCCAGCGCGAAGAGACCGTTCTCGAGGATCTGCAGCAGGTTCACCGGCGGCTCCAGACGGAATACAGGGCGCCGCTGGCGATCGCGGCAGCGCCAATTACAAGGGTCCAGGCGGGGATCATCGCCGCCGGCGCCGCGGGATCACCCGGGACGCTCAGGTTGCCGGCCGCGCGCCACCCGTCGAGGATGCCGGGCAGCATGGCGACGAGCAATCCGCCGATCACCGTGCCGGTCAGCGATTCGTCGCGCATGACCGGGGTGACGAAGCCGGGACGATGAAACGCGAAGTGCAACGCGGCCATCGGCACGAGCAACGCGCCCGGCAGCGCGAGAAATACCGGGACGTCCTGCGACGCCAGCAGCGCACCCCACGACGCCGCGAGCACGCCGCTGAGCGCAATCGGCACGACGACGCGTCCAGGACGCGCGAGCATGGCGCCGCTGACGACAGCTGCCGGCACGCCAACCCACGCGTGGTCCGGCAGGCGGCCCTGGAGCATCAGCCAGGCGGCGGTCGCCGCGAAGCTCACGCCAAGCGTGGACAACCCCTTCCCGGCCGGGACACGGCCGGGGGCGGCGGCAAATACGGCCGCGCCGAGAGCGCACAGCATCCACAGGGCGTGGAACGTCAGTGTCACTGGAAGGGAAATTTTACGCGGGCCGGCCTTCCGGTGGGCCTGAAGACTGTCTGAATTCTTCGTCAGGAGGGGCGCAACATCGCGTAAACACGGGCCACCGGCAGCCCGACGACGTTGGAGTAGGAGCCGCGGATGCGGGAAATAAACCGCGACGCCAATCCCTGGATGGCGTACGCCCCGGCCTTGTCCATGGGCTCCCCCGAGGCCACGTACCAGGCGATTTCGTCCTCGGTCAGCTCGACGAACTCGACGTCGGTGGACTCCACCTCGCAGCGCCCGTCGAGGCAGACGGCCGTCAGCACCTGATGCGTTCGCCCCGAGAGCCGGCGCAGCATGCGCCCCGCATCGTTCGCATCGGCCGGCTTGGCGAGGATTTCCCCGTCGACGACAACCGTCGTGTCCGCCGCCAGCACCCGGCGTCCCGGCATCCGCTGAGTCACTGCGCGCGCCTTCGCCCCGGCAACCCGCCGCACGTAGGTTTCCGGCGACTCGCCCGGATGGATCGATTCGTCGACGTCAGCGACGACGACGTCGAAGGAGAGTCCGGCCGCGCGCAGCAGCTCAGCGCGGCGCGGAGA
>JBFWUM010000013.1:0-2340 GCA_050247255.1 Vicinamibacterales bacterium | reverse complement strand
GGCGCGGTCACGCGGCGCTCGGCATCCCACCGCCGCAGCAGCTGCGCCTTCCACCAGATCTGCGCCGGGAGCAACCGCGTGTCCCGTGACACACCCGGCAGCGGCAGCGCCGCCACGCGTTGCATGAACGCGGCGTTCGCCCGTTCGGTCCGTTCGTCGAGATTGAAAAACGTCATCGCGTAATTCCCTTCGCCGCCAGCAGGTCGCGCAGGCGGCCCTTCGCGCGGAACAGCAGCACCTTCACGCTGCGGCGCCCGACCCCCAGCGCCTCGGCAATCTCCTCGTGGCTCTCCCCTTCGACGTAGGCCAGCCACAGCAGCGCCCGGTCACGGCTGGCAAGCGTGCCGAAGATGCGCGCCACGTCCGGGTCGGCGGCGCTGGCCGCCGCGGCCATCTCCTCGAGCGCCTCGGGCGTCGTGTCCCTGCCGCTCTTCCGCCAGCGATCGACCACCAGGTTGCTGGCCACGCGGTAGAGATACCTGCGCCGCGCCTCATCGTCGGGCAGCGCCACCCGCAACACCCGAAGGAAGGCCTCCTGGACGATGTCGTCGGCGTCAGCGGCCCGGCCGGTGACGCGGTAGACGTAGGCGCGCAGCTGGCGTTCAGTCCGGCTGTAGAAGGCCGTGAACGCCGCCTCGTCCAGCTGCGCCACCCGGTCAGCCGATGTCGGAAGCGTGGCTGCGGGCGTGAGGCTGCCCATTCATCAGTCCCATTCGCCGCGACAGGACCATCGTGGCCCCGGACGCGATCAGCAGGCCGATGCCGGTCGACAGCGCAAGCGTCGCAAACACCGCCATGCCGTCTTCGGCGTCGAACGGCAGCTGCCGCACCGCCATCAGCACGAAGAGGCCGGCGCCGAGCAGCGACAGGACGATGCCCGACTGCAACGCCCGCAGCACGCGCGCGTGCGGGCCTGCCTCGGTTTTGACGCGCATCGAATCGAGGAACTGCGCGCCGCCGGCGCTGTTCAGGAACTCGCCGAATTCCTGGGTGGAGCCGATCTTGTCGAGCAGCTTGCCCTGGAACTCGGCGGCCGCCCGGACCTGCGCCCGATGGCGAAACGCCTCCACGAAAATCGAGATCACCCACGCCGTGGTGATGAAGACGACGCCGACGATCAGTACGGGGGTTACATCCATCTCAGCCTCCACAGGGGTCAACGGATGAGGGCGGCGGCGGTTAACAGGCGGGCCGGCTGAAGCCGGCCCCCACGTACAATCGGGGTTATGGATGCCGTCATTGTCTCCGCGGTCCGGCTCCCCACCGGCAAGTTTCTCGGGGGGCTCAAGTCGTTCACGGCGCCGCAGCTGGGCGCGCTCGTCGTCCGCGAGGCGGTGCGCCGCGCGGGCATCGACCCGGCCAGCGTCGACGAATGCATCATGGGCAACGTCGTCTCGGCCGGCGCCGGGCAGGCGCCGGCGCGGCAGGCGGCGCTGCGGGGCGGCCTGGCCGACCACGTGGCTGCCTTGACCATCAACAAGGTCTGCGGCTCCGGGCTGAAGGCGGTGATGCTGGCGGCCCAGGGGATCGCCACCGGGGACATCGAGATTGCGGTGGCCGGCGGCATGGAGTCGATGAGCAACGCCGCCTACCTGCTGCCGCGCGTGCGCGAAGGGCTGCGCATGGGCAACAGCGAGGTCGTCGATTCGATGATCAACGACGGCCTCTGGTGCCCGTTCGAGCAATGGCACATGGGGCATGCCGGCGAGGTCATCGCCACCGAGCACCAGATCGACCGCACCGCGCAGGACGAGTTCGCCGCCGAGAGCCATCGCCGGGCGGCGGCCGCGACCGACGCCGGCTACTTCCGTGACGAGATCCTGCCGGTGGAGGTACCGCAGAAGGGCGGCACGGCGCTGGTGATCGATCGCGACGAATCGATCCGCCCGGAGACCACGGCGCAGACCCTGGCCGGCCTCAAGCCGGCGTTCCGCAAGGACGGCAGCGTGACCGCCGGCAACGCGCCGCCGGTCAACGATGGCGCCGCCGCGCTCGTCGTCATGTCGGCCGCGCGCGCGGCTGCATTGAAGCTGACGCCCATGGCGCGCATCGTTGCCCAGGCCACGAGCGGCCTGCCGCCGAAGTATCTGCTGATGACACCGGTCGAAGCGGTGCGCAAGGTGGCTGCGAAGGCAGGATGGAAGCTCGAAGACGTGGATCTCTTCGAGCTGAACGAGGCGTTCTCGGTGCAGGCCGTGGCGGTGCTGCAGCACCTCGGGATCGATCCGCAGAAGGTCAACGTGCACGGCGGTGCGGTCGCGCTCGGCCACCCGATTGGCGCCAGCGGCGCGCGCATCCTCACGACGCTGCTCTATGCCATGCAGCGCCGCAACGTCCGTC
>JBFWUM010000012.1:0-86907 GCA_050247255.1 Vicinamibacterales bacterium | reverse complement strand
ACCGACGTGCCGCTCTTGAGGACGACCTCCACCTGGGAGAAGGACGTCCGGACGCGGGCGATGTCGCCGAACGGGGCCGCGAACATCCGCGCAAACGGCGACGGATCCGGCCCGAACTCGAAGCCGAAGACCTCCAGCCGGCGCTCCGGCTCGCCGCCCGGCGCGTACTGGGCCCAGAGGTTGTCGTCCTTCCAACCGTCGAAGAGGTCGCTCCAGGAGGCCTCCTGGTCGCCCTTGCCCCAGCGCAGCCGGCCTTCCCACGTGCCGCCGTCGGCGACGACGCGGCCGTAAAGCAGCGCCGAGTGCGGGTGGGGTGGAAGCGCACTGCTGGCAGCCGGGCGGATGGGCTGTGGGGTGGTCGTCTGCTCGAACGCCGGATCACAGGCGGCGAGCGACAGGGCGGCGAGAGCGGCCAGGGTGGCCAACGGCGTGGGGCGTGTCATGGGCGACAGCATGCGCCGGCTGCGGGGATAAGTCTTGATCGGCCGGTGAGCGGGAGGTGAGATTCCCGTGAGCGGGGCGATTTCCGTCACTTGTAGTAGTCTGGAGGCCGAAGAAGGGGAGTAGCTACGCGGCCGGGTGGCCGCGCGGCCGAATCGTCAAGACTGCGCACGACGTGCGCACGGTTCGGCCGGGTTCCTCAGGGATCAAGGCGAGACCTTCGCAACGAGTGGCGAAAGCCCCGTGCGAGGGTCTCGCCTTTTTTGCGTCTCGAGGAGCCGGATGAGCGATCCGCTGTGGTTATGGGGCCTGTTCAACCTCTTCGTCCTGGCCATGCTGGCCATCGACCTGTTCGTCTTCCACCGGGAGGCGCATGAGGTCCGGCCGCGCGAGGCGGCGGCGTGGAGCGTCGCCTGGGTCGCGCTGGCGCTGCTGTTCGGCGCCGGGGTCTACGTGTGGATGGGGCGCACCGCCGGCCTGGAGTACTTCACCGGCTACGTGATCGAGAAGGCGCTCTCGGTCGACAACATCTTCGTCTTCGTCCTCATCTTCACCACGTTCCGCGTTCCTGCGAAATACCAGCATCGGATCCTGTTCTGGGGCGTCCTCGGCGCGCTGGTGATGCGCGGCGGGATGATCGCGGCGGGCGCCTACCTCATCGAGCAGTTCCACTGGGTGCTCTATGTCTTTGGCGCCTTCCTCGTGATCACCGGGATCCGGATGGCCATGCACGTCGAGCACGACTTCGAGGTGGCCAACAATCCGGTCATCCGGCTCGTACGGCGGCTGCTGCCGGTGACGCCGGACTACCACGGCCAGGCGTTCTTCGTGCGACTGGAGCAGGGCGGCGCGCGCTGGCTCGCCGCGACGCCGCTGTTCGTGGTGCTCGCGCTGGTGGAGACCACTGACCTGATCTTCGCGGTCGACTCGATCCCGGCGATTTTCGCCGTGACCCAGGACCCCTTCATCGTTTACAGCTCCAACGTGTTCGCAATCCTTGGCCTGCGGGCGCTGTACTTCCTGCTGGCCGACGTGATCGAGCGGTTCCACTACCTGAAGCTGGGGCTGTCGACGGTGCTGGTGTTCGTCGGGATCAAGATGCTGCTGGCCGACGTCTACCACGTGCCTATCGGCGTGTCCCTTGCCGTGATCGTCGGCGTGCTGGGCGCCGCCACGGGCGCCTCGATGCTATGGCCGAGGCAGGCGCCGGCGATTCGGGAGTAGGCTGTCGGGCCTGGAGGCGAGCATGACCGGACTGAAGGGGAAAGTGGCCATCGTCACCGGTGGCGGATCAGGGCTCGGCGAAGCGATTGCCAGGGCGCTGGCGCGGGACGGCGTGTCGGTCGTGGTGAGCGACATCAATCTCCAGGGGGCGGAGCGAGTGGCCGGGGCGATCAGGGGCGACGGCGGCGCCGCGACGGCGGTGCAGCAGGACACCGCGCGCCCGGAGGACTCCGAGCGTGTGGTGAATCATGCCGTGAAGACCTACGGCGCGCTGCACTATGCCGTCAACAACGCCGGCATCGGCGGCGCCCAGGCGCCGGCGGGGGAAGTCGACCTCGCCGACTGGACCCACGTCATCAACATCAACCTGAATGGCGTGCTCTACGGCATGCGCTACCAGATTCCGGCGATGTTGGCGGGCGATCCGCGCGCCTGCGCCATCGTCAACATGGCCTCGATCCATGGGACCGTGGCGGCCATCGGCAATGCCGCCTACACGGCCGCTAAGCATGGCGTGGTGGGGCTGACGAAGAACGCCGCGGCCGAGTACGGGCCTCGCGGTTTGCGCATCAACTGCGTCGGCCCGGCCTACATCGACACGCCGCTGTTGGCCAACCTGCCTGAGGAGTACCGGAAGGTGCTCATCAGCCGGCACCCACTCGGCCGGCTGGGGCGGCCGGAGGAGGTCGCACCGCTCGTCTGTTTCCTGCTGTCGGATGACGCCTCGTTCATGACCGGCGGCTATTACCTGATCGACGGCGGCTACACGGCGGTGTGACAGCGCCCGTTATCTGCCAGTGCAGGTGGCCGCGTTGACAGCCGGCTGGCGCAGGCACTGGCCGGCGATGGAGCGGCAACTGCGGCTGTCCTGATCGAACCGCGAGGAGCGTCCCGTGCCGACCTGTCTTGGAGCGATCGATCAGGGAACCAGCAGCACCCGGTTCATCATCTTTGATGACGCCACGCGCATCGTGGCCGAGTCGCAGGTGGAGCACGAGCAGATCTATCCACAACCCGGGTGGGTGGAGCACGACCCGATCGAGATCTGGCGCAACACCCAGACGGTCATCGCCGGCGCGCTCCGTTCCGGCGGGCTGCAGGCGAGCGACCTCGCCGCGATCGGCATCACCAACCAGCGTGAGACGGCGGTGGTGTGGGACCGCCGCACGGGCGTTCCGCTGCACAACGCACTCGTCTGGCAGGACACCCGCGTGGCCGAGTACCTGCCCGCGTACAGCCAGAGCCCCGGCGTCGAGTTCTTCCGCTCACGCACCGGGCTGCCGCTGTCGAGTTACTTCAGCGCGTTGAAGATTCGCTGGGTGCTCGATCACGTCGCCGGCGCGCGGGCGCTGGCCGAGCGGGGCGACGCGTTGTTCGGGACCATCGACAGCTTCCTGGTGTGGCAGCTGACCGGAGGCGTCAACGGTGGACGTCACATCACTGACGTGACCAACGCCAGCCGGACACAGTTGATGCACCTCGACACCCTCGACTGGGACCCCGAACTGCTCGCGCAGTTCGAGATTCCCCGGGCGATGCTGCCGGCGATCCACTCCAGCAGCGAACGCTACGGCGAGGCCGCGGTCGAGCCGGTGGCGGGGGTGCCGATCACCGGGATCCTCGGCGACCAGCAGGCGGCGCTGGTCGGGCAGACCTGCTTTCGCGTCGGCGAGGCCAAGAACACCTACGGCACCGGCTGCTTCCTGCTGCTGAACACCGGGACGTCCGTCGTCCGATCCCGATCGGGCCTGCTGACCACGGTGGCCTACCGCATGGGCGAGGACGCACCGCACTATGCGCTCGAAGGAAGCATCGCCATCGCCGGGGCGCTCGTGCAGTGGCTGCGCGACAACCTCGGGTTGATTCTTAGCAGCGACGGCATCGAGGCGCTGGCGCAGACCGTTCCCGACAACGGCGACGTCTATTTCGTGCCGGCGTTCTCGGGCCTGTATGCGCCGCACTGGAACGACGGCGCCCGCGGCCTGATCATCGGCCTGACCCGCTATGCGAACCGCGGGCACATCGCCCGCGCGGTGCTCGAAGCGACCGCGTACCAGACCTGCGACGTCCTGCAGGCGATGGAACAGGATTCAGGCGTGCGCCTCGACACCCTGCGCGTCGACGGCGGGATGACCGTGAACGAGCTGTTGATGCAGTCGCAGGCCGACCTGATCAATCGACCGGTGGTGCGGCCGCAGATCAGGGAGACCACGGCGCTCGGTGCCGCGTTTGCCGCCGGGCTGGCGATCGGCGTGTTTCGCGACCTGGACGATCTCCGCTCGCGATGGGTCGAGAGCCGCCGCTGGACCCCGCAGATGCCGGACGATCGCCGGCAGGCGTTGCGCGCGCGCTGGTCGCAGGCGGTCAGCCGATCGCTCGATTGGGTCTAAGGACGTTCCCAGCGCCTCACTGCTGCTGATCAGGCGCGCCCTCCGGCGCGGCGCCGCCGCCCCCGTCCCGCGACGTCCAGGGCGCGAAGGGCAGCACCTCGGCCCGCGGCTGGTCGATCGAGCCGATGCGCACCGAGACGGCGAGCTCGCTCTTCACGACGGTCGTCCCCTTGAACACGCCGCGGGTCGGCGGCACGTCGGCGTAGTCGCGCCCGACGGCGACGCGGATGTGGCGATCTTCCGCCAGCAGGTTGTTGGTCGGGTCGAAGCCCACCCATCCGAGCTCGGGCAGGAGCGCCTCGGCCCAGGCGTGCGTCGCGCCGTCGACAGAGCGATCGTTCCGCTGCTGGTTGGGGAACAGATAGCCGCTGACGTAGCGCGTCGGCACGCCGAGCCCCCGCGCGAGGGCGATGAAGATGTGGGTGAAGTCCTGGCAGACTCCCTGCCGCCTGCCCAGCGCTTCATCGATGGGCGAGTCGACGCGAGTGGTCCTGGGGCTGTACTCGAAGCGCTTGTACATCTCGCCCATCAGACGGCGCAGCATCACCAGCGGGCAATGGCCCCGCTCGATGCCGATGTCGTCGGCCAGGCGTCCCAGCAGCGGCGTCGCGGCGGTGAACGTGCTCGGCGACAGCCATTCCCAGTGCTCGCCGGAGGCGCTCATGGCGTCGAGCTGGGTCCAGCCGCCGGGCCCGAGCCGGTGCGGCACCGACGGAACGGCATCGCAGTCGACGAGCGCCGTGGCCGTCAGCGTCAGCCGCGAGTGGCTGCCGGGAATGTTGAAGTGATGGATGGTGTTGCCGTCGTGATCGACGTGCATCAGGACCCGGGACCCGGGCGTCGTGCCGAGGGCGAACTGCAGGCAGCGCTGCGCGCCCTCGCTCCGCGGCTGCATCCGCACCTCCATGACGCTCTCGGCGATGGGCGACTCGTAGGCGAAACGCGTGACGTGCTTGACGGCGTATCTCATGCGGGCAGCGCCGACTCGATCGGGTAGGTGACGTAGGTCTGGTAGAGCGCGGCATGGATCTGCGCGCACTGCGACGCGATGTCCAGCAGGTAGCCGCGCGGGTCCTGATCGAGGATCTCGTCGACCTGCCCATAGTCGAGCGCGGCGTGCAGCCGGCCCGACAACCGTTCCACACGACCGCCGGCGCGGCGGCCGCTGCGCCGGCCGAGGTCGAGCAGGGCCGACTCGATCGCCGCCGCGGCGAAGCGGACCGACCGTGGAAACTCGCCGTTGAGGAGCAGGAACTCCGCCACGCGCTCGGGACGTACGTCGGCGGTGTAGTGCCGCGAATAGGCTTCGAGCGCGGCGCAGGCGCGCAGCAGCGCGACCCAGTCGGCGCGGTCGAGCGGTTCGGCGTCCGCGCCGCCCATCGGGTCGGCCACGAAGGCCTCGACCAGCGCCGCCGTCGTCCCGGCTCGCTCGATGTACCGACCAGCCCGCAGGTATTGCCACCCTTCCCCGTGCGCCATCGTGCCGTCGGTCGTGCCCTGGAACAGGTGGATGCCGTCGATGACCGCGCGTGACACGAAGTGGGTGCGCGAGCCGTGCGCCTGATCCGCGTGGAGCTGCCGGATGCGCAGGAAGAGCGCGTTGAGCTGTTCCCACATGTCGGCGCTGATCTCTTCGCGCACCTGGCGCGCGTTCTCGCGCGCGGCCGTCAGGCAACTGACCACCGAGTTCTGGTTCGTCAGATCGAAGAGCGCCGCCGCGGCAAACGCGCCCAGCTGTCCCGGCGCCGCCACCGGTGGCAGCCCCAGGCTGCCGTACAGCCTGCTGATGGCCCCGGTTTCCGTCTCAGCCCCGGCGCGGCCGAGGCCGATGTCGACGACGACGCCGACGACGCGCGCGGTGTGTTCGGCGCGCTCGAGATACCGGCTGATCCAGTAGAGGGCGTCGGCGACGCGGGACAGCAGCACGATCGGTCTCACTCCAGCAGGACCCAGGTGTCCTTGGAGCCGCCGCCCTGCGACGAGTTCACGACCAGGGATCCGCGGCGCAGCGCCACCCGCGTCAGGCCGCCGGGAACGATGCTGACGCCATCGCCGAAGAGCACGTACGGCCGCAGGTCGATGTGCCGCGGTTCGATCGCCTCGTCGATGAAGCAGGCGGTGCGTGAGAACGCCAGCGTCGGCTGGGCGATGAAGCTGCGCGGCTCGGCGAGAATGCGGTCGCGGAACGCCTCGCGCTCGCGGGCGGTGCTGTGCGGGCCGACCAGCATGCCGTAGCCGCCCGACTCGCCGACCGCCTTCACCACCAGCTGGTCCAGGTGCTCGAGCACGTGCTGCCGCTGCGCGCGGTCGGCGAGCAGGAAGGTCTCGACATTCGGCAGGATCGGATCCTCGGCGAGGTAGAAGCGGATGATCGCCGGAATGTAGACGTAGAGCGCCTTGTCGTCGGCGATGCCGGTGCCGATCGCGTTGGCGAGCGAGACGTTGCCGGCGCGATAGGCGTTGAGCAGGCCGGCCACCCCGAGGTGCGAGTCGGCGCGGAAGGCGAGCGGGTCGAGGAAGTCGTCGTCCACCCGCCGGTAGATCACGTCGACCCGGCGCAGGCCCGACGTCGTCCGCATGTAGACGATGTTGTCGTGGACCAGCAGGTCGCGCCCTTCGACGAGCGGCACGCCCATCTCGCGCGCCAGGAACGCGTGCTCGAAGTAGGCCGAGTTGCCGACCCCCGGCGTCAGCACCACGAAGGTCGGCTCCTGGCGATCGGCCGGCGCCAGGGCGCGCAGCGTCGCCAGCAGCGCCTGGCCGTAGTGGGCGATCGGCTTGACGTTGTAGCGGTTGAACAGTCCCGGGAACACCCGCTTGGTGACCTCGCGGTTGGCGAGCATGTAGGAGACGCCGCTCGGCACACGCAGGTTGTCCTCGAGCACGACGAAGCGGCCGTCCTCCAGCCGCACCAGGTCGGTGCCGGCGACCGAAACGTAGATGTCGCGGTGGACGTGGACGCCGCGCATCTCGCGCCGGTAGTGGCGGCAGCTGTAAACCAGGTCGCGCGGGACGACGCCTTCGGCGAGGATACGCCCCTCGTGGTAGACGTCCCGGAGGAACAGGTTGATCGCCGTCAGCCGCTGCGCCAGCCCGCGCTCGAGCACCTCCCACTCGCGCGCGGTGATGATGCGCGGCAGCAGGTCGAAGGGGAAGATCCGCTCGGTGCCCTGCGCGTCGCCGTAGACGGTGAAGGTGATCCCCTGGGTCAGGAACGCCTTGTCGGCTTCGACCTGGCGTCGCCGAAGCGTGTCGGCCGAGGCGGCCGCCAGTTCCTCGAGCAGCGCACGGCAGTGCGGCCGCGGCTCGCCGGGGGCGGCGAACACCTCGTCGTACGGCTGGCCGATCTCGTAGCCGGCAAAGAGGCCGCTATCCGACAGACTTGTGGCGCCGGCTGACCGCATAGACAGAAATGTGGGATGGCTCCGGCAGGGCCGGCAGCGAGGCGCGGCTGGCGCGCACGACCGTGCGCCGCGGCGTCCAGCGCAGGAAGCCCACATCGACCAGCGAATCGAGCACGAACCGCGCGTCGTCGGCGCCGAGCCCCCAGAGACGCACGGCCTGGGCCAGCGAGAGCTCCAGGTTCGGTAGTTCGAGAAAGTCGTCGCGCACGCGATCGACGAGAGCAGCAAAGGCCATGTCGAACCGGCAGAGCAACCCGTGCGCCATTTGCGTCGGTTCAGCGCGGCGCCGGCAACTCGCTGAACGGGCGATGGTTGCGGCGATACCCGGGGCGGTCTCGTGACGGCGCCGAGCCTACGGTTTTGTAGAACCTTGTGAATGAGGCGCCGAACTTGTCGGAGTCACCAGGCATCGGTGTGCAGTTCACGCCGGAAAACGCGTGCGCGAAACGGGGCAGCGATCTTGCTGGCCCGGCTGGACCGTGACGGACCCGTCGATTCCCCTGCCGGAACAACCGTCGCTGCTCTGGACGCTCGAGGAGATCGGCCACCTCGTGTCGGGCAGCGGCAATCCCTCGGAAACCCTGACCAACATCGTCCACCTGATTCAGCGCCGGTTCGGGACCGACGTCTGTTCGGTCTACCTGCTCGAGGCCGATCGCACGACGCTGGTGCTGGCCGCGACCATCGGCCTGCGGCCCGAAAGCGTCGGCCGCGTCCGGATGCGGACCTCGGAGGGGCTGGCCGGCCTCGTCGCCGAGCAGGCGCGGCCGATCGTGGTGCAGGACGCGATGCACCATCCGCGCTTCAAGTACTTCCGCGAGGCCGGCGAGGACCCGTACCGCACGTTCCTCGGCGTGCCGATCATCGAGCGCGGCGTCCTCCAGGGCGTGCTCGTGGTGCAGACGGCCAGCGAACGGCCGTTCACCGACGACGACGTGCGGATGCTGACGACGGCCGGCGTCCAGGTGGCGCCGCTGGTGACCGAAGCGCGGGCGCTCGGTCACTTCGTCGCGCCGGTGCACCAGCGGCTCAGGGTCCTCGCGCAGAACCTGTGGTGGTCGTGGGACGGCGAGTCGCCGGGGATCTTCCGCGACCTCGACCCGGTGCGGTGGCGCGACTGCGGCCAGAACCCGATCGTCCTGCTGGACGAGATGTCGGCGGCCGAGGTCGAGGAGCGGGCATCCGAGCTGGCGATGCACGGCCGCATCAACCAGGCGTACCGCCGCCTGCGCGAGTACCTCGCGTCGACCCATACCTGGGGGGCGCGCCACGCCAGCGTGCTGGCGGCGCGTCCGGTCGCGTATTTCTCGGCGGAGTTCGGGCTGCACGAATCGCTGCCGATCTACTCCGGCGGCCTCGGCATCCTGGCCGGCGATCACCTGAAGAGCGCGTCCGATCTCGGCATCCCGCTCGTCGGCGTCGGACTGTTCTACGACCAGGGGTATTTCCGGCAGCACCTCGACGCCGACGGCTGGCAGCTCGAGGAGTATCTCGACATCGACGGCGCCCGGCTGCCGATCACCCCGGCGCTGCGGCCGGACGGCGTGCCGGCGAGGGTCTCGATCGAGACGCGCACCGGGCCGATCGCCGCGCGCGTGTGGCAGGTGCAGGTCGGCCGGGTGACGCTCTACCTGCTCGACTCGGACATCGAGGGCAACGGCGCCGAGGACCGCGACCTGACGGCGCGGCTCTACGGCGGCGACTCGCGCACCCGCATCCGCCAGGAGCTGCTGCTCGGGGTCGGCGGCGTGCGCGCCCTCAACCAGCTCGGCATCGTGCCGGGCGTGGTGCACCTGAACGAAGGGCACAGCGCCTTCGCGGCGCTCGAACTGGTGCGCCAGCGGATGGAGCGCGAGGGCATCGACTGCGCCGAGGCGCAGCGCCGCGTCGCCGCGCAGGTCGTGTTCACGACGCACACGCCGGTGCCGGCCGGCCACGATCGGTTTCCCGCTGACCTGGTGGAGGAGCACCTCGGCCCGCTGCGCGATGCGCTCGGCCTGTCGCGCGAGGCGTTCCTCGCCCACGGCCGCGTCAACCCGCACGACGGCGGCGAAGCGTTCTGCATGACGGTGCTCGCGCTGAAGACCAGCCGCCGCGCCAACGCGGTGTCGTCGCTCCACGGCCACGTCTCGCGGGCGATGTGGACCGGGCTGCACCCGGGCTTCCGCGAAGACCACGTGCCGATCGGCCACGTCACCAACGGCGTGCACGTCCGCAGCTGGCTGGCGCCGCAGATGCGGCAGGTCTACGAGCGCCACCTCGGCCCCGGGTGGGAGGCGCGCAGCCGGGACGGGGAGCGGTTCTGGGACGACGTCGAGCGGCTCGACGCGGGCGAGCTGTGGGAAGCCCACCAGATCCTGAAGAACCGCCTGATCGCGTTCACGCGCCGGCGCATCGTCGGCCAGGCCGAACGGCGCGGCGAGCCGGCGGCGGTGATCGCGCCGCTGCGGCGGGCGCTGAGCGTCGATACGCTGACCATCGGCTTCGCCCGCCGGTTCGCCACCTACAAGCGCGCCAACCTGCTGCTGCGCGACATCGAGCTGATCGCCTGCCTGGTCAACGACCTGCAGCGGCCGATCCAGCTGGTGTTCGCCGGGAAGGCGCATCCACAGGACGGTCCGGGCAAGCACGTGCTGCGCGAGATCGCCCGGCTGACGCGCGACCCGCGCTTCATCGGCAAGGTGGTGTTCATCGAGGACTACGACATCAACGTCGGCCGCCATCTGGTGCAGGGGGTCGACGTCTGGTTGAACAATCCGCGGCGGCCGCTCGAGGCGTGCGGCACCAGCGGCCAGAAGGTCGTCCTCAACGGCGCGCTCAACCTGTCGGTGCTCGACGGCTGGTGGGCCGAGGCCTACGACGGCCTGAACGGCTTCGCGATCGGCATGGGCGAGACGCACGCGTCGATCGACGAGCATGACGCCCGTGACGCGTCGGCGCTGCTGCGGACGCTGCGCGAGGAGGTTGTGCCGCTCTACTACGATCGCGATGCCGACGGGCTGCCGCGGGCGTGGATCGCGCGGGTCACACGGGCCATTCGCACGCTGGGGTGGCGCTTCAGCGCCGACCGGATGGTGATGGACTACGTGCAGAAGGCGTACATTCCGGCCGCCGGCGGCACGAGCTCGGACGTGTCGCCGTTCTAACGGCACGGTCCGGAGGGCGATCCTTCGTCTTTGTATGGGGACGTCGGCGGTTTCCACGTTTCTGTCGGCGTTCCGCGGGAACCCGCACCGGCGGGAAAACGCCGAAAACAATCGGAAAAACGCCTGAAATGTGGTGTCCGGCCGTCACGGCCGAAGGTGGCAGTCGGCTTGCTCTCTGGAGAGACGTCCCGCGCGTTCATGTAACGCGTATCTCTCCTCCAACGGGCACCGGCTGGCGGGGCGTTCCCGCCAGCCGGATGCTTCTCCCGCCGGCCGACCCGCTCAGAAGCGGAACAGCCGATTCACTTTCACGATGAACGATCGATGCGCCGCGCCGGGCAGGACGCCGGTGCGCTGCTGTTCGCGTTCCTCGTTGTAGACGACGAACAGCTCGCTGCCAGGATGGTTTGCCGGCCGTATCGCTTGCCGAAGCTCGCACAGGAGCTCCACTGCTGCGCGCCATGTTCGGGGGTCGTGCCGACAGATCGCACTCAACCGATCGGGATCGCGAGGACGTGATACTGGGTGGGATGGCGCGGGAACGGCCACGAAGGGCATCATGCCTGCCCTCGTGGCCGGCGTGTGGGGACTAGAACTCGACGCGGAACCCGACCTGGCCGGATCGTGGCCCATAGGCGTTGCCGGAGTTGGCGGTCGGCTTCCCGAAATTCGCCGAGTCAAGCTGGGTGGTGAAGCTGCCGTAGTTCTTCCGGTTGAACACGTTGAACACTTCGCCGAGCAAGGTGACGTTGACGCCGCCGGCCCTAATCGCTTTCGACACGCGGACGTCCACCTTGTAGAGGGGGAGACCGCGCAGCGCGTTGCGCGGCCACACGGCGCCGGTGGCGATGACATCCGGCCCCTCCCATCGATCCAGCATCGCCTCGGGGATCACGATCGGCGCGCCGATGTTGAGCCGGTTGGTTCCAGGCTTGTTGAACGGCCTGCCGCTGCGCGTCGCGTTGTAGTAGGTGCCAGAGCCGTAGAGGAACGAGCCAGCGACGGTTGTCTGCCACGGCAGGTTGACGATGCCGTTGGCGCGAAGCGTGTCCCGCTGGAAGTCGGCCGAACGCGACCAGTCCGCGTCGAGGTCGAACTGGTTGTCGGCCTGAATGCCGAACCCGGTCGTGTTGTTGTTGTTCTTCAGCGTCCGCGTGTAAGTGACGCTGCCCTGGAAGTTGCTTCTGAACCGGCGAGTGAAGGAGCTGGCGAGGAGGAGGGCCTCGGTGCGTCCGGTGCTCTCCATCCATTGCACCTGGCCGTACGCCGGATTGGGCCTTCCCGCCGTCGACGGGTTCAGGTTGTAGCCGGTCACGGGGTCGTAGAAGAGGTTGGGATCGCGGCCGCGCACCTGGTTGCGCTCGTCGAGATAGGTGAGGTCCATGTCGAATCCCATCGCTGCGCCGAGCTGCTTCTGAAACCCCAGCGAACTCTGCCAGCTGTACGGCATCACGTAGTCGCTGGCGATGACCCGGGGCGCCTGTATCGGCGCGGCGACGGCACCGGAGAGGTAGTCCTCGGCGGTGATGCCGCGCGTGGGGTTCTCCATGAAGCCAGGGCCATTCGGCGTGATCGTCGCCGAGATGGCCTGGTTGAAGTACTGGTGGCTGTAGGTGACATTCGAGACCGGCGTATTGAAGTAGATACCCGTACCGCCACGGATCACGAAGTCACCGCCGCCGCCAACGTTATAGGCGAAGCCGCCGCGCGGCGCGACGTTGTTGAGGTCGCGAATGCCGGTCTTGAAGCCAAAGTCGCCCGACTCGCGTCCGTTGTCGATCAAAATCACGGTCTCGGTGACGTTTGGCGGGTCGGTGGCCCCCCAGTCTGCATCCCAGCGCACGCCGACGTTGATGGACAGGTTCTCCGTCGCGCGCCAGTTGTCGCCGAACCATGCGGCGAACGTGGGACGGGGGATATCAATCAGGTAGTCCGGGTGGAAGTTGATGTCGAACCGCAGCAGGTACGGTTCGAGGCCGCTGATGTCCCATCGCGCAGGATCGTCCCACGCGTCGGCGGGGAAGCGACGTTCCAGTTCCTCGTCCGACGGACGCGTTGAGAAGACGTAGGTGCCGCGGCGGTTCAGCGACCATTCCTTGGTGTCGCGGACGCGCAGGAACTCGCCGCCGAACTTTACGTCGTGATCGCCGGAGTGCCAGTTGAGATCGGCGCGGGCACTGTAGGTGTTCTGCCACGTGTCGTTGGGATAGTTGGAGGCGCCGCCGATCGTCAGGCCCGGGAAGCTGAGCTCGGGCACAAAGAACGGCGTGTTGTGAAAGGGCACGTCCATCGATGGCAGGGCATCGTTGTACCAGGAGAAGCGGTTCACGCCTCCCTTGATCTGCATCGTCAGGTTCGCGCTCGTCACGTGCGTCCAGGTGCCGCCGATGTTGGTGGCGAAGGATCGCAGGTTGTCGGCGGTCGACGGGTGCGACGTTCCGCTCGAGATCGAGAACGGGTTGTCGAAGGCCCAGCGCTGCCCGCGCAGCGTCAGGCTGTCGGTCGACGAAAACTGGTAGTCGACGCGCCCCAGGTAGTTCTTGTTGACGTCTTTCGTCTCGAACTGGAAGGTCTGGTGCGGCAGGCGGGTCGGCGCCAGGAACACGTCCTGCGGCTGGCGCTCGTATTCATAGGACAAAAAGAAGTGCGCCTTGTCGCGCAGGATCGGCCCGCCGAGCGTCCCGCCCACCTGCTGGTTCTCGAACGGCAGTACCACACCGGCGATCGGGTCGGCGGCATTGAGCTTGTCACTGCGGAAGAAGCCGAACACCGACGCGCGCAGGTCGTTCGTGCCGGAACGAGAGATGGCCTGCACCTGCATGCCAGTCGACCGCCCCTGCGTGATATCGAACATGTTGGTGACGATCTGGAACTCCGCGATCGCCTCCCGGCTGACCTTGGGCTGACCGAAGCCCGAGCCGGCGACGCGCTGGGTGATCTGCTGGCCATCGAGGTTCAGCTGGAACTGGTTGTCGATGGCGCCGGGCGTGTTGCCGGCGTTGTTGGCCGTCACCCCTTTCACCATCAGCGACAGCTCCTGCCAGTTGCGTCCCTGCAGCGGCAGTTCGGCCATCTGTCGCCGGTCGATGTTGCCCGCCACCTGCGATGACGTGACATCGACAAGCGGGGCCTCTCCGGTGACCATGATCGTCTCGGTCAGCGTCCCCAGCTGCATCGTGATCGCCGGCACCGTGGCGTTGGCGCCGACGAGGAGCTCAACGCGCGGAATCTCCACGGTGGCGAATCCCTGCAACTCGACGCGGAGTGCGTACTGCCCCGGAGGCAGGTTCTCGAAGCGGTAGCGCCCGGTCTGCGTCGTCACCTCGAACGACTGGCGGCCGGTACCGGTCTCCGTCAGCATGACTGTGGCTCCGGGCATCACGGCCTTCTGCTCGTCGAGCACTGTGCCCTGCAGCGTGGCGTTCTGCTGGGCGGCGAGGCTCGACGACAGCATGGCGCATGCGATCAACGAACCGATCAATCGGACCATCGGTGAACCTCCCTTGCCGAATTGCAACGATGGCGTCGGACCGCCGCGTCGATCGCGGCGTTCGCCATCACGTTGTGAACGTGCTGGGCCCACGAGCAAGTGATGGGCCAGCGCCCGATCGGACACGGCCGGCGCGTGGTTTTTTCCTGCGGAATGCGTGCGGCCGACGGCGATCCGGCCGAGACGCGCCGCCCGGCGCGCGTCAACCCTACGCGCTTGTCGCGAACGCGCCGGCGGGGCCGACGGTTCTGTTGCCGAGCGCTCGCGGCCGATGTCGGCATCGGCCGCCGCGGCCACGAGCCTCGTCGGCCGCAGGCGCTCGACGCAAATGTCTTCAACACGCGGATCCGAACGAGACCGTCGATTGTCATCGCGCACGCGCGTCGGTGCGCGCTCGCGGTCATGTCCGTGACCTCGACCTGGGTGAACCGCGCAGCTGGAAGCGGACAGAAACGTCCATTCGTTCGGTCCGCGGGTCTGCGCTGCGCGCCAGCGGCCGGACGCCTCGCGCCTCCCGTGCCCGCTGATGAGGGAGGACCTCGCCGGTTGTACCGGCATGACGTTCTTGTGTGCCCTCGCGCGCCGCACGAACAGCAATGTTCATCGGGGCGCGCGGCGGCACCTCATGCCGCCGGATGCCGCGCGTGAATTGCGCCCAAACGCGCCGCTTGGATCATTGCGCGCCGCCGGCCGTACTCCGGTGGATGGAACCCGTCTTGCTCAGGGTCGGGACATCACGTGCCTGGAGTCACGAGTCATATGACGATGCGATGGCGCCGGTTCTCTCTGCCTTCTCTCCTCGCTTCGATCCTCACGGGTTGTCTGGTGGCGGTTTCGGCGGCCTCCTCGACCACGGCGAGCGCCCCGGCGCCGGTGGCCGTGGCGATCGCCGGCGCTCCGGCGCGCGGCGGCGACCCGTTGGGCGCCCTGGCGCTGGCGTCGCGGCAGGCGGAGCCGGCGGGGCCGTCGCGGGCCTTCGTCGATCGCTATTGCGTCACCTGCCACAACCAGCGGTTGAAGACCGGCGGCCTGGCACTCGATCTGCTGGATCTCACCGACGTCGCCGCCCACGCCAGGGAGTGGGAGAAGGTGGCGGTCAAGTTGCGCGCCGGCCTGATGCCGCCGGCCGGCATGCCGCGTCCGGCGCAGCCGGCGATCGACGAGTTCCGCGTGTCGCTCGAGGCCGCGCTCGACCGGGCCGCGACGGCGGCGCCGAACCCCGGTCGCACCGAGCCGTTCCATCGCCTGAACCGAGCCGAGTACCAGAATGCGATCCGCGATCTGCTCGCGCTCGACATCGATGCGTCGGCGCTGTTGCCGACCGACGAAGTGAGCTACGGCTTCGACAACATCGCCGGCGTGCTCAAGCTGTCGCCGCTGCTCACGGATCGCTACCTCAGTGCGGCGCAGAAGATTGCCCGCCTCGCGCTCGGGACGCCGGCGCCGCCCAACGGGGACTTCTTCCGCGTACCCGACCAACTCGACCAGGACGTGCGACTCGACGGCATGCCGCCGGGTACGCGCGGCGGCCACCGGGTCGATTACTTCGCCCCGCGCGACGGCGAATACCTGATCAAGGCTCGCATCGGCCGCGGCCTCGACTACGACATCCCGCACTATCTCGGCGACCAGCACCTGGAGATCAGCGTCGACGGCGTCCGCGTGCAGGTCTTCACCCTGCCGGCGACGCCGAACACCGACCTCAACCTCGAGCGCCAGGTGTCGCAGGGTCGCCCCCAGCGCATCGATCGCAGCGAGGCGGCGCCGAAGGACGTCGACGAGGACTGGGTGGTCAGCGTGCCGCTAACGGCCGGCGTGCACGAGATCCGCGCCACCTTCCTGGCCAAGACCAATGCCGTGTCGGAAGGGTTTCGTAAGCCGTTCCTGAAGCCGTACATCGGCCGCGGCATCGACGACGAGCGCGAAACGCGGGAAGGCGCGGCGCTGCGCGAGCTCGAGATTCTCGGCCCCGTCAACCCCGGCGGCGCCGAGTCGTCGCCCAGTTACCGGCGGGTCTTCGTCTGCCGGCCGGCAGGGCCGGCGGACGAGCCCACGTGCGCGCGGACGATTCTCATCGCGCTGGCGCGGCGCGCCTACCGGCGCACGCCCACCGACGCCGACCTCGCGGTGCTGCTCGATTTTTTCGCGCAGGGACGCGCCGGCGGCACCTTCGACAGCGGGATCGAACTGGCGCTGCAGCGGATTCTCGTCAGCCCGTCGTTCCTCTTCCGGACCGAGTTCGCGCCGCTCAGGGCCGCCGTCTCTCCCGTCTACCGTGTCGACGACGTCGAGCTGGCCTCACGGCTGTCGTTCTTCCTCTGGAGCAGCATTCCTGACGACGAGCTGCTCGACCTGGCCACAGTGGGCCGCCTGCGCGAGCCGGCCGTGCTCGAGGCCCAGGTGCGCCGGATGCTGGCCGACCCAAAGTCGAGCGCGTTGATCGACAACTTCGCCGGGCAGTGGCTGCAGTTGCGGCGCCTGCCGGACATCGTGCCGGACCCGTTCCTGTTCCCCGACTACGGCGACACGCTGGCGCGTGCGTTCCAGCGCGAGACCGAGCTGTTCGTCGACAGCATCGTGCGCGAGGACCGGCCGGCGCTCGAGCTGCTGACCGCCAACTGGACATTCGTCAACGAACGGTTGGCGCGACACTACGACATCCCGAACATCAAGGGGATCGGCTTCCGCCGCGTCACCCTGCCCGATGACAGTCCGCGGCGCGGGCTGCTCGGCAAGGGCAGCATCCTCACGGTCACCGCCTTCCCGAACCGGACCTCGCCGGTGGTCCGCGGCAAGTGGGTGCTGGAAAACATCCTCGGCGCGCCGCCGCCCGAGCCGCCGCCGAACGTCCCCGGCCTGGCGGAGAACGGGGAAAAGGTCACCAAGGTCCGCACGATGCGGCAACGGGTCGAGCAGCACCGGGCGAACCCGGTGTGCGCCTCGTGCCACAAGCTGATGGATCCGATCGGCTTCGCCCTCGAGAGCTTCGACGCCGTCGGCAAGTACCGCACCTACGATGAGAACTTCGAGCCCCTCGACACCTCGGGCGTCTATCCCGACGGCTCGGCGATCGACGGATTGCCCGGGTTGCGGGACGTCCTGGTCAAGCATGGTGATCAGTTTCTGGTGAACCTCACCGGAAAGCTGTTGACCTATGCCATCGGCCGTGGCGTCGACTACTACGACGCACCGGCTATCCGCGCCATCCTGCGCGAAGCCAGGACATCGGACTACCGCTTCGCCGCGCTCGTGCTCGGCATCGTCAAGAGCACTCCCTTCCAAATGAGGAGATCCGAATCATGATCATCACGAAGAAGGCGTTGTCGCGCCGCACCGTCCTGCGCGGTCTCGGCGTGAGCCTGGCGTTGCCGCTGCTGGACGCGATGGTCCCGGCGCTCACGGCGCAGCAGAAGACCGCAGCCAGGCCCGTCAGCCGCTACGGGTTCTTCTACATGCCCAACGGCGTGGCGATGAATCACACCGGTGTGAACTACTGGAAGCCGACGACGGTCGGCGCCGACTTCGACTTCTCGTTGATCCTGTCGCCACTCGAGCCCTACCGCGATCGGCTCACGGTCGTCAGCGGCCTGCACCACCGCTCGTCGGAGAGTCTCGGCGACGGCAACGGCGATCACACCCGGAGCACGGGAACGTGGCTGACCGGGACGAAGATCAAGCGGACGGAAGGCTCGGATCTGCGCGCCGGGGTATCGGTCGATCAGGTTCTGGCGGCGCAGGCGCGCCGCGACACGCCGCTGCCGTCACTGGAGCTCGCGATCCTGCCCAACTCGGTCACCGGCGGCTGCGATACGGGGTACAGCTGCGCCTACGGCACGACGCTGTCATGGGCGACGCCGACGACGCCGCTGCCAACGCAGAGCAGTCCGCGCCTGGTGTTCGAGCAGCTGTTCGGCGACGGCGGCTCCACAGCGGAGCAGCTCGCCGCGACGCGCACGCGCAAGAGCATTCTCGATTCGGCCATCGACGAGATGGCCAGCCTGCGCGCGAGGCTCGGGCCGGCGGACCGATCGACGGTTGGCGACTACCTGGACGTCCTGCGCGAGGTCGAGCGGCGCATCCAGCAGGCGGAGGCGCGCAACGCGGCATCGCCTCTCCCCGAATACGAGCGGCCAGGCATCGGCACGCCTGAGCGCTTCGACGATCACGCCACGCTGATGTTCGACCTGCAGTTCCTGGCTTTCCAGGCGGACATCACGCGCGTCAGCACCTTCATGTTCGGCGCCGAGCAGCGGGCCCGGATGTATCCGGAGATCGGCCTGAACGAGTCACACCACGGGATGTCCCACCACAGCAACAACCCCGAGACGCTGGCCAAGTACACCAAGCTCTGCACGTGGCACGTGCAGCTGTTCGCCCAGCTGGTCGAGAAGCTGCGGAACACGCGCGACGGGGACGGCACGCTGCTCGACCACTCGCTGCTGATGATCGGCGGCGGCATGAGCGACGGCAACATCCACTCGCACATGGATCTGCCCATCGCGCTCGTCGGGGGCGCCAACGGCATGAAAGGGAACCGGCACATCGCGACGCCGATGGGCACGCCGATGTCGAATCTGCTCCTGCACCTGGTGCAGCGGGCGGACCTGCCGGTAGACAGCTTCGGCGATAGCACCGGGGTGCTCGATCTCGACACGGCCACCGCCGATGCCTAAGGGAGGGCACATGCGCATCAGGTCCACGGTCGTGCTCGCAGCCGTCCTGCTCGGGGCGGTCGCTGTACAACAGGCGGCAGCGGCCGGGGCACAGCCGCTGGTGGAGGCGGCGAAGCGCCTCGACACCGCCACGGTTCGACAACTGCTCCAACGGGATCCGGCGTCGGTCAACGTCGCCGAGGCCGACGGCACCACGGCGCTGCACTGGGCAGCGGACCAGGACGACCTGGCCATGGTCGACCTCCTCCTCGGTGCGGGCGCCGACGCGAGGGCGGCCAATCGCTACGGCGTCACCGCGATGTACTCGGCGGCGCTGCACGGCAACGCCGCCATGCTCGCTCGACTGATCGCAGCGGGTGCGGACGTCGACGCCGCGCTGCCGGAAGGTGAGACGGCGCTGATGACCGCCGCCCGCACCGGGCGCGTCGAGGCGATCAAGCTGCTGCTGGCGCGTGGGGCCGAGGTCAACGCCCGGGAGGGGTGGAAGCAGCAGACCGCGCTGATGTGGGCGGCGCACGAAGGCAACGCCGCGGCGGTCGCCGTGCTCCTCGAGGCCGGTGCGGCCGTTGCCGACCGGTCGCGGTTCGGCTGGACGCCGTTGCTGTTCGCCGCCCGCCAGGGACACCCGGAGGTCATCGAGCTGCTCGTGCAGGCGGGCGCCGACGTCGACGAGAAGCTGCCCGACGGGACGAGCGCCCTGGTCACGGCGGTGCAGGGGCTCAACTACGAAACGGCGGCGGCGCTGCTCGACCTCGGCATCGACCCGAACGCGGCGCTGCAGGGGTGGACGGCGCTGCACCAGATTGCCTGGTCGCGCCGGCCGCAGCGTGGGCAGAACAATCCCGGCCAGAAACCGAAGGGCGGCATGAGCAGCCTGGACCTGGCCCGCGCGCTGGTCGAGCACGGTGCCGACGTCAATGCCCGGCAGACGACAGAGCCGACCTCGGACATGGAGGGGCGCAACAGTCTCAATCGGTTCGGCGCAACGCCGTTCTTCCTGGCGGCCAAGTCGGTCGACGTACCCCTGATGGAAGTGCTCCTCGGCCTCGGCGCCGATCCGTTTCTGGGCAACATCGAAGGTGATTCCCCTCTGATGGTGGCCGCCGGGGTCGGGGTCTATTCGCAGGGCGAGAGTCCCGGCGACCCGGTGGAGTCGGCCGAGGCGGTGAAGCTGCTCCTCGACCTCGGGGCGTCGGTCGACGACGTCGATCGCGACGGCGAGACGGCGCTGCACGGGCCGGCCTGGCGCGGTTCGAACGAGGCGGTGACACTGCTCGTCGACGCCGGTGCCAGACTCGACGTGCGCAACAATCGCGGCTGGCTGCCGCTGACCATCGCTGACGGCGTGTACTACAACGCCCGCGTGATGATGAACAAGCACACCGCCAGGCTGCTGCGCGAGCTGATGACGGAACGGGGTCTCGATACGACCGACTCCGGCACCAATATCGGCGGTGCGCTGCGCGAGAACGGCGTCGCCGACGACCTGCTGGACGCCGACGACCCGGCGGAGGTGCAGCGCCGGCTGATCGAGGAACAGCAGCGCCGGCAGGAAGCGCTGAAACGCCTGCAGGAACAGGGGCAGCCGTGACGGCGCGATCGACCGCCACCCTGCGTCGCGCCGGCACCGCGGCGGCACTGACCGCAGTGCTCGTCAGCTGGCCCGCCGGGCCGAGCGCCCAGCGCCGGCGCGCGGACAGCGCGGCATTCGGCATGCCGGTCACGACCACGGCGATCACCGGGAACCCGGAGGCCTTCGTCGGGAAACTGGTAACCGTCTCGGCACGGGTCGAGGCTCTGCTCACACCGACGGCATTCGTGGTCGATCAGCAGCGCGCCGTGAACGCGCACGAGACGAGCGCCGCCGGTGCCCCGTTGCTGGTGCTCGCCCCGTACCTCACCCGCGCGGTGCCGCACGGCCGGTACGTACTGCTGCGCGGCCGGGTGGTCCGGTTCGCGGCGGCGGCCATCGGCGGCGTGGCCGAGGGCTACACGGTCGACCTGCCGGCCGGCCTCGCGGCCCGCTACAGCGGGGCCCCGGTATTGGTCGCCACGTCGGTGCTCGATCCCACCTACATGGAGCTGGGCGCCAAGCCGCTGCCGCCGCCGACCCCCGCGGAGCTGGCGATGGGCGCCGAGATGAAGCGCATTGCGGCGAGTGTCGAGACGCTGCGCGACGCAGCGCAGGGGATGAACGTCGACGGCGTGGCCGAACCGGTGGCCACGCTGGTGCAATCCTTCGGCCAGGTCGAGGCGATGTGGGAGGATCTCGGCCAGAGCGCCGCCGCGGAGTGGGCGCGCGAGGCGAGGCGGCAGGCCGTGGCGATCGAGGGCGCGGCGGCGGGGGGCGACTGGGGGGCGGTGACGACGGCCTCCGGCGCGCTCAACCAGACGTGCCAGGCATGCCATGGGGCCTATCGTGATCGGGTCGAGGACGGCACGTTCCGCATGCGCCCTGGATCCTTCTAGCGGCCATGCCACACGCGGCAGTCCTCCACCGTTCGACGCGCCGCGCGTTCCTCGGCGCCGCCGCGCTCGGACTTGCGGCTCCGCGAATCATGGGCCAGGAGCGGGGCCTTGGCGCCACGGCGCGCCGCGGGCCGGCGGTGTGGCGCGACCTGGATCAGCAGGCGCTGGACGCGGCCTACGACCAGACCGTCTACGCCCCGAACCGCGGCCAGATCCTGGAGCGCTACGCGGCGAACAGCGCGGCGGTGCGCGCGCGCCTGGGTCCGCCGCGCCGGCTCGCCTACGGCGATGCGGCGGCGGAGCAGGTCGATCTGTTCCTGTCGGACCGGGCCGGTGCCCCGATCAACGTCTTCGTGCACGGCGGCGCCTGGCGCGGCGGGATGGCGCGCGACTACGCCTTCTTCGCCGAACTGTTCGTGCGTGCCGGCGCGCACTTGGCCGTGCTCGATTTTGCCAACGTGCTCGAGACCGGCGGCGATCTGGTGCCGATGGCCGAGCAGGTGCGCCGCGGCGTCGCCTGGGTCCGTCGCCATGCGGCGTCGTTCGGCGGTGATCCCGACCGCATCTTCCTGTCGGGGCATTCCTCCGGCGCGCACCTGGCTGCCGTGGCGCTGACCACCGACTGGGGCGCGCAATTCGGGCTGCCTGATGACGTGGTCAGGGGGGCGCTGCTGTGCAGCGGGATGTTCGACCTCGCGCCGGTGCGGCGGTCGGCACGAAGCGCCTACGTCAGGTTCACCGACGAGGTCGAGGCGGCGCTCAGCCCGCAGCGCCACCTCGCGCGCCTGACGTGCCCGATCATCGCCGCCTACGGCACGCTGGAATCGCCGGAGTTCCAGCGTCAGACGCGCGAGTTCGCGGCCGCGCTCCGCGCCGCCGGCACGCCGGTCGATCTCCTCGTAGCCGAAGCCACAAACCACTTCGAGGTGCTCGAGACACTGGCCAATCCCTATGGGCTGCTCGGTCGCGCCGTACTCGCACAAATGAGACTCGGGTGACCGCGCCGGCCGCGGCGCTGATCACTCACCAGATTTCCTTCGGAGGCTGACATGAGACGACGGCTGTGTTCCGCGACCGCGATCGGCGTCCTGGCGATCGGCGCGCCGCTGATCGCCGAAACCTACCGGTTCATCCCGGCGACGTACCACACGACGCTGTCGAGCGCGCATCCGGTCGCGCAGCGCCTCAAGAGCGGTGACCGGCTCGTGACGGCAACGGCCGGCGATCCGGCGGCATTGATCGGGCCGTTCTTCGTCGAGGAGGCCGCGCCCGGTGACCTGCTCGTCGTGACGATCGATCGCCTGGCGCCGCGCGGGGCGGCGGGTACGTCGACCTCGACGATGGCCGGAGCGGTCATCGTGGCGGGGTCCCTGTCGAGCCGTCCGGATTCGACGGCGTATCCATGGCTGATCGACGAGGCGGCCGGCGTGGCCAGGCTCGACCTCCATGCCGTGTCGAAATCGACCGACTGGAAAGGCCGGTTCGCCGACCCGGCGCTGGTCGTGCCGCTGCGGCCCGCGCTCGGGGCGATCGCCGTCGCACCGCCGGGCCCGGAGCCCGCCGGCCCGTTGCCCGGCGCGCATGGCGGCACGCTGCTGGCCGGCGCCGTCGGCGCGGGCGCCAGGGTGATGCTCCCGGTGTTTCATCCCGGCGCGCTGCTGTTCCTCGGCCACGGCCTCGCGGCGCAGGGCGACGGCGCCGTGACCGGCACCGGCATCGAGTCGGCGCTCGAGGTCGAGTTCACCGTCGAGGTCGTCAAGAAACAGAGCTGGCCCCATAGCAGCGTGGTGCGCCCCTCGACCGTCGTCGGCGAATTCGAGATGGCATGGCCGCGGATCGAGACCGACCGGCACCTGATGACGGTCGGAAGCAGCGCGGCGTCGCTGCAGGACGCTCTCCGGCACGCCACGCTCGAACTGCACCACTGGCTGGACGACGATTTCGGGTTGAGCGAAAAGGCAGTCTCGCTGCTGATGGGGCAGGCCGTCGAATACCAGATCGCGCGTGTATCGGATGCGGCGTTCACCGTGGTGGCGCGCGTGAGCAAAGCCTCGCTGCCGGCTCCGGTTCGGTAGCGGCAGCGCGCGATGCCCGTGGGAGTCACAGCGGACTACGTTCGCACGGCGATCGAGCGCAACCAGGGGCGCTCCATGGTGATGCACGTCGGTGGCGTGGTCGCCAGCGAGCACCCACTCGCCTCGCAGGCCGGCGCCTCGATCCTGGCAGCCGGCGGCCATGCGGTGGACGCCGCCATCGCGGCCAACGCGATGATGGGGGTGGTCGCGCCGATGATGAACGGCATCGGCGGCGACCTGTTCGCCCTCGTCTACGAGGCCGACACGGAACGGCTGCACGGGATCAACGGGAGCGGCTGGGCGCCAGCCGCGCTGAGTATCGAGGCGCTCCAGGCGCGCGGGATGTCGTCGATGCCTCAGAGCGGGATCAACTCGGTCACCGTCCCAGGCGCCGTCGCCGCCTGGGCGAAGCTGCACGAGCGCTTCGGGCGCCGTCCCTTCAGGGATCTGCTGGCGTCGGCCGCACACGTGGCGGACGAGGGGTTTCCGGTCGCCGAGATGACCGCGGCCGAGTGGAAGGGCAGTGAAGCCCTGCTGCGCACCGACCCGGTCGCGTCGCGGGTGTTCGTGCCCGGCGGACGTATTCCGCGGACCGGCCACCTGTTTCGGAACGTGGATCTGGCCGGAACCTACCGCTTACTCGGTGAAGAGGGCTCCGAGACGTTCTATCGCGGCGAAGTGGCGCGGCGGATCCTCCGCTGTTCGCGCGGGCACGGCGGCGCGCTCGTGTCAGCCGACCTCGCCGAGTACGACGCCGAGTGGGTCACGCCGCTGGCGACGTCCTATCGCCGCTGGACCATCTATGAACTGCCGCCCAACGGACAGGGCATCGCGGCGTTGATGATGCTGAACATTCTCGAGGCGTTCTCCCTCGGCATCTACGGCCCAGGCTCGGCGGAGACGCTCCACGCGATCATCGAGGCCAAGAAGCTGGCCTACGCCGATCTGGCACGCCACGTCGCCGACCCGGCGTTCCACCTGACCCCCGAGACGCTGCTGTCGAAGGAATACGCTTTGGAGCGCGCCGCGCGGATCGACCCGGAGCAGGCGAACCCTGAGGTGCCCTCGGGGCTCCCCGACCACGGGGGCGACACCACCTACCTGAGCGTCGCCGATCGCGAGGGCAACATGGTGTCGCTCATCCAGAGCAACTTTGCCAATTTCGGCTCCGGTGTCGTTCCCGAGGGCGCGGGCTTCGTGCTGCAGAGCCGCGGCGGTCTCTTCAAGTTCGATCCCAGGCACCCGAACGCGCTGGCCCCGCGCAAGCGGCCGTTACACACCATCATCCCGGGTTTCATGTCCGGGCGCGGCGTCAACATCGCCTTCGGCATCATGGGCGGCTGGAACCAGGCGCAGGCACACGCGCAGTTCGTCTCCAACGTCGTCGACCACGGGATGAACATCCAAGAGGCGCTGGAGGCGCCGCGGGTGACCAAGCTGACCTTCAACGGCTGCGACGTGATGGTCGAATCGCGCGTTCCGCTCCACGTGCGGGCGGAGCTGGCCGCGCGGGGGCACGATGTCGAGGTGCTGGGCAGCTTCTCCAGTCTCGTCGGTGGTGGTCAGAGCGTCATGCGCGACTGCACCACGGACGTCAATTACGGGGCGTCCGACCCGCGCAAGGACGGCGCCGCCGTGCCACAACCGTCTCTTCCGTGAGGTGCCGTGTCCAACCCGCTCCGCGTTCGCTCGCCCTGGTTCCAGCTTCTGCTCGGGCTCACCTGCATGATCGTGATCTCCAGCCCACAGTATGTGTGGGCGGTTTTCACGCAGGCGCTGACCGAGCGGACCGGCGCCGACCTGCCCGCACTGCAGGTGACCTTCTCGCTCCTGATTGTCATTCAGACGTTCTTTTCGCCGTGGCAGGGAGCGCTGGTGGACCGCTTCGGACCGCGACTGCTCCTCTCGATCGGCCTGCTGCTGACGGGATTCAGCTGGGTGCTGGCGGCTGGCGCGTCGTCGCTGACAGCGCTGTATCTCACCTACGGCGTCCTTGGCGGCCTGGGTACCGGGATCGTCTACATCGGCGTGATCGGGCACATGGTGCAGTGGTTCCCGAACAAGCGGGGCCTGGCAACCGGGCTCGTGGCGGCCGGCTATGGCTTCGGCGCGTTGCTGACCACGTTTCCCATCGCCGCGGCCGTTCGCGAGGAGGGCCTCGAGCGTGCGTTGATCCGATTCGGGTGCATCTTTGCGCTCGTCGGCGTGGCGGCGGCGCAGGGGCTGCGGCGTCCCGGCTTGGCAAGGCCGCCGGGCGACGCAGCCGGCGCCGCGCTCCCCGGCCGTGGTCCCGTCCACGTCGGGCCGCTCGAGATGCTGGGGACGCCGGTGTTCTGGCTGATGTTCCTGATGATGACGATGATGTCGACCTCGGGGTTGATGGTCATTTCGCAGATGGGTGCGTTCACCCGCGACTTTGGCATGGCCGACGTCCTCGTCCTGGGCTTGCCGGTGCTGCCGCTGGCGCTCTCACTCGACCGCGTCACCAACGGATTGACGCGTCCGTTCTTCGGGTGGATCTCCGACCGCGTCGGGCGTGAACAGACGATGCTGATCGCCTTCTCCCTGGAAGGGGCGGCGATGACCCTCTGGTTGATGACACGCGATCAGCCCGTGCTGTTCGTGATCCTGTCGGGGCTGGTGTTCTTCGGGTGGGGCGAGATCTTCTCGCTGTTTCCGTCGACGCTGACCGACACCTTCGGCACGCGGCATGCCACGGCGAACTACGGAGTGCTCTACATGGCGCAGGGGGTCGGCTCGGTGCTGGGCGGCCCGGTCGCGGCGCTGCTGCATGCCGCCACCGGGTCGTGGATTCCCGTGTTTGCCGTCATCATCGCCATGGACTTCGCAACGGCGGCGCTGGCGATCTGGGTCCTGAAGCCGATGCGCGGGCGGTGGCTGGCGATGGCCGTGAAGGCCGCGCCCGTCGAGCCGCCGGCGGTCCTCGGCCCGATCGGGAGCAACGCCTGATGCCCTCGCCTTGGGGCGTCGAGCAGGTGTTCCCGCTCGTGCTGGTGTTGCTCGGTGCCGGTGCGGTGGCCGGCGTGACCGCCGGGCTCCTGGGGGTCGGCGGCGGCATCGTGCTCGTGCCGGTCCTGTGGACCCTGTTCACCTCGATGGGCGTCGACGAAGGGGTGCGTATGCACCTGGCCGTGGGCACCTCGCTGGCGACCATCATCGCGACCTCGGCGTCGTCGGTGCGGGCGCACCATCGGCGCGGGGCGGTCGATGTCGGCCTGCTGCGCCAGTGGGGTCCATGGATCCTCGGCGGAGTGCTCGTTGGCACCGCCGTGGCCGGCGCGGTCCGCGGCCGGGTCCTGACCCTGGTGTTCGCCTGCGCTGCGCTCGTGGTCGCCGGGTACATGGGGCTGGGGCGGGCAGAGTGGCGGGTGGCCCAACAACTGCCCCGCGGTGGAGTCCGGGCGATCATCGCCGGCGTCATCGGCGCGCTCTCGGCGATGATGGGGATCGGCGGCGGGACGCTCAGCGTCCCGCTCCTGTCGCTCTTCGGGTACCCGATCCACCGCGCCATTGGCACGGCGGCGGCCATCGGGTTCCTCATCGGCGTGCCCGGCGCCGTCGGGTTTGCCATTGCCGGGTGGAACGCGCCGCGCCTGCCGCCCTTCAGCGTGGGCTATGTCAGCCTGATCGGCTTCGCCCTGATCTTTCCGACCTCGACGCTGCTCGCGCCGTATGGAGCGCGGCTGGCCCACCGACTCGATACCCGGTACCTGCGACGCGTCTTCGCCGTCTTTCTCGCGGTGACGGCGCTGCGCATGTTCTGACGGTGTGCCGGGCGATCTTTCGTCTTTGTGCGGGCAGCCAGCGATTACCACGTTTCTGTCGGCGTTCCGCGGGAACCCGCACCGGCGGGAAAACACCGAAAACAATCGGAAAAACGCCTGAAATGTGGTGTCCGGCCGTCACGGCCGAAGGTGGCAGTCGGCTTGCTCTCTGGAGAGACGTCCCGCGCGTTCATGTAACGCGTATCTCTCCTCCAACGGGCACCGGCTGGCGGGGCGTTCCCGCCAGCCGGATGCTTCTCCCGCCGGCCGACCCGCTCAGAAGCGGAACAGCCGATTCACTTTCACGATGAACGATCGATGCGCCGCGCCGGGCAGGACGCCGGTGCGCTGCTGTTCGCGTTCCTCGTTGAAGACGACGAACAGCTCGCTGCCCGGCTGATATTCCCAGCGCAGGCGCGCGTTGGTCGACGTGGTGCGGGTGCCGGCGTTGTACTGCACGAGCGCGCTCACGAACATCAGCGGCGTCGCGGTGTAGGTGACGCGGGTGCCGGCCAGATGCGTCGAGAAGCGTCCCTCCGCCAGCGCGACACGGTTGTAGGAATAGGTCGGCTCCACCGACATCTGCGTCGTGACCGGGATGCGGCCGCGCGCGATGCTCACCGACGTCTTGCGGCCGCTGTAGAACGTGCCGTGCTCCAGCGACAGATTCGCCGACACCGCCCGCTGCTGGCCCATGTTGTAGTTGAGCCGCACCGTGTCGAACGCGTACTCGCCGGTCGGCAGCGTGAGGCCGCCGCCGATGGCAAACGGCCGCGGCAGGTACTCGTAGCTGTTGGTGTAGAGCGCCCCCAGCCGGTCGGCGTTGCGGAAGTCCAGGACGAACTCGGCGCTGCGGGTGCGGGTTTCGAGCGTGCCGGCGCCGTTCTCCACGTAGTCGAGCGTCGCCTGGTAGACGTACTTGCGGATGGCGCTTCCGGCCCGGGCCCTCGGACTGACGCGCACCTGCGCCAGGCTGCGGAACATGTCGGCGCGGCGGACGTAGCCGACCTCCGGGGCGAAGTCGCGGCCGATGCCAAGCCGCTCGATCTGCAGCCCGTAGCGATCGCCGGTGTATTCGAGCTGCGCGCGGTAGCTGGTGTTGTCGGGCCGGCTGACGCCGGCCGCCGCCTCCGTGCGGGCCCAGTAGGTGTTCAGCTGCAGGTTCTGGAAGAAGGCGAACGTGCCGTCGACGCCGTAGGCGAGCTGGTCGGCTCCCGCCGAGGCGCGTCGCGTCGCCATCACCCCGATGCTGCTGCGGCCGAACACGTCGCGTTTGAGCCTGGCCACGGTGGCGTGCGACGCGGCGGCGCCGGCGACCGGCTCGTCGTCGGACTGGATGCTGACGGCGCCGATGGTGTAGCGGCCGGCGCGGCCGGTGAGCCGGGCGCCGCCGCGGATCGGCACCTCCCGTCCCTCGTGCAGGCCGATGCGCCGGCTGTAGAAGAGGATCGGCGCGTCCGACTGGCCGGCGTTGAGGCTGCCGACCGCGACCCCGCCGAACGAGAACGTGCCCTGGTTCTCGAGGAAGACCTCGCGCTTCTCCGGGAAGAAGAGGCTGAAGCGGGTCAGGTTGATCTGCTGCTGGTCCGCCTCGACCTGCGCGAAGTCGGTGTTCACCGTGACGTCCGCCGTCAGGTTGCGGGTGATCCCGTACTTGACGTCGAGGCCGGCCTCGGCGCGGCCGTCGCGCCCGCTGGCCAGGGCAGACGAGACATACGGCTTGACGTCGATGGCCGGCCCCTGCGGCGGTGCCTCGATGCCGAGCAGCTGCGCGGCGAAGACCGGCTGCTCGACGCCCTGGGCGCCCTGTGACGGCGGCACCGGCGACAGCGTCGAGGTCTCGTTGCGCGAGCGCTTCACGCGCATGGCGTTGAATCCCCACACCTGTTCCGGCCCCGGCTGGTAGCGCAGCGACTTGAAGGGGAGCGCCGCCTCCAGCGTCCAGCCGCCGTCGAAGCGGCCGGTCTCGAGCGCCCATACCGGGTTCCAGTCGGCGTTGTATTGCCGCTCGTTGATCACCTGCCCGTCGGAGCGGCCGCCGATCGCATTCACCGTGAACGAGATCGAGCTGCGCCGATCGTTGAACGTGTCGAAGACGAACACGACGATGTCGTTGCCCGACCAGATGTTGCCGTTGTCGCGGCGCATCTCGGTCGCGACCAGGCGATCCATCTGCGAGTCCCACACGCGAAAGCTCACGTAGACGTAGCCGCCGTCGAAGGCCACCCAGGCATCGGTGCGCTCGGTGGCGCGGGCGCCGGCGTCGGGCTCGATCTGGACGAACCCGGTCATCGGCTCGGTCTCGCGGTACAGCGGCTCGTCGAGCGCGCCGTCGATGCGCAGCGGTTCGCCGAGTCGGACGGCGCGAACGGTCATCGACTGGGCGAGCGCGTCGGCGCAGGCGATCGCGGTCAGGGCGAGGGTGAGTGTGAGGGTCAGGGCACGGCGGGCATGACGACGCATCGCGACGCAGTATCGCGTCTCTGCGCACCGCAGGCTACAGACGAATGTGTGCCCGCGCGCGCGTCGCATCGACAGAAGTGTCCGTCGCCGCCGGCAGATACCGCATCGCCGCGCGTCGCCGTCGCCGCCGCCGCCGTCCGCGCGAGATCGAATTCCAACATCGATGTGTCGTTCGCCGCGCCGACGAACATTTGTGTTCGCACGCGCAGGCTTCGATCGCGCGGGCGCGCCGCGCGACAACCGTCGTTGCGACAACGACTTATCCGGCCACGGGCGCGTGTGCGACGCGGGGCATTTCGCTTGCACCACACGCCGGCATCCGCGGACTGGCATCCGTCCATTCGCCGTTTTGCTATTTCGGAGGTTCCTCTCGATGCACCGCAGCCGGATCCTTGTACTCGCCGCCGTTGTCCTGTCGATCACGGTGTCGGCGTTCGCGCAGGCCACTTCCTCGCTGAGAGGCAAGGTTGGCGATGCGCAGGCCGCCGCCATCCCGGGCGTGACGCTGACGCTCGTCAACGAGCAGACGTCGTTCTCGCGCACGGTCTACACCGACGAAACGGGCAACTACCAGTTCCTCCAGGTGCCGCCCGGGACCTATACGCTGACAGCGGAGCTGCAGGGCTTCCAGACCGCGTCGAGTGCGGTCACGCTGCAGGTGAACACGCCGGCGACCGCCGACGTGCGGCTCGAGCTCGCCGGCCTGGCGGAAACGGTCAGCGTCGAGGCGACGATCCAGACGATCAACACGGTCGACGCCTCGGTCGGCAACGCCTTCAACGAACTGCAGGTGCGGGCGCTGCCGCTGCTGACGCGCAACGTCGTCGAGCTGCTCAGCCTGCAGCCCGGGGTGACGCCGACCGGCGAAGTGGTCGGCGCGCGCCGCGACCAGAACAACATCACCCTCGACGGCGTCGACATCAACGACAACCAGACCGCAGGCCTCCAGGCCGCGGATGGCAACGGCCAGCAGGGCGGCCTGAACACCGGCCAGCAGCGCGAGAGCGGGTTCAACGCCGTGCTGCCGGTGCCGCTCGATTCTGTGCAGGAGTTCCGCGTCACCGTCGGCGGGCAGAACGCCAACCAGGGACGCAGCTCCGGCGGCCAGGTATCGCTGGTCACCAAGAGCGGCACCAATCAGTTCCACGGGTCGGGCTACGAGTACAACCGCGACACGAAGTTCTCCTCGAACACCTGGTTCAACAACCGTGCGGGCATCCCGAAGGAGCAGCTCAAGCGCAACCAGTACGGCGTGTCGCTCGGCGGCCCGATTGTGCGCGACCGCGTCTTCTTCTTCGGCAATTTCGAGCGGCGCACCGACGACAGCGCCCGTGGCGAGACGCGCAACGTCGGCTCCGACACGCTGCGGCAGGGGATCATCATGGCCCGCGCCACCAACGGTCAGACCTACGCCCTCGGTCCGGACGCCATCAAGGCCATTGACCCACTCGGGCTCGGCGTCAACCCGGCGATGCTGGCGATTCTCAACGCGCTGCCGGAAGGGAACGATCCCTCGCTCGGCCGTGACGTCGGCCTCAATTTCGCCGGTTACCGCTTCAACGCGCCGCTGACGCTCGACAACCGCGCCTACGTGATGAAGTTCGACGTCAAGCTCGACAACCAGAGCGCGCACAACCTCTCGGTGCGCGCGACGTTCGCCGATAACTCCGAGGATCGCGTGCTGGCGCAGTTCCCCGGCCAGGACGCGGCGTCGGTGGCGCTCAACAAGAGCTATGGCGTCTCGGCTGCCTACACCGGCGTCCTCGCCTCGAACCTGGTCAACGTCACGAACTTCGGCCTGACCAACGTCCGGCTGTCGCAGACCGGCCAGGTCGGCCCGTCGTTCTCGATGGACAGCGTCGCCGCCCTCAACGACTACACGCGGCCGTTCGAGCGCGAGGCACCGACCTACAACATCGTCAACGACCTCACCTGGACCAAGGGGACGCACACGATGACGATGGGCGGCAACCTGCGGTTCATCCGCAACACGCGGACGAACTACAGCAACGCCTTCCCGAGCATCTCGATCAATCGCGGCTCGCTGCTCGGCCTCGGCTCGGACATCACCGCGCTCGCCAACAACTACCTGGCGGCCACCTACGGCCCGGGCATCCGGCTGGCGGACGCGAACTCGGTGAGCCGGGCGTTCCTCGACCTGTTCGGCATCGTCACCGGCGCCTCGATGACCTACAGCTACGACGGGCTCGGCAACCCGCTGGCCATCGGCGAGCCGACGACGCGGACGTTTGCCAGCAACGAGTTCGAGCTCTACTTCGGCGACAACTGGCGCATGACGCCGAACCTGACGCTGACCTACGGCGTGCGCTACGTCAACCTCGGCGTGCCCTACGAGACCAGCGGGCTGCAGGTGGCGCCGACCTTCCCGTTGCAGGAGTTCTGGCAGGAGCGGCTGGCGGCGATGGATGCCGGCCTGCCGATGAACCAGATGACCAACAGCCTGCTGTCGTACGACTTCATCGGCCCCGCGAATGGCAAGGCCAGCTGGTACGGCGCGGATCACAACAACTTTGCCCCGCGCGTGGCCATCGCCTACACGCCGGAAGGCGGGTTTCTCTCGAAGCTGACCGGCAGCGGCGGCGTCATCCGCGCCGGCGCCGGACTGACCTACGACCGCTTCGGCAGCGACCTGGTGACGCAGTTCGACAACAGCGCCTCGTTCGGCCTGTCGGAGGTGGTGCGGTCGTCGTCGGTGAACTTCACCACCGGCACGCGCTACAGCGGGACGACGCCGCTGATTCCCGCGGCTACCGTCCACGCCTTCCCGTTCACGCCGCCGGAGGTCAACTTCATCGGCGGCAACTACATGGGCATCGACTCGACGCTGCACGCGCCGTATTCGTTCAACGCCAACGTCTCGGTAGCGCGCGAGCTGCGCGGCGGGCTGTCGGCGGAGGTCGGTTACATGGGGCGTTGGTCGCGTGACCTGCTGATGCAGACCGACGCCGGCGGCTGGTCGATTCTGTTCAAGGACCAGGCCTCCGGGCAGACCTGGAAGGAGATGGCGCACGCCATCCGCGCCGTCCACGACGCCGGCATCACGCCGGCACAGGTCCGCGCCAACCCGTCGCTGGTGACGCCGATCCCGTGGATCGAGAACCAGGCGCCGGCGCTGGCCAACATGTTCTTCTCCGGCAGCGCGACGGCGAACTACTACGACCTGATCTGGGGGCAGTTCGGCGGCTCGGACGCCGACGCGGTACACGCCATCGACCGGGTGAAGTCGGCGGCGTACCCCAACTGCATCATCGCCACCGGCTGCTACACGATGTATCCGACGCAGAGCAGCGGCATGTCGATGTGGACCAACGCCGGCTACTCGAACTTCAACGCGCTGCTGGTGTCGCTGCGCAAATCGTTCAGCGCCGGTGTCTCGTTCGACGTCAACTACACACTGGCGCACGCGATGGACAACGGTGGCGCCCCCGAATCGGGCGGCGGCAGCGCCGGCGGCCTGATGCTGAACCCGTACGACCTCGACTCGTTCTACGGGGACTCGGACTTCGACGTCCGCCACAACATCAACAGCAACGTCCTGCTCGAGCTGCCGTTCGGCCGCGGCAAGCCGCTGCTCGGCAACGCCGGCCCGATCCTCGACGGGCTGGTCGGCGGCTGGCAGCTGTCGACGATCTTCCGCTACCGCTCGGCGCTGCCGTCGGCGGTTGCCTACAGCGGCCTGTGGCCGACCAACTTCTCGTTCACGACGCTCGCCTACGCCACCGGTGACGAGGAGGCGCAGGTGCAGATGAACGCGAACGGGCAGCCGGGCATCTTCGCCGACCCGCAGGAGGCGGCGGCCAACTGGCTGCCGATGCTGCCGGGCGAGGTCGGCACCCGCGCCGCGGTGCGGCTCGACGACTACGTCAACGCCGACATCTCGCTGACCAAGTCGGTGACGCTGCCGAACCGCCACCGGATTCAGTTCCGGGCCGAGGCGTTCAACGCCTTCAACAACGTGAACTTCACGCGCATCTCGCTCGACGCCAACTCGCCGGCGACCTTCGGCCAGTTCACCGCGGCGGCGCCCGCCCGCGTGATGCAGTTCGCGCTTCGCTACGAGTTCTAGGGACAAGGGGGAGCATCGGATGACACGGTTTCTCACTGCGCTGGCGGCACTGCTGCCGCTGGCGCTGTTCGTCTACACCGGGGCGCTCACCGCACAGTCGTCGCAGGGGGCGACGGCTGCACCGGCACCGACGCCGACACAGACGGAGTTCTTCGAAAAGAACGTCCGCCCGGTCCTGGCCCAGAGCTGCTCGAGCTGTCACGGCCCGACGGCGATGGGCGGGCTCCGGCTCGATTCGCGCGAGGGCCTGCTGACCGGCGGCAAGTCGGGCCCGGCCATCGTGCCCGGCGATCCGTCGAAGAGCCTGCTGATCACCGCGCTCAGGCACACGACGGCGCTGAAGATGCCGCTCGGCGCCGACAAGTTGAGCGATGCGACCATCGCCGGTCTCGAGGCGTGGATCGCGGACGGGGCCGCGTGGCCCGAGGTGCAGGCCGGCACCAAGCCCGAGGCGGTGCTGAGCGATCAGTTCGAGACGCACATCCGTCCGGTGCTCGCGCAGCAGTGCTTCGCCTGCCACGGCGCGCAGAAGAGCGGCGGGCTGCGGCTCGATTCGCGCGCCGGGTTGCTCGAGGGCGGCGCGTCGGGGCCGGCGATCGTTCCCGGTGACCCGGATCGCAGCCTGATCATCGCCGCGCTCAAGCACAGCGGCACGCTGCGGATGCCCAAGGGGGGCACGCGGCTGACCGAGGAGCAGATCGCCTTCTTCGTCACCTGGGTGAAGGACGGCGCCTACTGGCCGGTCGACACGACCCCGCAGAAGACCTATTCGGACGAGCAGAAGAACCTCTGGTCGGTGCAGCTGCTCGGCACGCACCAGCCGCCGGCGGTCAAGGACGCCGCCTGGCCGATCACCGACATCGACCGGTTCGTGCTGGCCCGGCTCGAGAAGGAGGGCCTGAAGCCGACGACGACGGCCGACCGCCGCACGCTGCTGCGGCGCGTCACGTATGACCTGACCGGCCTGATGCCGACCTACGAGGAGGTGCAGGCCTTCGAGAACGACCAGAGCCCCGACGCCTGGGAGAAGGTCGTCGACCGGCTGCTGGCGTCTCCGCGCTACGGAGAGCGCTGGGCCCGCCACTGGATGGACGTCGCCCGCTACGGCGAAGAGGACTACAACGTCGGCGGTCGCCCGGACCGCACCGAGAAGTATCCGTTCGCCTACCTGTATCGCGACTGGCTGATCCGCGCGCTCAACGACGACATGCCGTACGACATGTTCGTCAAGGCGCAGCTGGCCGCCGATCTGCTGCCGGACCGGATCCGCGACTCGCACCTGCCGGCGCTCGGCTTCCACGGCAACGGCATCTGGATCTTCCAGGCCAGTCCGGCGCCGATCGAACGCGCCGACGAGTGGCACGACAAGGTCGACGTCACCAGCAAGGCCTTCATGGGCGTCACCGTGGGCTGCGCCCGCTGCCACGACCACAAGTACGACGCCATCTACTCGAAGGACTACTACGGGATGGCGAGCATCTTCGCCAGCTCGAACTTCAAGTCGTACCCGCGGGTGCCGAAGTCGGTCGCCGACGAATGGGAGAAGGAGAACAAGGTCCTCGAGAAGAAGCAGGCCGACCTGCGCCAGTTCCTCGAGGACGCCTCCGACGTCTACGCGCAGGTCCTGTTCTCGCAGGCCGAGGCGTACATGGTGGCGGCCTGGAAGCTCGGCAAGGAGAAGAAGGCGACCGTCGAGGACATCGCCGAGGAGGCGAAGCTGGATCCGGAGCTGCTGCGGCGCTGGGAACGCTTCCTCAAGAAGCGGCCGGACAACTACTCGGCGCTCAAGACCTGGCAGGAGATGGTGTCGCTCGGCGGCACCGAGGAGCAGGCGAAGAAGCTGGCGGCCGAGTTCGTCGCCACGGTCGCGGAGGTCAACGAGAAGTACCTCAAGCTCTCGAAGGAGAACGAGATCCTGCTGGCATCGGTCAAGGACGACAAGGACCCGGCCGATCCGCTGCCGAACGGCAAGAAACGCCGGTTGAACAACTACCAGATCGACCTGAAGAGCCTCGACCGCGAAGAGCAGCTGCTGTGGCGCGACGTGTTCGACCGCGACGTGCCCGAGGCGACCGCCGAGGACATGGACGACAACGCGCGGCCGGTGCCCGGGGTGCTCAAACTGACGGGCGGCGCGCTCGAACGGCGGCTGTCGGCCGACTTCAGGCTGCACATCGACAGGCAGCGCGCCGACATCGAGGCGTTCCGCAAGGCGATGCCGCCGCGGCCGCCGGCCATCTACGGCATCGGCGAGGCGGAGCAGCCGTCGGACCTCAAGGTGTTCACGCGCGGCAACCCCTACACCTTCGGCGTCGACGCGCCGCGAGGGTTCCCGTCGATCCTCAACCGCGGCCAGGCGAAGGTCTATACCGAGGGCAGCGGCCGGTTGCAGCTCGCCGAGGACATCATCGCCCACCCGATCTCGGCGCGGGTCATCGTCAACCGCGTCTGGCGCTGGCACTTCGGCCGCGGCATCGTCGACACGCCGAGCAACTTCGGGATGGCCGGCGACCGGCCGACCCACCCGGAGCTGCTCGACTTCCTGGCCGCGAAGTTCATCGCCGACGGCCGGTCGTTCAAGAAGCTGCACAAGGACATCCTGATGTCCCGGACCTACCAGCTCAGCGCCGCGCCGATCGCCGCCAACGTCGGCCGCGACCCGAGCAACACGCTCTACTGGCGCGCGAACCGGCAGCGGATCGACTCGGAAGGCGTCTGGGACCTGCTGCTCCAGACGTCAGGCGAGCTCGACCTCTCCGGCATCGGCGGGCCGTCGGCGGACCTCGACGACAAGATGAAGCGGCGCGCGGTCTACGCGAAGGTGAGCCGGATGTATCCGGCCGACTTCCACGCCACCTTCGACCTGCCGACTGCGACCATCTCGACGGAGAAGCGCTACACGACCAACGTGCCGCAGCAGCGGCTGTTCTTCCTGAACAGCGCCCTGGTGCAGCGGCAGGCCGATCGCATCGCCGACTCGCTCGAGACGGCCGGGACCCCGCAGGCGAAGGTGACGCAGGCCTTCGAGCGGATCTACCAGCGCCGGCCGACGCCCGAGGAGCTCTCGGTGTCGATGGCGTTCATCGACAAGCCGCCGCAGGCGGACACGCCGCCGCCGGTGCCGCAGGCCGAGCAGGGGGCCGACGGCACGGACGCGAAGGACGCGCCGAAGCGGCTGCCCGACTCGCCGCTGCGGTCGTTTGCCTGGGCGCTCATCAGCTCGAACGAGTTCCTCTTCATCGACTAGGGAGATACGGATGTCCTGCAACCACATTTTTCGACCGGTGACGCGACGCCAGGCCCTGGGCCGCCTCGGGAGCGGCTTCGGCCTGCTCGCCCTGTCGCAGATGCTCAACACCTCGCTGGCGCAGGCGCAGGCGCTCGACCTGCCGGCCACCGGCGGCGTGCTCAAGCAGCTGCACTTCAAGCCGCGGGCGAAGCGGGTGATCTTCCTGATGATGAACGGCGGCATGTCGCACGTCGACACGTTCGACCACAAGCCGATGCTCGACAAGTACCACGGCCAGCCGACGCCGGGCGGACCGATCCTGACGCAGCGCAAGACCGGCAACCTGATGAAGTCGCCGTTCGCGTTCCAGCGGTGGGGCAAGAGCGGCCTCGAGATCAGCGATCTCTGGCCGCACCTCGGCGGCGTCGCCGACGACATCTGCGTCGTCAAGTCGATGTATGCCGATATCCCGAACCACGAGCCGAGCCTGACCATGCTCAACACCGGCGCCAACTTCCTCGGCCGCCCGTCGATGGGCTCGTGGGTCACCTACGGTCTCGGCACGATGAACGAGAACCTGCCGGGGTTCGTCGTGCTGACGCCGACCGAGCCGCTGACCATCGGCAGCCCGCTGTGGACGTCGGCGTTCCTGCCGGCGGTGCACCAGGGCACGCTGGTCCACAACAAGTGGGTGGAAGACGAGGCGTTCCAGGCCGACAAGGTCATCCCCAACATCGTCCGCAGCGCGCCGGAAGAGCGGCAGCTGCGTGACATCGGGTTCCTGCGCCACATGAACGAGATGCACCTCGAACGGGTGCGGGAGCGCGACTCAGACCTCGACGCGTCGATCGAGACGATGGAGACCGCGTTCCGGATGCAGACCGACGCGCCCAACGTGTTCGACGTCAGCAAGGAGAGCAAGGCGACGCTCGAGATGTACGGGCCCGGCAATACGGCGCTCGGCTGCCTGATGGCGGCGAGGCTGGTCGAGAAGGGCGTCCGCTTCGTGCAGACCTATTACGGCAAGGGCGACCCGTGGGACGCGCACAACGACATCATGACCTACCGGAAGCTCGCCAGGGACTCCGATCAGGCCTACGCGGCGCTGATCAAGGACCTGAAGCAGCGCGGGCTGTTCGAGGACACGTTGATCGTCGGCGCCACGGAGTTCGGGCGCACGCCAGCGATCCAGACGGCGAACGAGAACGTCGCCGGCGTGGTGAACGGCCGCGATCACAACGTCACCGGGTTCTCGATCTGGCTGGCGGGCGGCGGCATCAAGGGCGGCATGTCGTACGGCGCGACCGATGACTTCGGCTTCAAGGCGGTCGAGAACAAGGTGCACATGCACGACCTGCACGCGACGATGCTCTACCTGCTCGGGATCGATCACACCAAGCTCACGTATCACTACAGCGGACGGAACTTCCGGCTGACGGATACCGAGGGCAAGGTCATTCACGACATCATCGCGTAGGGAGCGGCATGAGACGAATTGCGCTCCTTCTGACAGTACTCGTGTATGCGGCGGGGGCCGGCGTCAGCCGGCCCCTCCACGCCCAGCAGGCCACGCCGCCGCCGAAGCCGGGTGTGCCGGCCGTGCAGTACCCGGTGTCGATGCTCGTGCCGGACGCCGAGTACCCGACGCCGGGCGGCCCCGACTGGCTCGCGGCCGGCGAGGACCAGATCTGGACGAACAACCGCCGCTCCGATCTCGTCGTGCGGATGGATCCCGACACGGGGGAGACCGTCGCGATGGTGGCGGTGAAGGATCCCTGCTCGGGTCTCGCGATTGCTGCCGGCACGCTGTGGGCACCGAGCTGTACCGAAGGGGTGATCTATCGCATCGACACGACCACGAACCAGGTGGTGTCGAAGGTGCCGGTCGCGCCGGCGAACAACGAGGGCGGCATTGCCTACGGCGCCGGCTCGATCTGGATGCCGACCGACAAGGGCAACGCGATTGCGCGCATCGATGCCGTCAGCAACGACATTCTCGCCACGATCGCGCTGCCGGCCGGCTCGTTCACCGCCGTCTACGGCTACGGGCGCGTGTGGGTCTCGAGCACCGAGACGAGCATCGTGTCGGTGATTCATCCGGCGAGCAACACGGTCATCGCCGAGATCCCGGTCGACCCGCGTCCGCGCTTCATGTCGGCGGGCGAAGGCTACGTGTGGACGCTGAACCAGGGGACCGGCAGCGTCAGCAAGATCGATCCGTCGACGCTGAAGCTGGCGGCGACCATTCAGGTCGGCGTGCCGGGCACCGGCGGCGACATCGCGGCGGACGAGGGCTCGGTGTGGGTGACGATCCACGACGTCCCGCTCTCGCGGATCGACGTGCACACCAACACGGTGACCCACCAGTTCGTCGGTCCCGGCGGCGATGGCATGCGCGTGCTGCACGGGGCGATCTGGCTGTCGAACGGCCGCTTCAACAACGTGTGGCGCATCCAGGCCGCCCGGGTGCTCGACCTCGTCCCGGCGTCGTGGACGAGCAAGGCCCAGCGGGTCGACCTGGACCAGGACGGCAGCGCCGATCTGCTGGTCGAAGACCTCGATGTCTGGTTCCCCGGCCAGCCGACGACGTTCCGCGCCGACTTTGTCGGCGGAGGGCCGCTCGCCGCGGCGAAGCCGCCGCTCACGCTGAGGACCACGCTCAACGGCGCGTCGGCGGAGACGCCGTTCGTCGCCGCCGGCGCTCACCTCGAAGCGACGTTCACGGGCGATCGGCCGCGTTGGATCGCCTACCAGGTCTGTGCCGGCGCCGCCTGCTCCGAGCCGCTCGTCGCGGCGTCGCCGACGACGCCGCTCGACGTGGCGATGAAGCAGACGCTGTTCGTGCCTGCCAACTTCGTCGCGCCCGGACCGCCGGCGCTGGCCGGCTACGTCTGGAACATCCTCGAGCCCGGCATTCTCGATCCTGACTACGGGGCGCTGATGGATCGGGCCGATCGCAGCTCGCCGATGACGATCACAAAGGCGGAAGACTACGGCGAGCTGAAACGTCACCGCTGGGAGTTCCAGCATCACACGGCGTTCGCCTGGGGCGTGCTGACGCCGGACAAGCAGACCGAGCTCGGGTGCGTCTACATCAACCCGAGTGCGACGCAGGGCTACGACGCCACGGTGCGCCTGTGGGTCACCAAAGTGGGCGCCGAGGCGGGCCTCGAGCCGAAGCTCGAGAAGGCGGTGCGCGAGTGGGTGGCGGCGAAGTGGCCCTTCAAGAACGTGGAGTACCGATGACCCGAGCCGCCGTGATCGCTCTCGTTCTCGTCGGGGCCGGTTTTCCGTACGTAGGGGCCGGCTTCAGCCGGCCCGCCCGCGCCCAGGCTCCGGCCGGCGCAGCGCAGGCGGCGCCGCCGCACCCGCCCTCGGCATTCATCGAGCCCGGCGTGCTGCCGACGGGGTGGATGTCGGGCGGGCCGAAGTGCATGGAGCAGCCGGCGTTCCAGGTGCACGAATACAACCCGAACTTCTTCATCCTGCGGCAGTCCGGGTGCATCCACTACGAGAAGCCGTTCCTGTTCCTCATCTTCGGGCGCGACAAAGTCCTGCTGGAGGACACCGGCGCGGGCCGGATCGACACGGCGCCGGTCGTGATGGACCTGATCGCGAAGTGGCAGGCGCGCAACAACCGCGAGACGCCGCCCGAGCTGATCGTCGTTCACTCGCACTCGCACGGGGACCACGTGGCGGGAGACAAGGGCTTCGAGAACCTGGCCAACGTCAGGCTGGTGCCGGCGACCGTGGAGACGCTGCGGACGGCGTTCGGCATCACGACCTGGCCGACCGACATCGTCGAGATCGACCTCGGCCGGCGCATCGTCGACCTGATCCCGATTCCAGGACACGACGTGGCGGGCATCGCGCTCTACGACCGGCAGACCGGCGTGCTGCTGACCGGTGACAGCTTCTATCCCGGCCGGCTGTATGTCGGCGACGCCGAGTTCGCGACGTTCGCGGCCAGCCATCAGCGGCTGGTGGATTTCACCGCCGACAAGCCGGTGGCGCACATCCTCGGCACTCACATCGAGCAGACCAGCACGCCATTCGTCGACTACCCGCGCGGCACGGCGTACCAGCCGGAGGAGCACACCCTCGAGCTGACGCGCGGCGTGCTGCTGGAGCTCAACGACGCCATCCGGGGGTTGAACGGCCAGCTGCGGCGCGTCGTGCTGCGAGACGTCATCCTGAGCCCGCGGGAGCCGCGGCGATGACCATCATGTTCTGGCCCGTCGCCATCTTCATGGCGATCTCGCTGGCCATCGGCCTCTACACCTACACCAAGGTCCGTGGCTCGGGCACACGCTTCGCGGTCTGCGGGAAGTCACTGCCGCTGGTCGTTGTCGGCACGACGCTGATGGCGCAGTCGGTCGACGGCAACGCCACGCTGGGGGCGGTGGCCATCAGCCATTCGGCCAGCGTCTGGGCGGGCTTCATGGTGTCGCTCGGCCTCGGGCTCAGCCTGTTCGTCGTCGGCCGCTTCCTGGCGTCGCCGTTGAACAGGATGAACCTGCTGACGCTGCCGGAGTTCTTCTTCCGCCGCTACGGCGCCCGCACCGAGCTGCTGGTGTCGATGCTCACGATCGTGTCCTTCACGGTGCTGATTGCCGGCAACCTGAGCGCCGTGGCGTGGGTGCTGTCGGTCGTCAGCGGCGCCGACTACCTGACGGCGCTGGTCATCACCACGGCGGTGATCGTCACCTACACGATCGCCGGCGGGCTCTATTCGGCGGTGTGGACCGACTTTCTGCAGGTCTATGCCGCGCTGATCGGGTTCGCGGCGGCGGCCGTGTGGCTGTTGCTGGGGCCGGGGCTGGAAGGGCTGCTGGCCGCGGTGCCGGTCAGCGCGGTGGACGTCAGCACCCTGGTCAACCGCGAGAGCGGATCGCTGGTGAACTGGGCGGGGATGATCGCGCTTGCCTTCGGCAACGCGATGGCGCTCGACTTCATGGAGCGCGTGTTCGCCGCGCGCGACGGCCGGACGGCGAGGCTCGGCTGCTACTACAGCGGCGCGATGACGATCGTCATCGGCGCCTGCGTGGCCATCATCAGCCTCGCCGGCATGGCCCTCGTGACGGGCGTGGCCGATCCACGAATGGTGCTGCCCACGCTGGCCGTGGACGTGCTGCCGTACTGGATCGGCGTCCTGGTGTTCGTCGGCGTGCTGGGCGCGTCGATGTCGACCGCCAACGGCGCCATCCTGGTGATCTCGGTCGTGCTGGCGCGCAACGTCGTGCAGCGCTGGCGCAGTCCTGACCTGAACGATTCGCAGATGCTGCGGCTCTCGCGGCTGATGGCCCTGCCGACCGCAGCGGCGGCGGGGCTGGTCGCGTTCCTGCGCCCCGAGCCGGGCATCCTCCTGATCGTGGCATTCGACATCGTCCTCGCCGGATGCGTGGTGCCGCTGTTTGCCGGCGTCTATTGGCAGAAGGCCACCGCCAGCGGCGCCATCGCGTCGATCGTCGTCGGCACCGCCGCCCGCCTCGTCGCGCACTTCGTCACGCCGGCCGAGTGGGCCGGCCTCGACACGCTGATCCCGCCGGTCCTGAGCGGCGCGGCGTTCTACCTGACATGCCAGTTCACATACCGAACAGCGGAGAACCGCCACTACGTGCTGAACGAGGCGGTACAGGAGGGAGTCTAGAAATGAGAAATATGGTGGTCGTTGGGTTGCTGGGTGTGTGGGTCGCCGGGGTCGGCGCCCAGCAGCCGAATCGCCCGCCGCGGCCCGGCGTGTCCACACCAGGCGTCAAGCGCGAGATGACCGCGCTCAAGCCGATCGCCGAATTCCCGATCCCGGGGAACCCGGACTGGCAGGTGGTGACCGAGGATGCGGTGTGGGTGACGAGCGGCCGCAAGAACCTGGTCGGACGTCTCGACCCGAAGACCAACATGGTGGTCACGCTGGTCGAGACCGCCACGCGCCCGTGCTCGGGGCTGGTGGCGGCGTTCGGCAGCATCTGGGTGCCGATCTGCGGCGAGCAGGACAAGCCCGAGACCAAGGGGTTGCAGCGGATCGATCCGAAGACCAACACCGTGGCGGCGACGCTGACGGTGGGCCCGGCCCTGAGCGAGGGCGGCCTCACCGCCACCGAGGACAGCATCTGGATGCTCAGCGACATGAGCGGCGTGCTGTCGCGCATCGACCCGGACACCAACCGCGTCGTTGCCGAGATCGCCGTGCCGAAAGGGTCGTCGGTCGTCGTGCTCGGCGAGGACAAGGCGATCTGGGCCGTCAGCACGCAGGAGAGCGTGATCGTCCGGATCGATCCGGCGACCAACCTGATTACCGATCGCGTCGCGGTCGGGCCGAACCCGCGCTTCACCACTGTCGGCGGCGGCGCCATCTGGACGCTCAACCAGGGCGACGGCACCGTCTCGCGCGTCGACGTGAAGACGCGGAAGCTGGTCACCAACATCGAGGTGGGTGTGCCCGGCGGCGGCGGCGAGATCGCCTACGGCGAAGGCTTCGTCTGGGTCACCGTGTTCGAGGTGCCGCTGACGCAGATCGACCCGGAAACGAACCGCGTCGTGAAGCAGTGGTTCGGACTGGGCGGCGACGCGGTGCGCGTCGGGCACGGCTCGGTCTGGCTGTCGAACATCCGTCAGGAGAACGTATGGCGCATCGACCCGAAGCAGCCGTGATGGAATCCGGGCCGGCTGACGCCGGCCCACACATTCCGTTGTTCGACGATCGGGTAGAGCCGGGCGCGACCTGGTCGCACGTGTTGAAGCGCGGCACGGCGCTGCGCATCACGGATGTCGCGGGCGGCGCCAATGTCGGAGCCTTGTTCTACAACGCCGACAACCCGACCGAGCGGTACAACATGCCGGACACGCTGAAGGCGCAGCACATCGCGCGCCTCACACGCGGGTTCGTGCTCTATTCCGACATGGGGCGCATCCTCTGCTCGATGACCAGCGACAGCGTCGGCTGGCACGATCCGCTCAGCGGGTGTGCCAACGCCGCGCTCGTCGAGGCCAAGTACGGCGGCGCGCGGTACCAGGAGCACCTCAACGCCTGTCACCGAAATGCGTTCGACAGCTTCGTCATCGAGCTGGCGAAGTACGGCCTGGGCGAGCGCGACATGGTCGCCCCGCTCAACCTGTTCAGCAAGGTGCAGGTGGACGACGCCGGGCGGATGGTCTTCGTGGCCGGCCACTCGGCGGCCGGCAGTCACGTGGAGCTGCGCGCCGAGATGAACGTGCTGGTCATCCTCAACACCTGCCAGCACCCGCTCGATCCCAACGCGCACTATGACCCGAAGCCGGCCGCGCTGTCGGTCCGGCGCGTGGCACCGCCGGCCGCGGACGATGAGTGCCGGCTGTCGAGACCCGAGAACGCCCGCGGCTTCACGCTCACGGAGAGGTACTTCCTGTGACCGCCCTGATCGAGAGCCCACTCGACCCGGCGCTGGCCGTGCACGACGAGGTCGTGCCCGCCGGCGAGCCGTGGATCCACGAAATCCGCGAGGGGCAGCACTTCCGCATCGTCGATCTCGAGGGCAACCAGGCGGCTGACACCCTGTTCTACAACGCGCGCGACACCGCGGATCGCTACTCGGCGCAGGACACCATACGCGAGCAGGGCAGCATCTACCTGACCGCCGGCACGCGGCTGGTGTCGTCGCGCGGCAACACGCTGCTGACGATCGTCGCCGACACCTGCGGCCGCCACGACACGCTCGGCGGCGCCTGCGCCACCGAGAGCAACATGGTGCGCTACGCGATCGAGAAGCGGCACATGCACGCCTGCCGCCAGAGCTTCGTCAAGGCGATCGTGGGCTGGGGGCACGGGCTGGAGAAGCGCGACATCACGCACAACATCAACTTCTTCATGAACGTGCCGGTCACCCCGGAGGGGAAGCTGACGTTCGAGGACGGCGTGTCGGCGCCGGGGAAGTATGTGGAGATGCGCGCCGAGATGGACGTCCTGGCGGTGATCAGCAACTGCCCGCAGCTGAACAACCCCTGCAACGGCTACAACCCGACGCCGGTGCGCGTGCTCATCTGGGATCCCGTTGACTGATGTTCCGTAAGGTCCTCATTGCCAACCGCGGGGCCATCGCCTGCCGCGTGCTGCGCACGCTCCGGCGAATGGGGGTCTCGCCGGTCGCAGTGTATTCCGATGCCGATCGCCACGCGCCGCACGTGGCGCAGGCGGACGCCGCCGTGCGCCTCGGGCCAGCGCCGGCGGCCCAGAGCTACCTGGACCAGGCGGCCATCCTCGACGCCGCCGTCCGCACCGGCGCCGAAGCCATTCACCCGGGCTACGGGTTCCTCAGCGAGAACGCCGGCTTCGTCGAGGCGTGCGAACGCGCCGGCCTCGTGTTTCTCGGACCGACCGCCGGGCAGATGCGCGAGCTCGGGCTCAAGCACACCGCGCGCGAGATCGCCGAGGCCGCCGGCGCCCCGCTGCTGCCCGGCACCGGGCTGCTGGACGACGAGCACCACGCGCTCGCCGAGGCGGAGCGATGCGGCTACCCGGTGATCCTGAAGAGCACGGCGGGTGGCGGCGGCATCGGCATGCGCGTCTGCCGCACGCCGCAGGAGCTGCGCGAGCACTTCGCCCCGGTCGCCCGCCTCGGCGCCGCCAACTTCGGACAGGGCGGCGTCTACCTGGAGCGCTTCGTCGAGCGGGCCCGCCACATCGAGGTGCAGCTGTTCGGCGACGGGCGCGGCGGCGTCCTGGCACTGGGGGAGCGCGACTGCTCGGCGCAGCGCCGCAACCAGAAGGTGATCGAGGAGACGCCCGCGCCTGGGCTCAGCGACGACACGCGCCGCCGCCTCTGGCAGACCGCCGAGCGGCTCGCCGCCGCGGTGCAATACCGCTCCGCCGGCACCGCCGAGTTCCTCTACGACGCCGATCGCGACGAGTACTTCTTTCTCGAAGTGAACACCCGGCTGCAGGTCGAGCACGGCGTCACGGAGGAAGTGACCGGCATCGACCTGGTGGAGTGGATGGTGCGGCTTGGCGCCGGCGAGCTGCCGCCGCTCGAGTCGCTGGCCGTGGTGCCGAAAGGCGCCGCGATCCAGGTGCGCGTCTACGCGGAGGACCCTGCCCACGACTTCCGCCCCAGCACCGGGACGCTCTCCGAGGTGCGGCTGCCCGAGGACGCGCGCTGCGATGGGTGGGTCGCCACCGGCACCGAGGTCACCCCGTACTACGACCCGATGCTCGCGAAGATCATCGTCCGCGGCGAGACGCGCGATGCCGCGGTGGCCAGGCTGCAGGACGCGCTGGCCGCCACCTCGTTCGCCGGCTTCGAGACGAATCTCGAATACCTGCGCCAGGTGGTGGCGACGCCCGGCTTCCAGGCGGGCGGATTCCCGACCCGGTTCCTGGCCGGGATCGAGTACCGGCCCAACGCGGTCGAGGTGCTGGATCCCGGCATGCAGACCACGGTGCAGGACTATCCCGGCCGGCTCGGGTACTGGCATGTCGGCGTTCCGCCGTCAGGCCCGATGGACACGCTCTCGTTCCGGCTGGTCAATCGCCTCGTCGGCAATCCCGAGTCGGCGGCCGGGCTCGAGTGCACGCTCACCGGGCCGACGCTCCGCTTCCACGCGCCGACGGTCATCGCCCTCGGTGGGTCCGACATGCGGGCGACGCTCGACGGCACGCCGGTGGAGCGCTGGCGGTCGATCGTGGTGCCGGCGGGAGCGGTGCTCCGGTTGCGGGCGGCGGAGACCGCTGGCGCCCGGGCGTATCTCGCGATCCGCGGCGGACTCGACGTGCCGTCGTACCTCGGCAGCCGATCCACGTTCATCCTCGGCCGGTTCGGCGGCCACGCCGGCCGGGTGCTGCGCGCGGGCGACATGCTGCGTTGGGGCGCGCCCGACCGGGCGACGCCGCCGGTAGAGCAGTTGCCGGCCGACCTCGTGCCGCGCTGGTCCAACGAGTGGGACGTCGGCGTGTTGTATGGCCCGCACGGCGCGCCCGACTTCTTCACCGGCGAGGACATCGGCCGGCTGTTCGGCGCGACGTGGAAGGTCCACTACAACTCCGATCGCACCGGCGTCCGCTTGATCGGACCGCGGCCCACGTGGGCGCGCCGGGACGGCGGCGAGGCGGGACTGCACCCGTCGAACCTGCACGACAACGCCTATGCCGTCGGCGCGATGGACTTCACCGGCGACATGCCGATCCTGCTCGGTCCGGACGGCCCCAGCCTTGGCGGCTTCGTCTGCCCGGCGGTGATCGCCCAGGCGGAGCTGTGGAAGATCGGCCAGCTGCGCGCGGGCGACACTGTGCGGTTCCGTTTCATGACCGAGGCCCAGGCCACGGGTCTCGAGCGGGCGCTCGACGGCGCCGTCGCGCGCCTGGCCGGCGCCCTGCCAGCGCTGGATGTCGAACAGCGCGATCCGGCAGTGGTGCGCCGCGGCGCGGCGACGGTGTCGAGGGCCGCGGGCGACCGCTACCTGCTGGTCGAGACGGGCCCCAACGAACTCGATCTCAACCTGCGGTTCCGCATCCACGCGCTCGAGCAGCAGCTGCGCCAGCAGCGGCTGCGCGGCATCGTCGATGTCACCCCCGGTATCCGCTCGCTGCAGATCCACTACGACAGCCGCCAGCTGTCGCGCGATCGCCTGCTCGCCGTCCTCGACGAGTGCGACGCGGCGTTGCCGGCGCTCGACGACCTGACGATCCCGAGCCGCGTGGTGCACCTGCCGCTGTCCTGGGAAGACCCGGCGACCCTGCTGGCCATCGAGAAGTACATGCAGTCGGTCCGCCCCGATGCGCCGTGGTGCCCGAGCAACACCGAGTTCATCCGCCGCATCAACGGGCTCGACACCATCAGCCAGGTCCGCGACATCGTCTACGACGCGTCGTACCTCGTGCTCGGATTGGGCGACGTCTACCTGGGCGCTCCGGTGGCGACCCCGATCGACCCCCGCCATCGGCTGGTGACGACGAAATACAACCCGGCGCGGACCTGGACGGCCGAGAACTCCGTCGGCATCGGCGGCGCCTACCTCTGCGTCTACGGGATGGAGGGGCCGGGCGGCTACCAGTTCGTCGGCCGCACCGTGCAGATGTGGAACACCTACCGCACCACGGCGGAGTTCCGGCCGGGTTCACCGTGGCTGCTTCGCTTCTTCGATCAGATTCGCTTTTTCCCGGTCTCGGCGGCGGAACTGCTGGAGATGCGCGAGGCGTTCCCGCACGGTGAATACAGCATCGGCATCGAGCAGACCGAGTTCAGCCTCGCCAGCTACCACCGCTTTCTCGATGCGATTGCGCCCGAGGCGCGCGCCTTCAAGCAGATGCAGCAGGCCGCCTTCGTGGCCGAGCGCGAGCGCTGGGCGGCCGCCGGGCAGCCGGAGTTCGTCGAGCCGCCCGATGACATGCCGCCGCCGGCGCCGGCGGTCGTCCCTGACGGGTGCGAGGCGGTCCGGTCGCCGATGACCGCCAGCGTGTGGCAGGTGGCCGTGGAGCCAGGCCAGCGCGTGGCCGCCGGGCAGAAGATCCTCGTCCTCGAGGCGATGAAGATGGAGGTCGCCATCGTCGCGCCGAGCGAAGGGGTGATCGAGCTGGTGCAGTGCAGCAAGGGCGCCATGGTCACCGCCGGCCAGCAGCTGGCCGTGTTGCGCGTGGAGGAACGGTGCGGCGCCTGACGGCAGACGGGATCGCGGCGATCTTCGATCGCATTGCTGAAGAGGGGATGGCGCCGGTCTGGATTTCCCTCGCCGACCGCGAGGCCGCGGTAGCGCGCGCGCGGACCGTGGATCCATCGCTGCCGCTGGCAGGCATCCCGTTCGCCGTGAAGGACAACATCGACGTCGCCGGCATGACGACGACGGCCGGGTGCCCCTCGTTCGGCTACGCGGCGCGGACCACGGCGACGGCGGTCGAACGGCTGCTCGACGCCGGGGCGATCCTGATCGGCAAGACCAACCTCGATCAGTTCGCCACCGGACTGGTCGGGACCCGATCCCCATACGGCGCCTGCTCCAGCGTGTTCGACGATCGCTACATTTCGGGCGGGTCGAGCTCCGGGTCGGCGGTCGCGGTGGCCAGCGGGCTGTGCGCGTTCGCGCTCGGCACCGATACCGCGGGGTCAGGGCGCGTGCCGGCGGCGTTCAACGGCCTGGTCGGGATGAAGCCGACCCGCGGCGCGATCAGCACCGCGGGGGTCGTGCCTGCCTGCCGCAGCCTGGACTGTGTCTCGGTCTTCGCGTCCAGCGTTGCCGATGCCGCCAGCGTGTGGCGGATCGCGCGCGGATTCGACCCGAAGGACCCCTACTCCCGGCCGTTTGCGCCGCCGCCGGTGCCGGCACTGGAGGGGGCATTCCGCTTCGGCGTGCCCGCTGACGATGACCTGGAGTTCTTCGGCGACGACGAGACGCCGCACCTGTTTGCGGCCGCGGCCGAGCGGCTCGAGCAGCTTGGCGGCACCCGCGTGCCGATCGACTTTACCCCGTTCCGGGAAGCGGCCGCGTTGCTGTATGCCGGACCCTGGGTGGCCGAGCGCTTTGCCGCCGTCGGCGAGTTCATCGAGCGCCGCCCGCACGATCTCGATCCCGTGGTTGCCGGCATCATTGCCGGTGGCCGCCGCTTCAGCGCGGTGGAGGCGTTCCGGGCGCAGTACCGCCTCGAGGCGCTCCGCCACGCTGCGGCCGTGCAGTGGTCACGCATGGACGTGCTGCTGTTGCCGACCGCCGGCACCATCTACCAGACCAGCCAGGTGCTCGCGGATCCCATCGCGTTGAACAGCAACCTCGGCTACTACACGAACTTCGTGAACCTGCTCGACCTCGCGGCCATTGCGGTCCCCGCCGGGTTCCGCGGCGACGGCCTGCCGTTCGGCATTTCGCTCATCGGCCCGGCCTTCACCGATCGCGAGCTGATGGCGCTGGCGGGACGCATGCTCGCCGAACAGATCGAGACGCACGACGAAGACCGGGCGACGGTCCGCGTCGCCGTCGTCGGCGCGCACCTGGCCGGCCAGCCGCTCAATCACCAGCTGGTGGACCGGGGCGGGCGGCTGATCGGGGCGTTCCGCACGGCGCCCGACTACCGCCTGTTCGCGCTCGCGGGCGGCGCGCTGCCGAAGCCCGGGCTCCTGCGCGAGCCCGGTTTTCCCGGTCCAGGGATCGACGTCGAGGTGTGGGCGGTTCCGGAGGCGCGGTTCGGCAGCTTCGTCGCCGCCGTCCCGCCGCCGCTCGGCATCGGCAGCGTGCAGCTGGCCGACGGCGCCTGGGTCAAGGGATTCGTGTGCGAGCCGTGGGCGCTGGCGACGGCCACCGACATCACGACGTACGGCGGATGGCGCGCCTACCTGACGACCAGGGGCTGAGAGACATTTCTGGCGACGTCTTTGTGGCGCCAGGCGTGTGAACCAACAAACTTGAAGGCCTGCCGACCAGGCCGGAACAAAAAACGGCCTGAAATCGCCGATCCAGGCGTGGCAGGACTGGAATGCCGCTTGCTCAACGGATAGGGCAGGCGTAATCAACGGGGATCGTCATGTCATTGCGCGCTGCTGCTGCCATCCGCACGACTGAGGGGGTCGACGCCGAACTCCAGCGTCTCGAGTCGCGCCTGGCTGCGAGCGAGACGGAGCGCCAGCGCCTGGCCGAGGAGAACGCGGCGCTGCGGCGGCAGCTCCAGGATCGCTTCGCCTTCAGCAACCTGGTTGGCAACAGCGGGCCGATGCGGCAGGTGCAGGAGCAGGTGTCGCAGGTGGCCGGCAGCACCACCACCGTGTTGCTGCGCGGCGAGTCGGGGACCGGCAAGGAGCTGCTCGCGCAGGACATCCACTACAACTCGCCGCGCGCGCGCAAGCCGTTCATCAAGGTGAGCTGCGCCGCGCTGCCGGCGGATCTTCTGGAATCCGAGTTGTTCGGCCACGAGGCCGGCGCCTTCACCGGCGCGCGCGGCATGAAGAAGGGGCGGTTCGAACTGGCCGACGGCGGCACGCTGTTCCTCGACGAGATCGGGGAGCTGTCCGCGGCGATGCAGGTGAAGCTGCTGCGGGTGCTGCAGACGCGCGAGTTCGAGCGGCTCGGCGGCACCCAGACGCTGCGGGTCAACATCCGGCTGATCGCCGCCACCAACCGCGACCTCGAGAAGGCGATGGCCGCGGGCCAGTTCCGCGAGGATCTCTTCTACCGGCTCAACGTCTTCAGCATCTTCGTGCCGCCGCTGCGGGAGCGGAAGCCGGACATCCTGCTGCTGGCCGACCACTTCCTGGAGAAGTTCGCGCGGGAGCACAAGAAGAGCGTGCGGCGCATCTCGACGCCGGCCATCGACATGCTCGTCGCCTACCACTGGCCGGGCAACGTCCGCGAGCTCTCGAACGCCATCGAGCGGGCCGTGGTGGTGTGCGATGCCAGCGTCATCCACGGTCATCACCTGCCACCCACCCTGCAGACGGCCGAATCGAGCGCGACGCCGATCCGCCAGACGCTGCAGGACATGATCGACGCGGTGGAGCGGGACGCGCTGCAGGACGCGCTGAAGAGCGCGCGCGGCAGCCGCGCCAGGGCCGCCCGGCTGCTGGCGACGACCGAGCGGATCTTCAACTACAAGGTGCGGAAGCACGGCATCGACTGGCGCCGCTTCCGTGCGTGATATCGCTATCGATCAAACAGTCGTCGTATTTCTTCCAGGATCGGCAGGAGATGGCGCCGGAAGACCGGCGGATTCTCAATCATCGGGAAGTGGCCGAGACCGGCCATCGTCGAAAACCGTGCCCCTGTGATCCGGTCGGCGAGTGCCTTGCCGTGGGACGGCGGCATGACCCAGTCATACTCGCCGTTCAGCAGGTAGAGCGGCGTCCGATCGGTGCGAATCTCCTGCGCTGTCTCGCTCAGGTCATGCTCATGGCAGACGTAGTACAGGTCTCCCAGCATGACCGGCGGAGCGGCCTGGGCGAAGAGCCATGTCGACTCCCGCTTGCAGGCTTCCGGGCTCTCCGGCCCCATGGCGTCATACATCTGTGCCGCCTTCGCGCCGTCGCTGATCTGCGGATGGTGGAACAGCGGATTGTCGAGCCCGCGCAATTCGGTCGACACCTCGCAGCCGATGATGGCCCGAAAGCTGTCCGCATGGGTTAACGCGAGATCGGTGGCAATGTAGCCGCCAAGCGAAGCGCCCAGAAACACCGGGCGGTCGAGTTCGAGCGCCGCGGATAGGCCCAGGATGAATGCCTTCAGGAAGCTTTCGGTCAACCGATACTCTTGCTCCCACCACCGCTCGGACGAGGGGGGCAGGGACTTGCCATGAAACGGCAAATCGTACGCAATCAGCCGAAAGTGTCTCGTGATCTCCTCGTCCTCGAGGAAGAACCGCCATTGGCGCGCGTCGACCCCGGCAGTGTGCTGCAAGAGGAGCGGGATTCCGCTGCCGCTTTCTTCGAAATAGACGCGATACTCGACGCCTTCGACGGTCAGGTACACGTATCGGCCGACGGCCTTGTCAAATCGAGCCATCTATCCCTGTCCATTGACGAGTGTCTTCAGGACCGCGAAGACACGGGAGAGCGCGCCGTAATAGGCGGTCCAGAGAACGACGTCCCCATCGAGTGCAAAGCCCTGCCGGACGAGTGCCGGCACCATGCCGTGATGAAATGGCGATGGGACCGGCTTGAGGAATTCCAGCCAGCCGCCCTCGGGGGCGGTCAGTCGAATGTCGGCGGTGGCTGTGTCGCCTGGGCCTGCGTCGATCAATGCGCCATTTTCGAAGGTCAGGATCAGATTGTCGGGCGGGAAGTTCAATCCGACCTTCGCGTTCCAGTGGCGTGCTGCGAGGCGGAACTCAGGATCGGCGTTGACTGCCGCAACGAAGGCAACCGCGTCAATTCCGCGCATCAAGTCCGGCCAGCCTCGCGCCATTGACGTTGTCAGTTCTTCTTCGTCGTGTTGATCTCGACGTAGATCACCGGCACCGTGCCGTGGTTCTCGGCGTGATGGGTCACGCCTTCGGCGACCGAAAACACATCGCCGGGCTTGTACTCCCGGCGCACGTCCCCGCGCGCCTCCGTCAGGGTGCCCTGCACCATGATGATCAGCGAGTTCCTGCCGGTGTGCGTGTGGTCCGCTGTCATGATGCCGGGAGGCAAGGTTAGGCGCCCCACGGCGCTGTTTCCCGCCAGCCCGACATCACTCAAGTCCACCGTGAAGAGCCGCTCGACGCTCGACTGACCGGCGACCAGCGGCTTCTCCTGCGCGCGCGCGACGCCGATGCCCACCAGCACCGCCAGGACGACGGCACCGATACTCCAAACGCGAACGCGATGTGCCACGAGCAACCTCTCCAGATGGATGGCTTACTTGACTTCTATGAAGACCGCTCGCGGTGCACCTTGAGTGGCTTCCTCGGCCGGTACCTCAGTCCCTGCGGGGACGTAGAGCACATCACCGGCATTCCACCGCCTCTCGCTGACCGCCGCACCCTGCGGCGATTGCCGAATGACACCACCCGTGAGGAAGACGACAACGGCGTCTCGACCTTGCTGCCGCCGCGGGAGCCGTTGACCCTGGGTCCACGTGACGTCCCACACGGCAACCCGCTCGTTCTCCAGTCCTTTCGTGGCTCCGTTTAGTGGAATGCCTGATCCAGTCACGACCGCCTCTGCCGGGCTCTGAACCGTCTTCAGTTCCACCATGATGGCCCGTCTCTCCTGGTCGCTGACACCCTCTTCCGCGTGAATCACGCCCTTGCGATTGAACCGGACGCCCCCGAACTGGGCCGTAGCCACAGAAGAGGTGCCGTCTCGTTGCGTGATCTTCACGGCCCCTTCAACCACCGTGACGGAGAGATAGTCGACCAGGTGCTCATGCAGGCCGGTCGCCGTGCCCTTCGGCCACGTCGCATCCCAGACGATGACGCGATTGTTCTCCAGGACCTTTTTCGACCCCTCGCGCGGAAACCCCGGCGGGAAACCCTGCGGCGTGAGCGACGCCATGGGCGCCACGTTTGTCTCCAACCCGAGCAGCGCAGCAGGATTGGTCTTCGTCATCATGTCAATGTCGCTGTCCGAGATGCCCTCAGCGCGCATTTGACGAATGAACTGCACCATGGCGTCAGGGTGAAGGGGTTGTGTCCGGGCGCCGGCATCGCTCGACAGGATGATTCGGTTCGCGCCGACGGCCCGTATCATCCTGGCGTAATCGGCGCTCGTGATCCCGCCGAGCACGAGCTGGTTGTATGTGAGCTCCAGGTAAGCCCCAAGGCCAGCGGCTTCTCTCATTTGTTCTATCGACATGTTGACCAGGGCCGTCGTCGGATGCGTGACGACGATGGCTCGCACGCCAGCCGCCTTGGCCGCTCGAATGATCAGGAGGCTCTCCACCGCCGACGAGTGTCCCGTTGCGAGCACGAGGTTCTTCGCAGCCATGACCTGGAGCACGTCCCCGAACGCGGGGACCAACTGTCCGTCCTTCGAAACTGCCACGAAAGGCCGATCCTGCCTGTCGAACCGGACTTGATTCTCGGCGTCTCGAGTCGGCAGCCACACGATGCTTCCCGCGCCTTGGCCGATCGCGGCCATCTGCTCCACGGCTGCGGCGTTCAGTCCACCCACGCTCCGATTCAAGACGATTCCGCCGACGACCGTGATGCCTGGCGCCTCTTGCTGCGCCAGATACGCCAGCGCTGATGTCGGCTGCGAATGATTCTTGAGCACGATAGCTCGCATTCCCCGGTCGCGCGCCAGCTGTGCCGAATCGATGGCGTCGATGGTCCGGGCGACATCGTCAGGACCGGCATGCGTGTGGACGTCGATGACGCCTGACAACGAACGGTCGGACTGCGCTGCCGCGTCAGTCATCAGCACAACCGCGGCCACCGCTGCAACTGCGAGCGCTTTGCTCATTGAGTAACTCCGTGCATTCGCGGTTCGTTAAGGTGCGGGAAACTTCACGAGCATGTAGGTGAGGTGCTTCCCGTTGGCGACGAGGAAGCTGTGTGGAGCCTTGGCTGGGATGTGAACCACATCCCCGGGCGCGAGCGCATGCCGTTCGCCGCCCTCGATTCCGGTGCCTACGTACTCGCCGGTGCCCCTGGCGGTGAGGTTGACCATTGTGCCGCCCACGACCAGCGTGCCCTCCCCGCTTTGCACGATGACGACGTCGACCGTGTTGTCATGCTGCTCCGGGACTCCGTCGGCGTCCCGGTAGAGCAGTCGGAAGCGATGGTCGCCGTAGTCGGCCAGCGTCTCCCGCGCGGAGTGATCCGGGCCGACCCTCCTGGAGAGCGCCTCGTCCCGTTGCTTCAGTTCGGCCGACTTCCAGATGGCGAACCCCACCGGGTCCGCAGCCAGGAGAGGGACAACGAGAAACCCGGCGGCGAGGAAAGGGATGGCAGCCTTCATGGACGGAACTCCTTTGATGTCGGCGTTACGGGACGTCCGGCAGACGGAACGCGAGCAACTCGCCGCTGTAGGCGCCGCCGCTGATGGCCACCACCAGGTATTGACGGCCGTTCAGCATGTAGGTCATCGGCGAGCCGGTTTGAGGCGCAGGCATGTAGACCGCGCCGACTTCGGCTCCCGTCTTCTTGTCGTAGGCGCGGAGCATGGCGCCGCGCTGGCCGGACGGCGTGACCCCGAAGCCCGGCTCACCGGAAATGACCAGGGTCCGCGTCACGAGCGTCCCCGCCATCCCCGGTCGGCCGGTGCGCGGAATGGTCAGCCCGCGCAGCGCCGGGTGGTTCTTCACGATATCCGGCGTCTCACCGTGTGGAACCTGCCACAGGATCTCGCCGCGCTCGAGATCGATTGCGCTGATTTGTCCGTACGGCGGCTTGACGAGCGGCAGCCCCTGCACGGTGGTCGGCGACGCCGCTCCTCTGGCACCCGCGGCGCGGCCCGAACCCAGGCCGCCGGACGTCCGAGGCCCGCTGAGTACCGTGCCTTGATGGAACGGCACATCGGGCGCGACACCAGGCGCCGGTGGCACGAGCCCGAGCGTCCCCACCTGGCTTTGCGAATGGACGTAGAGGACGCGGGTGTCGGGATCGTAGGATCCACCTGGCCAGTTGGTCGCCGCCGCCTGGCTGGCCATCTGCAACGTGGCTAGCGGACCGCCCGCGCGACTGACGACTGGCGGCGTGAAGATGGGCCCGATGCGGTAGTTGGACACCAGTTTCACCGCCTCGGCCCGCAGCTCTGGGGTGAAGTCGATCAAGTCGTCGAGCGAGAGGCCCTGCCGATTGTAGGGCGCCGGCCGCGTCGGAAACGGCTGCGTCGCCGAATACTTCTCGCCCGGCACATCCCCCTGCGGTACGGGGCGTTCCTCGATCGGCCAGACCGGCTGCCCGGTCTCGCGATCGAGCACGTAGAGAAACGCCTGCTTGGTCGGCTGCGCCAGCGCCTTCACCACCCGTCCGTTGACGGTGATGTCGGCAAGGATCGGCGCGCAGGGAATGTCCATGTCCCAGATGCCGTGGTGCACGAGCTGATAGTGCCAGCGGCGCTGACCGGTCTTGAGGTCCACCGCCACGATGCTTTCGCCAAAGAGGTTGTCGCCGGGGCGCGCGCCACCGAAGTAGTCGTGCGTCGGCAGTTCCACGGGCAGATAGGCGAGGCCAAGCTGCACGTCGGCCGACATCTGCGCCCACACCCCGGTGTTGCCGGTGTACGCCAGGGAATCGCCTTCCCACGTTTCACTGCCCGGCTGCCCCGGTTCCGGAATCGTGTTGAAGGTCCAGAGAAGCCGCCCGGTCCGGGCATCGAAAGCGCGAACGGCCCCCTTCACGTTGGCGCGGCTCCGCGGGTTTGCGCCGCTTTCGAACGCCGCCCCGACCAGCACGACGTCGCCGGCGACCAGCGGCGTGGAGTGCAATCCCACTGGAGCTGTCGTCAGATCGGACATCCCCTCGAGCCCCTGCTTGAGATCGACGACGCCGTCCTGGCCGAACGCGGCCACCCGCTTGCCTGACCTCGCGTCGAGCGCGATCCAGCCGATAGCCGGGGGTGACATAGAGGACGCGTTCTTCGCGGCCGTCCGACCAGTAAGCGAGGCCGCGGCCCGACAACTGGCGCGGCGCGGCGGCGCCCCGGGCCCCTTCATCCTCGGAGTAGACCCAGAACAGCTCGCCGGTTGCCGCGTCGAGCGAAAAGACCGCGCGGCGGGTCCCGCCGGTCGAGTAGAGGCGGCCTCCTACCATCAGCGGCGTCGACTGGAAGTTGAACTCGGGTCGCGGGCCGAGGTTGTCGGTCTTGAACCGCCACGCCACTTCCAGCCCTGAGAAGTTCGCTGCGTTGATCTGATCGAGGGGCGCGTAGCGCGTGCTGGCGAGGTCGCCTCCGTACGTGCGCCACTCAGTCGCGGCTGCCGGACGCTGCGCGCCGGGCGCCCCCGAGCCAGCGAAGCATATGCCGACCGCCGTCAGCACCCATGGGCGCAAGGCCTGTCGACGCGTCATCGAATCCTCCCGCATGTCACGGTTTCGTCCCTCTGAAGGTGATCTGTCCGAGGAGCGCGGCGTCACCAGGAAGCTCCTGCGATCCGGCCGGCAATTTGCCGACCTCGAACATGTAGGCCAGCAGGTCTGCCGTCTGCTGTCGCGACAGCGAACCGGGGCTGTCCAGCGGCATGGAAATCCTGACGCGGTCGGCGAGCTCCCCGAGCTGGACCCCCTCCCACGTCGCCACGAAGAGGGGACCGGCCAGCGCCGGCGCCGCCTCGAAGCCCTGGAGCAGATCCCCATGGCACTGCGCGCACCGCTGGGCATAGAGCGTCGCCCCGCGCGCAGCCTGCGCCTGCGTATAGACACCATCCCAGACCGTGCGGCCGGCCTGACCCGCAAGTGTCGCCACCGCGAGGCAGATGGCGACCGCTGGCGCAGCGGCGATTCGACTTCCGCGCCTATCTTCTGACATGTCTCTCCAGCATCTGGCGACGGACCACGGCGCCGTAGACGTTGCCGTTCGCATCGACGCCGACTCCTTCCGCCCCCGAATGATCCGGCGTCGTCGATTCCATGTCCTCGATGAACGCGGTGACCTCGCCCGTGCGCGCGCTGCCGATGCGGATGCCTTTCTTGATCCCCTGGAGCTCGTGTGCGCCGGTGTCGGGGCCCGATTCCGAGTCGGTGACGTAGATGGTGTCGTCGGGCGTGATCGCGATGCCGCTGGGCCGGCCGAACTGCCGCCACTCGTCGAGCAGCGTGCCCTCCTGATCGAAGATCTGGATCCGGTTGTTCTCGCGATCGCCGACGAACAGCCGGCCGCGCGAGTCGAGCGCAATCGTGTGCGGCTCGCTGAACTCACCGGGTCCGGAGCCTGTGCGCCCCCACTCCTTGAGGAACGTTCCGTCCTTCGTAAACTTCACGATCCGGTTGTTCCTACCGCTGCGATGGCTGTCGGCGACGAAGATATCGCCGCTCGACGCGACGACGACGTCGCACGGTTGATCGAAGAGATCGGGACCGGAGCCCGAGACGCCGGCCTTTCCCAGCGTCATCAGCAGCCGGCCGTCGGCGCTGAACTTGAAGACTTGGTGTCCCTTTCCATTGCCGCCCTGGGCGTCGGTGACCCAGAGGTTCCCTTCCCGATCGACCGTGGCGCCGTGCGGGAACACGAATATCCCTTCGCCCCACGATTTCAGGAGGCGCCCCCGGGCGTCGTACTTCAGGATCGGCGCTTCCGGCCGGTCCTTGCACGAGTTCGCGAAGCAGCGATGGATGACGAAGATGCTGCCGTCAGGCGCGGGCTCGACAGCGGTGACCGCGGCCCACTGGACGCCCACTGGCAGCTGTCCCCAGTCGCGCGTCGTCCGGTACGGCTGCGGCAGGTCGTTGCGCGGCGCGGTCGACCCCGTTATCTGGCCGAGCAAACCGAGCAGCAGGACCGCGACGTGCAGCATCATGACGGCACCTCCTCGACTGAGTGTCCGCGGGACACACGCCTGCGGGCGTCGGCCCTGACCGGCACCGTCTGGTCCCCCAGGAGATCGAGTTCTTCGCCCAGGCCTTGCGCCAACGCCTGTTGGTACACAAACGCCGCAGTGGCGACGTCCTCGAGCGCCACCCCGACAGACTTGAACAGCGTGATCTCGCGCTCGTTGTCGCGGCCTGGCTTCTGGCCAGCGGCGAGCTGCGCGAGATCGGCGTGGATGGCCCCTTCGGTCATTGTCCCGGTCTCGATGGCATGCCGCAGGTCACCCGCTTCCTCCAGCACCTGTTCACGAAAATCAACAACGACCTTTTGACTTCGGCCGAAGGTGAGTGCGTCCAGCTCTTTCTTGGCCGGTGAATTGGCGCCGATACCGCTGACGTGCGTGCCCTCCTCCAGCCACGCTCCGTCGAAGACGGGCGCAGGCGCAGACGTGGCAGCCACGATCAAGTCGCAGCCGGCGACGGCGTCGCGCGGCTGGGTGACGACGACCGGCCGCACGTCGAATTCGTCCGCCATCGCTTTGGCAAACGCAGCCGCCTTGACGGGATCCGGATCAAAGACGCGGAGTTCTTCGAGCGGGCACACGGCCTTCAGGGCGGCCACCTGGTAGCGAGCCTGGACGCCCGCGCCAAAGATGCCAGCCACATGCGACTGGGGGCGGGCGAGATAGCGGGCGGCCAGTCCCGTCGCGGCGCCTGTCCGGATGCCAGTCAGCTGGTTGGCGGCAATCACGGCGCGCAGCGCACCGGTCTCACCGCTGAACAGCAGGATGACGAAGTAGGTTTCGCCGGGGAGGCGCCGGCCGGGATAGCCGGTGAGCGATTTCAACCCGAAGAATCCGGATTCCGGCAGGATCGCCGACATCACCCGAAACGCACCACCGCCGCGTGGGATCTGGGCGCTCGTCCGTGGCGTCACCAGGGCCGCCCCCTGTGCATACTGACGAAACACGTCCTCCAGCCGGTCGATTGTGTCGCGCATCGAAATGGCTCGCGCGACGTCGGCCTCTGACAGCAGCAACACCATGGAATCGCCTCCTGCGATCACAGGAGACGCGCGCGACGGGCGAAGGTCGCCCAACGCGCCGTGTGATCGCCCGGCGAACTGTAATGCCGCGCCGGCGACAGGCGCCAATGAGTAATTCTTGTCGGCTTATAAGCAGCGGACGTGAGGACGAGGTTGCCGCCGCGATCGTGTCTCACGCGCCTCACGGGCCCGCTTGCGCCGCGACGACACGGCTTCCTGCATCAGCTCGACGAAACGCCGGGAGGACTCGGACCGGTAGCTCTGATCGCGGAAGATCATCAGCGTCTTGCGGGGCACGTCGAGCTCGGGAAACGGTATCCGGGTCAAGGTGCCGGCATCGAGTTCCTGTTCGACGCAGATGCCAGGCACAATCGCCAGGCCGACGTCCTGGCGGACGAAGTCCTTCACGTTCTCGAAACTCCACAGCTCCGCAGAAATATTGCAGCGCACATTGTGCGCTTCGAACATCCGCAGAATCTTCTGCTCGGTGGTCGAGCACTGGTGGTGCAGGATGAAGGGTTCGCCGACGAGGTCCTGGATCGTCAGTCCATCACGCACGGCCAGCGGGTGACGTGGTGACGCGATCAGCATCAACTCGTCGGAATGCACTTCCACTGAACGTAACTCGTGGAAGGTGGGCGCATCCTTGACGAACCCGATGTCGAACTCCCGATCCATCACCTGTCGAGGGATGTCTTCCAGACGGCTGCGCTGAATGCCGACCTTGATGTCGGGAAACCGCTGGAAGTATTCGCGGAGCGGGCTAGGCAGCAGGTAGGCCGCCGCCGATTCATGTGCCGCGATCGACAGGCTTCCGGAGCTCAGGTTCTGCAGCTTTCTCAGGTTCCTGACGGTGTCGTCGCGCAGCTGCACCATGCGCTTCGCGGACTGCAGGAGGGTCTTGCCGGCGCTGGTCAGGGAGAGATCCACGGTACCCCTCGTAAAGAGTGGTGCCCCGATCTCGTCCTCCAGCTTCTTGATGCTCAGGCTGACCGCCGGTTGAGTCCGGCACACACGCTCCGCCGCCCGCGTGAAGCTGCCTTCCTCCGCGACCGCCAGAAAGTGTTCCAACTGCAGCAGGTCCATGCGCCTAGTCTAGCAGCGAGACTTATGGCCCAAGAAGAATTACTCATTGGTCGGTGCTGAAGCCGACCGATAGAGTGCCGGCTGAATTCGACCCCCGCGGAGCATTCTGACTATGACCACCTTCACCGGCGTCATCCCCATTCTCGCGACGCCCTTTTCCGATGACGAGCAGATCGATCTCGAATCGTGGCGGCGCCTGATCGAGTTCATGGTCGGGTGCGGCGTCGACGGCATCACGATCCTTGGGGTCCTCGGGGAATCGAATCGACTGACCGACGAGGAACGCGGGCTCCTGATCAAGACCGCCGCCGCCGTGGTCGAGGGCCGCGTGCCGATCATCGTCGGCACGAGCCACAGCGGCACCCGCGTCGTCGAGTACTTGTCCCGGATGGCAGAAGACCTCGGCGCCGCGGCGGTCATGGTCACGCCGGCAAAGGAACCCGTCCCCAACGACGAACGCATCGTCGAGACATTCCAGCGGCTGGCGGAAACCATCCGCATTCCGATCGTTCTCCAGGATCACCCGGCCTCGACCGACGTGCACATGTCGGTGGCGCTGATCGCGCGGCTCGTCCGGGCAGTCCCGGCCATTGCCTGCGTCAAGGAGGAAGCCGTGCCGACCGCGGCCAGGATCCGGGCCATCCGGGACGCGATCGGCAACCGGAGGCTGCCGATTCTCACGGGCCTGGGTGCGTTGTACGCGCCGTTTGACCTGGCCGCTGGATCAGACGGCTTCAATACCGGCTTCGCATTTCCGGAAGTCCTGATCGCGATGCACCGGGCTGCCCAGGCGGGGGAGTGGCGCACCGTGCATGAACTGTACGCACGCTTCGCCGCGCTCATCGTGTTCGAGCAGCAGCCGGGCGTGGCGATTCGGAAGGAGTTGCTGCGACGGCGCGGCCTCCTGGCATCGGCGCGCGCGCGTCATCCAGGCGCATCGGTCACGGCAGCCGCAGCGACGCAACTCGACGCACTCCTGGAGCACACGCTCCCCGGGGTTGACATTGCCAGGCCGCTCATCGTGGGGAGCGTAGCGGCGGCGCATTCGTAGAAACGCGAGGACACCGTGACGGGAAGCGACATCCAGGCCACCGAGTTGTCAGTGCGAACGCGCAGCAAGATCGCGCGCCGTCTCCTGCCGTTCCTCTTCGGACTCTACGTCCTGAACTATGTCGATCGGGTCAACATCAGCTTCGCATCGCTCCAGATGACCGGCGACCTGGGTTTTTCCAACGCCGTCTTCGGCCTTGGCGCCGGCATCTTCTTCATCGGCTACTTCCTGTTCCAGGTCCCGTCCGCGATGCTGGTCGAACAATGGAGCGCCAGGAAGTTCATCGGCGTCAGCCTGATCGTGTGGGGGACCCTGGCGACGCTGACGGGTTTTGTCTCGGACGCCCGCGAGTTCTACGTCATCCGCTTCCTGCTGGGCATCGCCGAGGCAGGATTCTTCCCCGGCGTCATCGTCTACATGACTCGCTGGTTTCGCGTGACCGACCGGGGCAAGGCCGTGGCCCTGTTCATGGCGGCCATTCCGATCTCGAACATGCTGGGCGCAACGGTGGCCGCGGGATTGATGAGGCTTGATTGGCTCGGGTACGCCGGGTGGCGCTGGCTGCTCATCCTCGAAGGATTTCCCTCGGTCCTGGCGGGTGTGGCGACCTTCTACTGGCTGACGGATCGGCCGGAATCTGCTCCATGGCTGGCCGCCGACGAACGGCAGTGGATCGCGGAGCAGTTGCGGGTTGAGCGTGAGAGCAAGAAATCGCTGGGCAAACTGACTGCCTGGGCTGCGGCGCGCCACCCCCAGGTCCTGTTGCTGTGCCTCGCGTACTTCTGCTACATCACCAACAGTGTCGGATTGGGCACATGGCTCCCGAAAATCCTTCAGGGTGTCTCAGGTCTGAGCACGACCCAGGTTATTCTGCTCTCTGGCATCCCATGGCTGGCGGCCATCCCGGCGATGCTGCTCACCGCCGCGCACTCGGATCGTTCCGGAGAACGACGCTGGCATTCGGCGGTCTCCCTGATGCTCGTCGGCCTCGCGCTCTGGTTGAGCGTGCTGGCTGGTGGCAATCTCCCACTGGCGATCGCGGCGTTTTCGCTGGCGACAATGGCGCTCTACTCGTTCCCGTCTCCGTTCTGGACCTTGCCGACCATGTTGCTCAGCGGACCTGCTGCTGCCGCCAGCATCGCCTTGATCAACTCGGTGGGCAATCTCGGTGGCTTTCTCGGGCCCTACGCTGTGGGGTACCTGACTGACCGGACAGGCAACTATGTCGCCGGCATCTATTACCTGATGGCCGCCGGCATTCTCGGCGGCATCACGGTCCTGTGCCTGAAGTCCGCGGGGGCTGAGCGCCCCCGTTCCAGCGAGACACCGGCGACGAGCCAGCATGCCGTGCGTAAGCCCACACCCGCATAGTGTCGCGTCCGGCCTCCCAATACGCCTGGAGTGTCCCGATGTGATCGCCTGGGAGGATGCCTGGGCGACTGTTAGGCCCGCCACTGCCGAGAGGTAGGCGATCGCGTTTTCCTCTGACCCGACAATCTCGAACGCAGTCAGCAGCCTCGGCAGCACCAGCAGGTCACGGTGCCGGCCATCCACGAGGTCGCCCATGATGTAGGATCGCCCCACCCTGAAACCATGCGCGCCGCGCGCGCCACCAGGAGAGTGTCGGACGTGGCATACACACTGACGGTCAACGGCGTAGCGGCCACGCTGGATGTCGCGGGGGACATGCCCCTGCTGTGGGCGCTTCGCGATGTCCTCAACCTGAAAGGCACCAAGTTCGGCTGCGGCATCGGCCAATGCGGCGCCTGCACCGTGCACCTGAACGGACGCGCCGTCCGCGCCTGTCAGACCCCCGTGTCCGCCGCCGCGAACGCGCGCGTCACGACCATCGAGGGGTTGTCGACCGACGGGTCGCATCCGCTGCAGCGCGCGTGGCAGGCGCTCGACGTGCCGCAGTGCGGCTACTGTCAAGCCGGGCAAATCATGTCGGCCGCCGCGCTGCTCGTGCAAACGCCGAGGCCGACCGATGCGGACATCGATCGCGCGATGACCGGCAACATCTGCCGGTGCGGGACGTACCTGCGGATCCGGCAGGCGATTCACCAGGCGGCCGGGGGACAGACGCAGACGGCGCAGGCCGATGTCGAGCGCGAGGTGCGGTCATGACCACGCAGGTGACGCGGCGGCGATTCCTCAAAGTCACGGCGCTGGCCGGCGGCGGCGTGCTGTTGGCCTTGCATCTGGACGCGGACCCGGCGCTGGCGCAGAACCCATTCGGAGGTGGTGCCTTTGTCGTGACGGCGTTTATCCGGATCCAGCCGGACGGCAGCATCACGATCATGGCCAAGAACCCGGAGATCGGGCAGGGCGTGAAGACCATGCTGCCGATGATCATCGCGGACGAGCTCGACGCCGACTGGAAAGACGTACGCGTGGAGCAGGCCGACGCGGATCAATCGCGATACGGTTTCCAGCTCGCGGGCGGCAGTCTCTCGACGCCGCTGAACTGGGATCCCCTCCGGCAGGTGGGCGCGGCCGGGCGGGCGATGCTGATCGCGGCGGCGGCGCAGACCTGGGGCGTTGCGGCCGCCGAGTGCAGCGCCGCGCTCAGCCGCGTCACGCACGCGGGCAGCGGCCGCACCCTGACCTACGGGCAGCTGGCGGGTGCGCTCGCATCGGTGCCGGCGCCGGCGCTCGACAGCGTGCGCCTCAAGTCGCCCGACACGTACTCGATCATCGGTACGTCCCGGGGCGGCGTTGACGTGCCCGCGATCGTCACCGGGAAGCCGATCTTCAGCATCGACTTCACGCTCCCGGGGATGTTGTTCGCGGTCTTCGAGAAGTGCCCGGTGTTCGGCGGCCGTGTCCGGACGGCGAATGTCGACGAGGTGAGGGCCCTCCCGGGGGTGCGCCATGTCCTGGTCGTGGAACCGGGACCGCTGGTCCAGGGCGTGTCGCCGGATCGGCTCCTGGGAGGCGTCGCGATTGTCGCCGACAGCTGGTGGCAGGCACGCGAGGCGCGTCGCCGCCTGCGCGTCACGTGGGACGAGGGGGCGACGGCCTCGCAGAGCAGCGCCGGCTTCCTGGCGCAAGCCGAGGTCCTCGCGACGCAGCCGCCGCAGCGGACCCTGCGCAACGACGGCGACGTTGAGGCGGCGCTCGGCCGCGGCGCGACGGTCGTCGACGCCGCCTATGCGTATCCCTTTCTGGCGCATGCGCCGCTCGAGCCGCAGAATTGCGCGGCGGCGTTCCGGGACGGCCGGCTGGAGCTCTGGGCGCCGACGCAGACGCCGTCGTTCGCGCTGCCGTTCGTGGCCCAGACGCTTGGCATCCGTGAGAGCGACATCACGCTGCACCTGATGCGTGTCGGCGGCGGGTTCGGACGCCGGCTGACCAACGACTACACGGTCGAGGCGGCCTGGATTGCGAAGGCGATCGGCGTGCCGGTCAAGCTGCTCTGGACGCGTGAAGACGACATGGCGCACGACTATTACCGGCCCGCCGGATACCACTACCTGCGCGGGGCGGTGGATGCGGCCGGGGCGCTGGTGGCGTGGCGCGATCACTTCATCAGCTTCGGCGAGAACGGCCGGCCCGGGACAGCGGCTGATATGGGCGGCAATGAGTTCCCGGCGAGGCTGGTGCCGAACTGCGCCCTCCACACCTCGCTCATGCCGACGGGCGTGCCGTTGGGCGCGCTGCGCGCGCCGGGGAGCAACGGCATCGCCTTCGTGGTCCAGTCGTTTCTCGACGAACTGGCGGTGGCGGCGCGCAAGGATCCGCTGCAGTTTCGGCTCGAACTGCTGGCGCGGCCGCAGCTGCCGCCGACGAGCGAGCCGTCGCCAATCCCGGCGCCGCCGTTCGATCCGGCGCGCATGACCGCGGTGCTGCAGCTCGTCGCCGACAAGTCGGGATGGGCGCGGCCGTCGGCCTCCGGCGCGGCCCGAGGCGTGGCGTTTCACTACAGCCACATGGGCTACTTCGCTGAAGTCGCCGAAGTCACCGTCGATCGCCAGAATCGCGTGCGGGTGAACCACGTGTGGGTGGCGGCCGACATCGGCAGCCAGATCATCAATCCTGCCGCCGCCGAGAGCCTCGTCCAGGGAGGCGTCATCGACGGCTTGAGCCAGCTCATGTCGTACGAGATCACCATCGACCGCGGGCGCGCGCGCGAGACGAACTTTCACCAGTTCCAGCCGGTGCGCATGCGTGAAGCACCGCCGAAGGTCGAGGTCTACTGGCTGAAGTCGGACCACCCGCCGACCGGCCTCGGCGAGCCATCGCTGCCGCCGATCCTGCCGGCGGTCGCCAATGCGATCTTCGCAGCGACGGGGCGGCGCATCCGCTCATTGCCGCTGTCGAAACACGGCTTCCGGTGGGCGTGACGCCAGCCTGAGCGCGCCATCCACGGGTGCGACGCGCCGCCGGACAACCGCGCTGCGGTCGGACTCTGGTAGTACTCTTTCTGGCACATGACCATTGCATTGAAGGCGCGCAAGGAGCGCGAGCGGGAGGAGAGACGCCGGGCGATTCTGGATGCGGCGCGCCGCCTGTTCATCGAGGGAGGCTACGGCAACGTTCCCATCCGCCGCGTGGCCCAGGCACTCGGCTACAGCGCGGCGGCGCTCTACCGCTATTTCCCGACCAAGGAAGACATCTTCAACGCGTTGGCGGAAGAGGGCTTCGGCCTGCTGGCGCGGCGCGATACGCTGCCGGCGTGCGCGCCCGGTGCCGCGCCACTCGAGGAACTGCGCCATTTCTACTGGGGCATCTATGAGTTCTCGAAGCGCTACCCAGAGTACTTGTACCTGATCTTCCTCGATCGCTCGGCGCCACGGCTGCGGGCCGATTCGAACGCGTTGCGCGGCGCCCATGACTTCGCGCGACACTGGGCCGCGGCGATCATCGAACAGTGCGTCGAAGCCGGCGATTTGCCGCGCGGCATGGATCCGTGGGTCGTCCACGAAACCCTCGCGACAACCATGCACGGCGTCGCCTCCCGGTATGTGTGCGATCGGCTGGGGGTGGGCGTGGACGCCGACGCGCAGGCCACCGCCGTGCTCGATCTTGCGTTCGCCGGCCTCAAAGCAGGCGCCCTCGTCGGCGCCAGGCTCTCCCCGCCCAGGCCTCGGGGGCGCCGCAACACAGCGGCGCGCCGGGCCCGCCCGCGCAACGCCTAGCCCTCAACCGCTCGCCGGGACGGCACCCTTCACTCACCCCGCGGGTTTGACAGCCCCTGCCCCGAACGATATAACTCTGTTCACCATGCGAACTTTGTTTACTCTTCGGGGCGTCGGCTCGGCATTGCGCGGCGCGATGGCCGCAATCGCCGTCCTGCTGACGGCGCAGCCGGCTGCGGCGCAGCTCAATCTGGTCGGGTACTGGAATCCGCTGATCACCGACGAAGACTTCATGGAGCGGGTGCCCGGGCCCGAGGTCGGTGACTACGCCGGGCTGCCGATCAATGACGCGGCCCGCCGGCGCGCCGACACCTGGGACGCCGGGCTGCTGGCGCTGCCCGAACACCAGTGCAAGCCGCATCCTTCGACCTACGGGTTCCGCGGTATCGGCATCCTGCGCATTTCCGAGGAGCGCGACCCGCAAACGGAGCGGGTGACGAAGCTGAACACGCATATCGTGTGGCAGGCGCAGAAGCGCGAGATCTGGATGGACGGCCGCGAGCACCCGTCCGAACTCGAGCCGCATACGTGGCAGGGATTCTCGACCGGACGCTTTGAAGGCGACGTGCTCGTGGTGCGGACGACACACCTGAAAGCCGGGTGGATCCGTCGCAACGGCCTCCCGTTATCCGATCGCGCCACGATGACGGAGCGGTTCTTCCGCCACGGCGATCTGCTGACGCACGTGGTCATGATCGAGGATCCGGTGTATCTCACCGAGTCGCTGGTGAAGACCAACGGCTTCGCGCTCCTGCCGAACGGCTCGGTTGAGCCGTATCCCTGCCGTCCCGCGGTGGAAATCCCGTTCGAGGCTGGGCACGTACCGCATCATCCCCTCGACGCCCCGTCGCCGACGACGGAGTACGCGGCTACGCACGGTCTGCCGGTCGAAGCCGCCAGCGGGGGGGCGGAGACGGCGCTGCCCGAGTACATGCAGAAGCTCCCGGTGCTGCCGAAGGGCACTCACAAACCGCGCGGCGGGTTCGTATTCTGAGGAGCATGCCGATGACCTCTCCCCGCAATCCGCTCGTCGCCGCCCTCGCCATCGTCGCCGGAGCGGCCCTCGCCGCGTCCGCCACCCGCGCGCAGCAGCCCGACTTCGACGCCGTGCGTGTCCGGTCGTTCCAGGTGCAGGGCGCGGTTCGCATGCTCGCCGGTGCCGGCGGCAACGTCACCATGCAATCCGGACCGGACGGGGTCCTCGTCGTCGACACGCAGTTCGCCCAGATGGCTGACAAGCTCCTGGCGGAAATCAAGCGCGTGTCGCCAGAACCAATTCGCTACATCGTCAACACGCACGCGCATCCGGATCACATTGGCGGCAACGAGGCGTTCCGCCGCGCCGGACAGGCGATCATCGCTGGCAATGTCGCCGGCGACATCCGCGACTCCGGCGCGGCCATTCTTGCCCATGAGAACACGCAGCGTCGCATGGTTGGGGCCGCGCCGCCGGCGCCCGCGGGTGCGCTGCCGACGGAGACGTTCTTCGGCGAGGAAGACCAGGTCTTCTTCAACGGTGAAGCGATTCAACTGATCCACGTGCCTGCGGCCCATACCGACGGCGACCTGCTGGTGTTCTTCCGCAAGTCCGATGTGATTGCGACCGGCGACGTCTATGTCAACACCGGCTACCCGTTCGTCGACGTGGCCAGCGGCGGCACGATTAACGGGGTGATCGGCGGGCTGAACCGGATTCTGGCGATCACGGTTCCACGAGACAAACAGGAAGGCGGCACCATGGTGATTCCCGGACATGGCCGCATCGCCGACGAGGCGGACGTCGTGGAGTACCGCGACATGGTGACGATCATCCGGGATCGGGTGGACGAAATGATCAAGAAGGGGATGACCCTCGAGCAGATACGCGCGGCGAAGCCGACGTCGGACTACGACGGCCGCTATGGCGCCACGTCCGGCTTCTGGACGACGGACCAGTTCGTCCAGGCGGTGTACGACACGTTGCCAAAGCCGGCGCCCGCGCCGGCGCAGCGCCGAGGGCGTCGATGAGCGGGCGTATCCCGCGGACGCTTGCGACCTGCACCCTCGCGACGATGATCGTGACGAGCGGGCTGCTGGCCCAGGGGCCGCCCGGTTTCCCACGTCGCGGCGGTCCGCCGCCGTCGGCGCAGGCCACGGCCCCGCTCGATCTCACCGGCACCTGGGTGTCGATCGTCAACGAAGACTGGCGGTGGCGGATGGTGACGCCGCAGCCCGGGGACTATCCGGGAATCCTGCTCACGCCCCCCGCGCAACAGATCGCCAACGCATGGGATCCGGCGACCGATGGCTCGTGTCTCGCATTCGGCGCCGCGGCGCTGTTGCGGATGCCGACGCGCGTGCGCTTCTCCTGGGAGAACGAGCGGACGCTGAAGCTCGAAACCGATAACGGCGTGCAGACGCGCCTCCTCCATTTCGATCCGGCCGCCGCGCCCGCAGGCGAGCCGTCACTGCAGGGGCGCTCGATCGCCGAGTGGGCGCGGACCTCCGGGGCGGCGCCGACCATGCTGGCCTTCCCGGCACCGCCGCGGCCCGGCGGGTCGCTCAAAGTGGTGACCACGAACCTGAGCGGGGGCTGGCTGCGTCGCAACGGCGTGCCTTACAGCAACCGGGCGACCGTCACCGAGTACTTCGATCGCTTTCCGGTACCGAACGGGGGCGAATGGTTCGTCGTGACGACCGTCGTCGAGGATCCGTTGTACCTGGTACAACGCCTGGTCACCAGCGCGCATTTCCGCAAAGAGCCGGACGACGCGAAGTGGGCGCCGCGCCCGTGCCGCTCCTGACCTGAGGCGGCTCAGAGCTGATGCTGGCCGAAGCGATGCTCGGCCAGCACCAGCGTGCTGCGGCGGACACGACCCGTCGCCGTGCCGCCGCCTCGGGGCGCGTCAGAAATCGATCTGCGCGCCGACTTTGACGAACCGTGCCAACTGAATGGTCGTCGGCACCCGATACGCCTCGGCGCGCAGGTTTTCGCCGGTGACCGCGTTCCGATTGAACAGGTTGTAGAGATCGAGGTTCAGCGTCGCCCGCGTGCGCCCGAACCGGAACAGCTTGCCGACACGGAAGTCGAGCTGGTTCAGCCGGTCGCCGTACTCCGTGCTGAGGACCTGGATGTCGCCGCCCAGCGTGTAGTACTCGGTCTGCAGCGGCACCAGCAGTGTCGTGTTGACACCGCGCAGCGGCTGACCCGGCGCGCGCTCCGTTACCGTCGTGTCGGCGCGCACGGCAGGTCCCGGGAGCCCCTGATAGGTGAGGCTGAGCAGCACATCGATCTTCGGTACCGTGTAGGACCCGTTCGCCTTGAACTGCGTCAGAAACGGCTGCGTGAAATCGCAGTTCTCCGGGGAGAAGGCGACGGTGTTCGCCCCGAAGGTCTGCGTCAGCGACTCGGGTACCGCGGCCACGACCTCGCAGTTGTTAATCGCGGTCCGGCCGGTGCTGACACCACCAAACAGCATGAGGCCGTTCTGCAGCCGCGCATTGACGCTGATGTCGACGCCGTGCCACTGCTCGCTCTGCTCGCCATAGTCGCTGGCGCGCGCGATGAGCCGCCGCTGGACGTTGGAGGACGCATCGAACGCCGTCGCCTGACTGCCGGCGAGGCCGGCCGCCAGCGTCGGAGCGCCGGTCACGGTGAATTGCGAGTAATCGCTCGCCGCCAGCGCGACGTTGTCGATGACGGTCCAGTTCCCGTACCAGCGACGGAAGTAGCCGACATCCAGCGAGACACGGGACATCACTTCACGCTGCACGCCGACGGAGAACTCCCAGTTGAACGCCCGGCGGCCCCAGCCGAAGTAGGCGTCTCTGGAGTACTGTGTCGCGTTCGGATCGTTTTGCCCGAACAGCGGATTGCTGAGCCCCAGGCAGGCGCCGTTCGGCGCGGGATTCGTCAGATCGCAGGCGACCGGAATGCCGAGGTTGGCGCTGCCGCCGTTGAACCAGACGCGCGTGGCCTCGTTGACCATTCGGTTCAAGGGGTGCAGGGCGGAGAGGCCCCCGGCCGTCTGGGACTGCAGGTACTTGTTCAGGCTCGCCTTGAGGGCCGTCTTGCCATCTCCGGTCAGGTCGTAGATGGCGCCGAGCCGTGGTGTGATGTCCTTCCAGCTGGCGAAGTCCGTCTCCGGCACCGTGAAGTCGGCGCGGTTGGGGGTCAGCGGCGTCGACCCGGGGACGAGCTGCTCGGGCGAGCCGGCGTTGAACGCGTCGAAGCGCACCCCGAGGTTCAGCGTCAGGCGGTTCATGGTCCAGCGGTCCTGGGCGAAGATGCCGAGGTCGTAGCGCTGATCGATTCGGGCGTACTTCGGCTGCGCCGACCAGGTCGTCTGCCGGATGATCGTGATCGGGGCGCCCGGAATGGCGATGTACGAGATTGGCGACGGGTTGTACTGCCGGTCGTCGAGGAACCCGGGCGAATTGGTGAAGCCGGCCTTGAACTGATGGGCGCCGCTGGCGTAGGTGACCGCCGCGCGATAGAAGTAGTTCGGCACCAGGTTGTCCGTGTGGAACAGCCACGTGGCGCGGTAGAACCGGCCCGTGGCCGCATCAAGCACCGGAATCAGGCCGCCCGACCGCAGCAGCGCTTCCTGCTGGGCGTTGATCACATCCTCGTGCGTGTAGGTCGTGCTGTTCGGCTGGAATCCCCAGCGCTCGGAGCGATGCAGCGCCACCGCCTCGATCAGCAGGTTGTTGGTGACAGGGGAATTCCACTCCGCGTGCAACAGCCGCTGCATCGGCGAGCGCATGTTGCCGGCCGCCTCCGGCGACGTCGTCGCCGAGATGTTCCACGGCAGCGTCGGCAGCGCCCCGGGGCAGCTGCAGCGCGACTGCTGGTCCCAGGTGAACGCGACCTTGTTTTTCGAGCTGATCTGGCCCGTGAGCCTCAGTTGCGCGTCGCCCCACCAGTTGTAGTTCGATGCCGGCCGCGACAGGTCCGCCTCATACGTCCACTTCGTCGGATCGTAGGCGTTCTTGTTGTAGTACGCATTTGCCGGGAAGTTGTCGGCGCGATTCAGGCGCGCGGTGGCGTAGAACCAGAGCCGATCGCGGCGCAGCGGCCCGCCGACGCCGGGATTGATGTCGTAGATCGTCTTGATGCGATCGACGCTGGTGACGCCACGACTCCGGAGGTTCGCCGTCAGGTTGTCGGCCTGCATGTCGCTGTTGGCGAACGACAGGAAGGTGGTCCCGCTCACCTGGTTGCCGCCGTCGCGAGGGATGTAATTGATGCGAATGCCGCCGGTGGACAATTCCGCTGAGGCGCCGGACGTATCGACGGTGACTTCGGCCGCCATGCCCGGGTTGGGGACGGCGATGCCGATGTTGCCGCCCGCCTGCAGGGTCATCGTGTTGACGCCGTTCTGCATGACGCGCTGGTCGCCAGGGCGGCTGCCGTGGACCGTAAGGCTCGCCATCGGGTCGCCGGCGGATCCGCCGACGTCCGCGGCGTTGGTCGCGACGCCGGTCAGCATCTGGCCGAGGCCGTTGTAGTTGCGTCCCGTCGGCAGCAGGTTGATCTCCTCGCGCGAGATGACCTGCTGGCGGGTCGTCGTCTGGACGTCGATCGTCGGCGCCGCACCGGTGACGGTAATCGTCTCCTGGACCCCGCCGACGCGCAGCTCGGCGTTGACGGTCGTCACCAGCTCGCCCGAGAGCTGCACCGCCTCGCGGCGGGTCGTCGTGAACCCGGTCAGCGAGAACTCCACCGTATAGACGCCAGGGCGCAGATCGATGATCCGATACTGCCCCGAGCCGTCGGTCACGGCTGTCCGTATCCGCTCGATGAGAACGGGACTCGCCGCCTCGACCGTCACCCCCGGCAAAACCGCGCCGGATGCATCGCGGACCACGCCCGCGAGCGAGGCCTGCGCGTATGCCGCCATGGGCATCAGCACGGCCACGCACAGCATTCCCAACACACGTCGCACGTTCAGCATTCACGCCTCCTGGTTCACCACCACAACAACAAATGAGTGCAGAATGCGGCCCCCCCCGGTCCTTTCGAGGGCACACCGACTACTACTACATGGTGAACGAGGCGGTCGAAGCGTGAACAATGTTCATCTGAATGAGGCGCCAAAGCTACTCCTGAACCGACGGCCTGTCAACGGCCGGTTTGCGTCGAGCCATGAACGGTGTTCACGACGTGCCGCCTGAGAGCCGCTGATTCGCTGATTGGTAGTACTCTTTGCTTGCCCGAGGGGATCAGGAGAATCAGTCGGCGATATGGCGGTGGCACTCAAGGCACGAAAACAGCGGGAACGCGAGGAGGTGCGGCGCGCCATCCTCGATGCGGCCAGGCGCCTCTTCATCGAGGGCGGCTACGGCAACGTGCCGATCAGGCGGGTGGCGCAGGCGATCGACTACAGTCCCGCGGCGCTCTATCGGTATTTCCCCACGAAAGAGGACATCTTCAATGCGCTGGCGGAGGAGGGTTTTGCCCTGCTGGCCCGCCGGGACGCTCTGCCGGCATGTCCGCCCGATGCCCCGCCGCTCGAGCAGCTTCGTCATTTCTATTGGGGCATCTACGAGTTTGCGAAGCGTTACCCGGAGTACTTCTACCTGATCTTTCTGGACAAGTCGGCTCCCCGGTTGCGGGCGGACTCACACGCCATGCGGATGGCCGAGGAGTTTTCCAGCCGGTGGGTCGACAGCCTCATCGCCAAGTGCGTGGCGGCGGGTGAACTGCCGCGAGGCATTCGCCCCGGGGTGCCGCAGGAGACGCTGTCGACGGCGATGTACGGCGTCGCGGCGCGGTATGTGTGCGACCGGCTGGCGGTCGGCGTCGACGCCGACGCGCAGGCGCGTGCCGTCCTCGAGATGGCGTTTGCCGGTCTCAAAGCCGGCGCGCTCGGCGGCGTCCGCCTCGACGCGCCGCCCTCGCCAGCCCGCCGCAGGTCCACCACGCGCCGCGCCCGTTCCCGCCGCAGATAACGACTCCTCCGCGCGGTCATTGACAGTCCCGCTCTGGAGTAGTATGAACATAGTTCACATGCGAACATTGTTTACTCTGCGCCGGGTGCGAGGTGCATCACGGTGGGGGCGCAATGGCAGTTCTCGCGAAGTTCTGCGGTGTGGCTGTGCTGCAGCCTCGTTGCAGGGTGATGGCGCTGGCCGGTCCTCCGCCCGGCCAGCGCCATCGACGTGATCATGGACAGTCTTCAACGGGGTAGCGCGATGAAACGCAGAGAGGTATTCGTGCTCGTGCTGGCACTCGTCGCCGCGGTCGGTGTGGCCGCGCAGGGCGGCGTCGATATCAGCGGGCGTTGGACGGCAACATTCGATACGCAGGTCGGTGAACAGAATTACACCTATGAGTTCCGGGTCAGCGGGAACACGCTCACCGGGACCGCGAGTTCGGCAAACGGCACCTCGGAGCTGACAAGCGGCAAGGTGGAGGGCGACACGGTGACGTTCACCGAGTCCCTGAGCATCATGGGCATGGTCATCCCGGTGACCTATCAGGGGAAGATCGTGTCTGCGTCTGAAATTCAGTTCACCCGGCAGGTCGGGGAGTTCGCCACCGAGACGCTCGTCGCCAAACGCATGCAGTAGGTGCAGGTTGGTCGATGTCCCTCCACATTGCGCTGGTAGTCTCCAACTTACCGGTGCGATAGGGCAGCTCCGGCCTCCTCCTCGGAGCCGGAGCTGTCCCTCGTCATTCTGGTGTCGTTGAATTAGTGCGTCCACAAGGGGCAGGCACGCGCGGAGTCCATATGGCCATGAATCGCACGCTCAAACGGGCGCTTCTTACCCTCGGTGTCCTCGTCCTCGTTCTGGTCGCCGTGGCCGGCGTCGGAATCGCGGAGATGTTTGCCGGGCTGCGTCCGGTCGAGGATGGGCGCGACATCAACGGCATGCGGGTGATCGCCGACGGCTTCTCCACGATGACCCTCGTCCCCGCGGGCGAGCGTGATCTCGTCCTGATGGATGCCGGCATGGACGGGAATGCGGAGGCGCTGCGCGCCGAGCTCGCCCGGCGTGGACGGCAACTGGCCGACGTCAAGGCCGTGTTCCTGACGCACGGCCACGGCGACCACATCGGGGGCGTCCGGCAGCTGCCGAACGCCGAGGTGATCGCGATGGCCGCGGAAGTGGCGATCGCCGAGGGGCGGGAGTCGCCCGCCAGCCCGATGGGACGGATGATGCCGGCGAGCCCGACCGGCGTCCGTGTGACGCGCACGATCGCCGACGGCGAGACCGTCACCATCGGCGCCGCCTCCGTGCGCGCGTTCGCGGTGCCTGGGCACACCGCCGGGAGCGCCGCGTTTCTCGTCAACGACGTCTTGTTCGTCGGCGACTCGGCGCAGATCAATGCCGATGGGGAGATTCGCCCCGCGCCGTGGCTGGTCACCGACGACCGCGCGCAGAACCGCGCGTCGCTCGTGCGGCTGCAGCAGCGCTTGCGCGATGAGCAGGTGAGGGTGGCGGCTATTGTCGCGGCGCACTCAGGTCCCGCCGAGGGGGACACACCGCTGGCGGCGTTTGCCGCAGCGCAGCGCTGACTCGCGCCTGATAAGCCCGTAGAAGGGGTCACCGCGCGGTTGTGTTACTCTTACCGGTAGGAGTAATACTCATGCGGCTCACCAGCAAGGGACAGGTCACGATTCCCCTCGCGATCCGCGAAGCACTCGGCTTGTTGCCCCAGACCGAGGTGGAATTCGAGATTGACGGCGATGCTGTGCGGATCCGGAAGGCGCGTCGGCCGGCGCGCTCCCGCGGCGACGTCATCGTCGAGCACATGCGGGGACGTGGCACCGTGAAGATGACCACCGACGAGATCATGCAGCTGCTTCGCGGGGAAGACTAGCGTGCGTGGAACGCTGGTGGATAGCAACGTCCTCCTGGACCTGTTCACGGAGGACGAGGAGTGGCTCGACTGGTCGGCGGCGATGCTCGCCGACGCCGCAGGCGCCGGCGCGGTGTTCATCAACCCGATCATCTATGCCGAGGTGTCCGTCCGGTTCTCGACGATCGAGGAGCTGGACGAGGCGCTTCCGGAAGGCTACGTCCGCCGCGTCGACCTGCCGTGGCCCGCAGGGTTTCTCGCCGCCCAGGCGTTCATCCGCTATCGTCGCGCGGGCAGCGCGCGCCGTTCGCCAGTCGCCGACTTCTATATCGGCGCGCACGCCGCCATTTCGGACCTGCGGCTGCTGACGCGTGACGCCCGGCGGTATCGCCGGTACTTTCCAACCCTCACGCTGATTGCGCCCTGAAGCAGTCCTCCGCAACGTGCACGTGCTTGCGGAGTCCGAAAAGTGCAAACTGGGTCTCCGGAATGAACGTCACTCATCTGTCCGGAACGGACCCCTGCGAGGTGTTCCGCTGCACCCTTGGACGTTTGTGTGGCTTAAACCGCACCTACACGTTCGCCCCGCCTACGCGATGTGGATATTGCCTTCGGTGAGCGCGGCCCGTACGGCGGCGGTCCGGTCTCGCGCGCGCCGGTAAAGGCGCCGGCCTCGTGGCCGAACAGCTCGACGAGATCGGGGAGCTGTCGGCGGCGATGCAGTTCGCGCGGGAGCACAAGAAGAGCGTGCGGCGCATCTCGACGCCGGCCATCGACATGCTCGTCGCCTACCACTGGCCGGGCAACGTCCGCGAGCTCTCGAACGCCATCGAGCGGGCCGTGGTGGTGTGCGATGCCAGCGTCATCCACGGTCATCACCTGCCACCCACCCTGCAGACGGCCGAATCGAGCGCGACGCCGATCCGCCAGACGCTGCAGGACATGATCGACGCGGTGGAGCGGGACGCGCTGCAGGACGCGCTGAAGAGCGCGCGCGGCAGCCGCGCCAGGGCCGCCCGGCTGCTGGCGACGACCGAGCGGATCTTCAACTACAAGGTGCGGAAGCACGGCATCGACTGGCGCCGATTTCGTGCGTGATGGAGCCGGCTGTCCACGCGGGCTCCCGGTGATACGACCCGTCGCTACTCGTAGCGCAAGGCTTCGATGGGGTTGAGGCCGGCCGCTTTCCTGGCCGGATAGAAGCCGAAGAAGACGCCGACAGCCGCGGCGAACCCGAACGCCAGCAGCACGGCGTCTGCGGTCACCGGCGCGGACCAGTTCATGGTCCGGCCCACCACATACGACGCGGCACTTCCGACGGCAATGCCGATGGCCCCGCCAACGGCGCTGAGGACGATCGCCTCGACAAGGAACTGCAGCAGCACGTCAACATCCCGCGCACCGACGGACAGTCGAAGGCCGATCTCCCGAGTTCGCTCCGTCACCGACACGAGCATGATGTTCATGATGCCGATGCCGCCGACAATCAACGAGACGGCCGCGACGGCGGCCAGCAGCCAGGTCATCGTCGCGGTCGTCGAGGTCAGGACGCTGGCTATTTCCTCGAGCGTCCGCGCCATGAAGTCGTCGTCTTCCCCCGGGCCAATCCTGTGACGAGCACGGAGAAGTGCCGCGATCCGCGCCGACAACGTGTCGAGGGCCGCCGCATCGTCAGCGGAGATCGTGATGTTCTGCACGTGCGTGATGCCGAGCAGTCGCTTCTGGACCGTCGTGAACGGTACGATGACCGCATCGTCCTGGTCCTGGCCCATGGCCGCCTGGCCCTTCCGCGTCAGGACGCCGACCACACGAAACGGCTGATTGCGGATGCGGATGACTGCACCGGTTGCATCCGCATCGGGACCGAACAGTTGGTCACGGACGACCGAGCCGAGCACCGCGACTCTCGCGGCGCGGATGACGTCCTGAGATGAGAAGAAGCTCCCATACTGGAGGGGCCAGGCGCGAAGCGCCGGCAGCTCGTCTCCGGTGCCCTGCACCTGCGTGTTCCAGTTCCCGCGCTCGGCAACCACTTGTGCGCGCAGGTTGACGCCAGGTGACAGATAGCGGATGCCTGCCAGCTCCGCACGGATCGCCTCGGCATCGGCGGCAGTGAGCGTCGTCACGGCGCCCTGCCCCTGGCGGACGGGACCGAAGCCGCCCGACCCGGCGGTGACGATCACGAGGTTCGAGCCGGCGCTCCGGATCTGCGCCTCGATGGACGCCTGCGCCCCGGCGCCAATGGCCACCATCACGATCACCGCGGCGACGCCGATGATCATGCCGAGTGCCGTGAGCGCCGTCCGCATGGCGTTGCGTCGCAGCGCCTTGATCGCGATCACGGAGGTCATTGCGGGTGACATACAGGCTGCCTATGCCGTCGCGGCCGCTGGGGCGGCCCCCACGCGCCACGCCTCGAGATCGACGGTGGCAAGACGCCGGCGCGCCACCGGGCGATCGGCCTGGACGCGGCCGTCGAGAAACGACACGATGCGCGTGGCGTATTCGGCGATGTCGTGCTCGTGGGTGACCAGGACGATGGTCAGGCCGCGCTCGACGTTCAATTTCTGAAAGATCTCCATCATCTCGATGCTGGTTTTCGAGTCGAGGTTGCCCGTCGGCTCGTCCGCCAGCAACAGCGACGGAGCGTTCACCAGGGCGCGGGCGACCGCTACGCGCTGTTGCTGGCCACCGGACATCTGATTGGGATGGTTCCGGAGCAGGGCGCCCAGGCCGACGGCGTCGAGGGCGGCCTCCGCCCTCATGCGTCTGTCTGCGGTCGAGACGCCGCTCGCGTAGAGGAGCGGCAGTTCGACGTTCTCGAGCGCCGACGTGCGGGGCAGCAGGTTGAAGCCCTGGAACACGAACCCGATCTCTCGATTACGTATCCGGGCGAGCTGGTGGTTCGACAGGGCGGCCACGTCGCGTCCGTTGAGCCAGTACTGCCCGTCCGAGGGTCGGTCGAGGCATCCCAACAGGTGCATGAAGGTGGACTTGCCGGATCCGGATGGTCCGGTCAGCGCGACAAACTCCCCCGGAGTCACGTCGAGCGAAACGCCTCGAAGCGCCGGCACGGCAATGTCCCCGACGCGGTACGTCTTGGCCAGTTCCCGGGTGCGGATGAGTGGAGCAGGCATGGTGCCTCACCGACCGGATGGCGCGGCGCCGGCGCCGGGGCTGCCGGCACCGCGACCTCGGAAGTTCGGCAACAACGGCGACGTGCCGCTCGTGGGTGCAATGGAGACGTCGTCCGAGATGTGCGTCACGACGTGCGCACCCTCGGCAAGCCTCGGGGCGACGACCGCCGTGCGCGTGCCATCGCTGATGCCGACGCTGACCGCGACCCGTTCGAGCCGTCCCTCGGTGAGGACCCAGACCTCCCCGTCCGCGCGGGCGCTGGTGTCGTGCCCGCGCGTTCCAGGCGCGGCGGTCGCGCCGCCGTCCCTGGCGACGGGCACTCCGAGTGTCGCCAACACCTCGTCGGACGGACGGATTCGCAGCGCCGCGTTTGGCACTCTCAACACCGCCTCGGCGCGAGCGATCTCCACGGTCACGTTCGCCGTCATTCCGGGCTTCAGGCGGAGATCAGGGTTGGGCACGTCGATGACCGTGACGTAGCTGACCACGTTCTGCTCAACAACCGGCTGCAGGCGGACCTGTGACACGACGCCCGTGAACACCCGGGATGGGTACGCATCGACGGTAAACGACGCCGGCTGCCCGGTCTGAATGCGCCCGACGTCCGACTCGGCGATGCTGGACGCTACTTGCATCTCGCGGAGATCCCGCGCGATGACGAACAGCGTCGGCGCCTGCATGCTCGCGGCGACCGTCTGGCCGACGTCGACGTTCCGGGAGATCACGATGCCGTCGATGGGCGCCGTGATGACGGTGTGGCCAAGATTGACCTCACTCTGGTGGAGGGACGCGCGGGCCTGGACGACCTGCGCCTGGGCGCCGCTCAGCGCGGCGTCGGCGACGCGCGCGTTGACCTCCGCGTTTTCCAGCTCGGTGGCGGCGATGAGCTCACGCGCCGCCAACTCCCGGGCGCGCGCGAGCTTCTGCCTGGCGTCGTCGAGCTGCACCTCGGCCCTGCGCACGTCGGCCTCCAGCCGTGTCAACGACGCACGCGCCTGCTCGACCTGCGTTTCGAACAGCGAGGGCTCGAGCTCGGCAATCACCTGCCCGCGCCGAACGCGGCTGTTGAAGTCGGCGTGGAGGGCCTTGAGCGTGCCAGACACCTGCGTTCCGACTTGCACGGTTGTCACGGCTTCCAGCGTCCCGGTCGCATCAACGGTCTCGATGACGTCGCCTCGGGTCACAGGCGCCGTGGCCATCGTTGGCGCCGGCGGGGGAGTGTGCAGCGCGAGATACGCCCATGTGCCGACTCCGGCGGCCCCGACGACGGCGACGATCCACACTACTCGCGTGCGCACGACACTGAACGGTCAGGCACGGGACGTGCCAGCCGACAGGGGGTAACAACCGCTGAAATCACCGGAACGCCCGCTGTACGCTCCCGCAGAGCGCGGACTAGTTCCCGCCACCGGGAGTTTTCCGCCGGCGCACCAGTGGCAGCACCGCTGACGGCACTCGGTGTCGGGCGCACCCCGCGGGCGATGCGCGCGACGCTACGGCACCGCGCCCATCAGGCTCACGTTCAGCGGCATGGTGTCCCCGTCGCGAACCTCGATCTCCGTCGCGAACCCGCGGTAGCCGGACTTCGTCACCTCGATGCGGTGCATGCCCGATGGAACCTGTACGACGAAGTGTCCTTCGTCCGAGCTGACCCATCGCTGTCCGTCGATCGTGAGTTCGGCGGTCACCGGCTGGACCCGAACATCCAGGGTGCCGAAGCCCACCGTCTTCTGAGGCGTCTGGACTGGCGGTTGCGACGGAGCTGGCAGTGGCGGCGGCGTGCGCGGAGTGCTGTAGCTGCCTTCGGGCGGCGGTGGAACCGCGGGCGCGATCGGCGGGGGATCGCTGAGCGCCCCGACAGGAAGTCTCTCGAGGGTCCCGCGAAGCTTGAACGACGACGCCGGCCGCAGGTAGACGTTGTATGTCGCCGTGCGATACCCGCTCAAGTACAGGACGATCGTGTGCCCGCCCGGCGGCAACGGCAGCCCCTGGAACACGCCGTCGAAATCGTCGACGATGCCGGCATAGAACCCGTCCACGTAGACCGCGGCGTCCTTCGGCGTCACGCTGACACGGAGCTCGGCGCGCCTGTCGTAGACGGGGAAATACCAGTACGGGTACGCCGTTCGCGCCCACCACGGGTATGGCCCGTAGAAGGGGTCATAGAAGTAGCCGCCGATGAAGACGTGGCCGCCGACGACCACCGCGGCATGCGGCTGCGGCGCGGGCGGCGGTCGGTGGGTGGCGCCACGTCTCTGCGCCTCCGCGGGCCCTGCCCACATGAGGGCCGCGGTGAACACCACGAGCAGCAGCCTGCAACGCCGGGAGAGTCTCGACATGACGCATCCTTTCGAGCCGCCACGTCCAGGCGCGGCTCTCCATGCAGGCCCGGATAGCAATCTGCGCGCCTTGCCTGACACGCGCCACGATCGGTTCTTTTCTCCGCCCCCGCATGACGCGTGGAGCGTTCGCGCGCGATGCTCGGGAATCCGCGGCGCGCCGGCGCGGGCGATTGTTCCCGGCATTCGGGAATAATCCGCGCGCGCGCAGACCTCGCACTGAGGCGGCAGCCGCGCGTGGCTGCGGCAGCCGGGCCTGACGCCGGTGGCCGCCTGAGGCCAGTTGCGCGCAGGTGGGGGCACCGTTGTTGCACGAGCGAGGCGACATGAGCACCTTTGCCGTTCCGCGTGTGCCGTATGCCGACCGCCGCGAGGCTGGCGTGGTCCTGGCGGGCCGACTTCGGGACTTCGCGGGACGCGCTGACGTCGTGGTGCTGGGGCTGCCGCGCGGCGGCATTCCGGTCGCCTTCGAGGTCGCCACGGCGCTCGAGGCGCCGCTGGACGTCTTTGTCGTCCGAAAGCTTGGCCTGCCCGGTCATCCGGAGCTGGCCATGGGCGCGATTGCCAGCGGCGGCGTGCGCGTGCTGAACGACGACCTGCTGCAGCAACTGGCCGTGCCCGTCTCGGTGATCGACGCGGTCACCCGCGCCGAGCGGATCGAACTCGAACGGCGCGAACGTGCCTATCGGGGTGCGAGGCCGGCGATTCCGCTCGAGGGCCGCATCGTCATCATCGTGGACGACGGCCTGGCGACCGGGGCCACGATGCGCGCCGCGGTGTTGGCGATCCGACGTCTGCTGCCATCACAGATCGTCGTGGCCGTACCTGTCGGCGCACGAGACACATGTCGCGTGCTGAACGAGCTGGCCGACGAGGTGGTGTGCGCCGCCATGCCGGAGCCGTTCACCGCCGTCGGCGCCTGGTACGACAACTTCGCGCAGACGACGGATGAAGAGGTCCGCCGCCTGCTGGTTCCGCCTGCCGCCGGGATCGACGCCAGGCGCAGCGCATGAACGCCGACCCCGGCGCGGGTGTCGTCCGCCAGCACGCGGACGTGCTCACGCCGGAGTCGGCGGCTGCGCGCATTCTCAGCGGAATCGACCCGGGCGCGTCGCTCGTCCTGATCGGCGAGGCGACGCACGGAACGCACGAGTTCTATCGCATCCGGGCCGACGTGACACGGCTGCTCATCGAGCGGCGTGGCTTCAGTATCGTCGCCGTCGAGGCTGACTGGCCGGACGCGTACCGCGCCAACCGATGGGCGCGGCTTCTTGGCGACGACGAGACGGCGGAAGAGGCGCTCGGCGACTTCACGCGCTTCCCACGCTGGATGTGGCGCAATCGGGAGGTCGTCCGCTTCCTCCGCTGGCTCAGAGGACACAACGCGGAGCGTTCCCTGGCCAATCGCGTGGGCTTCCATGGCCTCGACCTCTACAGTCTTCATCGATCGATCGCGTGCGTCATCGAGTATCTCGAGAAAGTCGATCCTCCATCGGCCCGTCTGGCCAGGCAGCGGTACCGATGCTTCGACATCTTTGGCGAAGACCCGCAGACGTATGGCTACGCCACGATGGCGCGCCTCTCGCCGTCGTGTGAACACGACGTGGTCCGGCAGCTCATGGACTTGCAGCGCAGCGCCGCCGAGTACGCGCAGCGGGATGGACGCGTTGCGGCGGATGAGTACTTTGTCGCCGAGCAGAACGCCCGCGTGATCAGAGACGCCGAAGCGTACTACCGGGCCATGTACCGTGGCGGCGCCGAATCGTGGAACCTGCGCGACCGGCACATGATGTCAACGCTGGACGCCCTGCTCGAGTACGCCCAGAAGACGCATCGCCACCCCCGCGCGGTGGTCTGGGCGCACAACTCGCATCTCGGCGACGCGCGCGCGACCGGGATGGCGGCATCCGGCGAGCTCAATCTCGGCCAGCTCGTGCGGCAGCAGTACGGCGAGGGTGCGTGTCTGGTGGGGATGACGACGCACGCCGGCGACGTCACGGCGGCGCGGGGCTGGGACGCGCCGGCGGAACTGCGGCTGGTCCGGCCGTCCCTGCGCGGCTCCTACGAACGGCTGTTTCACGACGCGGACATCCCGAGCTTCATGCTGCGCCTGGCGAATCGCGACCTCCAGCGTGCACTCAAGTCGCCGCGCCTCGAACGGGCGATCGGCGTGATCTACAAGCCCGAGACGGAACGGGCCAGCCACTATTTCCCGGCGACGTTGTCCGACCAGTTCGACCTCGTGGTCCACGTCGACGAGACGCGCGCGCTCGAACCGCTCGAGACGTGGGCCCGTCACGAGGCCGATCTGCCGGACACCTACCCGACGGGGGTGTGAGGTGAGCCGGACGACATCGCTCCCCGTGGCGATTCGGGCTGGTTCGGCCGTCATCGAGGGTGATCTGGCCGTCCCGGAACGGGCACGGGGGCTCGTCGTGTTTGCGCACGGCAGCGGCAGCAGCCGGTTCAGTCAACGGAACCGATCGGTGGCCGACGTGCTGGCGGGCGGCCCGATCTCGCGGGCGACGCCCTGGCCCGTGTCGCGGCCCCGACCCTGCTGATCGTCGGCGAAGAGGATCACGAGGTGATCGCGTTGAATCGAGCGGCCATGGGGCGGATGCAGGCACCGGTGCAACTCGCGGTTGTGCCCGGGGCGACCCACTTGTTCGAGGAGCCCGGCGCACTCGAAGAGGTCTCGCACCTCGCCCTCGAGTGGTGTCGACGCCATCTCCCCGTCACCCCGTGATGCGCGTCGGCTCGATTCGCACCGCCGTAACCTTGTACTCCGGCGTACTGGTGAGTGAGTCACGGTGCGGGCTTGTCACCAGATTCACAAGACTGCTCGGCTGCTGGAACGTCGCGAACACGTCGCCCGGCCGCAGCCCTGCATCCACGTGCGCGGGGAGCTCAATGGACCCATACCGGCTGGTGATTCTCACCGTCGCCCCTGGGTGAATCGCCAGGCGATCGGCATCACTCGATGACAGGCTCACGACATCGGCGGGCTTCAGGGCGTTGTTCGGCGTGCGGCCCGTCATCGTGCCGGCATTGAACTGATAGAGCGACCGGCCGGTGATCAACCGGAGCGGGTACTCCGCCGTGATCACCTCGGGCGTTGGTTCGAAGGGCACGGTCGCCAGCGCGGCGCGCGGACCGATCGCAAACGCCTCCTCGTGGAGGATGGACGTGCCAGGATGCTCCTCGGTTGGACACGGCCATTGCAGTCCTTGAGTATCGAGCCTGGCGTAGGTCATGCCTCGAGCGCCAGGGCACACGTCGCGCACCTCGTTCCAGATCTGCTCGGGCGCCGTGAAACCGAATCCGCGGCCTCCCATGGCGCGCGCGATGTCGCAGAGAATCTGCCAGTCCGGCTTCGAGTGAGCCGTTGGACGCAGCGCGGCGCGCACGCGCTGAATGCGCCGCTCGGCGTTCATGAACGTGCCGTCCTTCTCGAAGCTCGAGCACGCGGGAAGGAAGACGGTGCCGAACTCCTTCGCCGTCTGGGTCAGGAACATGTCCTGGACGACCACGAAATCGAGCGCGGCCAGGGCTCGCCGTGTCTCGGCCAGATTGGGATTCGACAACAGCACGTCGTAGCCGATCGCCCAGAGGCCCTTCAGCCGCCCCGCGATGGCGGCGTCCATCATCTCGAGCACGTTCAGCCCGGGCCGGCGGGGCAATGGAACGCCCCACAATGATTCGCAGCGCTCGCGCCCGGCGGCGATCGCGGTGGCGCCCGGCAGCAGGTGAGGATCGCAGCCCATGTGCGCTGCGCCCTGCACGTTGTTCTGGCCCCGCAACGGGTTCACGCCGGCGCCGGGCCTGCCGACGTTGCCGGTGAGAAGCGCCAGATTGATGAGGGCGGTCACGCCGTCGGTGCCGTGCACGTGCTCGGTCAGCCCTAGGCCGTGGACGCTCATCGCCGGGGCGCCGCGTGCGTAGAGACGCGCGGCGAGCCTGATCGCGTCGGCATCCACGCCGCACGTCGCCGCCGCCTGCTCAGGCGTCCAGCCCTTCGCCCATGCCGCGAACTCGTCGGCGCCGGACACCCGCTGCGACAGGAAGTCGGCGTCGACCAGGTGCTCGGCCAGGATCACATTCGCCATGGCGTTGAGCAGCGCGACGTTGGTGCCCGGACGAATCGCCAGGTGCACGTCGGCGTAGTCGGCCAGCTCGATTCGTCTGGGATCGACGACGATCAGGTGCGCGCCGCGCCGTGCCGCCTGCTTGATCCGGGCCCCCAGCACGGGATGGCTCTCGGTGACGTTGGCGCCACAGACCAGGATCGTCCGCGCCTGCTCGAGGTCATCGTACGAATTGGTGGCGAGGCCGGCCCCGAACGCCCGCGTGAGCGCTGCGGCGCTCGGGGCATGGCAGACGCGGGCGCAGCAGTCCACGTTGTTGGTCCCGATCACGGCTCGCGCCAGCTTCTGGGCGAGGTAGTTCTCTTCGTTCGTGGCCCGCGCGGAGCCGAGCACGCCGATGCTGTCGGGGCCGCTGCCCTCGATGAGGGCCCGCAGCCGATCGGCCACATACACCCGTGCTTCGTTCCACGTGATGGTCCGCCATGACCTGCCCTCGCGAATCATAGGCTCCGTCATGCGATCGGCGGCGGACACGTAGTCGAATGCATAGCGACCCTTGACGCACAGGTGCCCCTTGCTGACGGCCGAATCGCGCACGGGGCGGATCGTGACGATCCGTCCTGCGGCTGTCCCGACGTTCAACTCGCACCCGACCCCGCAATACGGGCAGAGCGTCCGTGTCCAGGTCGACGGGCGCGGAGCGCCGATGAGCGACCGGTCCTCGAGGGCACCGGTCGGACAGGTATCCACGCACGCGCCGCAACTGACGCAGGAGCTGTCGAGGAGCGTGGGGCCGTCACAGCACACGGTCGTCTCGCGTCCCCGGCCACGAACGTGCCACACAAACTGCCCCTGCAGGTCGGCGCAAATCCGGACGCAGCGATCGCAGTCGATGCATCTGGTCATGTCGACCGCAATGTATGGGTGGGAGTGATCCGCGGATTTCGCAGCGCAGGAGGGTCCGGCGGCCTCCTGCATCAGGCCTGCGGTTCGCAGCTCGGCGTGGAATGGATGGTCCGGAGATCGATCGAGTGCCGTCTGCGGGTAGTGGCGCGCCAGCATCTGGAGGACTGTGCGTCGCGCGTCGAGGAGCTCGTCGGTCGCCGTCTGGATCTCCATCCCCTCGCACGCCATGGTGGTGCACGCCGGCACCGCCTTCGGAACTCCTGCGACACGAACGAGGCAGCCTCGGCAGGCGCCGGTCGGCTCGAGGCGATCGTCGTGGCACAGGGCAGGCAGGTGGATGCCGGCTGCGCGTACCGCATCGAGAACGGTGGTGCCCGCCGCGGCGTCGTGCGTCGTGCCGTCGATCCGCAGGCGAATCGCGCCCATGTGTCGGTCCCCTGCGCGGCCTAGCTTCCGGCGCCGAGCGAGGCGTTCGTGCCCCGCCGACTGCCTCGGCCCGTGGCCGGTGCATCCGCGAGCCGCTGCCGGAGCGCGGGCAGGCCCTGCCGATACGCGGCGCCGTCGCCGTACTCGAAGAACAGCTGATAGTGCTGGTGCGGCACGGCGACGGGCGACGC
>JBFWUM010000011.1:85783-87467 GCA_050247255.1 Vicinamibacterales bacterium | reverse complement strand
TGCCCGCGACGGGCATGGCCCCGACGATGTCGAGACGATCGATGCCGGCAGGAATGTAGGTGCGCCGGTCGGTGACGTCCTGTGACGAGGCGAGTGCCTGCAGCGCCGCGTCGATCAATACCGGATGCACGCGGTACGCGCCGCCGGCGCGCAGCGCGAACTCGGCGAGGCCGCTCCCCTGGCCGCATGCCCGCAGGCGCGTCAGCACCTGATACGTCGGGCCGTAATCAATGCCTCGCGCCGCCGATGCCGCGTAGAACGCGCCGCCGGCGGCTTCCGATACGACCGGACCGGTGATGGCACGCGAAGCCGGGGGCTCCACTGCGGCGGCCGCCGAGCACGTCATGTGCTCCACCCACACCGCGTCGCCGGCACGCGACAGCACGCGCACCGTCGCCCGCCCGCCATCCGGCTCGACCAGCGTCTGGAGGGTCACGTGGGCGTGACCGATCACCAGCGGGCGCGTGAACTGGATGCCTTCGAGCGTCAGATCGGCGCCGCCGAGGTGCTCACCCGCCGCCTCGATCGCCGCCGCGAGGAAGCCGGCGGCCGGGAACACCGCTTCGCCGCGGACCTTATGGTCACGCACCACCGGCTGGTCGGTGGAGACGCTCGTTTCGTACACGGCGGTCGCCAGCGGCGTGTCGATGCGCCGGCCGGCGGCAGGAAGCCCTGCGTCCGTACGCCAGGTCGAGGCGGCGGCCGCCTTCGGCACCGTGACGTCCACCCAGCAGCGCCGCCGCTGGAACGGGTACGTCGGCAGCGGCGCCACGGGGGCCGCTGGGAACAGGGATGTCCATCGAAGGGCGAAGCCTCGCGCGTACAGCCGAGCGATCGTCTCGATCGAGGTCGTGGCGCTTCCGGGCTGCATGCTGGCCAGCCACGCCGCGTCGAGCTCGCGCGCGCTTTGGCGCGCCAGCGCAAGGTGGCTTCCCGATGGCCCGATCTCGATCACGACGTCCGGGCGTTCGGACGCCGCCCGGGCCGAGGCCTCGGCAAACAGCACCGGGTTGGTGATCTGATCGATCCAGTACTCAGGCGATGTGACGTCGCCCTGGCCGCCGGATGCCCCTGTCGTAACCATCGTTGCCGCCGGCTGCCGCAGCTCGACACCCTCGAGGGCCGCGCGGAACGCGTCGCGCGCCGCCTCCATCTGCGCGGAGTGGAACGCGTGAGACACCGGCAGGCGCTTGAACGCGATGGCTTCCTGGTCGAGCGTGGCCAGGCAGCGGTCGAGCGCGCTGCGCTCTCCCGCAATGACGACAGCGCGAGGCCCGTTCACCGCCGCCACGGTCAGGGCGCCGGCGCAGGCGGCAATGCGCGCGCGCGCGTCTGCTTCCGTCGTCAGCAGCGCGGCCATACCGCCCTGGCCGGGGCTCTGCTGCATCGCGCGTCCCCGGGCGACGACGAGGCGCACCGCATCGTCGAGGCTGAGGACGCCGGCCGCCCAGGCCGCAGCGAACTCGCCGATGCTATGGCCCCAGACGACCGCCGGCTCGATCCCCAGCGCCCGCCACATGACGACCAGCGCGTGCTGCAGGGTGAACAGGCACGGCTGCGTGAACTCGGTTTCGTTGATGCGATCGCCGGCGCCGGCATCGAGCAGGAGCGGCAGCGGCGACCAACCGGCCTCGCGTTTGACCAGCGCCGCACAGGCGTCGAGCGCGGCGGTGAACGGCGCCGA
>JBFWUM010000011.1:58247-85683 GCA_050247255.1 Vicinamibacterales bacterium | reverse complement strand
GCGTGAACTCGGTTTCGTTGATGCGATCGCCGGCGCCGGCATCGAGCAGGAGCGGCAGCGGCGACCAACCGGCCTCGCGTTTGACCAGCGCCGCACAGGCGTCGAGCGCGGCGGTGAACGGCGCCGACCGGCCATACAGCGACGTGGCCATCCCGGCGTATTGCGCGCCCTGTCCGCTGAAGACGAACGCTGCCCGCGGCGCGCGATCGCCGGCCGCCGCCGGCAGCGGGAGGGCCCGCAGTTGCGCGGCAGCGTCTGTGGCACTCGACGCGACAACGACGAGCCGTTCGGAAAAGTGTGAGCGACGCGCTGCCGCTGAAGCGGCGATTGCCGCGAACGGCGCGTCGGTGTTCTCGAGAAACGCGACATACCGATCGCGCAGGGCCCCGAGTGCCTCGGGTGTTGCCGCCGACAACGGCAGCGGCCACGGGCCCGCGAGTTCGTGGGGGCCGGATGTGTCGTGAGGGCCAGCTTTAGCTGGCCCATCCCCCGGTGCAGCTGGCGGCGCCTCCGCCAGCACGATGTGCGCGTTGGTGCCGCCGAGGCCAAACGCGCTCACCCCGGCCGCGCGCGGACGATCGCTCTCCCAGGGGGTCAACCGCGTCGGCACCGCGAACGGCGTTTCGTCCCAGCTGACGTTCGGGTTCGGCCGGTTGAAGTGCAGGTGCGCCGGCACTGCGCGGTGTTGCATGGCCAGGATCACCTTGATGACCCCGGCAATGCCCGAGGCCGCCTCGAGGTGGCCGATGTTGGTCTTCACGGAACTGACGAACAGCGGCCGGCCGTTTCGCGACTGGCGAGGGAAGACCGAGGCGAGCGCCGCCAGCTCGATCGGATCGCCAAGCACCGTGCCGGTGCCATGCGCCTCGATCCAGTCGACCTCGTCCGGTGAGAGGCGCGCGCGCTCGAGCGCCTCGCGCAGCAGCCGCTCCTGCGCCAGCCCGCTCGGCACGGTCAGGCCGCTGCTCGGACCGTCGTGGTTCACGGCGGAGCCGCGAATGACGGCGAGCACGCTGTCGCCGTCGCGCTGCGCGTCGCGCAGCCGCTTCAGCACGAGCATCCCGCACCCCTCGCCGCGGCCGTAGCCGTCGGCGTCCGCCGAGAACGCCTTCGAGCGGCCGTCGGGCGAGAGCGCCTGGATGCGCGAGAGGTAGACGGTGACTTCCGGCGAAATCACCAGGTGGACGCCACCGGCCAGCGCCTGCGCGCACTCGCCGTTCCGCAGCGCCTGGCAGGCCAGGTGGATGGCAACCAGCGACGAGGAGCAGGCGGTGTCGACGGCCATGCTCGGCCCGTGCACGCCCAGGACGTACGAGAGCCGCGCCGCCGAGAAGCAGAACGAGCTGCCGGTGCCGTCGTACGGCGAGATGCGTTCGAGCTGGCCGCCGAACATGCGGAGCTGCGCGTAGTCGTTCTGGCCAATGCCGACGTAGACGCCGGTCTGCGAGTGGCGCAGCTGCTCCGCCGCCAGGCCCGCCCGCTCGAGCGCTTCCCAGCTCACCTCGAGCAGCAGGCGATGCTGCGGATCGAGCGCGTCGGCCTCGCGCTGCGAGATGCCGAAGAAGTCGGGGTCGAACTCGTCGATGCGGTCCAGGAACGACCCGTGGCGCACGTAGTGGGTGCCCGGCGCCGACGGATCCGCGTCGTAGAAGCGCTGCCACGGCCAGCGATCGGCGGGAATCTCGCGCCGCGCGTCGACGCCGGCCGCAAGGTTCCGCCAGTACGCCTCGGGGCTGTCGGCGCCGCCCGGCAACCGGCACGACAGGCCAACGACGGCAATCGGCTCGGCGGCGCGGCCGTCAGCATCGGCGAGCTGTTGCTTCAGCTGCTGGATGACGGCAAATGACTTCCGGAGGGCGCCCTCGAGCGCCTTGGCTGATTCGTCCATCGCTTACTCGACAGCCGTGGTTCCGAGGGCGTCGAACTCGAGGGCGATTCGTTCGAGCAGTTGTTCCCGGGTGAGGGTGTCCGGTTCCGGTGTCGCGGGCACCCCCGCCGGCGGCACCGGCGCCAGACGCCCGGCCAGCTGCAGCACGCGGTCGGTCAGCGAGGCGATCGTCGCGTAGCTGAACATGTCGGCATTGGTCACCGAGACGCCGACGTCGCGGGACAGTGCCGTGCGAATGGCCACGACCGCGAGCGAGTCGAGCCCCATGTCGAAGAAACCGCGCTCCAACTCGGGGACGCGGCCATCCCCCAGCTGAGCCGCCACGAGGGCGCGCAGATGGTCGCGCAGGCGAACCCGCGCCTGCTCCACCGCGCCGACCGAGAGGTCGATGGTCGCAGCCGGCGCTGGCGCGGAGGGAGTGTCCGGCCGGCGCCAGACTGCGGAGATGAAGGCGCTGGGACGACGTGAGGTCAGCGCGGCGCCGAACGTGTCCCACCGCACGTCGACCGCGGCAACCTGTGCCTCGGTCACGCCAAGCAGGTCGCCGAGCAGCGCGCCGGCGCGCTCGGGCGCAATCGGGTCGAGCCCGAGCCGCGTCAACCGCGCGCGGACGTCAGCGGTGACGAGTCCGCCGCCGTCCCACGGCCCCCAGTTGATGGCCAGCCCCGCCAGGCCGGCACGGCGCCGGTGCTCGCAGAGCGCATCCAGGAAATGGTTGGCGGCCGCGTACGCCGCCTGCCCCGCCCCGCCCCACAGCGAGGCGATCGACGAGAAGGCAATGAAGAACTCGAGCGCGCGTCCTTCGGTGGCCCGGTGCAGGTTCCACGCGCCAGTCACTTTCGACGCCGCGATGTCGCGCAGCTCCCGGGCCTCGAGGGTGAGCAGTGACGCTTCGCGGCCGATGCCGGCGGCATGGATCACGCCGCCCAGCGGCAGGCCTGTGGCGTCGATGGTCCCCAGCACCGCGTCGACGTCGGCACGCCTGGTGACGTCGGCCTGAACGAATCGCACGTCGGCATCTGGAGCGGCCACGTCCGCGGGCCGCCGGCCGCTGACCACCACGTGCCGCGCGCCGGCGGCAATGAGCGTCCGCACGGCCTGGCGCCCGAGCGCGCCGGTGCCACCGACCACCCAGTACACCGCCTGTGCCCGCAGCCGCGGCCGCGGCGAGGTGAAGGCTGCCGGTTCGAGCCGCGGCGCCAGCCAGCCGCCGCCGCGCAGGGCCAGTTGATCCTCGCCGCCGCTGCCAAGCACGGCGTCCACGAGGCGATCGCAATCGCCCGGACCGCTGCCATGTGGGAGATCGATGAGGCCGCCCCAGGCATCCGGCACCTCGAGTGCCGCCGCCTTACCGAGGCCCCAGGCGCACGCGCCGTCCACGGAGACGGTGTCGCCGTCGGCCGCGGCCATCGCGCCCTCGGTGATCACCCAGCACCGCACCGTCGCGGCGGCGGAGTTCGCCCCGAGCTCACGGAGCGACGTGGCAACCAGCTGCGCGTTGCACAGCGCCCGCTCGTCCGGCGTCTCGCCGCCTTCGGCGGCGCAAATGAGCGCCAGAACCGGATGCCCGTCCGCCTCGCTGGCGGTGTCGATCAACCGCAGCTGCCCGTGGCGTGTCACCGCGGCCGCGAGCTGCGACCGCAACGCACCAGGGCTCCCCAGCACGAGGCACGGGTGCTCTGCGCCGTTGGCGCGGGCGCCCGGCGGCGTAACCGGCAGCCAGCGCACCCGGTAGGTCGACGGCTGTGGCGCGTCGACGCGGTAGCGGCGGCCACCAAAGCGGCGCAGCGGGATGGCGGGGCGCGCCGGCACCGTCCGCCCCTCGGGATCGTCAGACACGATGACGTGCGCGAGGGTGCCGCCAAAGCCGAACGAGCTGACCGCCGCCACGCGCGCACGCGCGCGGGCAGGCCACGCGGCGGGCCGGCCGTCGAGCGCCAGCCGCGTGCCCTCGATGTTCGCGCGCGGATTGATGGCGCTGACGCGCAGCGGCGGCCGCGTCTCGTGGCGAAGCGCGAGCACCGCCGCGATGACGCCGGCAATGCCGGCCGCGCCTTCGAGATGCCCGACGGTCCCCTTGACCGCACCGACGTGACAAGGAACGCCGCCCGCGCGGCCGTAGCAGTCCGCCAGCGCGTGCAGCTCGATCGGATCCCCGAGCGGGGTGCCGGTCCCGTGCGCCTCGACGTACTCGATCTCCGCCGCATCGACGCGCGCACGCGCCAGCGCGCGGCGGATGACCTCGCGCTGCGCCGCCCCGTTGGGCGCCGACAGCCCGTTGCTCCGGCCGTCTGACATGACTGCCGACCCGCGAACGACCCCCTGCACACGATCGCCGTCGCGCCGCGCCGCGGACAGCGGCTTCAGCAGCAGGACGCCGCACCCTTCGCCGCGCAGGTACCCATCGGCGGCGGCATCGAACGGCCGGCAGCCGCCGGTCGGTGAGAGCATCGCGGCGCGGTCGAGCACGTCGCTCACCTCGCCGCTGAGCAGCGCATTGACGCCGGCCACGACGGCCAGGCCGCTCTCGCCCGCTCGCAGCGCCTGGCAGGCCTGATGGAGCGCCACCAGCGACGCCGAGCAGGCCGTGTCCACCGTGAGGCTCGGGCCGCGCAGGTCGAGGAAATACGACAGGCGGTTGGCGATGATGGCCGCCGACGTGCCGGTCGCGGCGTAGCGCTGCGGCCCGCCGGCCGCCGCATACACCGCGTGCGCATAGTCCACCGCGCTGATGCCGACGAACACGCCGGTGTCGGTCCCGGCAACGGAGCTGGCCGCGATCCCGGCGTCTTCGAAGGCATGCCACGCCGTCTCGAGCAGCAGCCGCTGCTGCGGATCGATCTCGCGCGCTTCCGCATCGGTGATACCGAAGAACTCGGCGTCGAACCGGAAGATGTCGGGCAGGTAGCCGCCCGCGAACGCGCGCGTGCCCGGTGTCACCCGATCGGCCGGCGGCGGCGCCATCGCGTGACGATCGGCAACCAGGGCGCGCCAGAACGCATCCGGGGTGTCGCTGTCGCCGGGAAAACAGCACGCCATGCCGATAATCGCGATCGGGTCGTCGGCTGCCACATCCCGGGGGACCTCGCCGCCGCCGGCCGCCGTTCCCGCCAGGAACTGCGCGAGCGCACGGATGCTCGGGTACTCCCACAGCGCCGTGACCGGCAGCGGCCGGCCGGCGCGCTCTTCGATGTGCGCGGCGAGCTCCGCCGCCTCGAGCGAGCTCAGCCCCAGCGCCGAGAACGGCTCCGTCGTGTCGACCAGCGCATCCTGCAGCTTGCGGCGGCCGGCGACGAGGTGCCGCAGCCACGCTTCCCAATCGTGCGCGGGAGCAGCGCCGATGCGATCGTCGGAGGCGACCGCGGGCGCCCGCCATTCAAACAGCGGCTCGAACTCGCCGGCGAGGTACGCCGCCTTGCAGGCGCGGCGCTGGACCTTGCCGCTCGAGGTCTTGAAGACGCTCCCCTTCGGCAGCAACACGATCGCTTCACAGGCAAGCCCGTGCTCGATGGACACCGCTTCGCGAATCGCCGCTGCCATGGCCGGCAGGTCGGCGCCGCGCCGATCGACCTCCGCCGCCACGCCGAGCCGCTCTCCGCTGCCGGCCTCCAGCGGAAACGCCGCCACCGATCCGCCGCGGACGTCCGGGGCCGCCGCTTCGACGGTCACCTCGATGTCCTGCGGGTAGTGGTTGGCGCCGTTGACGATGAGCAGATCCTTCAGCCGCCCGGTCAGGTAGATCTCGCCGTCGCGCAGGAAGCCGAGGTCGCCGGTGCGCAGCATCGGCCCGCGCCCATCGGCGGTCATCGCGCCGAACGTCTCGCGCGTCTCCTCCGGCCGCTGCCAGTAGCCGGCGGCGACGCTGGGGTTCGCCAGCCACACCTCGCCAATCGCGTTCTCGGGCAGCACGGCGCGACTCTCGGGATCAACGATGACCGGCGGCACGTCGGCGGACGGGGCGCCGCAGCTGATGACGGGCCGTACGTGCGGCGCGCCGGGCCCGACGTCGACGCACCGGCGCTGTTCGAGCGCGTCGGCGGCCAGGAATGCCGTCCGATAGGGGGCCAGCTGCGGCGTCGCGCTGACGACCAACGTGGCCTCCGCCAGCCCGTACGCCGGGGCAAAGGCGCTGGCGCGGAAACCGCGGGACGCGAACGTCGCGATGAACTGCTCCGCTGTCGAGCGGCGGATCGGCTCCGCCGCGCACGCGGCCACGATCAGCGAGCTGAGATCGGCATCGGCCGGCAGGCGCTCGGCGCCGCGGTCGATGCACAGCTGATACGCGAAGTTGGGTCCGTGAATGTGGGTGGCACGGTGCCGCGACACCGCGTCCAGCCAGGACCATGGGCGCTTGATGAACGTCACCGGCGAAATGACGTAGCAGCGCGCCATGGAGAACAGCGGCTCGAGCAGCCCGTCAATCAGCCCGTAGTCGTGGAAATACGGCATCCACGTGACGGTGGTCGATTCACGCGAGTAGCGGAAGGCGCGCTGCAGTTGCCCGAGGTTGTCGAGCAGGTTGGCGTGCGTGACCATCACGCCCTTGGGCGTGGAGGTCGAGCCCGAGGTGTACTGGAGCAGCGCGAGGTCGGAGGGATCGGCATCCTCCGGCTCGAGCATCGGGACCGACGCGTCGAGTTCGCGGGTCACGATCCACGGCAGCGCGCGGAAGTCACCGTCGCTGGCCAACGCGGCCTCAACCTGGTCGCGCAGCGCCTCGCTGGCCAGCACCGCGGCCGCCGTGCAGTCGGCAACGACCGCGCGCAGCCGCGGCAGCGTGCGCTTCAGGCGGGCGACGTCGGGCGGCGGCACCGGCACCGGGATGGCGCGCGCAAACGTGCACGCCATGAACCCGACCATGAAATCGAGGCTGTTCTCCTGCAGCAACAGCACCCGGGCCCCTGGCGCGACCTGCTGCCGCAGCAGCGACGCGTGGCGCCCGGCCTGGCGATACAGGTCGCCGTAGGTGAGGATGCGGGCTTCCTCACGCCCCTGGGCGAGGAAGGTATAGGCGCGATCGTCGGGTGCGCGCTCCACCGCCCGGCGCAGCACCTGTGCGAGGTGCGTCATACCCATGCGGAGGAGCCCGGCGCTCCGCTGCCGGAGGAGCCCGGCACTTCAGTGCCGGCAGCGACAACCGATGCCGCGCGCGCCAGCTGTTCTTCAATCAGCCGCGCGAGGGCGTCCCAGTGATCGAGGATGAAGAAGTGACCGCCCGGGTACTCGTGCGTCTCGCAGGCGGCCGCCGTTTCACCGGCCCAGGCGCGCGCCCCCTCCGCCGACGTCTCATCGTCGGCGCCGATCAACGCGACGATCGGCGCGGCCAGGGGCGCCTCGGCCCGGCGATCCCACGTCTCAACCGCCTGGAAATCGGCGCGCAGGATCGGCTCGAAGAACGCCAGCAGCTCGCGATCCTCGAGCACCTGGGGCGGGCAGCCGCCCAGCTCCTGCAGCATGGCGACGAATTCGGCCGGCGGCAACAGGTGGCGCCGCCGCTCGGGCATGACCGACGGCGCGTCGCTGCCCGACACGATGAGCACGCCGGGCTGCGGCAGGCCGTGCTCGCGCAGGCGGCGTGCCGTCAGCAACGCCAGCAGCGCGCCCATGCTGTGGCCGTAGAACGCGAACGGCTCCGCCGACAGGCGCGGCCTGAGTTGCGCGACGAGATCGTCCGCAAGTTGTTCGAGCGACGGGCACAACGGCTCCGCGCTGCGCCGGCCGCGGCCGGGCAGCTCGAGACCGTCAACGGTCACGCGTGGCGACAGCTTCGCCTGGAGGGGACGGTACGACCACGCGTTCCCTCCGGCGAACGGGAAGCAGTACAGGGTCAATGGAAACCGAGGCGCCTATTCTATCGCGTGCGTTTCGCCTGCTTTCCACCCCTGTAGAATCGGCGCGGGTCCCAACGTGCCGCTTTTGCACAGCGTTGACGCCTGGTGGTGTGCAACGGGCAGGCTCTCCGACGACGCGCTCGCCGACGCGGCGACGCTCCTGTCACCGGAGGAGCACGCGCGGGCGGATCGCTTTCGATTCGCCCGTGATCGTCGTGATTTCATTGCCGCACACGCGCTTGTCAGATCTGCGCTGTCAGTGGTGGACGGACGTCCACCGAGTCAGCTCGAGTTCTCTGTCACGCCGGGCGGCAAGCCGATCCTGGTCGGGGCCGCAGGTCGCCCCTCGCCGTTGGCGTTCAGCCTGACCCACACCCGCGGCCTCGTGGCCTGCGCCATCGGACTGGCGGCGGTCGGTATCGATGCCGAGGACGCGACCCGCGATGCCGATGTCGACGGCGTGGCCGAACGGTTTTTCGCCGCGGCCGAGCGCGACGCGCTCATGCGCCTGCCGGAGGACGCGCGGCGCTCTCGCTTTTTCGAGTTGTGGACACTGAAAGAGTCGTTGCTGAAGGCGCTCGGCCTCGGCCTGTCCCACCCGCTGGAGGATCTGGCGTTCACGATCTCGGCGGCCGGAGCCATTCACCTGGAATCCGGTACCGTCGACGCTGCCGCGTGGACGTTCGTCCTGGACCGGATAGGAGACTACTGCCTGGGCATGGCCGTGGCACACACCGCCGGCTCGCCCTCGCCCGCCGTGCGCCTGACCGAGGCTCAGTGCCCGCTGCCTCGCTCGGTCGGGTCTGGCGGGACGTAAATGCCGACCTGCAATTGGACCGCGGAGACAGTTGAGGCCACGCCCCCCGGCCGGACCTCAACGTCGATGACCTCGACCTGTGGTCCCCCCGCGGCTGCTGAGCCGAGCACGCGTTCGAGCACGTCCACGGCGTGCCTCTTCCGATCGATCTGACCCACGCTATCTGACAGATGCACGCCAGGTGCCGTGAGGCTACTATTCGCCTCATGCGACACCCCGCAGCCATCCTCGCCCTCGCGCTCGCCGCACTGGGCGCCCTCGCGCCGGCCGATGCCCAGGTCCGCACGGCGGACGCCACGCAACGCGGCTTCCGCGAGAACGACTTCCCTCGCCTGGTAAAACTGGCCGAGAACGTCTACGCCTACGAGGACCTCAACGGCACGCTCGACTCCAACCTGGCGTTCACGACCAACAGCCTGATCGTCATCACCAGCGATGGTGTCCTCGTTGCCGACGGACAGGGAAGCGTCGCCAAGACACGGCGGCTGGTCGAGGAGATCGGCCGGCTGACTTCCCAGCCGATCCGTTACGTCGTCGTCGGCGCCGACCACGGCGACCACGTCGCCGGCAACAGCGCCTTCCCGGCCGGCACCACCTTCATTGCTCATCCAACGTCGAAGGCGGTCATCGAGCGCATGCGGCCGCAGGCCGATGGCACGCGTGTCCCGGTGCCGCAGGAGACGGTGTCGGATCGGCGCGTGCTCACGCTTGGCGGCACCGAGATCCAGATCCTGTTTCTCGGCCGCGCGCACACCGGCGGCGACCTGGAGGTGTACCTGCCCAGGGAGAACATCCTGTGGATGAGCGAGGCGTTCTTCAACCGCCTCTACCCGTCGGTCGGCGGCAGCCGCAGCGCCTACCCAATCGAGTGGATCGACACCATCCGGAAGGCGGAGGCGATGAATGCGTCGATCTACCTGCCGAACCACGGTTTCGTCGACAGCGCCGCCGTGTTGAACGAGGAACTCGTGAACTTCAGGAGGGCGCTCGAAAACCTCGTGTCGGAGGCGCGGCGCCTGCACGCGGCCAACGTGCCCGTCGAGAACGCGCCGCGACTGGTGAACCTGGGCGAGTTCCAGTACTGGTACCGGGCCGCCAACAACATGCCCGACGCGGTACGGCAGATCTATTTGGAGATCGAGGGCAAGCTGCCGTAGGACGGCAGTCCGAAGACCGCCCGCAGGCGATCGTAGAGTGCGCCAAAGGAACCGGCGCCGACCAGCGCGCCCGCCAACGCGGCCAGCGCGTAGACCTTGCCTTCGCCGATGTTCACGAGGATGGGCCCCGGGCACATGCCGGCAATCGACCAGCCGATGCCGAAGAGCACGCCTCCCGCGACGCTGCCGCGGTTGAGCGCCTTCAGCTCGATCTCGAACGGCTGGCCGCCCAGGGTGGTGCCACGCCGCTTCAACAGCCAGAGGCCGGGTGCGGTGATAGCCACGGCCGTTCCGATGATCCCGTACAGCTGGAAGCTCTCGAACAGGAACATCTCCTGGATGTAGTTGTAGTCGGCGGCGCCGGAACGGCTCAGCACGAAGCCGAACGCGGTGCCCAGCACCAGGTACAACGCCACCATCAGAAGACCACCCGGTAAATCAGGTTCGTCGTCACCATGCCCGCCGCCATGAACGACACGGTGGTCACCAGGCTCGGCAGCTCGAAGTTCGAGAGCCCGAAAATCCCGTGGCCGCTCGTGCAGCCGCCGGCGAGCCGGGTGCCGAAGCCGATGAACAGGCCGCCCACGAACATCCAGGCCAGCTTGCCGGCCGGTCCCAGGGCGATCACCTGGTCGAACATCCCGAGGTCCCACTGCGGCGCCCAGCCGCCGCCGGTCGCCGCGGAGAGGAACCCGCCGAGCAGCAGGCCCGCCACCAGCGGCAGCCGCCAGCGGCGCGCCGACAGCAGCGACGATCGACGGAAGTAGCGGAACGGCAGCACCAGGCTGCAGATGTCCTCGAAGCCGCTCGACAGGCCGAGGCGGCGATTGGCGAGGAACAGCAACAGGAGCGTGATGAGGGCAATGCCGGCGCCGGCCGCCGCCCAGTGCAGCGGCGGCAGCCCGTTCATCAGCAGCGGTGTCATCGCTAGGCCCGCCCGGCGAACTCGCGCGTCTCGGTGTGCACCTTCACCTTCTCGCCTTCCTTGATGAAGAGCGGCACGCGGATCTCGAGGCCGCTGTCGGTCGTCGCCGGCTTGGTGACGCCGCCGCTGGCGGTGTCGCCGCGGACGCCCGGCTCGGTGGACGCAATCGTCATCTCGACGATCGGCGGGAACTGCAGGCCGATCGGCTGGCCGTTGTACTTCTGCACCTGCAGCATCAGGTTGTCCACCAGCAGCTTCGCATCCTCGCCGAGCACCTCGCCGCGCAGCGTCAGCGTCTCGAAGCTCTCCTGGTCCATGAAGTGATACCCGTCGCCGTCGCCATAGAGGTAGGCCGCGGTGATCATCTCCAGGTCCGGCTCGGTGAACTTCTCTCCCGCCTTGAAGGTCTTGTCGAAGACGGCGCGGGTGATCAGGTTGCGCATCTTCAACCGCACCAGCGTCTGCCCGCCGCGCGCGGTCGGCTTCGAGATCTCGACGTCGAGGCAGTGGTACGGCGCCCCTTCGAACTCGAAGAACATCTTCCGCTTGATCTCGATTGCCTCCAGCATCCCAGCCATATCAGGGCATTTTAATTGCACCGCCTGCTGAGAAGGAGCCCGAGACTTCAGTCTCGGTGTGGATTGTGGCCCAGCTGAGGCACCGGAAGCTGCTGACAGGCGTCGTCATCGTGCTCTTGCTGGTCGGGGTCGGCCTCGTGATCGCCCAGGACCAGGAAACGCTCCGCATCAAGACGACGATGGCGGCGGAGGATCCCGGGTTTCCGTCGTACCTCGCGCGGCTGCTTGGCCATCCGCTCACCGAAGGGGACTCCTACGTGGTCCACACCGACGGCGGCCAGGCGTTCCCGGCCATGCTCGCCGCCATCGACGCCGCGCGGGGCCGGATCAGCCTCGAAACCTACATCTTCGCCCCCGACGAGGCCGGCCGGCGGTTTCACCAGGCCCTCGTGCGGGCGGCCGGGCGGGGCGTCAACGTCCGCATCGTGATCGACGCCGTCGGCGCCGCCAGGATGGAATCCGAGATGATCGAGGCGCTCGAACGGGCCGGCGCCCACGTCGGCTGGTACAACCGCGTGGTCGGCTTCTCGATCGAGGAGGCGAACTACCGCACCCACCGCAAGGCGCTCATCGTCGACGGCCGCGTCTCCTTTGTCGGCGGCATGGGGTTCGCCGACCAGTGGATCCGCGAGGTCGACGGGCAGCAGCCGTGGCGCGACACGCAGGTCGAGCTGCACGGCCCGGTCGTCGATCACATCGAGGGGGCGTTCAACGAGAACTGGATCGAGACCATCGGGCTGGCCGACCCCCAGGTGCAGTCGACGGAGCCGGCGCCGCAGGGCGGCGGCCGGTCCATCGTCGTGCGCAGTTCCTCTGAGGGCGGGACCAACGAGCTGAAGCTGCTCTACCTGCTGGCCATCGCCGCGGCGCGCCGGACGCTCGACATCGAATCGCCGTACGTCATCACCGACGAGTCAGCGCAGTGGAGCCTCGCCGACGCGCGCAGCCGCGGCGTCCACGTCCGGATCCTGATGGAGGGGGACATCACCGACGCCAAGCCGGTGAAGTTCGCCGGACGGGCCGACTACGAGCGGTTGCTGGAGCTGGGCGTGGAATTGTACGAGTACCAGCCGGCGATGATGCACGCCAAGGCGATGGTCATCGACGGGGTCCTGTCGATCGTCGGTTCGGCGAACCTCGACAACCGGTCGCTGGAGCTGAACGACGAGCTGAATGTCGTGGCGTTCGACCGCGGGCTGGCGTCCAGGCTGACGGAAGACTTCGAGCGCGACATCACGCGCTCGACACGGATCGTCCTCGACGAGTGGCGATCCCGCCCGCTGCACATCCGCGCGCGCGAGCGGGCCTGGAACCTGTTTGGAGAGATCTTTTGAATGACGAATTGACGGGTTGACGGATTGACGGGTCGGATTGATCTCAATCCGTCATTTCGTCAATCCGTCAATCCGTCAATCGATTAGTGCTCCGCCGGCTCGGCGGCGGGGGCCGCCTCGAGGCGCTCGATTCGTTCCTGCTCCTCCCGCTGCTCGTCCTCGGTCAGCGCGCTGCCGATCGGCTGCGCCTGGCCGCGGAAGGTGCCCGCCAGGCTGGTGCCGCGCGGCGAGCTGTGCCACCCGCGCGACAGGTAGTCGGTCAGCGTCAGGCCGAACAGGATGGCGAGGAAGAAGAACGCCATGCCGACGATCATCTTCGTCAGCCGGCTGCTGTACTTCACGTGCATGAAGAACAGGATGACCAGCGTTGCCTTGAAGATGGCGATCGAGATGGCGACCGGAAAGTTGAGGATGCCGAGGTTGATGAACGCCACACCGACGGTGACGGCGGTCATCACCATCAGCGTGCCGAAGATCGTGTAGTACATGCTCTTCGGCGAAACGTGGCTGTGCCCCTCGCCGTGCCCGTGTTCTGCGTGCGCGTGTCCGTCAGCCATGACTCAGGCGGCCTGATGTGCCCTGTCCACGAGGTACAGGAGCGGGAACAGGAAAATCCAGACGATGTCGACGAAGTGCCAGTAGAGGCCCGACATCTCCACCGGCGTGTACCACTCGGGCGAGAAGCGCTTCTTCCACGCCATCCAGGTGATGACGCTCATCAGGCCGAAGCCGATGATCATGTGCAGCGCGTGCAGGCCGGTCAGCGCGAAATAGAGCGAGATGAAGATCTCGACCTGATCGGCGTACGGCCCCTCGAAGACGAAGTTCGGGCCCGGGATGTGGTTCAGGTCGTACTTGTGCTTGTACTCGAAGAACTTGACGACGAGGAACGTGAGGCCCAGCCCCATCGTCAGCAGCAGCCAGACGACCGTGGCCCGCTGGGCGCCGGTCTGCGCCGCGCGGACGGCGAAGGCCATCGTCAGCGAGCTGCCGATCAGCACCGCCGTGTTGAGCGCGCCGAGGACGATGTCGAGCTCGAGGCTCCCCTCCGCCCATGCCACCGGATACCAGAGGCGGTAGATCAGGTAGGCGGTCAGCAGGCCGCCGAAGAACATCACCTCGGTGACGAGGAAGAGCCACATCCCGAGGGTGGACGCCTCCTTCTGCTGCTCCATCGTCTCGAAGTGATGGGCATGCGCAGGATGGTGCGCGTGCGTGTGGACGAGGCCGTGCTCGTCCGCGTGTGCGGCCAGACCGTCAGGCAACTTTCATCTCCCGCTTCGAATACTCGTAGGCGCCTTCGGTGACGACCGGCTGGCCGGCGAAGTTCTCCGGAAGCGGCGGCGTCTGCGTCGTCCATTCGAGGCCCGTGGCCAGCCACGGGTTGGCGCCCGCCTTCTCGCCCCTGAAGAACGAGTAGGTCAGGTACAACAGGCACAGCAGGTAGCCGGCGCCGAGCACCGTCGCCCCCGCCGACGACAGCACGTTCAGGATCTGGAACTCCGGCGGATACATGTGGTACCGGCGCGGCATCCCGAGGTAGCCCAGGATGAACTGCGGAAAGAACGTCAGGTTGAAGCCGACGAACACCAGCAGCGCCGACAGCGACGCCAGCGAGTTGCTGTACATCCGGCCGGTCATCTTCGGCCACCAGTAGTGCAGGCCGGCGAAGTAGCCCATGATGGCGCCGCCGACCATGATGTAGTGGAAGTGCGCCACGACGAAGTAGGTGTCGTGGATGTGCACGTCGACGCCGAGCGAGGCGGTGAACAGCCCCGTCAGGCCGCCGATGAGGAACAGGCCGATGAAGCCGAACACCCACATCATCGGCGCCTTCCACCAGATGGCGCCGCGGTAGAGCGTCGCCGTCCAGTTGAACGTCTTGACCGCCGACGGGATGGCGACGGCGTAGGTCAGGAACGAGAAGACCATCGCCGAGTACGGCGAGATCCCGGCGACGAACAGGTGGTGCGCCCAGACGAGGAAGCCGAACACCGCAATCGCCAGGCTCGAGAACGCCACGAACGAGTAGCCGAAGATGTTCTTGCGCGAAAAGCAGGCGATGACTTCGCTGATCGCGCCCATCGGCGGCAGGATCATGATGTAGACCGCCGGGTGCGAGTAGAACCAGAACAGGTGCTGGAACAGCACCGGGTCGCCGCCGAGCGCCGGGTTGAAGATGCCGAGGTTGAGCACGCGCTCCATGAACAGCATCAGCACCGTGATGGCGACGACCGGCGTGCCGAGGATCTGCACCAGGCTGGTGGCGTAGAGCGCCCACACGAACAGCGGCAGCCGGAACCAGGTGAGCCCCGGGGCGCGCATGCGGTGGATCGTCACCATGAAGTTCAGGCCGGTGAGGATCGACGAGAAGCCGGTGATGAAGACGCCGACGCCGGTGATGGCCACGTGCGACGAGGAGCCCTGCGTGCTGTAGGGCGGGTAGAAGGTCCAGCCGGTGTCGACGCCGCCGGAGACCATGGCGACCATCGTGAGCGTCATGCCGATCACGAAGATGTACCAGCTGAGGAGATTGAGCAGCGGGAAGGCGACGTCCTTGGCGCCGAGCTGCAGCGGCAGCACGAAGTTGCCGAGGATGGCGGGCACCGCCGGGATCAGGACGAAGAACACCATCATGATCCCGTGCATCGTGAACACACGGTTGTACTGGTCGCTCGACATCAGGTCGCCGGCCGGCGTCGCCAGCTCCAGGCGGATCGCGGCGGCGAACAGCGCGCCGATGAAGAACGCCAGCGTGACCACGAACATGTAGAGCAGGCCGATGCGCTTGTGGTCCCGGGTGAGGAGCCACGAGGCGACGGTCGTCCTGACGTTCAGGTAGTTGACCGGGGATTCTGAAACCAGTGTGGTCATGTGTCCTTACCTGCTTGCCTGCGTGGGGCCGGCGAGCGACTTGATGTGCTCGACCAGGCTGGCGACGCCGTCCTCGTTGATCAGCCCCTGGAAGGTCGGCATGATCGGCCCGTAGCCCTCGACCAGCCGGGTCTGCGGGGTGAGGATCGACTCGCGGATGTAGTTCTCGTCGACGGTGATCATCTGCCCGCCAGTCAGCGTCTCCTGGGCTCCGAACTTGCCGACCAGCGACGGCCCGCGGCCGGTGCCGTTGTCGAGATGGCAGGTGTTGCAGGCCAGGTCGTTGAACAGCTGCTCGCCGCGCGCCTGCAGCGAGCCACCGGCGGCGGCGCCGCCGCCGGCGAGCCACGCCTGGTAGTCGTCGGGCTCCATCACGGTGACCGTCCCGATCATCCCCGAGTGGCGCGTGCCGCAGTACTCGGCGCAGAAGAGGTGGTACTCGCCGACCTTGGTCGGCGTGAACCAGAGGGCGCTGTAGCGCCCCGGGATGGCGTCGGCCTTGACGCGGAACGCCGGGAAGTAGAGCGAGTGGATCACGTCCTCCGAGGTGAAGGTCACCTTCACCGGGCGGCCGAGCGGCACGTGCAGGGCGTTGATCTCCCGCTGGCCGTCGATGTGCTGGAAGCGCCACATCCACCGCTTGCCGGTCGAGTAAATCTCGAGCGTCTCGTCCGGCGGACGAACAATCTGGAAGAAGACCACCGCCGACCAGGCGAAGATGCCGATCGCCACGAAGAACGGGATGATCGACCACCCGATCTCGAGCGGCACCGAGCCGGTGATCGGCGCGCCCACCTTCAGCCCCGTGTCGTCGCGGTACTTGATCGCGAAGTAGGCGACCAGCACCACCACGAGGATGGCGAAGAAGGCGGTGACGCCGAGGATGAAGAAATAGAGCGCGTCCACCTGGGGAGCCATGGTGGAAGCCTGCTCGGGTAACAGCCGAAATCCAGACAACATAGTTTTAGACGCGGCCCTCCGCGTGGACGCGGGTGTCGCGGCGCCGCATCAGCACGATGGCGCCCAGGATGAACGCAACGGTCAGCACGCCGCCGGCGCGCAGCAGGTTCCGGATCATCAGTCCGTAGGTGCCGCTCAGCGGGTCGTACTGGAAGCAGTAGAGCAGCACCTCGTCGACCACCGAACCGATATGGCCCTGGCTCGATTCGACCAGCGCCAGGCGCAGCTCGCGCGGCGAATACTCGATGCCATAGAAGTAGCGCGACAGCCGTCCCTCGGACGTCGCCACCAGGACGCCGCTGACGTGCGCGAACTGCTGCGTCTGCTCGTCCCAGCGGTAATTGAAGCCGGCGGCGTCGGCGACGCGGCGGATGGTCGCGGCATCACCGGTGAGCAGGTGCCAGCCGTCGGCGCTCTGCTCGGCCTTCCAGTAGGCGAGATGCTCGCGCTCCTTCTGCGCCGCCGCCTCCGGCGTGTCGCGCGGATCGAAGGAGATGAGCACCACCTCGAAGTCCTGGCCCGCCTCGAACGTCAGGCCGCGCAGCGTCGCCGACAGCCCGTTCATGATCTGCGTGCAGAGCATCGGGCAGGTGTAGTAGACGAACGCCACCACCACCGGCTTCTCGCCGGCGAAGTACTCGCCCAGCCGCACGTCGGCGCCGTGCTCGTCCTTGAACGCGGCGTCGAGCGGCAGCGCCTCTCCCAGCTGCTGCCGGAAGCTCACTTCCTTCAACGCCTCCGGCCGCTGCGGGCTGGCGCTGGTGAGCGCCGGCGTCTCGCCGAAGCCGGTCATGAAGTTGGGCGCTTGCGCGGACAAAGGAGCAAGGCCCAAGGCCCAAGGCCCAAGGCTCAATGACAAAAGGAGAGCCACGGAGGCACGGAGGCGAGAGACACGCCTCCGTGAACTCCGTGAGCTCTGTTGGTCATTGAGCCTTGGGCCTTGAGCCTTGAGCATTGCTGTATTCCTACTGTCTTCGCCGTTCCATCACCCGCCCCGCGCTCGCGTCCGACGCCAGCAGCCCGGGAGCTGCGGCCGGCTGCGCCGGGTCGGGCGTCCGCGCCGGGAGCCCTTGCTCGACGACGCGCCGCATCGCTTCGGCGATCGGCAGGCGCACCTGTCCGGCTTCCTGGTTCGCCCAGCCGTACTGCGTGAGCTCCGCTTCTTCCTGCAGGCGGAAACGGTAGATGTCGCTGCGCGGATCCTCCTGGAGCGGCGTCACCGTCGGCACCGGCTGCTCGCGGCCCGCGGCCAGCGGGTAGCGCGGCTCGGCCAGGTCGGTCGAGCGCTCGATCAGCATGCTGTACATGAAGCCGAGCCCGACGTGGACGACGAGCGCCGACACCGCCAGCCAGAGGCCGAACTTGGTGATCGTCCAGACGCTGGCGTCGGTGTGCTCGTAGCCGGCGCCCGCAGGCGTCTCGAAGTACTGCGCGTCGGCGCCCGTGTAGTCGGCCGGGTCGCGGTACTCGTCGACGAAATCGTGGCCGTGCGCCATCAGTGCCCTCCCGCCGTTTCCAGCGACTCACGCAGGTACGGGTCGCCCACGGCCAGCAGCGGCCGCTGCTTCAGCTGCGTGTAGAAGTGCCAGAGCCACAGGCCGCCGATGCCGAGCGGCGCCGCCAGGTCGAGCCAGTGCACGAACAGGTGGCTGGCGTGCTCGCCTGCCTCCAGGTGCAGGTTCGGGCCGGCCGCGTCGAACTCCGGCGAGATCATCATGAACAGGTCGGTATAGCGCATCACCAGCAGCCACACCGCGAGGATGACCAGCTGGTGCGGCATCCGCTTCAGGTCACGCGACAGCAGCAGCAGGAACGGCGCGGCGAAGTGGAAGATGACCAGCGCCAGCGCCAGGATCTGCCAGCCGTTGCTCGTGCGCGTCACCATGTACGGCACTTCCTCCGCCAGGTTCGCCGCGTAGGTCAGCAGGTACTGCGAGAAGTTGAAGTACGCCCAGAGCATCACGAACGCGAGCATCAGCTTGCCGAGGTCGTGGAAGTGCTGCGGCTTCAGGAAGCCGGCCATCGGCGCGCGCCCGACCAGGAACCGCGCCACGATCACCGTGAACGCCAGCGCCGACAGCCCCTGGCCGCCCATCATCAGGAAGCCGAACAGGGTCGAGAACCAGTGCGGGTTCAGCGCCATGATCCAGTCGATGCCGGCAAACGTCACCGTGATCGCATAGAACACCAGGCCGAAGCCCGACAGCCGCTGGATCGACATGTTGACGCCGACCTCGCCGTTGTCCTGCTGGCGCGACCACTTGTTGAGCAGCAGCGACAGCGTGATCCAGCCGGCGAAGTAGAGCGCCGCGCGGCCAAGCCAGAACGGCAGGTTCAGGTACGGCGAGCGGTGGTTCAGGATCTCGTCGCTGGCCACCAGATCCGGGTGCGCCCATGGGAACAGGCTCTGCAGCCCGAGCAGGATCGGCAGGAACAGTACCGCCAGCAGCGGCAGCGTGCGGCTCGACGCCTCGAAGATCCGCCGGAACACGCCCCAGGTGCCGCCCGACAGGTGCTGGATCATCATCAGCGCCAGCGAGCCGAGCGCGATGCCGAGCACCAGCATGTACGACACGAGCCAGGCGCGGAAGAAGTGATCGCGATCGATCACGAAGCCGAGCGCGCACGCGGCCAGGCCGACGCCGCCGACGATGAGCGCGCGCGACCGGCGCGCGTCGATGTCGGCCGGCGGGGTGAACGTCTGGTCCAGGGCTTCCACTACTGCGCCTCCAGCGCGCCGCGCTGCTCCGCCGGCACGTCGTCGATGGTGCCGCGCCGGGCCGCCTGCAGCGCCCGGATGTAGGCGGCAATCGCCCAGCGGTCGGCCGCCGGCACCTGCGAACGGTAGTCCTGCATGGCGCCGAAGCCGTTGGTCATCACGTCGAAGTAGTAGCCGACCGGCGCGTCGACCAGCCGCTGGTCGTGGAACGACGGCGGCTGGCGGAAGCCGCGCTGCACGATCATCCCGTTGCCCTGGCCGGTGCGCCCGTGGCACGGCGAGCAGAACACGTTGAACCGCTCCTGGCCGCGCGCCATCACCGCGGCGGTCACCGGCATCGGGAACGCCTCGGCCGGGCGGCCGTCGACGACCCCCTCGAACAGGTGCCGGTCCTCGTTCAGCTGCCCGCGCGCCACCGTGTTGGCCACCGGCAGCCGCGACGCGGCGCCGTTGGCGAAGAAGGTCGACGCCTCGAGCGGGTCGTACCGCGGCGCGTCGTGCATGTCCTGCCGGCACGCCACCAGCAGCAGGCACGCCGCCGCCAGCAGCAACGCGCGACCGCCGGCACTGAAGTGCCGGGCTCCACTACACCTGCCGACTGCGGGCTGCCCACTGCCGACTAACTGATTACGGCGCAACTTCGGACACTCCTACCGGATGAAGACCCTTGAGGAACTCCGTCGTCTTCTCGCGATCGAACCGCGGATCGGCCGCCTCGATGCACAGGAAGAAGCGATCGGTCGACGCCCGCGCGAACGCCGGCACGTTGAACACCGGGTGGTACGGCATCGGCAGCTTGTTGAGCGCCCACATGCCGATGAAGCAGGTCAGCGCCGCGCCGAGCACGGTCGTCTCGAACGTCACCGGGATGAACTGCGGCCAGCTGTGGAACGGGCGGCCGCCGATGTTCAGCGGATAGGCCGTCGTCTGCGTCCAGTACTGCAGCCCGTAGCCGCCGAGGCCGCCGAGGATGCCGCCGAGCAGGACGAGCTTCGGCAGCCGCGTCCGCTCCAGCCCGAGCGCCTCGTCCAGCTCGTGGATCGGGATCGGCGAGTAGGCGTCCATCTTCCGGTAGCCGGCGAGCCGCGCCTGATTCGCCGCCGCGACCAGCGCGCCGGCCGTCTCGAACTCGGCCATCAGGCCGAACGTCTCCAGGGTCGATTCCGCGTGCGCCGACATCAGTGACCTCCCCCGTGCTCCACCTTCGCGTCAGGCGTAATCGTGCGCATCTCGAAGATGGCGATCGCCGGCAGGAAGCGGATGAACAGGAAGAACAGGCACAGGAACAGGCCGATCGTCCCGGCGAACATGCCGAAGTCCCAGCGCGTCGGCATGTACATGTCCCACGACGAGGGCAGGAAGTCCCGGTGCAGGCTCGTGACGATGATGACGAACCGCTCCAGCCACATGCCGACGTTGACCAGCAGCGACAGGATGAACAGCAGGACGATGTTGTCGCGAACCTTGCGGAACCAGAACAGCTGGATCATCACGACGTTGATCGAGATCAGCGCCCAGTAGAAGACCCCGTACGGCCCGCTCATGCGGTTCACCATCATGTACTCCTCGTAGATGTTTCCGGAGTACCAGGCGAAGAACGCCTCGTTGGCGTAGCCGTAGGCGACGATCATCCCGGTGACCAGCATGACCTTCGTCATGTTGTGGATGTGCCGCATGGTGATGAAGCCTTCGAGGTTGTAGAACTTCCGCAGCGGGATGGCCAGCGTCATGACCATCGCGAACCCGGAGTAGATGGCGCCGGCGACGAAGTAGGGCGGGAAGATCGTCGCGTGCCACCCCGGCAGCACCGACACCGCGAAGTCGAAGCTCACGACCGAGTGGACCGAGAGCACCAGCGGCGTCGAGATGCCGGCCAGCAGCAGGTAGGCCATCTCGTAACGCTGCCAGTGGCGCGCCGAGCCGCGCCAGCCGAGCGCCAGCATGCCGTAGATCACCTTGGCCGTCCGCGACGTCGCCCGGTCGCGCAGCGTCGCCATGTCGGGCACGAGGCCGGTGAACCAGAACAGCGCCGACACCGTGCCGTAGGTCGAGACCGCGAACACGTCCCAGATCAGCGGGCTGCGGAACTGCGGCCAGAGCTGCATCGTGTTCGGGTACGGGAACAGCCAGTAGATCGCCAGCCACGGGCGGCCGGTGTGGAGCAGCGGGAACATCGCCGCGCAGGCGACGGCAAACAGCGTCATCGCCTCGGCGAAGCGGTTGATCGAGGTGCGCCACTGCTGCCGGAAGAGCAGCAGGATCGCCGAGATCAGCGTGCCGGCGTGGCCGATGCCGATCCACCAGACGAAGTTGATGATGTCGAAGGCCCAGCCGACCGGGACGTTGTTGCCCCAGATGCCGATGCCCTCGAGCAGCAGCTTGGCGATCGTCACGTTCAGCAGCAGCAGGAACATGAACGCGATCGCAAAGCCGAGGAACCAGCCGATCGGCGTTCGCTTGCCGAGGACGATGTGGCTGATCGAATCGGTGACCGACTCGAAGCCGTGCCCGGGCTCGATGACCGCCGGCGTCCGCGCGCGCAGCTCCGCCAGCGCCGCGGCGTCGCTGGTGGCCATCGGTTGATGCAGTTGGTCCGCCATTAGCCTTCACTCTCCGTCGACGCGGCGCCGGCCGGTTCGAGCTGCGGGTTCGGGTTCCGCACCACCGCCAGGTAGGTGGTGCGCGGCCGGGTGTTCAGCTCCTCGAGCAGCCCGTAGTTGAGCGGGCTCCGCTTCAGCTGCGCGACGCGGCTGTTCGGGTCGTTGATGTTGCCGAAGACGATGGCGTCGGTCGGGCACGCCGACTGGCACGCCGTCAGCACCTCGCCGTCGCGAATCTCCCGATCCTCGAGCTTGGCGTTCACCCGTGCGTGATTGATGCGCTGCACGCAGTAGGTGCACTTCTCCATCACGCCGCGGCTGCGCACCGTCACGTCCGGGTTGCGCTGCAGCTTGGTGCTCGGCGTGTCCCAGTCCGAGTAGAGCAGGAAGTTGAAGCGTCGCACCTTGTACGGGCAGTTGTTCGAGCAGTAGCGCGTGCCGACGCAGCGGTTGTAGACCATGTCGTTCAGGCCTTCGTCGCTGTGGGTCGTCGCCGCCACCGGGCAGACCACCTCGCACGGCGCCGACTCGCACTGCTGACAGAGCATCGGCTGGTGGTACGTCTCGGGGTTCTCGATGTCGCCGGTGTAGTAGCGGTCGACGCGCAGCCAGTGCATCTCGCGACCGTTCATCACCTGCGCCTTGCCGACCACCGGCACGTTGTTCTCCGCCTGGCAGGCGACGACGCACGCGTTGCAGCCGGTGCAGACGTTCTGGTCGATCGCCATGCCCCACGCGTAGCCTTCGTAGCGGAACTGCGGCAGCATCGTCGGCCCGAGCGGCACGTGCTCGAGGTGCTTCGCGAACTCGGGGTCGGCGTTGAACTGCTCCGCCGTCGCCACGCGCACCAGGTTGCGCCCTTCGAGTGACCAGTGATCCTGCGTGCAGGCCAGCTCGTAGCTGTCGCCGGTCTTCGTCAGCTGGACGCCCGTGAGAATGTCGGGCGCCGCGGTCGTCCGCAGCGGGTTGACGTCGAAGCCGGTGCCGTTGCCGGCGCGCCCGGCGCGCGTGCGCCCGTAGCCGAGGGGCAACGTGAGCGTGTCGGGGCCGTGCCCCGGGTTCAGCCACACCGGGATGCGGAGCGTCCGGTCGCCCTGGCGCAACTCGACGACATCACCGCTCACCAGGGCCAGGCGGGCCGCGGTCGCCGGCGAAATGAGCGCCGCGTTGTCCCATGTGAGCTTCGTGAGCGGCTTCGGCAGCTCCTGCAGCCAGGCGTTGTTGGCGAAGCGGCCGTCGTGCACGCTCGGATCCGGCCGGAAGACGACCTCGAGCGCGTCGCCCGCGGCCGGCGGCGCCGGCGGAATGGCGGCCTGCAGCGTCACGGTGCCCGGCGCGAAAGCGGTGTCCGGCACCATGCCGTCGTGCAGCCAGCGGCGCCACGCCTCGTCGAACGGCGACCGCGCCTGCGGCTGGAACGTGGCGGGGGGCGGCGGCGCAGCGGCGTCCGCACCAGCGGCGCCGGCCGCAACGGCTGCGCCGGCGGCCCCGGGAGCAACAGGAGGCGCGGCCGGAGCGGGCGCTGCAGGAGCGGCAACGGCCGTCGCCGGACGCGGCGCCTGCGGCGCCTCCATCGAGAGGCCCGTCTGCTGCGACCAGTAGGTGCGCACCAGGTCGTAGGCGCTGCGCTCGCCCATCGGGCTGATGGCGGCGATCACCTCGTGCGCCGACCGGCCGCCGTAGAGCGGCGCGATGAGCGGCTGGATGATCGTCACGGTGCCATCGTCGGCGCGCACGTCGCTCCAGGTCTCGAGGAAGTGCGCTTCCGGGATGTGCCAGTGGCTGCGGGCAGCGGTCTCGTCCTCGTAGAGCCCGAGGTGCGCGACCAGGCCGACGCGTTCCATCGCGGCGGCGAAGTTCAGGTCCGCCGGCGCGGTGTAGGCCGGGTTCGTGCTCATGACGAGCAGGAGGTCCACGGTGCCGGCGTTCATCTCGCCCACCAGCTCGCGGAGGGCCGCGCGCTGATCCTGCGGTTCGGCCTCCGCCGTCGGCGTGTAGACCACGGTCTGGCCGACGTTGCCGAGCGCGTCGTTCATCGCGTGCGCGAGCGCGTGCACGGCGGCCGGCTGCCCCTCGCCGGCGATGACCAGGCTGCGCCCGCGCGCCGCCTGCAGATCGGCGACCAGCGGCGCAATCCACCGCTGCGCTGCGTCCGGCAGCGCGCCCGGCGCGGCGCCGGCGACGCCAACCTGCGCGGCAACCGCGCGGGCCACGGCCTCGATCTGCGAGGCGCGCAGCGGCAGGCGATGATCGGCCTTGGTCCCGGTATTGGTCGGCGTGCTCTCGACGGCGTAGAGGCGGTTGGTCTGGGCGCGGTCACCGTCGATCCGGCGGCGCGAGGCGAACGCCCGCGCGTAACGGAGTCCCGAGGCGCCGGCGCACAGGAAGTCGGCGTCGAGCGAGAGGATCACGTCGGCGCGGTCGATCGCGTACTGGGCGTCGACGTACTCGCCGAAGGCGAGGCGGCTTCCCTCGCGGGCGTTGTGGCGGCCGGTCGGCTCCCACTGCACCCACTTGGCCTGCGGCAGCGCCGTGAGGATCTCGCGGATCTGCGCGGCCAGGGTCGGCGACGCCACTGTATCGGTCAGGATACGGAGGCCGCTTCCCTGCTTGCCCTGCTGCGCCGTCATGATCGGGCGGACGGCGGCGGCAAAGGCGCTGAACGGGCGAATTTCCCCGAGATTCGTCAGCGTCTGCGAGCGATCGGGGTCGTAGAGGCCGAGGATCGCGGCCTGGGCAAAGAGGTCGGTGGCGCCGCGGCTGGCCGGGTGATCGGGGTTCCCCTCGATCTTGGTCGGCCGTCCCTCGTGGCTTTCGACGAGCAGCGCCATCCCGGCCCCCGCCATCGGCATGGCGGTCGCGTAGAACAGCGGCTTGCCCGGAACGAGTTCCTCCGGCTGGCGCACATACGGCACCAGGTCCTCGTCCGGCTGCCGCGTGCAGGCGCTGACGCCGGCGAGCGCCAGCGAGGCGCCCATCAGCTTCAGGAAGCCGCGGCGGCCCACCGGGTCGAGCCACTCCGAGGCGTTCTGCGGGAACTCGCGGTGGAGGAACTCCTTGAACTCGGGCGTCGACGACAGCTGTTCGAGGCTGCGCCAGTACTCCTTGCCGCGGGTGCCTTCGAGCTTCGCGCGCAGGGCGTCGAGTTCGTTCGGTTCGGGTGCAGGTGCGTTCATGTTCCGTGTCATCGGTGGCACGTCGAGCAGCTCGTCAGCGATTGAATGCCGTACTCCTTCACGAGCTGCGGCCCGATCACCGACTGCGGGACCGGCGGGCGATAGCCCATCGTGGTGATTTCGCTGCGCGGCCGGACGTAGTTCTCCGGGTTGCGATGGCAGGTCAGGCACCACCCCATCTGCAGCGAGTTCTGCTGCAGCATCAGCGGCATCTGGTCGACGCGCCCGTGGCACGTCTCGCAGCCGACGCCCTTCTTCACGTGGATGCTGTGATTGAAGTAGACGAAATCCGGCAGGTTATGCACCCGGACCCAGCGCAGCGGCGTGTCATCGCGGAAGCTGGCGCGCACCGGCTCGAGGATCGCCTCGTTGCTGAACAGCTGCGAGTGGCAGTTCATGCACGTCTTCGTCGGTGGGATGCCGGCGAATGACGACGTCTCGACCGACGTGTGACAGTAGCGGCAGTCGATGCCATCGTCCAGCACGTGGTGCAGGTGGCTGAATTGAATCGGCTGCGTCACCACTTCCTGCTGGCGCGTCGCATACGACGAACGGCCGATCACCATGGCAAGCAGGATCAGGCCGCCCACCAGGGCGAGCACGCCGAAGAGACTGACCTTCGAGAGGGTATTGGCGCTGCGGCGGAAAATCTGCGACATCTTTTTGGCAGTCGGCGCGACCGGACAGGCTTCCGCTTTACCTCAAGCGGCGGCGGGCAGGTCGGGTGTCGGACGGATTGACTTCCGTAGGACCGGGATCGACTTGTACCACATTTGTGAAAAAAGGAGCAAGCAACCCCGACCGCATGGTTTCCATCTGAAAATCCGGTCGATTTTAAAGGAGGTGGCCATCGCCACGAAGCGGGATTTGCAGCCGTGCTGGCGGGCGCGACGCACCTGCAGCTCGGCCACGTGATCCCCTTGGGCACAAACGCTTTAGCCGCCGCGGTACGCTAGAGTGTGGACCGATGAGCGACCGCAAATACCGCCAGCGCGGCTACCAGGACGACGACCGCGACCGCCAGCCGGCCGCCCCGAAGCGGCCCGCGCCCGAACCGGGCGCCCCCGCCGGCGCTCGACGCATCTCGCAGGACGGCCCGAAGAACATCAACATGCCCGGTTATCGCCAGGTCGTGCGCTGTTCGCAGTGCGGCGCGTCGGTCGGCGCCGACATCGGCCTCGACAGCCGGTGCCCGCGCTGCGGTACCGACCTGCACGCGTGCGCGCAGTGCGCGTCGTTCGATCCCGGCAGCCGCTTCGAGTGCATGCAGACGACGCTGGCCGCGCGCGTCTCGCCGAAGAACGCCCGCAACGGCTGCACGTTCTACCAGCCGCGCACCACCGTCGAACGCGAAACGACCGCGCCGCGCACCAACGACGCGCGCCAGGCCTTCGACGATCTTTTCAAGTTCTAACTCCTAACTCCTAACTTCTCCCCATGGCCCTCCTCAGCGAGCAAGACCGGCAGACAGTGCGACGTCACCTGGAGGGCCTCCGTCACCACGTGACGCTCCTCTTCTTCACCCAGACGATCGGCGCGCCGGAAACGGCACTCATCGCGCGGCAGATTCTCGATGAACTGGCGTCGCTGAGCGATCGGATCACCGTGGAGGAAGTGAATCTCGTGCTGGAGAAGGAGCGCGCCGCGGCGTTCGGCGTCGACGGCGTGCCGGCGATCGTCCTGCTCCGCGACGGGCAGGACACCCGCATGCGCTTCCTGGGCGCGCCCGCCGGCTATGAGTTCATGTCGCTGGTCGAGGCGGTCATTGTCGCCGGCGGCGACGAGTCGGGCCTGTCGGCCGAGAGCCGCGCGCTGATCGCGGCGCACGCGTCCGGCCCGATCGACATCAAGGTCTTCGTCACCCCCACCTGTCCGCACTGCCCCCGCGCCGTAACGCTGGCGCACAAGATGGCGGCTGAGCACGCGCAGATCACCGCGACCTGTGTCGAGGCCACCGAGTTCATCGACCTCTCGCGCCAGTTCCGCGTGACCGGCGTGCCAAAGACGATCGTCAACGGCAGCATCGAGATCCTCGGCGCCGTACCAGAGGACACGTTCGTCCGCGCGGTGCTCGGCCAGGACGACCCCGACACGATTACGGCGTAGGACTCGGTGACGGTTCCGGCGTGGGTGTCGGCGTCGGCTCCGGCGTGGGAGTCGGTGTTGGTTCCGGCGTGGGTGTCGGCGTCGGCTCCGGTGTGGGTGTCGGCGTCGGCGTCGGGGTTGGCGTCGGCGTCGGGGTTGGCGTCGGCGTCGGTGTGGGCGTCGGTGTGGGCGTCGGCGCGGGCGTTGGCGTCGGCGTGGCGGTCGGGGTTGGGCCAGGCGTCGGCGTCGGCGTCGGGGTCGGGGTCGGCGTTGGCGTTGGCGTCGGCGATGGTGTCGGTGTCGGCCTGGGTGTCGGCGTCGGCGTCGGCGCAGGCGTCGGGAGAGGAATCGGAACGACCGGCGGCGCCGGCTGAAGCGCGGGCGGCGCCAGTGGCGCGGGAGGCGGCTCCGGCTTGAGCGGCGCCGCCGACTGCACGATGGCGATCGTGGTGTCGGCGATCACGATGCTGCCCGAGCGCGTGGTGCCGCCGC
>JBFWUM010000011.1:43702-58147 GCA_050247255.1 Vicinamibacterales bacterium | reverse complement strand
GCCGGCTGAAGCGCGGGCGGCGCCAGTGGCGCGGGAGGCGGCTCCGGCTTGAGCGGCGCCGCCGACTGCACGATGGCGATCGTGGTGTCGGCGATCACGATGCTGCCCGAGCGCGTGGTGCCGCCGCTGTTGCGATCGATCCCGACCGTGATCGTCCCGTTGCCGGTGCCGGAGGACGGGCTCACGGCGATCCACGATGCGCCGCTGCTCGCTTCCCAGCTGCACTCGGGGTGCGTCTCGACGCCGATCTCGTAGCGCGCCCCCTCGAAGTCGGCGGATTGTGACGCGCCGCGAATCGCGAAGCGGCACGGCATCGCGCGCTGCGTCAGCGTGAACTGCGCTTCGTTGATGGTGAGGGTCGCGCTGCGCGAGCGCGGACGGGTGTTGCCGGCCACCGTCACCGTCACCGAGCCATCGCCCTGGCCTGAGGTCGGCGAGACCGCGACCCATGACTCGCTCGCGGCCGCTGCCCACAAACAGTCGCGCTCGGTGTTTACGGTTGCGGTCGCCTCGGTTGCGTCAGCATCGACGACAGCTGGGACACCATTTACCGATCCCTGGCATCGCCCGCCCGTGACTGCGCCGGGCGCGGTGACTTCCTCGACAACGGTCTTGCCGCACGACGCGACCAGCAAGATCGCGATCGCCACACACGCAAGAGCTCTTCGCTCCCCACGACGCTGCCCGGCCGTATCGACCACGGCCCACAGCGGTGCATGCGGCTCGCCAAGTACAGCTCATCCGCCTTCGCGGCTGCGCCGCTTCGGCGGGACAAGGTCGCTGGCCTGCCAGCCGAAGCTCGCCGAAGGCGAGCGAAGGCTGGCGGAGAGAGAGGGATTCGAACCCCCGGACCCCTTTCGAGGTCAACGGTTTTCAAGACCGCCGCCTTCAACCACTCGGCCATCTCTCCGCTTTTGAGGTTCCTCGTTCCAGGTGCCTCGTTCCTGGTTCGGTTCCTAGTTTAGATGTTCGCAGCGCGCAGAGCCGCAGCCACCCGCGCGTCCCTGAACGGGATGCGCCGCAGCCGAACGCCGGTCGCATCGAACACCGCGTTCGCCACCGCCGCGATGAGCGGCTTGCACACCGTCTCCCCTGCCCCGTAGTGCGGCAGGTCCGGGCGATTCGGGTTCGGATCGCCGTTGACGATGACGATGTCGATGCGCTCCGGCGTGTCGGTGTGCCGCAGCGTCGGCGAGCTGACCCAGTCGACGCTCGTCACCTTCTCGGTGTCGAACGAGACCTCCTCGTGCAGCGTGCGGCTCAGCGAGTGCAGCATGCCGCCCTCGAGGCTGCGCGTCAGCGCCTCCGGGTTGATCACCAGCCCGCAGTCGTGCGCGCAGACGATCCGCTTCACCCACACGTGCCCGGTGCGGCGGTTCACTTCTACGTCCACGATCTGCGCGACCACCGTCTGGCTGCGATACGAGTAGGCGACGCCGCGCCCGGTGAGGATCTCGCCGGTTCCGGGACTGAAGTCCCGGGCTCCAGTCCGCTGCGGCGCCGGCCGCGGCTGCCACCCGTAGGCCTCCGCCGCCGCGCGCAGCACGGCCATCGATCGCGCCCGCTTGAACTGCGCATCGTCGCCGCGGCCGGCGGTGATCAGCTTCAGGCGGAACTCGAGCGGATCCGCCTTCGCCGCAGCCGCGAGCTCGTCGATGAACGACTCCGACGCAAACGTGACCTGGGGCCCGTTCGGATCGCGCAGGTTGCCGGTGCGCAGCGGCGTCTCCCAGACCAGCGGCAGCGACACCACGTGCGTGGCCATCCGCCGGTTCGGGATCTCGTACATGTCCGACGGGGTCGCCGCGCCGCCGCGGTTCGGCGTGCCGCGAACACCGGTCAGCTGCGAAATCAGCACGGTGCTCGCTTCGTTGTAGCCGAGATGATGGTGATCGACCGCCCGCGCGTCGTAGTCGTAGGCGACGACGTTGCCCTGGGCGTCGAGGCCACCGCGCATCTTCACCACGTACGCCGGCCCCTTGGTGTCCCAGGCGGTCTCTTCCTGGCGCATCCACTGCAGCCGGACCGGCCTGCCGATTTCCTTCGCCAGGAACGCCGCCTCGAAGCCGGCGTCATCAGCCGCCGTGCGCCCGTAGGCCTGCGGTCCCTCCATCCAGACGACGCGCACGCGATCGCGCGGCATCTGCAGGAACTCGGCGACGCCGTTGCGCAACCCGTACGACTTCATGTCGTTCGAGTAGATCGTCATCTGGCCGTCGGACGGATCCGCGGTGGCATGCGCCGGCCCGAAGGCGGTGTGCCCCTGGAACGGCACTTCGTACTCGGCCTCGACGACCTGCGCGGCCGATCCCAGCGCGGCGTCCGGGCTGCCGTCGATGCTCGCCGGCGCGCTGAATGTTGGCGTCGCGCTCCGGATGTAGGTAAACAGATCGTCCGATGCCGGAAACGGGCGCGACTCCGGCGCGCGCCAGTTCACCTTCAGCTGCTGCGCGGCGCGAATCGCCTGTTCCTCGCGCTCGCAGACGACCGCCACATAGTTGCCCTTGTGAACGACCCGCACGAAACCAGGCAGGCTGCTGACAGACGACTCGTCGATGCTCACGACCGCGGCGCCGGCCACCGGCGGCCGCACGTTGCGCGCGTGCACCATGCCGGGCAGCTTTACGTCCACCGCCCACCGCTGCGAGCCGTCGACCTTCGGCGGGATGTCGTAGCGCTGCGGCGACTGCCCCGTCATCCGCATGTCCTGCACCGCCTTGAGCGGTGCACGGCCGGCGGTGTCGTTGACGTTGTCGCCCTGGAGCACGACGTTGAAGCGGCGCCCGCCAATCAGGTCGCCATACGTGACGCGGCGGCCGGGATCGCTGGTGACCGACACCACGCCGTCGCGCACGGTCAGCTGCGCGACCGGCACCGCGAGCCGCGCCGACGCCATCTCCAGCAGCACGCGGCGCGCTTCGGCGGCGACGCGGCGCATGGGCCAGCCGTCCTGCTGCAGCGCGTCGGATCCGCCCGAGCCGCCCTGGTCCACCGTCAGGTTGGTGGTGCCCATCACGCAGCTGGTGTTCTCGTAGGCGATGTCGAGCTCGTCGGACATGATCTGGCGGAACGCCGTGCCGGTCCCCTGCCCCAGATCGGTCTTGCCGACGAAGAACGTCGCGGTGTTGTCCTGGCGGATGACGATCCAGGAATCGAGCTGCCGGAAGTCGGGATCGGGGTACGGGCCGGCGCCCTGTGCGAAGACCCCACCGGCGCCGAACGGCACCGGCAGCGACGACAGCCCGACGACGAGCATGCCGGTCGTCTTGAGGAAGTCGCGGCGAGTCGCGGTGTCAGGCATCGTGTTGGCGCTCATGCCGTCACCCCTCGCCCTGCCTGTCCCGACGCCGCGCGCTTGATCGCTGCCTGCACGCGGTAATACGTCATGCATCGGCACAAGGTGCCGGCCATCGCCTGGCGAATTTCCGCGTCCGACGGATTCGGGTTGCGATCGAGCAGCGCCTTGGCGGTGAGGATCTGCCCGTTCTGGCAGAAGCCGCACTGCGGCACCTGCTCGTCGATCCACGCCTGCTGCACCGGATGCAGCTGGCCGTTCTGCGCCAGCCCCTCGAGCGTGGTGATCTCGACGTTCTGCGCCGTCGAGACGGTGCGCGTGCAGGAGCGCACCGCCGTGCCGTTGATCAGCACCGTGCAGGCGCCGCACTGCCCCAGGCCGCAGCCGAAGCGCGGGCCGCTCAAGTCCAGGTCGTTCCGCAGGACATACAACAGCGGGGTCGATGGCTCCACGTCGACGCGCCGGGTTGCCCCGTTTACACGCAGGGTCATTTCAGCCATGGCTCGTGTTCCTGATGATCTCGACGCCGTTCATATAGGGCCGCAGCGCCTCGGGCACCACGACCGATCCGTCCGCCTGCTGGTAGTTCTCGAGAATGGCGATGAGTGTACGCCCAACCGCCAGCCCCGATCCGTTCAATGTGTGGGCAAACTCGGCCTTGCCGGTTCCCTCGGGCCGGTACTTGATATTGGCGCGCCGCGCCTGGAATGCCTCCGTATTGCTGCACGAGGAGATCTCGCGGTAGGTCTGCTGGCTCGGCAGCCAGACCTCGATGTCGTAGGTCTTGGCCGACGCAAACCCCATGTCGCCGGTGCACAGCAGCATGGTGCGATACGGCAGCTCGAGCCGCGTGAGCACTTCCTCCGCGTTCGACGTCAGCCGCTCCAGCTCGTCGTACGACCGGTCGGGCGTCGTGAAGACCATGAGCTCCACCTTGTCGAACTGGTGCTGCCGAATCAGCCCGCGCACGTCGGCGCCGTACGACCCGGCCTCGCTGCGGAAGCACGGCGTGTAGGCCGTGTAGCGGATCGGCAGCGCGCGGCCGTCCAGGATCTCGCCGCGATGCATGTTGGTCAGCGGCACTTCCGCGGTCGGCACGAGGTACAGGTCCCAGTCGCCGCCGATCTTGAACAGGTCGGCCTCGAACTTCGGCAGGTTGCCGGTGCCGGTCAGCGAGGCGGTGTTCGCCATGAACGGCGGCTCGACCTCGGTGTAGCCATGCTCGCGGGTGTGGAGGTCGAGCATGAAGTTGATCAGCGCGCGCCCCAGCCGCGCCCCCTGCCCGACCAGCACGCTGAAGCGCGCCCCGGCGATCTTGGTGCCGCGCTCGAAGTCGATGATCCCCAGCGCGGGCCCGAGGTCCCAGTGCGCCTGCGGCGTAAAGGACAACGCCGTCGGTTCGCCGACACGCCGCACTTCCACGTTGTCGGCGGCGCTCTTCCCTTCCGGGACGCTTTCGTGCGGCAGGTTGGGAATGGTCAGCAGCCCGCGGTTGCGCCGCTGCTCGAGGGTGTCGAGCTCGACGCCGAGCTGTTTGATCTTCTGTCCCCGCGCGCGGTTCTGCTCCTGGATGCCGCCGACGTCCTGCCCCTGCCGCTTCGCCCGCGCCAGCTCGTCGCCCGCCGCGTTCTGCTCGCGCTTGAGCCCTTCGAGCTCCGGGAGCATCCGCCGGCGGCGCGATTCCAGCACGGCCAGCTCCTCAAGCTCAGCATTCATGTCGGCGCCGCGCTTACGCACGGCCTCGCGAACGGACGCGATTCCCTCTCGCAACAGGGCCGGATCGAGCATAGCTGGTGAGTTTATCTGAGTTAGGATCGCGACAATGGATCGATCGATTCGCAAGGCCATCTTTCCTGCGGCGGGGCTCGGCACCCGCTTCCTGCCGGCGACCAAAGCCCAACCCAAGGAGATGCTGGTCCTCGTCGACAAGCCGGTCATCCAGTACGGCGTCGAGGAAGCCGTCGCCTCCGGCATCGACAACATCGTCATCGTCACCGGCCGCGGCAAGAACGCCATCGAGGACCACTTCGACGTGGCGTTCGAGCTGGAGAGTTTCCTGGAACAGCGCGGCAAGACGGCGCAGCTCGAGGAGATCCGGAAGATCTCGCGGTTGATCAACGTGTCGTACGTGCGGCAGGGCGAACCGCTCGGCCTGGGCCATGCGGTGCTCGTCACGCGCAGCCTGGTCGGCGACGAACCATTCGCCGTCGTGCTCGGCGACGATGTGATCGACGCGCAGCCGCCGGCGCTGAAGCAGATGATGGACGTCTACGGGCAGACCGGGGCGCCGGTGCTCTGCGTCGAGCGCGTGCCGGCGGAGGACGTCTCGAGCTACGGCATCGTCGCCGTGGACGAGAGCTCCACGCACGGCCCCGGCGTGTACCGGGTCACCGACATGGTCGAGAAGCCGCCGCGCGACGAGGCGCCGTCGAACCTGGCGATCATCGGCCGCTACATCCTGACGCCCGACATCTTCCCCGCACTCGAGGCGACCACCAACGATCGGACCGGCGAGATCCAGCTGACCAACGGCCTGCGCCGCCTGCTGCGCGAGCGCCCGATCTACGCGTGCGAAGTCAACGGCGTCCGCCACGACACCGGCAACAAGCTCGGCTTCCTGAAGGCGATTGTCTACTTCGCGCTGAAGCGCCCGGACCTGGCAGAGCCGTTCCGCAAGTACCTCGAGACGTTGGATATGAAGATCGGGGTGTGAGGCCGATGGTCGGTGGTCGGTGGTTGATCGTCGTTACCGCCCCGGTATTTACCGACCCTCGACCACCGACCACCCACCATCGCTAAGCCGGCTTGGGGTCGCTCTTGGCCTCGGTCTTCGTCTCGGTCTTCGTCTCTGACTTCGACTCGGACTTCGCCTCACTCTTCGTGTCGGTCTTTGTCGCCGACGATGCCTCGCTGCTGCTCTTCTTGGCGTAGTCGGTGATGTACCAGCCCGACCCCTTGAACTGGAACGCCGGCGACGACTGCAGCTTCGCCACCGGTCCCTTGCCGCACTTGCGGCAGCTCTCGAGCGGCGCGTCCGAGAACTTCTGGATCGCCTCGAAGCGCTGGCCGCACGCCTCGCACTGATACTCGTAGAGTGGCACGGTCGATTACTCCAGCACGGCGTCCGCGGTGTCGCCGAGCAGCAGCTGCCGGTGCGCCCAGAACGGCGCGCTCCCCTGCGACAGCACCGCGTCGTGGAACGTCTTCAGCGAGAACTTGCCGCTCTGCCGCTCCCTGTAGTCGTGGCGGAGCTTGAGCATCATCAGCTTTCCCGCCGAGTAGACGAGATACGTCGGATCGAACGTCCCGCGCTCCGCCTCGCGCCGCGCGGTCGCTTCCTCGAGGAACGCCTCGTCGCGGAAGTAGCGCATCCCCTGCTCCACCGACATGTCCTCGCAGTGCAGCCGGATGCCGACGATGAAGCGGACGAGCCTGACGAGCGACTCGGCAAGCTGCCCGACCTTGAGGCTGGTGTCCTTCTTGCGGAAGCCGGCCTCGATCATCATCTGCTCGCAGTAGTGCGCCCAGCCTTCGACGAACGATCCGGGGGCGAAGAAGATCGACTTGCGCACCTTCGACTCGACCTGCCGCAGGTGCTGGTAGTGCAGGAAGTGCCCGGGATAGACCTCGTGGATCGAGATGTTCCAGAGCGTCGGCAGGTTGAAGTCGCGCATGTGCTCCTTCTGCCGCTCGGGCGGCCAGGAGCGATCGACATCGGTCAGGTAGTAGTAGGCGCGGCTCGGCTTCGTCTCGAACGGCCCCGGCGTCCACATGCTGGCAAACGCCCAGCGGTAGAAATCGGGCGACGGCGCGACGACCACCGGCTCCCCGTCCGGCAGGCTGACGATCGACTGCCTGCGGAGGAACCCCTCGAGCTCTTTGAGCTGCTCCTGCGCGATGCCGACCAGCGATCCGGCGTCGGGATGTTCCTCCTTCGCCGCGCGCCAGGCCGCGATCGGGTCGCCGCCGTTCAACTTGCCGGCGACCGAGCGGAACTCCTCCTGCGCGTCGTGGAGCTCGCGCTCGGCAATGGCCAGCAGCCGGTCGGCGCTGAGCGGCAGCCCCTCCTCGAGCTTCAGCTTCTGCTCGAACTGCTCGCGCCCCAGGCGGAAGGACGCCTTCGCGCGCGGCGCGAGATCGGTCTCCAGGTACTGGATGTAGCTCTTGATCGCCGTCGCCGCCTCGGTGGACGTGTCGGCGAGGTCGCCGAGGATGTGCAGGTCGTCGAGCGTCGAGAAGGCGCGCGGCAGGTCGCTCTCGATGAACTTGAGCGCGCCGCGCCACGTCTCGAGGCCGACCTTCACGAAAATGCCCGGCGTGTCCTTGACGTTGTCGCGGGCCGCGTCGACCAGCCGCGGCACCTGGCGCAGCTTGCTGACCACGCGGCGGGCGCGTTCGGCTTCGGGGGCGTAGGCGAACAGCGCCTGCGTGGCGATGCTGGTGCCGATGATCTCGGCATACGGCTGCGGGTTCTTCTCCCAGCCGCGCACCTGCTCGAGATCGACCATCCGCCCTTCGACGTCCGCCGCGAGAATGGCGTGGTCGACGCGGTCGGACGGTGAGAGCAGTGCGGGATCGATCTGATGCAGGCGCCGGGAGAATCCGGCAAGGGCGCGGACGTGCGCGTCGACCGCCGACTTGCTCAGGTCCTCCAGCAGGTCGTCGTGCAGGTGCACCCCGTCCAGGCTGGCGTTACTCGGATGTACCTCGTGGAGGTACGCGAGGTAATCGTCGACGAAGTGCGGAAATGGCTCCGATGGGTACATGCCCGGTCATGGCTGGCGCTCTGTCTCGTCCGTCGGTGAGCGCGCATCCCGTAATAGTACAATAACCGCTTCACGCATGGCCGGCACGTTGTTCCTCGTCTCGACGCCCATCGGGAACCTCGAGGACATCACGCTGCGGGCACTGCGCCTGCTCCGGGAGGCCGACGTGATTGCCGCCGAAGATACGCGGCGAACCCGGGGATTGCTGGCCCACCACGGCATCGACACCCCGATGCTGAGCTTCCATGAGCACAACACCCGAACCCGGCTTCCCCGCTTGATGGCCCGACTCGAAGCCGGGGAGAAGGTGGCGCTGGTGACCGACGCCGGCACCCCCTCGATCTCCGATCCAGGCCTGGAATTGGTGCGGGCCTGCATCGATCAAGGGATTGAGGTCGACCCGATTCCTGGTGCCAGCGCCCCGCTCGCCGCTGGCGTGGCATCAGGGTTTCCGTTGGCACCGTGGACGATTCTTGGATTCCCACCTCTTAGGTCTAAAGACAGAAGTGGCTGGTGGGCAGTGCTTTCCGAGACCAGACACACGGTCACGTTCTTCGAGGCTCCGCATAGAATCCGCCGAACACTGGAAGAGGCGAGCCTATTTTTGGCTGAAAGACCAATAATGGTGGCTCGCGAGCTCACGAAGGCACATCAGGAGTTCCTCCGCGGCTCAGCCTCCGCCCTCGCGCAGCGACTTCACTCCCCCCGCGGCGAGTTCACCATCGTCGTTGGACCTATTGAAGTTGTTGAAGATACGCATGTTGAGGTGTCGGACGAGGTATTGGCCAGTGAATTCTGGCGAATAACAGAAACTGGCAATTTGGGACGTCGCGCCGCGATCAACAGGGTCGCGAAAGAGCACGGCCGACCGGCCAGGGAAGTGTATCTGGCGGTCGAGAAACACAAGAAATCTGTTGTATGACCAATCTGGCCACTCACGTGGCGATTCTCGCCGCCGGACAGGGGACCCGGATGAAATCCGCCCTGCCCAAGGTGCTGCATCCGATCTCAGGGCGATCGCTGATTCGCCACGTCCTGAAGACGGCACGCTCGCTTGACCCGGCAACCATCACGGTCATCGTCGGCCACAAGGCAGACGCTGTTCGCGCCCACCTGGCGGGCGAGCCGGGCGTCCAGTTTGCCCTGCAGGAGCCGCAGCTGGGTACCGCGCACGCTGTCCAGCAGGTCGAGCCGCTCCTGAGCGGGCAGTCGGGGACGCTCATCCTGCTGTCGGGAGACGTGCCGCTGCTGTCGGCCTCGACGCTGCAGCGTCTGCTCGCCACACACACGGCCGCCGGCGCCGCCGCCACGGTCGTGACGGCCAACGTCGACCGGCCCTACGGCTACGGCCGCGTCGTCCGGCACGAGGGGCGGATCGCCCGCATCGTCGAGGAGCGTGACGCCTCGCCCGAGGAACGGAAGATCCACGAGATCAACAGCGGCATCTACGCCTTCGACCTGGCCGTGCTGTTCGACGCGCTGCGCGGCATCGCCTCACAGAACGCGCAAGGGGAGTACTACCTGACCGACCTGGTGGCGATCTCTCGCCGCCGCAAGCTGCCGGTGGAAACGCTGCTCGTCGAGAACGCGCAGGAAATTCGCGGCATCAACAGCCGCACGGAGCTGGCCGACGTGAGCAGGATTGTGCGACAGGGAAAGAACGAAGAACTGATGGCGGCCGGGGTCACCATCGTCGACCCGGCGACCACCTACATCGATCCGGACGTCCAGATTGGTGCAGACACGGTGATACACCCGGGTGTGGTCATCGAGGGACAGTCCCGCATTGGTGCGGCCTGCGACATCCAGGCGCATGTCCGCATTGCTGACTCGGAAATCGGCGACCGGGTCACGGTCAACAACTTCTGCCTCATCGTTGGTGCGCGGGTTGCAGATGGGGTCGCCGTCGGCCCGTTTGCTCATCTGCGGCCCGAGACGGTGGTGGGCGAGGGGGCAAGGATCGGCAACTTCGTGGAGTTGAAGAAGACGACGCTGGGGGCCGGCTCGAAGGCCAACCATCTGAGCTATCTCGGCGATGCCACGATCGGCGCCGGCGTGAACATCGGCGCCGGCACGATTACGTGCAACTACGACGGGGAGAAGAAGCACCCGACGGTGATCGAGGACGGCGTGTTCATTGGCAGCGACAGCCAGCTCGTCGCGCCGGTCACGGTAGGGAAGGGCGCCTACGTCGCCGCCGGCTCGTCCATCACCCGCGATGTTCCCGCCGGCGCACTCGGCATCGCCCGCGGCCGCCAGGAGAACAAAGAGGGCTGGGCGGCGAAGAAGAAGGGCTCCAGGCACTAAGAACTCTCGACGCACCGGGCACCAGGCACCAGGAACGAGGCACCAGAGATATGTGCGGAATCATCGGCTACATCGGCTCGAAACCGGTCGTCCCCGTCCTCCTCGACGGACTGCGGCGCATGGAGTACCGCGGCTACGACTCGGCGGGCGTCGCCGTGGTCAGCCCGGAAGGGATCTCGCTGCGCCGCTCGGCGGGGAAGCTGGCCAACCTGGAGCACGCGATCGAGGCCGAACCGGTTGACGGCCTCTACGGCGTCGGCCACACGCGCTGGGCGACGCACGGACGGCCGACGGAAGAGAACGCCCACCCGCACCGCGACTGCACGGGCAAGATCGTCGTCGTCCACAACGGGATCATCGAGAACTACCTGGATCTGAAGCGCGAGCTGCAGCAGCAGGGGCACCAGTTCAAGACCGAAACCGACACCGAAATCGTCGCCCACCTCGTCGAGCGCGAAATGCAGGCCGACGGGCTCGAGAACGCCGTCCGCCGGGCGCTGCAGCAGATGCGCGGGATGTTCGCGCTGGTGCTCGTCTCGGTCGACGACCCCGAGAAGATCGTCGCCGTGCGCAACGGCCCGCCGATTGTCGTCGGCCTCGGCGAGAACGAGTTCTTCGTCGCCTCCGACATCCCGGCGATCCTGGCGCACACGCGCGACGTCGTCTTCCTCGGCGACGAAGAGATGGCGGTCATCACGCGCTCTGGCGTCGAGTTCACCGACTACGCGGGCAAGGCGGTCTCAAAGACCACGCAGCGCGTGCTGTGGGATCCGATCGCGGCGGAGAAGGGCGGCCACAAGCACTTCATGCTCAAGGAGATCTTCGAGCAGCCGGCCGCCGCCCGCGACACCATCCTCGGCCGCGTCTCCCTCGACCGCGGGCAGATTTTCCTCGAGGACCTGAACATCCCCGAGGAGGCCTTCCGGGCGCTGCAGAAGGTCACCATCGTCGCCTGCGGCACGTCGTGGCACGCCGGGCTCGTTGGCAAGTACCTGATTGAGGCGCTGGCGCAGGTGCCGGTCGAAGTCGACTACGGCTCCGAGTATCGCTACCGCAACCCGATCGTCGCGAAGAACGAGCTGACGATTGTCATCACGCAGTCGGGGGAGACCGCCGACACGCTCGCCGCGCTGCGCGAGGCGCGCCGGAAGGGGGCGAGCAGCATTGCCATCTGCAACGTGGTCGGCAGCATGGCGACCCGCGAGGCCAACGGCACCGTCTACACCCACGCCGGCCCGGAAATCGGGGTGGCGTCGACCAAGGCGTTCACCTCGCAGCTCGTGGCGCTGCAGATCCTTGCGCTCTACATGGCCCAGGTCCGGGGCACGCTGGCGGCCGACGACATCCGCCGCCACATCGACGAGCTGCTCCAGCTGCCGCAGATCATCGAGCAGGCGATCAAGGCCTCGGCCGGCGTCGAGAAAGTGGCGGAGAAGTTCTACAACCGCTCCGACTTCCTCTTCCTGGGGCGGGGCATCAACTACCCGATCGCGCTCGAGGGCGCGCTGAAGCTCAAGGAAATCTCCTACATCCATGCCGAGGGCTATCCGGCTGGGGAGATGAAGCACGGGCCGATCGCGCTCATCGACGAGCAGATGCCGGTCGTCGCCATCGCGCCCGACGACCACGTGTTCGAGAAGATGATCGGCAACGTGCAGGAAGCCAAGGCGCGCGGCGGCTCGGTGATCGCCATCACCACCGAGGGCGACCCGCGCATGGCCGCAGTGCTCGATCCGGGCAACGACGTCCAGCTGGCGATGCCGGCGACGACGGCGCTGCTCACGCCGATCGTCATGACCATCCCGCTGCAGCTGCTTGCGTACCACATCGCAGTACGCAGAGGCTGCGACGTCGACCAGCCGCGGAACCTCGCCAAGTCGGTGACGGTAGAATAGGTCAAAGGTCAAAGGTGGAAGGTCAAAGGTACGCCGGCTCCGGCGACCACCTGTGACCTTCCACCTTCGACCTTTGATCTGACATGGATCTACTTTCCTCCCTCAACCCCGAACAACAGGAAGCCGTCCTTCACCGCGAAGGGCCGCTGCTGATCCTCGCTGGCGCAGGGTCCGGAAAGACCCGCGTCATCGCGCATCGCATTGCCCATCTCGTCAGCGAGCGCGTCGCCTATCCCGATCGCGTGCTCGCCGTCACCTTCACCAACAAGGCGGCCGAGGAGATGCGCACGCGTGTCGAGACGCTGCTGCGCGTCGACTGCCGGCAGATGTGGATCTCGACCTTCCACGCGCTGTGCGCCAGGCTGCTGCGGCGCGAGGCGCCGAACATCGGGCTGTCGCGCGACTTCGTCATCTACGACTCCACCGACCAGCTCACCGTCATGAAGCAGGCGCTGAAGCAGATTGGGGTCGACGACAGCTCGCTGGCGCCGCGCATGGCGCTGTCGCGCATCTCGCACGCCAAGAACCGGATGGAGGGCCCCGAGGCGTTCACGGCAGGCTCATGGAACCCGCGGGAGGAGCAGATCGGCAAGCTCTACGAGATCTACGTCAAGGCGCTCAAGGAGGCGAACGCGCTCGACTTCGATGATCTGCTGCTGAAGACCGTGGAGCTGTTCGACAAGGCCGCCCCCATACGGGAGAAGTACGCCGAGAAGTTCCAGTTCCTGATGGTCGACGAGTACCAGGACACCAACCGGCCGCAGTACATGCTGGTGCAGCAGCTCGCCTCGCGCCACCGCAACCTGGCGGTCGTCGGCGACCCCGATCAGTCGATCTACAAGTGGCGCGGCGCCGACCTGAAGAACATCCTCGACTTCGAGCACGACTTCCCCGAGGCGCGCATCGTCAAGCTGGAACGCAACTACCGGTCGACGCAGATCATCCTGGATGCAGCATCCGCGGTGATTGCGCAGAACCGCAACCGCAAGGACAAGCGGCTCTATACCGAGCGGAAGGGCGGGGCGAAGATCCTGCTCTACCGGGCCGGCGACGATCTCGACGAAGCCGAGTACGTCGGCCGGACCGCCAGGCAGGCGCTGCACGAGGACCCCGAGAACACCGTCGCCGTCCTGTATCGCACCAACGCCCAGTCACGAACCATTGAAGACGCGCTGAGGCGCTCGGGCACCGCCTACAAGATCATCGGCGGCGTCAGGTTCTACGAGCGCAAGGAAGTGAAAGACGCGCTCGCCTACCTGAAGGTGATCCTCAACCCGCACGACAACGTCAGCCTGCGGCGGATCATCAACGTGCCGGCGCGCGGTGTCGGCAAGGGGGTCATGGAGTCGCTCGACGCGGTGGACCTGCCGACCGACGCCGACCTGCCGCCGCTGTTCACCGGCCTCGCGCCGGCGGCGGCGAATGACTCGCTCTGGGTGCGCCTGGTGCACGCCGTGGACAAGCGGCTGCTGGCACCACGCGCCACCGCGTCGCTGACCGCCTTCCGGGACCTGGTTGGCTCGCTCGCCGAGACGGCGCGCCAGGAATCGGTCTCAGTGGCCCTGGCCAAGGTGCTCGACCAGAGCGGCTACCTGCAGGACCTGCGCGAGGAGCACAGCGAGGAGGCCGAGGGGCGCATCGAGAACCTCGCCGAACTCGTCTCGGCCGCGCGCGAGTACGAGACCCGGAATCCCGAGCCGTCGCTTGGCGGCTTCGTCGACCAGCTCTCGCTGCTGTCTGACGTTGACGAGGAGGATGGCGCGAAGAACGCCCGGGTGCTGATGATGACCATGCACAGCGCCAAGGGGCTGGAGTTCCCGGTCGTGATGATCACCGGCCTGGAGGAGGGGCTCTTCCCGCATTCACGCTCCGCCGATGACGAGGCCGAGCTCGAGGAGGAGCGGCGCCTCTGCTACGTCGGCATCACCCGCGCCGAGCGCCGCCTCGTGCTCACCTCCGCAGCCCGATGCCGGGTCTTCGGCGAGTACCAGTCCACCGAGCCGTCCCGCTTCATCGACGAGATTCCGCCGGAGCTGATCGAAGAGGTCCCCTCAACCTTCGTGTCGCCGTACTCGTCATCGTTTTCCAGCTATCGGGCCGCCCCGTATGGGAAGGGAAGCGGCTACCGCGGCCGCGCCAGGGAAGAGACGCCTGCCTACAGCTACGAGGACGAGGACCAGTC
>JBFWUM010000011.1:13347-43602 GCA_050247255.1 Vicinamibacterales bacterium | reverse complement strand
CCTTCGTGTCGCCGTACTCGTCATCGTTTTCCAGCTATCGGGCCGCCCCGTATGGGAAGGGAAGCGGCTACCGCGGCCGCGCCAGGGAAGAGACGCCTGCCTACAGCTACGAGGACGAGGACCAGTCCGTGCCAGGCGGTCTCAAGCCAGGCTCGCGCGTGAAGCACCCCGCCTTCGGCGTCGGCACGATCCTCAGCGTCGAACGCCTGGACGATGACACCAAGCTGGTGGTGCGCTTCAACACCGTGGGGCAGAAGACGCTGCGGGCAAAGTTCGCGAAGCTCGAAGTCGCGTAGAGACTCCGGAGATCAAGGAGAAGGGCACACACGGAGCAACGGAGAAACGGAGGCTTTTTCGTACTGGCGCTCGCTCGCGCGTCTCGATTTTTGCGATCTCTCGAGCACGTTCGCGTTTATTTCCTCGACAACCCCCAGGTGGTCCTCGAGCTGAAGTCCGTAGAGGGCCTGTTAGGGGTCCACGAGGCGCAGGTCCTGACCTACATGCGCCTGACCAACTGCCCGGTCGGCCTGCTGATCAACTTCAACGTACCGAGGCTCGTGGACGGGATTCGAAGGGTGATTCGACCCGGTTATGCCGAGCTGGGCAGAACAAAAATCTAATTGTCTCCGTTCCTCCGCTACTCCGTGTGATCTTTTGTCTCCGTGTCCTCCGAAGCCTCCGAGCCATTCTCCTCTTCTCGCTCGGCCAGCCTCGCCACTGACACGGCGCGGTCGTCGCCCTCGGTGTCGATCAGCGTCACGCCCTGGGTGGCACGGCCGATGGTGCGGATATCCCTCGCATGCATCCGCAGCGTCTTGCCCTGCTGCGTGATCACCATCAGCTCGTCATCGTCGGTGACCTGCAGGACGCCGATGACCTTGCCGTTGCGTTCGGAGGTCTGGATGTTGATGATGCCGGTGCCGCCGCGCGACTGGACACGGTACTCGTCGAGCACGGTCCGCTTGCCGTAGCCCTTCTCGGTGACGGCGAGGATGGTGCCGCCGGGCCCGAGGACGTCCATCCCGACCACTTCGTCCCCTTCCCGCAGCAGGATGCCGCGGACGCCGCCGGCGGTGCGTCCCATCGATCGGACGTCGGCTTCGGGGAAGCGGATCGACATGCCGTCGCGGGTGCCGATGAACACCTCGTGGGTGCCGTCGGAAATCTGGGCGGCGATCACCGCGTCGCCTTCCTCGACGTCCATGGCGATGATGCCGCCGGCGCGCGGGTTGCTGAACGCCGTCAGCTCCATCTTCTTGACCTCGCCGCGCGTGGTGCCCATGACGATGAACTTGTTCTCCTCGAACTCCTTCACCGCCAGCATCGCGGCGATGCGCTCGCCGTCCTGCATCGAGACCAGGTTGGCGATCGCCTTGCCGCGGCCATCGGGGCCGACGTCGGGAATGTGGTGGACCTTGAGCCAGTAGGCGCGGCCGCGGTCCGAGAAGATCATGATGTAGGCGTGGGTCGAGGCGACGAAGAGGTGGCTGACGAAGTCCTCCTCGCGGGTCCGCATGCCGATGCGCCCCTTGCCGCCGCGGCGCTGGCTCCGGTAGCTGGTAATGGCCGTCCGCTTGATGTAGCCGGTGTTGCTGACCGTGATGGCCATGTCTTCCTCGGCAATCAGGTCCTCGATGCGGAACTCGCCCTCTTCCGGCAGGATCTGCGTCCGCCGCTCCTCGCCGTACTTCTCCTGGATGCGGCGCAGCTCCTCGACGATGATCTGCATCAGCAGCTTCTCGCTCGAGAGGATCGCCAGCAGCCGCTCGATCACCTTCAGCAGCTCGGCGAGCTCGTCGAGGATCTTCTGCCGCTCGAGGCCGGTGAGCCGCTGCAGCTGCATGTCGAGGATGGCCTGCGCCTGGATCTGGCTCAGGCCGAACTGCGCCATCAGCCCGTCGCGCGCCTCGCCGGGGTTCTTCGCGGCGCGGATCAGCGCGATGACCGCGTCGATGTGGTCGAGGGCGATCTTCAGCCCCTCGAGGATGTGGCGCCGCGCCTCGGCCTTCCGCAGCTCGAACTCGGTGCGCCGCCGCACGACCTCGCGGCGGAACTCGATGAAGTTGTCGATCAGCTCGACGAGCGACAGCACCTTCGGCCGCCCGCCGACGATGGCGAGCATGATGATGCCGAAGCTGCTCTGCAGCTGCGTGTGCTTGTACAGGTTGTTGAGGATGACGTCGCCAACCTCGCCGCGCTTCAGGTCGATGACAATGCGCAGCCCGTCGCGGTCCGACTCGTCGCGGATGTCCGAGATCCCCTCGATCGTCTTCTCCCGCACCAGGTCGGCGATGCGCTCGATCAGCTTCGCCTTGTTGACCTGGTAGGGGATGGCGTCGATGACGATCGACTGACGATCGCCCTTCTTCGACGTCTCGATCTCCGCCCTGGCGCGCATGATGACGGTGCCGCGCCCCGTCAGGTAGGCCTGCTTGATGCCGTGGCTGCCGACGATGTAGCCGCCGGTGGGGAAGTCGGGGCCCGGGACGATCTCGAGCAGCGTCCGCTGCTTTTCGGCCACCGTTGGCGGGGCGTCACCCTGGGCGCTCTCGATCGTCCAGATTGCCGCCTCGATCACCTCCCGCATGTTGTGCGGCGGGATGTTGGTCGCCATGCCGACGGCAATGCCGGCTGACCCGTTGACCAGCAGGTTCGGAAACGGCGACGGCAGGACCGCCGGCTCCTCGGTCGTCTCGTCGTAGTTCGGGACGAAGTCGACGGTCTCCTTGTCGAGATCCGTCATCATCTCGTCGCCGAGCGCCTCGAGCCGGGCCTCCGTATACCGCATCGCCGCCGGCGGGTCGCCGTCGATCGATCCGAAGTTGCCCTGGCCATCGACCAGCGGCGCGCGCATGTTGAAGTCCTGCGCCAGCCGGACGAGCGTGTCGTAGATCGAGGCGTCGCCGTGGGGATGGAAGTTCCCCATCACCTCGCCGACGATCTTGGCGCACTTGCGGTAGCCGCGTGTCGCCGACAGCCCCATCGTCTTCATGCCGTAGAGCACGCGGCGGTGCGCCGGCTTCAACCCGTCGCGGATGTCAGGCAGCGCTCGCCCGATGATGACGCTCATGGCGTAATCCATGTACGAGCGCTTCATCTCGTCTTCGATGTTTACCGGTACGCGGTTTGGTGCTGTCGATTGGTCCATGTGGTGTCTTTGTAGGGGGGGGGGGGGGGGGGGGGGGCCAAGGGCTGTCTCAGGGACTAGTCCCTGGCCCAGCCCTTCCCCCTAACCCCTTCCCCCTTCCCCCTTCAGGTGAATCGAGGACAACGTGCTAGACGTCCAGATTCCTGACGTCTAGCGCGTTATCCTCGATGAACTTCCGCCTCGGCTCCACCTGGTCGCCCATCAGCGTCGTGAACATCTGGTCGGCCTCGGCGTGGTCCTCGGCGCGGACCTGCAGCAGCGTCCGCACGCCCGGGTCCATCGTCGTCTGCCAGAGCGTGTCGGGGTTCATCTCGCCGAGCCCCTTGTAGCGGTTCACCGCCACCCCCTTCTTGCCGGCGGCGATGAAGAACTCGACGAACTCGTCGACGTTGTGGAGCGTCGTGTCCGCGTCCTTCTTCGTGGGGCGAGCCTTGTTCGGCTCCCCGCCGTCCTCGGCGCCCTCCGTCTCCTCCGCGTCGACGGCCGCCGCCGTCGCTTTGACCACGACCGGGAACGTCACGGCCTGGATCTCGCGGTAGGCGTTGAGCAGCGTGCGGTACTCGCCGGAGCTCACGAACGTCGGGCCAATCGTGTACGCCCGCGGGTAGCCCTGCGTGCGGTCGTCGATGTCGAGCGCGAACGCGCTGTGCTCGTCGTCTCGCTTGACGGTGACGGCGCGGAGCGGAGTGGTCATGCGCGCGGCAATCATGTCGAGCTTCTCGTGCTGCTCGAAGAACGACTTGTCGCGCGCGTCCTGCTGGATCAGCATCGAGACGATGTCGGCCGGGTTGCCGCGGCGGGTGACCTTCTGCAGCAGCCCGCGGAACGAGATCATCCGCTGCAGGTTGCGCTCGAGCGTCTCCCCGAACATCTCGCCGCCATCGGCCAGCTTGACGACGCGCGATTCGACGGCGCGGCGCATCAGGAAGCTGTCGAGCTCGCGCTCGTCCTTGATGAAGGTCTCCGACCGGCCGCGCTTGGCGCGGAAGAGCGGCGGCTGCGCGATGTAGATGTGGCCGCGGTCGATCAACTGCGGCATCTGCCGGTAGAAGAACGTGAGCAGCAGCGTCCGGATGTGCGACCCGTCCACGTCGGCGTCGGTCATGATGATGACGCGGTGGTAGCGCAGCTTCTCGACGTCGAAGTCCTCGACGCCGATGCCGGTGCCGAGCGCCGCGATCATCGTCTTGATCTCGTCGCTGCTCAGCATCTTGTCGAAGCGCGCCTTCTCGACGTTGAGGATCTTCCCCTTGATCGGCAGGATCGCCTGGAACTTGCGGTCGCGTCCCTGCTTGGCCGAGCCGCCGGCCGACTCGCCCTCGACGATGTAGAGCTCGCTGTGGGCCGGATCGCGCTCCTGGCAGTCGGCCAGCTTGCCGGGCAGCGAGCTGCCGTCGAGCGCTCCCTTGCGGCGCACCAGGTCGCGCGCCTTGCGCGCCGCTTCGCGCGCCCGGGCGGCGTCGACCGCCTTGCCGATGATCCGCCTGGCGACCGCCGGGTTCTCCTCGAGGAACTGCCCGAGCTTGTCGTTGACGATCGCCTCGACGATCCCCTTGACCTCGGTGTTCCCGAGCTTGGTCTTGGTCTGCCCCTCGAACTGCGGCTGCGGAATCTTGACGCTGATGACGCCGGTCAGCCCTTCGCGGATGTCGTCGCCGCTGATGCTGGCGTCCTTCAGGTCCTTCGCCAGGCTGCTCTTGGCGGCGTAGGCGTTGATCGTGCGCGTCAGCGCCGCCCGGAACCCGGACAGGTGCGTGCCACCCTCGTGCGTGTTGATGTTGTTGGCGAAGGTGAACACCAGCTCGGTGTAGCTGTCGTTCCACTGCAGGGCGATCTCGGCCTCGATGCCGTCCTTCGCCCCCTTCATGAAAATCGGCTTGTCGTTGACGTTCGCCTTGTTCTTGTTCAGGTGCTCGACGAACGAGACGATGCCCCCCTCGTACTGGAACTTGTGGCTCTTGCCGTCGCGCTCATCGTCGAGCGTGATCAGGATGCCGCCGTTCAGGAAGGCGAGCTCGCGCAGCCGCTGGGCCAGCGTGTCGAAGCTGTACTCGGTGGTTTCGAAAATCTGGGGATCCGCCTGGAACGTGATCTTGGTGCCGCGCTTCTCGGTCGTGCCGGTCACCTCGAGCGCCGCGGTCGGGTTGCCGCGCTCGAACGCCATCTGGTAGACCTGCCCGTTGCGCCAGATCTCGAGGTCGAGCCGCTCCGACAGCGCGTTGACGACCGAGACGCCGACGCCGTGCAGGCCGCCGGACACCTTGTAGGCAGAGTTCTCGAACTTGCCGCCGGCGTGGAGCACCGTCAGCACGACTTCGGCGGCCGAACGGCCATCCGGCATCGGGTCGACCGGGATGCCACGGCCGTTGTCGACGACCGTGATCGAGTTGTCGATGTGGATGGTGACGTTGACCTGATCGCAGAAGCCGGCCAGCGCCTCGTCGATGGAATTGTCGACAATTTCGTACACGAGGTGATGCAGCCCGGGCGTCCCGGTCGACCCGATGTACATGGCGGGTCGCTTGCGGACGGCCTCGAGCCCCTCGAGGACCTTGATCTTGTCCGCGCCGTAGTCGTCTGAGCCGTTTCCGTTCGAGGCCGCCGGTGCCGTATCTGGCGTGGGAAGAGTCTCGGCCTGCTGGTCCTGCTGCTGTTCGGGATGTTCCACGTTTTCCTTGGTCAGATGCGCATCGGCATGATCACGTAGGTGTAGTCGTACCCCTCCGCGCCCACGGGTTTCATGACGGCCTGGCTCACTTCGTCCTTCAGCGACAGCGACACGATGTCGGTCTCGACCACGTTGAGGAAGTCGAGCACGTACTGCGCGTTGAACGAGATGGCCATCGCGCTGCCGCTGTAGTCGACGGCGAGCTGCTCACGCGCTTCGCCGAACTCCGAGCTGCTCGAGGTGACCTCGACCTTGCCCTTGCTGATCTCGAACTTCACCGCCCGCGAGCGTTCGTTCGACAGCAGCGCCACGCGCTTGACGGCGCTCGTCAGCCGGTCGCGCTCGAACTCGATGTCCTTGTCGTTCCCCTTCGGGATGACGCGCTCGTAGGCCGGGAACTGGCCGTCGATGATCCGCGAAATCAGCATGCGGCCGCCGACCTCGAAGAAGAGGTGGTTCTCGCCGCGCTCGTAGAAGATCTCCCCGTCCGACTCCGCGAGGAGCTTGCCGAGCTCCAGCAGCGTCTTCTTCGGGATGATGACCTTCACCTCGTCGTCGCCCTTGATCGTGCTGTCCTTGGCCTCGCGCTTCACGGTGACGAGCGCCAGGCGATGCCCGTCGGTCGCCACCAGGCTCATGTCGGCGGCCCGCAGCACCAGCAGGGCGCCGTTGAGGAAGAACCGCGTGTCCTCACCGGTGATGGCAAACTGCGTCTTGCCGACCATCTCCCGCAGCGCCTCCCGCGGCAACGCCGTGCGCGCCGCGCCGGTCGCCTCCGGCAGCGTCGGGAAGTCTTCGCGCGGCAGCGTCTGCATGCGCGAGTCGAAGCGGTCGGCGGCGACCTTCACGCCGTTCTTGTCCTCCTCGATGCGCACGTCCGTCTCGGGCAGCGCCTTGACGATTTCGTACAGCTTCTTCGCCGGCAGGGTCAGCGACCCGCCCTTGGTGACCGACGCCGCGCACCGGCTGCGCAGCGCCACCTCGAGGTCGGTGGCGAGCATGCGGACCTCGTCCCCCTTCGCCTCGATCAGGACGTTGGCCAGGATGGGAATCGTGTTCTTGCGCTCGACGATGCCCTGGAAGAGTTGCAGTTCGCGCAGAAGCTCATTCTTCCGGACGACGAGTTCCATAGGCGTGCGATGACCTCAGGCGATTGGGTGGGTGGCTGGGACGCGGGTCCTGGCCGGAGCTTGTTCTTCTCTCAACAAGAAAGATCAAGAAGAGATTAGAAATTATAACGAAGAAAAGGTGCTGTGCAAAACCGGAAATGCAGCTGTAAGTGACGCTATATCAGCTATTTGCGGTGTGTATAATTCTGCGGGATCGCCCCGCATGACCAGTGCGCGATCTGTGGGGATCTCGGACCCTCGAAAACGTCCACAGCCGGGCTCGGCGACGCCCTGTGGACGGCTGCGGATTCAGCGGATTGATTCGAGAAACACGACGATCTGGCTGTTGAAATTCGCGTCGCTCTTCCGCATCTCGTCGACCTTCTTGATCGAGTGGATCACCGTCGAGTGATGCTTGCCGCCAAAGCTGCGCCCGATCTCAGGCAGCGAGGCGTGCGTCAGCGACTTGCACAGATACATCGCGATCTGCCGCGGCATCGCCACCGACTTCGAGTTGTTCTTCGACTTGAGGTCGCCGACCTTCAACGCGAAGTGATCCGCAATGAACTTCTGGATCGACTCGATGGTGATGGCGCGGCTGTCCTGGTCGATGACGTTGCGCAGCACCTCCTGCGCCAGGTCCATCGAGATTTCGCGGCCGGTGAGCGACGCGTAGGCGATCAGGCGGATCAGCGATCCCTCGAGCTCGCGGATGTTCGACTTGACGCGGCCGGCCATGTACATCGCCACGTTGTCGGGCAGCGGGACGGCTTCGGCCTCGGCTTTTCGCTTGAGAATCGCGATCTTCGTCTCGATGTCCGGCGACTGGATGTCGGCGATCAAGCCCCATTCAAAGCGCGATCGCAGCCGCTCCTCGAGGTTGGGAATTTCGTGCGGCGGGTGATCGCTGCTGAGGACGATCTGCTTCTGCGCGTCGTAGAGCGCGTTGAAGGTGTGGAAGAACTCGGTCTGCGTGCCTTCCTTGCCCGAGACGAACTGGATGTCGTCGACCAGCAGCACGTCGACGCTGCGATAGCGTTCGCGGAAATCGAGGATGCGGTCGTAGCGCAGCGCGTTGATCATCTCGTTCATGAATCGCTCTGACGAGATGTAGGTGAGCTTCAACCCCGGGTCGTGCTCGAGGACGTACTGCCCAATCGCGTGCATCAGGTGTGTCTTGCCCAGACCCACACCGCCGTAGATGAACAGCGGGTTGTAGGAGCGCGACGGCGCCTCGGCGACGGCGCGGCAGGCGGCGTGCGCGAACTGGTTCGACGGCCCGACGATGAACGTGTCGAAGGAGTAGCGCGGGTTCAGGCCGCCGGGGGCGACCTCGGCATCGGCCTCGCCGGCGGGCGCGTCCTCCGCCTGTGGCTCGGGCTGCGGCTTGGCGGCGTCCTCGGCCACCGGCGTCCCGTCGGCGACGAACAGGAGCGTGGCATCCGGGCGCCGCACCTCGGCCAGGGCCTCGGTCAGGACGACGGAGTAGTGCTTGGTGAGCCAGTCCTTGAACAGCGCGTTCGGCACCCGGACGGTTATCGACGAACCGCCGTCGGCGACGAACGAGGTGGGCTTGAACCAGGTGTAGAAGCTGTGCCGGTTAACCTTGGTTTCGATCCGGGTGAGGATCTGATCCCAGATGCTCGCATCCATGCAATTCAGGCCAGAAAAACCACGGCTAAACGGCGAAACTCCCGTTTTCCACACTGTTTTCCACAGGTGTGGAAATCTTGGGGAACGAACCAAACGGCGGGTTGGGACCACCCCTGGCCGGAAGATCGCGACTCTAACACAACGTCGGTTGGTGGGTGGTGGGCCATGACGAGCCCCCTACCATCCACCATCCGCTTAATTGACACTCCTCTCAGCCGCCGACTAGTATTGCTAGTTCGACTTGTAGGCCGCGCCTCGTCATGCGCGGCATTCTGAGGGATTCATGGCACGTTCGAAGAAGGGCAAGCGCACATTTCAACCCAACACCCGCCGCCGGGCGAAGACGCACGGCTTCCGCGTGCGGATGTCCACCAAGAACGGCCGCATCGTGCTCAAGCGCCGCCGCGCCAAGGGGCGCAAGAAGCTCACGGTCGCAGACGAAGGATAAGTCCAGTTGGAGCAAGCCTTTAGGCTTGCCGATCGGGTCCGTGTCCGCCGTGAGTTCGAGCGCGCCTACAACGAAGGCGCCCGCATTCACGGCAAGTACATGACCCTCTTCGTGGTGCCCAATGGCACCTCCGCCCCCCGCCTGGGGGTGTCGGCAACCCGGAAACTCGGGTCGGCCGTCGAACGTAATCGCGTGAAACGCCTGGCGCGTGAGCTGTTCAGGCGCCGCAAGGTGGCCGCCGGCGTCGACATCATCGTCGTGCCGCGCCGGGAAATGCTGGATGCACCCTTCGCCAGTCTCGAAGCCGATTTCCACGCTGCTCTCGACCGCCGCCACACGGCTCGTCCTCGGCGCAATCCGCGGGTATAAGGTCCTTATTTCACCAATGTTTACAGGTTGCTGCCGGTATCACCCGTCGTGTGCCGATTACATGGCTGAGGCCGTGCGACGGCACGGCGCCCTGAAGGGCGTCGGCTTCGGACTGCGCCGGCTGGCGCGCTGCCAGCCGTTTGGCGGGCACGGGCTCGATCCAGTTCCGTGATGGAACGCCGCACGCTCCTCGCCGTCGGTCTTGCCTTCCTGGTGCTCTATGGCTACCAGGTGTTTTTCGTGCCCGCGCCGCAGCCGCCAGCGGAGACTCCCGCAACGCAGGAGCAGGGGCAGGCGCAGGCAGCCGCGCCGGCAGGGGCGGCTCCAACGCCGGCGCCTGCCGCCCAGCCGGCTGAGCCCGCCGCGATCGCTCCGCAGCCGATCGTCGACACCCTGGTTGGCGAGACGTCTGCACGCGAGGTCATCGTCGAGACCGACGCCGTGCAGGCTGTCTTGACCAACCGCGGCGCGCGCGTGCTGCACTGGCGCCTCAAGAACTATCTGGACGATGCGGGTCAGCCGGTCGACCTCGTGCCCGCCGGCGGGCCGCCGAACCAGCCCACGCCGTTCACCCTCCAGGTCGACGATGCCGCGTTGACCGAGCGCATCAACTCCGCGCTGTATCGGGTGACGCAGCCCGAGCCGCGCATCGCGGTGTTCGAGTTCCAGGACGCCTCGGGCGTGAACGTGCGCAAGGAGTTCCGCCTGGACCCGGCGAACTACATCGTCGCCTTCAGTGCCAGCGTCGTCCGCGGCGAACAGCCGTTCAATCCGACGGTGCTCTGGGGTCCCGGGCTGAGCGACGCTGGCGCGACCTCTGGCGGCGGCAGCATCTTCACCGGCAACTACGTCCAGCCGCCACAGGCCATCGTCAACGTCGCCGGCGACGTGACGCGCCTGAAGCCGGACGATGTGACGGAGCAGCCGGTGCAGGAGGCGAGCTACCGCTTCATCGGCATCGACGATCACTACTTCCTGGCGGCGGCGATCGATCCGGGGCAGGTGCGCGCGGAGTTCCGCCCCGTGGTCGTGCCGGGCGCGGACGACACGCAGCGCCGCTACATGACGCAGTCGCTGCAGTTCGCCAGCGCGCCGGATGGCGTGCGCTTCTTCATCGGCCCGAAGAAGGACGACCTGCTGCGCGCTATCGACATCGAGATGGTGAAGGCCATCTACTTCGGCATCTTCGCCTGGCTCGTGCGGCCGCTGCTGAACGCGCTCAACTGGGTGCACGGCTACGTCGGCAACTACGGCTGGTCGATCATCATCCTGACGATCCTGATCAACGTCGTGCTCTTCCCGCTGCGCCACAAGAGCGTGGTGTCGATGCGGAAGATGCAGCTGCTGCAGCCGCAGATGAAGGCCATCCAGGACCGCTACAAGGACCTGAAGGTGACCGACCCGGCGCGGCAGAAGATGAACACGGAGGTGATGAACCTCTATCGCGAGAAGGGCGTCAACCCGGCGGCCGGCTGCGTGCCGATCCTGCTGACCATGCCGGTGCTGATCGCCTTCTACTCGCTGCTGTCGGTGGCCATCGAGCTGCGCGGCGCGCCGTTCATCGGCTGGATCCACGACTTGTCGCGTCCAGACCCGTACTTCGTGACGCCGCTGCTGATGGGGGCGTCGATGTTCTGGCAGGCCAGGGTGACGCCGACGACCGCCGACCCGAACCAGCAGAAGGTGATGATGATCATGCCGGTCGTCTTCACCGGCATGTTCCTCTGGTTCCCGAGCGGGCTGAACATCTATTACTTCACGAGCAACCTCTGGACGATCGGGCAGCAGTACCTGACCAACCGCCTGGTTGGGCCGGCGGTTCCGCCGCCGCCGCGCCCGCCCGCCGAGCGCCGCGTGAAGAGCGTAGGGGCCGGCAAGTCGACCGGCGCCGAGAAGAAGTGAGACACGGAAAGGGCACACAGGAGCAACGAAGGAACGGAGAAAAGATGAATACTCCGTTTCTCCGTTTCTCCTGTGATCTTTTGTGACATGAATCAAACGCTGATCAACGACATCACCGGGTTCGTCGAGAACGTCGTCAAGGCGATGGGCGCGAACCTGTCAGCCACCGTGCAGGAAGGGCCCGAGGGGACGCACATCAACCTCGAGGGCGAGGACGGCGGCATCCTGGTGCGGCGGTCCGGCGAGGGGCTGCAGGCGCTGCAGCACATCGTCGCCACCGCGTTCCGGCGTCAGCTGGGCGAGGACAACCGGATCGTCATCGACTGCAACGGCTTCCGCCGCGACAAGGACGCCGAGCTGAAGCAGATGGCCCGGTTCATCGCCGAGAAGGCGAAGCGCGACGGCATCCCGCAGGAGATGGGCCCGCTCAACCCGTACGAGCGCCGCATCGTCCACCTGGCCATCTCCGAGGATCCGGCGGTGACGTCGGAGAGCATCGGCGACGCGTTCATGAAGACGGTGATCATTTCGAAGAAATAGGTGGTCGATGGTCGATGGTCGTTCGTCGGGGGCCTCCGGGACCTCGCGACCACCGACCACCGACCACCGACCATCGGATGTTTACTACCGACGACACCATCGTCGCTATTGCCACGCCGCCCGGGCGCGGCGGAATCGGTGTGGTGCGCATCAGCGGCCCCAGCGCCCACCCGATCGCCCAGCAGCTCACCACCCACAAGGCGCGATTCGAACCCCGCCGCGCCACGTTCACCAAAGTCGGACCCTCGGACCCCTCGACCCTCGGACCGCTAGACCAAGTTGTGGTCACGCTCTTCGAGGCGCCCGCCTCCTACACCGGCCAGGATGTCGTCGAGATTAGCGCGCACGGCGCCCCCGTGGTGCTGCAGGGGATCGTTCGCGCGGCGATGGAGGCCGGCGCTCGGCTGGCGCGTCCAGGCGAGTTCACGCTGCGCGCGTTTCTCAACGGCAAGCGCGACCTCATCCAGGCCGAAGCCGTTGCCGACCTGATCGCTGCGGCGACGCCGCTGCAGGCGCGTGTCGCCTTCGATCAACTCGAGGGGACGCTGACGCGGCGCATTACAGAGATCGACGCGGTGTTGTTCGACCTCATTGCCAGGCTCGAGGCCTCGCTCGATTTTCCGGATGAGGGCTATCACTTCGTTGGCGCCACAGAAACCGCCGACGCGCTGGACCGACTGATCGAGGAGTTCGATCGGCTGCTTGCGGATGCCGGGTGCGGCCGCATGATTCGCGAGGGGGCCACCGTGGTGCTGGCGGGACGGCCCAACGTCGGCAAGTCGTCGCTGTTCAATGCGCTGGCTGGCGCCGAGCGCGCCATCGTGACGGCCGTGCCCGGGACGACGCGAGACCTGGTGACCGAGGTCGTGGACGTCGGCGGCATTCCGGTGATGCTGGTCGACACCGCTGGCTGGCGCGAAACCGACGACATCGTCGAGCGCGAAGGGGTCGCGCGCGGCGAGCAGGCGCGCGGCGTCGCGGCGCTCACAATCGTGGTTCTGGACGGCAGCGAAGATCTGACGGCGGAGGACGAGCAGCTGCTCGAGGCGACGTCCGGCAGGCGCCGTGTTGTGGTGGCAAACAAGGCTGACTTGCCGGGGACCGGTGTGGGGGCCGGCTTCAGGCGACCCGTTGAGGTCTCAGCGAGAACCGGAGCGGGCCTTGACGAGCTGCGCGAGGCGCTCGCGAGCGCGCTCACAGGGGACGAGCCGCTGCGCGACACCGCGGTGGTTACGAACGCGCGCCACATCCACCTGCTGGCCGATGCGCGCGGGCATCTGGCGACGGCAAGTGCCGCGGCGCGTGCAGGTGACACGCCGGAGGAATTCCTGCTCACCGACCTGCAGGCCGCCCGTGCGAAGCTTGACGAGGTCGTTGGCGTGCGCACCCCCGAGGACGTGCTGCAACACATCTTCGAGCGGTTCTGTATAGGGAAGTGAAACCTGTCGTTCGCGCTTCCCTGTTCTCGCTTCTCGGTTCGTGTTCAGGTTCGGTTCTCTGATGCAGTCTTTTGACGTCATCGTCGTCGGCGCCGGGCACGCTGGGGTGGAGGCTGCGTACGCGGCGGCGCGCCTGGGCAGCAGCGTCGGGCTCTGCACGCTGTCGCGCGACACGGTGGCGCACATGCCGTGCAACCCGGCGGTTGGCGGCACGGCGAAGGGGCACCTGGTTCGGGAGATCGACGCGCTCGGCGGTCTCATGGGGCGCGCGATCGACGCCACCGGCATCCAGTTCAAGCTGCTCAACCGTTCGCGCGGCCCCGCGGTCTGGTCGCCACGGGCGCAGGCAGACAAGCGGCGCTACGGCGCGTGGGTTGAGGCTGCCCTCTCGCGTGAGCCGAACATCACCTGGCTCCTCGGGAAGGCGGGGCGCATTCTGATCGAGCACGGTCGCGTCGTGGGGCTGGCCATGGAAGACGGCGATGCCTACGCGTGCCGCGCGCTGGTCATCACGACCGGAACGTTCCTCAATGGGTTGATCCACGTCGGACCCGACCAGCGGTCCGCGGGACGTCACGGCGAGCCGCCATCGCGCGAGCTGGCCGAGTCGATCAAGGCGTGCGGGTTCGCCTGGGGGCGCTTGAAGACGGGCACACCCCCGCGGCTCGATCGGCGCAGCATCGACTTCGATCGTCACGTTGCTGCGGGTGCGTGGGTGGAAGAGGACGGTGACGAGCAGCCGGTTCCGTTCTCGTTTGAGACGAGGGATCCGCTTCGCAACAGCGTTCGCTGCTGGCTGCTGCATACCAACGATCGCGTTCGCGACCTGGTGCATCGAAGCATCTCGCTCAGCCCGCTCTACAACGGGCAGATTCAGGGCATCGGTCCGCGGTACTGTCCGTCGCTCGAGGACAAGATCATGCGGTTCCCCGATCGCGAGCGGCATCAGGTCTACCTTGAGCCCGAGGGCGTCGACGTCGACGAGATCTACGTGAACGGGTTTTCGATGTCGCTGCCGCGCGAGGTGCAGGAAGAGTTGGTCCACGCGCTCCCCGGTCTGGAGGAAGCCGTGATGCTGCGGCCGGGCTATGCGGTCGAGTACGACTTCGTCCAGCCCACAGAGCTCCGGTCCACGCTCGAAACGCATCGGGTGGCGGGTCTGTACTTCGCTGGACAGATCAACGGCACGTCGGGGTACGAAGAGGCGGCTGCCCAGGGTATAGCTGCAGGAATTAATGCCTCAAATACAGCCTCGGGTCGCCAGCCCTTGACCTTGGGCCGCGACGAAGCTTACATCGGCATTCTGATCGACGATCTGGTCACGAAAGGCTGTCTCGAGCCGTACCGCATGTTCACGTCGCGCGCTGAGCATCGCCTCCTGCTCCGGATCGACAACGCTGACCTTCGGCTGACGCCCGTGGGCCGGCGCGCCGGACTCGTGGATGATGAGCGATGGGGCCGGTTCGAGGAGCGCCGCTCCCGTTTCGAGCGCAATCGCGTGTTGCTGGGGAGCTTCCGTGTGAAGACGCCGACGGGCGACACGACGGCGGCCGCGCAACATCTGCGTCAGCCCGGAGTGCGACTGGAGCGTCTGGCGGCGGCGCACGACATCCCGCTGTCGGTGGCGCCGGAGACGCGGGAACTCGACGTCGCAAGCGTTGAAACCGCCGTGAAGTACGAGGGATACCTGAAACAGGAGGCTTCCCGGGCCGACCGGGTCCGCCGCGAGGAGCGGCGGCGCATTCCAGGCGCCTTCCCCTTCGGGAGGGTCCCGGGCCTGTCCCGGGAGGTTGTCCAGCGACTGACCCAGGTCCAGCCGGAAACGCTCGGCCAGGCGTCCCGCATTCCGGGCGTTACTCCGGCCGCCGTTGCCGTTCTCGGCGCCTACCTCTCCCGGTTTGAATAGCCGCGAATTCGCCGATCGCCTGGCCGATCGGGCCCATGCGGCCGGAATCGACCTCGATCCGGACCTGACTCGCCGGCTGGAGATCTACTTCCGGCTGCTGGCCACCTGGAACGAGCGGATCAACCTGACGGCCCTTCCGCTTGACGATCCCCCTCCCCAAACGTTCGACCGGCTGCTGATCGAGCCGCTCGTCGCTGCGCGCCATGTCCAGGCGGATGCCGAAACAATGCTGGACGTTGGCAGCGGCGGCGGATCTCCCGCCATCCCGCTGGCGCTGGCGGTGCCGCGGCTCAGCCTCAGAATGGTCGAATCGAGGGTCAGGAAAGCGGTGTTCCTGCGGGAGGCGATTCGTGCCGTAGGCCTGGCGGGAGCCGACGTCGCGACCTCGCGGGTGGAGGAGTTGCGCGGCCAGGACGCCGCATACGACCTGGTCACTCTACGGGCGGTAAGGCTCGATCCCGAGGTTGCCAGGGCGCTGCGGACACTTCTTCGACCCACCGGCGCGCTCTTCCTGTTTGGTCGCGCCGGCGAGGCCGGAATCGGTCCCGAGGCGCCGTTTCGCGTAGTCGGCTCCCATCCGCTCTCAAGCGAGCTTCAATCAGAGCTCAGCATCTACCAGCCCAGCTGACGTTTCACGTTCCACGTGGAACAAACATTCGTGTTATATTCGCCATGTTTCACGTGAAACAACGCTTGACACACAATTAGCTGCGTACTAATCTCTGTTCGTACCCAATAAGTCGAAAAAGTCCAAATTGTTGGTTATATGACAGAAGACATCAAACCCTCCGCCTCGGGCCGCATCCTCGCGGTGGCCAACCAGAAAGGTGGCGTGGGCAAGACCACCACGGCCATCAACGTGGCGACATCGCTGGCCATGGAAGGTCACCGGGTGCTGCTCGTCGACGTCGACCCGCAGGGCAACCTGACCAGCGGGGTCGGCGCAAAAGGGGAGCGCGCCCAGGGGGGCACGGTTTACGAGGCGTTGCTGACCGACGGCGAGCCGGAGACGTTTCTTCTGCCGACGAAGGTCGAGGGGCTGTTCGTCATCCCGGCCGATCGCAATCTCACCGGCGCCGAAATCGAGCTGGTGCCGATGCTGGCGCGCGAACATCGGCTGCGGCGCGTGCTTACGCCGCTGCGCCAGCAATTCGATTTCATCTTCATCGACTGTCCGCCGTCGCTCGGGCTGCTCACGCTCAACGCGCTCGTCGCGGCAGACGCAGTACTCATTCCGCTGCACTGCGAGTACTTCGCGCTCGAAGGGCTTGCCGATCTCGTCGGGACGATGCGCCGCGTGAAGGGCGCCCTCAATCCCGGCCTCGACATCGAAGGCGTGCTGCTGACGATGTACGACGACCGCACGAACCTGGGGCAGCTCGTCGCCCGCGACGTGCGCGACTTCTTCAAGGACAAGGTGTTCAACACGATCATCCCGCGCAACGTGCGCCTCGGCGAGGCGCCGAGCCACGGCACGCCGGGAGTGATCTACGACGCCAGGTCACGCGGCGCCCTCGCCTACGTGGCGCTCGCAAAGGAAATGCTGGCGCGCCGCGCCGCCTGATCCCGGATTTCACAGGAGGAAGGAGCAAGGAGTTCTCTCTTGGTCTTGATAACCAAAGGACACTCCTTCCTCCTTTCTCCTGTGATCCCCTTCTCGACAAGGAACAGCCATGGTTGAACGTCGTCCTGCTCTTGGCAAAGGTCTCAGCGCGCTGATTCCGGATGCAATGCCCGAGGTGGCACCGGTGCCGGCGCCGGCGCCGGTGGTCGTGCGACAGGGGCCGCTCGAAGTGGACGTCGACTTCGTCGAGCCCAACGAGCGACAGCCGCGGCTGCAGATGGACGATGCGAAGCTGGAGGAGCTGGCGCGGTCGATCAAGAACAACGGCGTCATCCAGCCGATCCTCGTGCGTCGGATGGGGGAGCGCTATCAGATCATCGCCGGCGAGCGCCGGTGGCGCGCGGCGCAGCGCGCCGGGCTGCTCAAGGTGCCGGTCGTCGTGCGCGACATGGCGCCCGGGTCCGACAAGGAGCTCCTCGAGCTCGCGCTCGTCGAGAACATCCAGCGCGAGAACCTGAATCCCGTCGACGAGGCACTGGCCTACCAGCGGCTCGCTGAGCAGCACCAGCTCACGCAGGACCAGATCGCCGCGGCGGTCGGCAAGGATCGCAGCTCGGTCGCAAACTTCCTGCGACTTCTGAAGCTGCCCGACGAGGTGCGCGCCGACCTCGCCGCCGGCACGCTCTCCATGGGCCATGCGCGCGCGCTGCTCGCGCTGCCCGATCCCGCCGCCCAGCGCCAGGCGGCCCGCGAGGTCATCTCGCGCGGCCTGTCGGTTCGCGACACGGAAGGGCTGGTGAAGCGGCTCGCAGGGGGAGGGGGGAAGGGGGAAGGGGGAAGGGCTGCCAAGGCAACAGTCCAGCCTGACGTTCATACCAGGGCCGCTGAGGACCGGATGCGTTTCGCCCTGGGTACGAAAGTCCGCATCGTTCGGCGGGGGCAGGGCGGCCATATCGAGATTGGGTTTGGTTCGGAACAGGAGCTCAATCGCCTCTACCAAGCCCTGACGACCAACCGCTAGCGACTGGCCCCTAACCCAGCCCTTCCCCCTAACAACTTCCCCCTTCCCACTACCACGGACCGCCGCATCGAGCGGCGGTCCGTGGTATAAAAGGACGTTTGTGCCTTTCAGGTACAAGCTCGCAGGGAACGTTCGTAACCCCTCCCTAACGACACAGGACCACCAGGAACCGGAATGAGTGCGCGAGCTTCAGCGTCCCGATATGCCCGAGCGCTTCTTGACGTCGCCGTCAAGGAAGCCGACCCGGAGCAGGTGGGGCGTGATCTGGCTGCGTTCGCCGCACTGGTCGACCAGCACGCCGACCTGCGCGAAGCGCTGACCAACCCCGTCGTTCCCGCAGCCTCCAAGCAGCGGGTCGTCACCGAGTTGATCGCGAAGACCGGACTGAAGGCGCCGGTCAGCAAGCTGCTCGTGCTGCTCGCCGGGCGGGATCGCCTCGTGCTGCTGCCCGACCTGGTGCAGGTCTACAACGAGCGCGTCGAGGAGCTGAAGGGGATCGTCCGCGCCGAGGTGACCTCGGCGACCGAGATCACCCCAGAGCAGGCGACGCAGCTGCAGCAGCGGCTGTCGAAGGTCACCGGCCGCACCGTCACGCTGACGACGAAGACGGACCCGGCGCTGGTTGCCGGCGTGGTCGCGCGGATCGGCAGCACGGTGTACGACGGCAGCGTCGCGACGCAGCTCGACAAGATGCGGGAGAAGCTGATCTCCCAGGTGTAGCTCCCGCCTTCAGGCGGAAGACTTCCGGCTGAAGCCGGAAGCCACAGAAGCAGAAACGACATGGATATCAAAGCCGAAGAAATCTCCAAGATCATCCGCGACCAGATCGGCAGCTTCGCGGTGGACGTCAACGTGGCCGAGGTCGGTACGGTGATCTCCATCGGTGACGGCATCTCGCGCGTCCACGGCATCGAGCGCGCCATGGCCGGCGAGATGCTCGAGTTCCCGAAGGGCGTCTTCGGCATCGCGCTGAACCTCGAAGAGGACAGCGTCGGCGCCGTGCTGCTCGGCGACTTCACCGAGATCAAGGAAGGCGACACCGTCAAGCGCACCGGGCGCATCATCTCGGTGCCGGTCGGCGACGAGATGCGCGGCCGCGTCGTCAACGCGCTCGGCCAGCCGATCGACGGCAAGGGGCCGATCCAGACGAAGCAGTTCTCGCCGATCGAGCGCCTGGCGCCGGGTGTCGTCGACCGGCAGCCGGTGAAGGAGCCGCTGCAGACCGGCCTCAAGGCGATCGACGGCATGGTGCCGATCGGCCGCGGCCAGCGCGAGCTGATCATCGGCGACCGCCAGACGGGCAAGACCGCCGTCGCCGTCGACGCGATCATCAACCAGAAGGGCAAGGGCGTCATCTGCGTCTACAACGCCATCGGTCAGAAGCAGTCGACCGTGGCGCAGGTGGTGCGGACGCTCGAAGAGTTCGACGCGATGAGCTACACCGTCGTCGTCGCCGCCACGGCGTCCGACCCGGCACCGATGCTCTACATCGCGCCCTACTCGGCCTGCGCCATCGGCGAGTACTTCCGTGACAACGGCCAGCACGCGCTGGTGGTCTACGACGACCTGTCGAAGCACGCGCAGTCGTACCGCGAGATCTCGCTGCTGCTGCGCCGCCCGCCGGGCCGCGAGGCGTACCCCGGCGACGTCTTCTACCTGCACTCGCGCCTGCTCGAGCGCGCGGCCAAGTTGAACAAGGAGAAGGGCGGCGGGTCGCTGACGGCGCTGCCGATCATCGAGACGCAGGCCGGCGACCTCTCGGCCTACATCCCGACCAACGTGATCTCGATCACCGACGGGCAGATCTTCCTGGAGAGCGACCTGTTCCACCAGGGCGTGCGTCCGGCCATCAACGTCGGCAACTCGGTGTCGCGCGTCGGCGGCTCGGCGCAGATCAAGGCCATGCGCCAGGTGGCCGGCTCGCTTCGCCTCGACCTCGCGCAGTACCGCGAGCTGGCGGCGTTCGCCCAGTTCGGCAGCGACCTCGACAAGGCGACGCAGGCGCAGCTCAATCGCGGCCGCCGGCTGGTCGAGATCCTGAAGCAGCCGCAGTACCAGCCGCTCGCCGTCGAGAAGCAGGTCGCCATCATCTACGCCGCGACCAAGGGCTTCATCGACAACGTGCCGGTGGAGAACGTCCGCCGCTACGAGGAGGAGCTGTACCGCTTCCTCGAGTCGCGCCACCCGCAGGTGCTGTCGGGCATCGCCGAGAAGAAGGTCCTGGACGATGACGTCAAGGCGGCGCTGGAAGCGGCGCTGAAGGACTTCGGCCAGCAGTTCGTGGGCGCGGGAGCAGCCGCCGCCGTCGCATAAATGCCGTCACTGATTGACCTCAGACGCCGGATCCGCGCGGTCAAGTCGACGCAGCAGATCACCAAGGCGATGAAGATGATCGCCGCCTCGCGCCTCAAGCGCGCGCAGGACCGCGTCGTCGCGTCGCGGCCGTTCGCACAGCGGATGCTGACGGTGCTGAACGGGCTGGTGTCGCGCGTGGATCAGGACGCGCACCCGCTGCTGCGCCTGCCTGCCTCGCCGAAGCCCGGCGCCGGGATCACGCCTGGCGAAGGCGGGCCGGGCGAAGGCGGCAATCCGCTGCTCATCGTCATCACCGCCGACCGCGGCCTGTGCGGCAGCTTCAACTCGAACGTGATCAAGGCGGCGGGCCAGTTCATCGTCAACGAGGGCAAGGGACGCGAGATCGCGCTCGGCCTCGTCGGCCGCAAGGGGCGCGACTTCTTCCGCCGCCGCGGGTTCGACGTCCGCTACGAGCAGGTCGGCATCTTCCAGAAGATGTCGTTTGCCGACGCGCAGGAAATCGGCGACATGGCGATCGAGGAGTTCACTTCCGGCCGCGCGTCGAGCGTATATCTCGTCTACAACGAGTTCAAGTCGGTGATGACGCAGCGGCTGGTGCTGGAGCGCCTGCTGCCGATTCCCAGGCTCGAGGGTGAGGAGACGGCACAGACAGGACCATCAGTGGATTACCTGTACGAGCCGCAGCCCGAGGAGATTTTCAAGGACCTGCTGCCGCGCCACGTGCAGGTGCAGGTCTACCGGGCGCTGCTCGAGAGCAACGCCGCGTTCTTCGCCGCGCAGATGACGGCCATGGACGCCGCCACGCGCAACTCGACCGAGATGATCGAGAACCTGACGCTCTACATGAACAAGGTGCGCCAGGCGGCGATCACGCGCGAGATCATCGAAGTCGTGTCGGGCGCGGCCGCGACGTAGGCGCCCGGGAAAGACATCGTTAGGGGGAAGGGGGAAGGACCGAAGGAAAGGGGGAAGGGCTGGGCCAGGCGCCAGTCGGCAGGACTTGGTCCTCGAGACTCGCCACTGGTGCCTGAGACAGCCCTTCCCCCTAACCCTCTCCCCCTTCCCCCTACAGAGTGAGAGAAACCAGAATGTCCACAACAGCAACAACCCAACGAACCGGCAAAGTCGTCCAGGTCATCGGGCCGGTCATCGACATCGAGTTCGTCGGCGGGCTCCCCGAGATCTACAACGCCGTCCGCGTCGTCTCCGACGGCAGCGATGGCAGCGAGAAAATCGACGTCGTCTGCGAAGTCGAGCAGCACCTCGGCGAGAACCGCGTCCGCACCGTCGCCATGAAGCCGACCGACGGCATGACCCGCGGCATGACGGCGATCGACACCGGCGCGGCGATTTCCGTGCCGGTCGGGCCGCAGACGCTCGGCCGCGTGCTCAACGTGCTCGGTGAGCCGGTTGACTTCCCGGATCGGCCCGTTGAATCAGCCGAGCGGTGGCCGATCCACAGGCCGGCGCCGAGCCTCGAGGACCAGTCGACCGAGCAGAAGATGTTCGAGACCGGCATCAAGGTCATCGACCTGCTCGAGCCGTACCTCCAGGGCGGCAAGATCGGCCTGTTCGGCGGCGCCGGCGTCGGCAAGACCGTCATCATCATGGAGCTGATTCACAACATCGCCATGAAGCACGGCGGTGTGTCGGTGTTCGGCGGTGTCGGCGAACGCACCCGCGAGGGCAACGACCTCTGGCTCGAGTTCCAGGAGTCGGGCGTCATCAACGAGCACGACCTCTCGAAGAGCCGCGCCGCGCTGGTCTACGGCCAGATGACGGAACCGCCGGGTGCGCGCCTGCGCGTCGGCCTGTCGGCGCTCACCGTCGCCGAGTACTTCCGCGACGCCGAAGGCAAGGACGTGCTGCTCTTCATCGACAACGTGTTCCGCTTCACGCAGGCCGGCTCGGAAGTGTCGGCGCTGCTCGGCCGCATGCCGTCGGCCGTCGGCTACCAGCCGACGCTGCTGTCGGAGATGGGCCAGATGCAGGAGCGCATCACCTCCACCAAGAAGGGCTCGATCACCTCGGTGCAGGCGATCTACGTGCCCGCCGACGACTACACCGACCCGGCGCCGGCGACGACCTTCGCCCACCTTGATGCGACGACGAACCTGTCGCGGCAGATCGCCGAGCTCGGCATCTACCCGGCCGTGGATCCGCTCGCCTCGACGTCGCGCATTCTCGACCCGCGCATCCTCGGCGACGAGCACTACAACGTTGCCCGCTCGGTGAAGCAGATCCTGCAGCGCTACAAGGATCTGCAGGACATCATCGCCATTCTCGGCATCGACGAGCTGTCGGAGGACGACCGCCTGATCGTCAGCCGCGCCCGCAAGATCCAGCGCTTCCTGTCGCAGCCGTTCTTCGTCGCCGAGCAGTTCACCGGCTTCAAGGGCAAGTACGTGTCGATTGCCGACACCATCAAGGGCTTCAAGGAAATCGTCGAGGGCAAGCACGACGACCTGCCGGAGCAGGCGTTCTACCTGGTCGGCACCATCGAAGAGGCGCGCGAGAAGGCCGAATCGATGAAGGCAAGTGCGTAAGAGACATGGCTCTTCCCACAAAGCTGCTGCTCGAAATCGTCACGCCCGATCGCGCCCTGGTGCGCGAGGAGGTCGATGAAGTGGTGGTGCCCGGCTCGGAAGGCGAGCTGGGCATCCTGCCCGGGCACACCCCGCTGCTCTCCACGTTGAAAGTCGGAGAGATGTGGTACCGCCAGGGCAGCGAGAAGCATCACCTGGCGGTGGCGTTCGGCTTCGTCGAAGTCCTGCCGGAGCGCGTCACCGTCCTGGCCCACGTCGCCGAGCGGGCGCAGGACATCGACATCGAGCGCGCCGAGCGCTCCAAGCGCCGCGCCGAGGAGCGCCTGAACCAGCCGGCGCACGTCGCTACCGCCGACATGGACTTCGAACGCGCCCGGATCGCGATGATGAAGTCGCTGATCCGCCTCCAGGTAGCGACGCGGGCAAGAACTCGCGTATAAATCAGGGGGACAACTTCCCCCTGCACCTTGCTCGCGAGCCTCGCCCAGCTATTTCGTTACCGCGCCCTGATTGGGAGCCTCGTGTCGCGCGACCTGCGGGCGCGCTACCGAGGCTCGCTGTTAGGCTTCGCCTGGTCATTCATCAACCCGCTTCTTCTCCTCCTCATCTACACGTTCGTCTTCACCATCGTCATTCCCGCGCGCGGGATGGGCGTCGAGCCGTACGCCGTCTTCCTGTTCTGCGGCATCCTGCCGTGGACCTGGTTCTCCTCCTCGCTGTTGGAGTCCAGCAACGTGCTGGTGGCGGGCGGAAATCTGATCAAGAAGGTGATGTTCCCGGCGGAGGTGCTGCCGCTCGTCACCGTGGTCGCCGGGCTCGTGCACTTCTGCTTCGGCCTGCCGATCCTGGCGGCGTTCCTGATCTACTTCGGCGTGCCCGTGCACCCGGATCTCGCGCTGTTGCCGCTCATCGTCCTGGCGCAGCTGGTGCTGACGATCGGACTGGCGCTGCTCGTGTCGTCGCTGACCGTGCATTTCCGCGACGTGCGTGACCTGTTGGCGAACCTGCTCACGCTCTGGTTCTTCGCCACGCCGATCATCTATCCCGTGGAGCAGGCGCCACCGCGCGTGCAGCAGCTGCTCAACCTGAATCCGTTCACCCACCTGGCGGTGCTGTATCAGGAGGCGCTCTTCCGGCAGGAGCCGTTCGACGAAACGTGGCGCCTCGGCGTGGTCGTCGCGATTGCCCTGGTGACGCTTGCCGTGGGCTATTTCGTGTTCGATCGCCTGCGCGATACCCTCGCGGAGGAAGTGTGAACGCGATCGAGGCCCGTGACGTTCGCAAGGTGTATCGCCGCTCCGGCCGGCGGAAGCAGTTCGCGACGCTGAAGAGCGCCTTTCTCTCGGGCAACGTCATCCGCGACCTGGCGCCCGACCAGGTGTTCGAGGCGTTGAAGGGCGTGTCGTTCGACGTCCCGCAGGGGAAGACCTTCGGCATCGTCGGCCGCAACGGCTCCGGCAAGAGCACGATGCTGAAGATGATTGCCGGCATCGGCAAGCCGACCTCCGGCAGCGTCACCGTCACCGGCCGCGTGTCGGCGCTGATCGAGCTGGGCGCCGGCTTCCATCCCGAGATCTCCGGCCGCGAGAACGTGTTCATCAACGGCATGATGCTCGGGCTTGGCAGGAAGGAAATCGCCCGCCGCTTCGACGACATCGTCAAGTTTGCGGAACTCGAGGAGTTCATCGACGCGCCGGTGAAGACCTACTCGTCGGGCATGTACATGCGGCTCGGCTTCGCCGTGGCGATCAACGTTGATCCCGACGTGCTGCTGGTCGACGAGGTGCTGGCGGTCGGTGACGAGGCGTTCACCCACAAGTGCCTCGACAAGTTCGCCGAGTTCCGCCGCCGCGGCCGGACGGTTCTGTTGGTGACGCACTCGCTGGATCTCGTGACCCGCTTCTGCGACGAAGCGCTCTGGCTCGACGGCGGCCGCGCGCGCCTGCAGGGCGACCCGAAGCGCGTGATCGACGCCTATCTGCTCGATGTCGCTGCCTCCGAGAACGCCGCCATTGAGGCCGACCATCGACCACCGACCACCGGCGACCGAACATCGACTACCGACCACGCCGACGAGCCAGCCGACATGTTCAAAGCTGGCGAGGGGCGTTGGGGATCACGCGAGGCCGAGATCACCGCGGTCGATCTCGTCGGCCGCGACGGCGCATCGACGCATCTCGTCGCGTCGGGCGATCCACTGGAGATCCGGATTCGCGTGCGCGCCGCCGCGCCGCTTGCCGACGTGGTCGTCGGCGTCGGCCTGTTCAACGCGGATGGCGTCTGCTGCTTCGGGACCAACACGCAGGTCGACGGCGCAATCACTGCAGAACTGCACGGCGAGGGCGACGTCCGCTTCGTTGTCGATCACCTCGACCTGACCGAGGGCACCTACAAGCTGGATGTCGCCATCCATCGCGCCAACGGCACACCCTACGACTACCACCGCCAGCTCTACACCCTGCGCGTGACCTCGAAGACCAGGGAGGTGGGCGTCTTCCGTCCGCCGCATCGCTGGTCTGCCAGCGGAGGCCTTCGCATCACCTTTTGACATCTGATGCGTGATGCGCGACGATGGCGTGGTGCGCACGACCATCGATCTGGATCCGGATATCCTGTTGGCCGTAAAGGAGATCGCTGCGCTTCGCGCCACGACGGCGGGAAAGGTGCTGTCCGATCTTGCTCGCAAGGCGCTCGAGCCGGCTGCATCCGGTGGCGAGCGCAACGGGGTGCCGTTACTCCCCCGACGACCCCACGGGGCCCCGCGGCCGACACTCGCGCTCGTCAATCGCCTTCGCGACGAAGCCTAGGAGCGTCCCCTGTCGGACCGCCGCCCGGCACTGCCCGACGTCAACGTCCTGGTCGCGCTGTTCGATCCGGACCATGTGCACCATGATGTCGCTCACAACTGGTTTGCCGACGCACGAAGCCAGGGATGGGCAACCTGCCCGCTCACCGAGAACGGTGTGATCCGCATTCTCTCCAACCGTCGCTACACGCCGGCCGCCGAGCCGCCCGCCCGCACTGCGGCCAGGCTCCGCGCGTTCTGCAACAGCGGTGACCACCGCTTCTGGGCCGACTCGCTGTCGATGCGTTCGCACGATGTCTTTGCCGACCCCGCCGTCTACTCGCATCGGACCGTGACCGACCTCTACCTGCTCGCGCTCGCCAGGCACAACGGCGGCAGGCTTGCCACCTTCGACCGCACCATCCCGGTGGCGGCGGTTGTCGGCGCCTCGCCCGACGACCTCATGGTGATCTCCGGGTGACGCTCGGCTCGTGGGACGAGGCGACGGCCCTGGCCGCCAGCATCCAGGCGCGCGGCGGCAAGGTCGTGTTCACCAACGGGGTGTTCGACCTGCTGCATCCCGGGCACCTTCGCTACCTGCAGGAGGCTCGCGCGCTGGGCGACGTGCTCATCGTTGCCGTGAATTCGGATCGCTCCGTTCGCGCCATCAAGGGCCCCGAACGCCCGATCACTCCCGAGCACGAACGCGCCGAGATCCTGCTGGCTCTCGCGTGTGTGGACGCGGTCGTGGTGTTCGACGAGGACACACCGCACGCCGTGATCTCGCGCATCCAGCCCGACATCCTCGTGAAAGGCGCTGACTGGGGCGAGCACAACATCGTTGGCCGCGACGTCGTCGAAGCCCGCGGCGGTCGCGTCGTCCGCATCGCCCTGGCCGAGGGGTATTCGACGACCGAGCTCATCAAACGGATCAGGCGCGAATAGGCGCCGTGCGACAATTGAAGGGCCGCCCCGGCCAGCGTCGGGGCGGCCCTTTTGTACGTACATGCCAGCGACCACCTCCCTCACCCTTCGCGCCCTTTTCAGTCAGGCGATCGCCCGCACGGGGCTCGATGGCTCGGCCGCCGTGATCGCCGGCCTGACGCCGGCCGCCAAGGCGCTGGCCGCCGTTGCCGGCGCGCGCGTCAAGCGCGGCGTCACGCTGCTCGTGGTGCCGACCGATCGGGATGTCGAGCAGGTCACGAGCGACGCGCGGTTCTTCTATGCGGCGCTCGAGGGAGCGTCCGAGGCAGACGTCGAACGGGCCGTGCTGCCGTTCCCGTCGCTCCAGGTCGATCCCTATCGCGGCATGACGCCGCACTTCCGCGTGTCATCAGCACGCGCACGCGCGCTCTACGCGGCCGCAACCGGCACCGCGCGCCTCATCGTGGCATCGGCGGCTGCGCTCCTGCCGAAGGTCAGCCCGCCGTCGCGCCTGATGCGCGCATCCATTGAGATCAAGCCTGGAACCGAGATCGAGCCGCTGGCGCTGGCCGATCTCCTGGCGGATGGCGGGTTCACGCGAGAAGATCCGGTGGACGAACACGGCTCGTTCACCGTGCGCGGCGGCATCCTCGACGTGTTCCCGGCGGCTGATGCGGAGCCGGTTCGCATCGAGTTCGTCGGCGACATGGTGGAGTCGCTGCGCCGGTTCGATCCGGGAACACAGCGGTCGACCACCGCCGCCGACCAGGTGCTGGTTGTCCCCGTCCGCGAGCGTTTCGATGAGGACGAGCCGGACCTGATCCCCGTCACCGAATTTCTCTCCGAGCACGGTCTCCGCATCGTCGTTTCCGAGTTCGACCAGGTGTCCGACCAGCTCCAGCGCGTGCGCGACCAGCTGGCATCGAGCTACGAAGACGCTGGCACCCGCGGCCACGTCGTCGCCGCCGCGCCGGACCAGCTGTTCATCGAATGGAGCGACATCGAACCCCGGGTCGTGAGCGCCCCCCGCCTCGAGGAACTCGCCCTCGACGATGACGATTCTGTAAGGGGGTCTGACCCCATTTTCATTTCCTGCCAACCCGCATTGGAATTTCGTGGGCGCGTCGGCGACTGGATTGCCGACGTGCGGCAGGCGCGCGAGCGCGGCGACACGGCGCTGTTCGTCGCCGAAAGCGCCGGCCGCGCCGAGCGCACGGTCGAGATCCTCCAGGAATACGACATCGTCGCCGTCCCGGTGGAGCGCGCGGAAGACTCCCACGCCGCCATCGTGCTCGTTGCCGTCGGCACGCTGTCGCGCGGCTTCAGGCTTTCTGGTGGCTTCCGCCTTCAGGCGGAAGGTCTTCCGGCTGAAGCCGGAAGCCACGGGCTTCAGGTTTACGCCGAGACCGACGTCTTCGAGGAGGAGCGCCGCGCCCCGGAAAAGCGGCGCAACCTGGCGAAGACGTTCCTCTCGGACCTGCGCGACCTCAAGGTCGGCGATCTCGTCGTCCATGTCGATCACGGCATCGGCGAGTTCGTCGGCCTCAAGCAGCTCCATCCCGCCGGCCGCGCCTACGGCGCCGCCGCGCCGGAGCTGCAGGAGTTCCTCGAGCTCCGCTACCACGGCGAAGACAAGCTGTTCGTCCCGGTCGAGCGGCTCGACCTCATCCAGAAGTACACCGGCGGCACGCGCCCCGCGCTCGACAAGCTCGGTGGGACGACCTGGGAGAAGGCGAAGACCCGCGTCAAGAAGGCCATGCGCGACATGGCGGAGGAGCTGCTCAAGCTCTACGCCCAGCGCAAGGCGGTGCCCGGGCACGCGTTCGGCGCCGACACGCATTGGCAGGAGGAGTTCGAGGGCGCGTTCCCGTACGAGCTGACGACGGACCAGGCGACGGCCATCGCCGACATCAAGCGCGACATGGAATCGTCAACGCCGATGGATCGACTGCTGTGCGGCGACGTCGGCTACGGCAAGACGGAGGTGGCCATGCGCGCGGCGTTCAAGGCGGTGATGGACGGCAAGCAGGTCGCCTTCCTGGCGCCGACGACGGTGCTGGCGTTTCAGCACCAGAAGACGCTGCGCGATCGCTTCGCCGGCTTCCCGGTGACCGTCGACATGGTCAGCCGCTTCCGTACGAAGCAGGAGACGAAGGACGTCCTCGCCGGCGTCGCCTCCGGGAAGGTCGACATCATCGTCGGCACCCACCGCCTGCTGTCGAAGGACGTGCTGTTCAAGGATCTCGGCCTGCTGGTGGTCGACGAAGAGCAGCGCTTCGGCGTCGCGCACAAGGAGCGCATCAAGCAGATGCGCAAGAAGGTCGACGTGCTGACGATGACGGCGACGCCGATTCCGCGCACGCTGAACATGTCGCTCGTCGGCATCCGCGACATGTCGATCATCGAGACGCCGCCGAAGGATCGCCTCTCGATCCAGACCAACGTCGTGAAGTTCGATGCCCCGGTCATCGAGCGCGCCGTGAAGAACGAGCTGGCGCGCGGCGGACAGGTCTATTTCGTGCACAACCGCGTCGAGTCGATCTTCGCCATCGGCGACCTGCTGCGCCGGCTGGTGCCGGAGGCGCGGATTGCCATTGGTCACGGGCAGATGGGTGAGGAGGAGCTCGAGCGCGCCATGCTCGGCTTCGTCGAGCGGACGTTCGATGTCCTGCTGGCGACGACGATCGTCGAGAACGGGCTCGACATCCCGAACGCCAACACAATCATCATCAATCGCGCGGATCGCTACGGCCTGGCGCAGCTCTACCAGTTGCGCGGCCGCGTCGGCCGGTCCGATCGCGCCGCCTATGCCTACCTGCTGATCCCGCCGCAGGAGTCGCTCTCGCCCGTGGCGCGCAAGCGGCTGGCGGCGATCAAGGAGTTCAGCGATCTCGGATCAGGGTTCCGCGTGGCGGCGCTCGATCTCGAGATTCGCGGCGCCGGCAACCTCCTCGGCGGCGAGCAGAGCGGGCACATCGACACCGTCGGCTTCGAGATGTACATGAAGCTGCTCGAAGAGACCGTGCGCGAGCTGAAGGGCGAAGAGATCGAGGACGACCTGCGGGCGACCGTGAACCTGCTGGTCGACCTGAAGATCGACGAGCAGTACGTGCCCGACATGAACCAGCGGTTGATGGTCTACCGCAAGGTGGCCGCGGCACGCAGCGAGCCGGAACTCGACGGCACCCTCGACGAGCTGCGCGATCGCTACGGGGATCCGCCGGATTCCGTGCTCAACCTGGCTGAGTACGGCCGCATCCGCATCATGGCCGACAGGCTCGGCGTCGAAAGCATCGACCGCGACGGGCGCCTGGTCGTCATAAGGTTCAGGCCCAATGCGAAGGTCGACCCGATGCGCCTGGTGAAGACTGTTCATGACTACCCGGGCGCCGTGCTGGTGCCGCCGGTGTCGCTGAAGCTGGATTTGGATGCGGCTGAAGCGGGCAGCGGGCAGCGGGCGGCCGGCGGACGGAGACAGCCCTCCTGGTGGACAGCGAGGGCAACGGCTGGAGAGGTCAAAGCCGGGTTTACCAAGGAAGAGATCCTGAAGAAACCGGAGGCCGACCCCCGGGCCGAGGGAGGCATGTTCAGCCGCCTCGAAGGGTTGCTGCGGGCCCTGGCCTGAGCCGGAGCCCGGCACTTTAGTGCCGGCCCCTTCCGGGACTGAAGTCCCGGGCTCCAATTCCGGGACTAAAGTCCCGGGCTCCGGGCTCCTGCGGTAAAATACTGAGTTCCAAGGAAATAACATGCTAATGCGCCTCGCGGCTCCCGTCGTCGCCCTCCTCCTCGCCGCCCCGCTGGCGGCCCAGGAGGTCATCGAGCAGGTGCTCGTCCGGATCAACGGCGACATCCTCACCACGAGCGAGTTCGAGCAGCGGCAGGTCAACGCCCTCCGCAGCCGTCCCGAGCTCGCCAAC
>JBFWUM010000011.1:0-13247 GCA_050247255.1 Vicinamibacterales bacterium | reverse complement strand
CGCCCCGCTGGCGGCCCAGGAGGTCATCGAGCAGGTGCTCGTCCGGATCAACGGCGACATCCTCACCACGAGCGAGTTCGAGCAGCGGCAGGTCAACGCCCTCCGCAGCCGTCCCGAGCTCGCCAACGTGAACCCGGCCAGCCAGGAGCTGCAGCGGGCGATAGCCGAAATCACGCCGCAGCTCGTGCTCGACGCGGTCGACGAGCTGTTGATGGTCCAGCGCGGCCGCGAGCTCGGCTTCGTCCTCGGCGACGCGCAGTTCACGCAGATCGTCGAGAACATCAAGAAAGAGAACAACCTGACCGACGAGGCGCGGTTCCAGGAGGCGCTCAAGGCCGAGGGGATGACACTGGCCGACCTGCGGCGGAGCCTCGAGCGGCAGATGCTCGTGTCGCAGGTGCAGCAGCAGGAAGTCATGCAGCGCATCAGCATCAACGACGAAGAGGCGCGTGAGTACTACCAGGCCAACATGGCCGAGTTCACGACGCCGGCGCAGATCACGCTGCGCGAGATCCTGATCGCGGTGCCGGTCACCGATCGCGGCGTCAACGCGGCCCAGGACGATGAGGCGCTGGCCGAGGCGCGGAGCGTGCGCAACCGGCTGCTGGGCGGTGAGCCGTTCGCGCGGCTTGCGGCCGAGGTCTCCGATTCGGGATCGAAGGCCAATGGCGGGCTGATCGGGCCGATCTCCGAGGAAGAACTCGCGCCGCAGCTCCAGGACATGCTGGCGAAGATGCAGGTCGGCGACATCTCCGAGCCGCTGCGCACCGACCGCGGCTACCAGCTCCTCACGCTCGAGGATCGCGTCGAAGGCCGGACGCGCACGTTCGAGGAAGCGCGCAACGACATCGGCAACAGGCTCGGCCAGACGAAGCTCGCCGCCGAGCGGCTGCGCTATCTCGAGAAGCTGCGCGGCGAAGCCACCATCGTGTGGCGCAACGAGGAGCTCAAGAAGGCCTACGAGCAGGCGCTGGCGCAGCGCAAGGCCTCGGCCCCGGCGGAGACGCAGGCCGCCGCGAACTGACGCGCGCATGCTCCACACGTCTCCCGTTACGCCGGCGACCGACACCGAGGTGCAGTGGTACGCGCTCTGGACGCGGTCGCGCCACGAGCAGGTCGTCCGCGAGCAGCTCGAGCAGAAGCACATCGAGGCGTTCCTGCCGACGATCACCAAGTGGAGCCGGTGGAAGGACCGCAAGAAGAAGATCGACTGGCCGCTCTTTCCCGGCTACTGCTTCGCCCGGTTCAACGCCCGCGAGCGGCTGCCGATCCTGAAGTGCACCGGCGTGGTCAGCATCATCTCGTTCGAGGGTGAGCCGGCGCCGATCCCCGAGCACGAGCTCGATGGCATCCGCCAGCTGGTTGAGAGCGATCTCGCCTACGACCCGTGCCCGCTGATTCACGAAGGGATGATGGTCGAGGTCGTCCACGGTCCCCTCAAGGGCGTCGTCGGCCGGCTGGTGCGGAAGAACGAGAAGGCCCGCCTGGTGCTCGCCGTCGACCTGATCGGCCAGGCCGTGAGCGTCGAAGTCGACGCCGCGGACGTCAGGGCCTACTGAGACACGGATATTTCACAGGAGAAAGGAGGAAGGAGTGTTTTCTTGTACGTACCAGAAGAATCTCCTTTCTCCGTCCTCCTGTGATCTTTTGTGATCATGAAGATCGGTAACGTTCAACTCCCGTCGCCGTTTGTCATTGCGCCCATGGCGGGGATGACGGACACGGCCTTTCGCCGCCTGGTCAAGCGCCAGGGCGGGTGCGGGCTCGTGGTGACGGAGATGGTGTCGAGCGAGGGGCTCGTGCGCGGCATCGACCGCACGCTCGAGTACGCCGAGTACACCGAGGAAGAGCGGCCGGTCTCCATTCAGATCTTCGGCGGCGACCCGGAGAAGATGGCGGCCGCCGCCCAGATCGTCGAGGGCATGGGCGCCGACATCGTCGACGTCAACATGGGCTGCCCGGTGCCGAAGATTGCGAAATACAACGCCGGCTGCAGCCTGATGAAGGAGCCGGAGCACGCCGCCACCGTGATCCGGGCGATGACGAAGGCGGTGAAGATCCCGGTGACCGTGAAGATGCGTGCCGGCTGGAACGACCGCTCGCGCAACGCCCCGGAGCTGGCGAAGCGGGTGCAGGATGCCGGCGCCGCCGCCGTCACCATTCATGGCCGCACGGCGGAGCAGTCGTACACCGGATCCGCCGACTGGGACCTCGTGTCACAGGTGGCGAGCGAGCTGGAGATCCCCGTACTCGGCAGCGGCGATTGCGTCGAGCCCGAGCAGATTATCGAGAGGCTGTCGGTTGCGAGGACGGGTGAACCCGTGGCTTCCGGCTTCAGCCGGAAGATCTCCGGCGTGCTGGTTGGCCGCGGGGTGCTGCGCAACCCCTGGATCCTCGCGCAGGCCGCCGACATCGCCGCCGGCCGCCCGCCGCGGGTGGTGACGATGGAGGAGCGCGGGCAGTTCCTGCTGGACTACATCGACCTGCTGCAGCACGAGCGCGTGCACGAGGAAAAAGGCTTCCGCCACGTCGCCCCAGGCACTGAGCCCCAAGCACCAAGCACCAGGCACGATCGTTGGGTGATCAACAAGCTCCGCGCCCTGATGTCCTGGTACTCCAAGGGCCTCGACGGCGGCTCACAGCTTCGCGTGCGCATCAACAGCGCGGAGAGCCTGCCGCAGCTGCGCGACATCATCTGCGAGTTCTTCCTGGCGATGGCCGCGGCCGGCCAAGGTGCCGGCGCACCAATCCCAGCTGCCGCCGTATCACCCCGATAACCCGCGATCGCGACGGCGTTCCCTCCGCGGGCGTCGCGCGCGTGAAGGTAATCCAGCAGCGGTGCACCCCGGCGGCGAGCGTGGGGTCGGTGAGCAGCTGGTAGGCAAAGATCTCGAAGATCGAGACGTCACGGCCTGCGCGGAACGGGTCGCGCAGCCTCGCGGACACGAGGCGCGTCGAGGCCCGGACCCGGAGATCCGGCCCGGAGTCTGGGGCTCTCGTTCCCAGGAGAGACGCGGCGAGCGCGAGCGCCGACGCGACGCGACGTCGCGCGCCGAAGAACTCGATCGCCTCCGCGAGCTCGCGAGGGTCCCCCGCAAATTGCTCGTGAAGCGCAGCCGCTGCCGCCATCCACTCGAGGCGTTGCCACGCATGCCCGCCGCCATGCTCGCAGGCATAGACGAGCGCGTCGGCGTCGGACAGGTACTCGATTGGCCGTCCCAGGAAGCCGCGTTGACGCAGCCGCGGTGCCATCAGGTCATACGACCAGCGGCGCCTTCCCCGCGGCGCCAGCAGGGCGGTGTGGAGATCGATCGTGAAGGCCCCGCGAGGCCCGCGCAGCGTGACCGCGTGAAAACTTCCATAGAGCCGGGGGTCAGGCGTGTCCCAGGCGGGCACCTCGAATCCGCGCGCGCGCAGGATGGTTTTCAGCGCGCGGAAGTCTTCGGCCCGATAGAGCAGGTCGAGGTCGTCCACATGGCGCAGCGCCGGCGAGCCGTACGCGCAATCGGCGAGCACCGGCCCCTTGAGCGGCACGATGCGCAGGCCGGCGTTGGCACAGGCGTCGAGGAGGCCGATCAGTTCCTGGACGAGCCGCAGGCTGTGCCGCGCCGCGCGGTCCGCCAGGTGGCGCAGTTCGTCGCGCGCCGGGTCCGGGATCGCAATGGCGGCGGCATGGCGGTGGAGCAGCGGCACGAGGCGATGCCGGCGCGCGAGGGCCACGGCGCGCCGCCAGTCCACTCCGGCCGCGAGCGCGCGATTCGCCCGCTCGCGATCGACGGGCCGCAGGTCCCGGCGGGCGCAGGCGAGCAGGATCTCCAGCGCCGGATCGAACTCGAGCGCAGCCGGGAGGGGCGATGCCGACACGTCGGGTATCATGCCACCTGGTCATGCGGATCTCACGCGCGCACGCGCGAGCCGCGGAAGCGGCGGTCGCCATTCTGATCACGCGGGTCCTGCTGCGCCTGCTGGCGTTTCGGCTGGTGGTTCGCCTGTTTGGCGTCGCCCCGCGCCCGATGGGGCCTGTGGCCATCGAGCGCACGCCGCAGCGGCGGGCGGCAAACGTTGCGCGCGCGCTGTCGGCGGCCTCGGCGCGGCTGCCGATCGAGACGACGTGCCTGACGCGGGCCCTGGCCGGCCGGTTGATGCTGGGCAGGCGCCGCATCCCGAGCACCGTCGTGCTCGGCGTCCGCCGGGACGATGCGCAGCTGCAGGCACACGCCTGGCTTGCCGTTGCCGACGGGATCGTGTGTGGAGAAGGAGAGGCCCCGCACTATCACCCGCTCGCCGCGCTGCACGGATGATGGTGGAGGCTGCGGGGAGGCTTCCGTTTCGCTACCGCGCCTACGGCCTGACGCTGGCATCCTCGATCGAGCTGCCGGAGCTTCGCCCCTCGTATGCGGAGCCGGTGGTCACCGTCCGCTCCGGCCCCGTTCCAGCGGTCCTCGACGCCCCCCACAAGATCGGCGCCCTCTTCCAGGCAGCGCCCGGGGAGTACCTGCTCCGCATCGCCGGCATCGGCGCCTACTGGGTTCGCGGCGGCACCGACATCGTCATCGAACCGGCGCCCGGGTGTGCAGCCACCACGGTCAGATCGTTCCTGCTCGGCTCGCCGCTGACGGCGCTGCTGCATCAACGCGGCGCGCTCGTGCTGCACGCCGCCGCGATGGCCGGCGGCCGCGGCGCCGTGCTGATTGCCGGCCACTCGGGGGCCGGTAAGTCGACGACGGTGGCCACGCTGATGCGCCGCGGCCACCGTGTGCTCGCCGATGATGCCGCCGCGGTGGTGAGTGACGCCGGCGTGCTGACCGTGCAGCCCGGCTTCCCGCAGATCAACCTGTGGCGGGATGCACTGGACCGGCTCGGCGAGTCGGGCGAGGCGATGCCGCGGGCGCGCGAACGCATCGACAAATATCAGTGGCCGGTCGGCGGCAGCTTCACCGACGCGCCGCAGCGCCCGGCCCACCTCGTGATTCTCGGCCTGTCGAACGAGGCACGCGTGTGCTGCGAGCCCGTCGTCCAGCGGGACGCGTTCCTCGCCATCCGGGGTCTCACCCGGAACCGGCGTGCCGCCGAGGGCCTCGGCGTTGCGGCCATGAATTTCAGCGTCACCACGTCCCTCGCCGCCACCGTGCCGATCCTGCGTCTCACGCGGCCGAGGGGGTCCGACACCACCGGGGAAATCGCTGACACGATCGCCGCGCTGCTCGACTGATGGGCTCCCTGCTGTGGATCGCGTCGTACCCGAAGTCGGGAAACACGTGGGTGCGAGCGTTCCTCACCGCGTACCTCCGCGACGAGCCGGTGCGCCTCGACGACATGGAGGCCGACACCGTGGCGAGCAACCGCGCCCTCTTCGACGAGTATGCCGGCGTCGAAGCCGCGGACCTGCTGCCGTCGGAAGTGTCGCAGCTGCGTCCGGCGATCTACGCACAGCTCGCGGCGGAGTCGACGGGGATGGTGCTCCTCAAGGCGCACGATCCCTTCCGCCTGCCGGGCGGGCCGCCGTTGTTCCCGCCGGCCGTCAGTCGGGCCATCTATATCGTGCGCGATCCCAGGGACGTGGCGGTGTCACTGGCGCACCACAACAACTGGACGGTCGAGCGCGCGGTCGACGCCGTCTGCCACGGGTACCGCGCAGCGCCCACCGGCCGCGCCCTGCTCGATCAACTCGAACAGCGCCTTCCGGCATGGTCCGATCACGTTCGCAGCTGGCTCGAAGCCGCCCGCGAGGTGCCGCTTCACGTCGTGCGCTATGAGGACCTGCTCGCCGACGCCCCGGCGCACTTCGCCGGCCTGCTCGATTTCTATGGCGCCGAGCGCGACGAGGCGCGGTTGACACGCGCGGTCGACGCGACGCGTTTCGAGCGGCTGCGCCGGCAGGAAGCCGAGCGCGGGTTCCAGGAACGGCCGCCGCGGGCGGTCGCGTTCTTTCGATCGGGAAACACGGGCCAGTGGGCCGCGGTGCTGCCCCCGGCGCTTGCCGATCGCATCGCCGGCTCCCAGGCCGGGCTGATGCGCGAACTCGGATACCTGCCGTGACCGGCATTCGGGGGGTCGTCGGACTTGCGGACAGCACGGCGCGCCTCGAGTCGTCGGTGCGGATCGGCAACCGCCAGGTCGCCGCCTGCGCACGCCTCGACAACCGCGAGGAGATTCTCGGGCTGCTCGGCCTCAGCGGTGCCGGGCGTGGGGCGCACAGCGATAGCGCCCTCGTCCAACGCGCCTTCGATGCCTGGGGCGAGGCCTGCGTGTCGCGCCTGCTGGGTGACTGGTGCCTGGCGGCGTGGGACGAGGAGGCCCGCCGCCTCTTCGTCGCCCGCGATCAGCACGGCATTTCGGCGCTCTACGTCGCGGCGACGCCGTCGCAGTTCGCGTTTTCGTCCGACCGGCAGTGGGTGCTCGCCCAGACGGGCGTGCGGCGGGAGCTCGATGAGCAGTGGCTGGCCCACACGCTGGCGGCGTGGCCGCGCCACGACGGCCGCCGCACCTGCTACATCGGCCTGCAGCGGCTGCCGCCGGCGCATGCCCTGACCCTGCAGCATGGCAACGTGAGAACCTGGCGTTACTGGCGACTGGAGGAGGCGCCCGACGTCCGGCTGCGATCGCGGGCGGAGTACGCCGAGGCGCTCGGCGAGCACCTCGATCGCGCCGTCGCCTCGCGGCTCCGCCCGGGCGAGCCGATCGCGCTGGCGCTCAGCGCCGGTCTCGATTCGACCGCCGTGGCGGCGCTGGCAGCCCGTCAGCTCCACGCCCGCGGCGAGCGGATGCTGGCGCTGACGGCCATTCCGGCGTATCCGCACCCGGACCCCGGCGGCAACCGTTTCGGCAACGAATTCGCGCTCGCGGCGCGCGTTGCCGCCGCGGCCGACATCGACCACGTCGGTGTCGATGCGCGCGACGTCACTCCTCTTGACGGCCTCGCGTTCATGCTCGAGGCCCACGGCGAACCGACACCGGCGGTGAGCAACTACTACTGGGTGCGAGCGCTGCACGAGACGGCGCGAGACCACGGCGCGCGTGTCGTGCTCACGGGCCAATACGGCAACATGACGGCGTCATGGCCCGGTCTTCCCACCGTGGCCAGCGTCTTCGCGCTCGGGCTCGGTGGCTGGTGGCCGCGCGCCGCGCGCGAGGCCGCAGCCGTGATGCGGTACCGGTCGATGACCGTCAGCCGCTGCATCCGGCAGGCGCTCAGCGCCCCCTCGCCGATCCATCCGCGATTCGCCGATCGGATGGGCCTGGCCGCCGCCGCGCGGGCCTGGGCCCGGGAGTCGATGATCGGGTCGGTCAGGCAGCGTGTGCGCGCCGAACGTCAATGGCTCATCGCGCCGGGCGCGGACATCACCGGGGCGCGGCGGGCGGAATTGGCCGCGGCGATCGGTGTCGAATCGCGGGATCCGATGCGCGACATTCGTCTCATGGAGTTCGTGCACGGCATGCCGCCGGACATCCTGCGTCTCCCCGTGCCGCGCGCGCCGATCCGCGACGCCATGCGCGGCCTGCTCCCCGATGCGGTGCGACTGCAGACGAGGCGGGGCCTCCAGGCCCCCGACCTCATTGCGCGTGTTCGCGCCGTTGCGCCGCTGGTGGAGGAGCAGCTGGCGGCGCTCGAGCGGCATCCGCTCGCGCTCGAGTATCTGGATCTTCCGCGCATGCGGCAGGTCTTCGATCGCGCGAGCCGCGTCGAGGACGAGCGCACGCGTCGGGCAGCGGCGACGGTGCTGCTGCGCGGTCTGGGCGTTGGCGTTTTTTTGCTCCGGCACTGATGTGCTAGAGTGGCGCGCGTGAACCTCGACCAGACGCGCGAACCGCTCATGGCGGAAGGCGAGCGCGCCGCCTCGCGACTCGCATGGCACCGGCCGCAGTTGCGCAAGCAGGACGTCCGTGACGTAACGCTTGCCGGCGGCGGCACCGTCGCCGACTCGACCGCGACCGGTTCCTAGCAGCCGCAAATTCGCCGCGCATACCGGCGAGACCCTACCTCATCGTTTTCCTCAGTAAACCGCGCCTGTTTCGCTAAATCTTCGTATTTGGCGTCGTTGGTGTCCATAGGACACTAAATGACTCTTGACGTCAATCTATGCTCGTCTGTATATTCTGTGACCGTTACTGTCGCAATCTGTCCGTACCAGTGCGGACGAGGTGTTGACCGAAATGGCTCACGTGACATCGCTGCTGAAAACCAGAACCGCTCGCTTTCTCCTACGCGCGAGCGTCATCACCCTGCTCATCGTGTCGACGATATGGATGAGCCCTCGGGCACGCGCCGAGCAGGACAGCAGCGGCACGAACTTCTGGCTGGCATTCCCCGGCAACGCCGCGGCGATTTCCAACCAGGCGTTCCTCTTCGTCGTCGCCACCGGCGGCGGCGCGGCGGGCACTGTCACTTTCGCGCCGGCCGGCTTCAGCGAGTCGTTCAGCTTGGCGAACGCCGGCGATGTCCAGCGCATCACGCTGCCGACGTGCCTCCAGACCGACAGCGTCGCGACCTGCCAGGCGAACCAGGCCACGAGCGTCGACGTCCAGACCGTCGCGACGATTCAGAACAAAGGCGTGCGCGTCTCAGCCACATCGGGCGAGGTCACGGTCTACGGCTTCACCGCGCGCGGCGCGAGCATCGACTCGTTCATCGCGCTGCCGACCGATACCCTCGACACGAAGTACTACGTCGGCGCCTACAGTTCGACATTCGTCGGCGCCAACGGCAGCACCATCAACAATGCCGGCGCCGGGTCCCAGCTGGTGATCGTGGCGACGCAGGACGCCACGACGGTGACGGTCAAGCTGCCGCCCGGCGTCGCGTCGATCGGCTCCTGTGTCGCCAATACCAATTGCACGCTGCCGACGCTGAATACCGGCCAGACGTATCTGCTGCGTCAGACGCAGACGGGCGGCGACCTGCAGGGCACGTTCATCAGCGCGAACAAGCCGGTGGCGGTGTTCTCGGGCAACCGCACCGCGAACGTCCCCGTGGGTGTCACGTCGGGCGACGTGCTCATCGAGCAGCTGGCCCCGACCAGCCGCTGGGGCCGACGGTTCCTCACCATGCCGTTCGCGGGCCGCATCAATGGCGACCGCTTCCGTATCCAGGCGGGGGCTCAGGCGGCAGTGGTCACGGTCTCGCCGACCGGGGGCACGCCCTTTACCTTGAACGTGGCAGCAGGGAGCTTCGTCGAGTATCCGACGGTCACCGGTACCGTCGGTACGCTGGGCTATAGCAAGGGGGAGGGACGCCCGCTGGAGATTACGTCCGACACGCCGATCCAGGTCATGCAGTACATGCAGTCGAGCTGGGCCGACGATGCGGGCGCGACCGGCAACTCGGATTCGCTGATCAACACCGATCCATCGATGATGCTGGTCGTCCCGTACGAGCAGTACCTCACGGCGTACACGCTCGGCACGCCGGAGGGACCCGGCATCGGCTTCACCGACTTCATCAACGTCATCATCCCGACGCGCTACATCAGCGAGCTGCGCCTCGACGGCGTGGCGCCCGTGGTCCCCTGGGTGCCGATCAACGGATCCGAACTGAGCGGCGCGCAGCTGTTCGTCACGTCCGGCACGCACACGCTGACCACGACGAGCACGCAGATTCCGTTCGCCGCCTTCAGCCACGGCAGCTCCACGCTCAGCATCTCGAGCTACGCCCACCCGGCCGGCATGTTCGGCTCGCCGGTGGCCAACGTCGACGAGATCACCGGGCTGGTGCTCGAGGGCACGGCTACCAAGTACGTCGGCGAGGAAACCTGCGCCACGGCGACGGCGCTCGATAGCGCGAACGTCGGCGTGCCGGGCGTCCGCGTCGACATCATCTCCAGCCTCGTCGGCGGCGTCATCGCCTCGAAGCCGACGGATGCCAACGGCGAGGTGAGGGTCTGCTTCACCAGCACCGAGGTCGGCGTCGACACGCTGAGCGGCCGCATCGGCACGATCGACTCGAACCTGCCCAATCCGACCATCACCTGGCTGCCGCGTCCGTTGAAGGCGACCTTTACAGCCCAGAGCCGCCCCTACGACGGCACGTCGGTCGCCGTCCTCGGCTCCTGCACGCTCGAGGAAACGATCGAGCCGTTCAAGACCCAGAGCCTGGTGCCGGCGGGTGTGACCTGCGCCGCGCCTTCGAACCTCGGCATGTTCGAGGATCCGAACGTCGGCACCGGCAAGACGGTGACCGTGAGCGGGGTGACGCTGAGCGGACCGAAGGCCGCGATGTTCGAGCTGACCGGCGTCGGCACGGCGAGCGCCGACATCACCCCCGTCCCGGTGACGATCACCATCGAGGCGCAGGACAAGTCCTACGACGCCACGAACGCGGCGCAGATTGTCTCCTGCAGCGTGGCCGGTGCGGTCAATGGTGAAACCCTCGGCTGCACTGCCGGTACCGGCCAGTTCGCCTCGCCGAATGCCGGCACGCACCAGGTGACCGCGTCGGTCACCCTGACCGGCGCCACGGCGGCCAACTATACGGCGCCCGCGTCGGCCGTCGACCCGGCGGCGACGATTACGGCCATTCCGGTGACCCCCTCGATCGTCGCGCAGGACAAGGTCTACGACCGCACGACGGTCGCGCAGATCACGCTCAATGGCACGGGCGTCCTGGCGGCTGACGCCGGGCAGGTCACGCTGACGGCCAGCGCCGCCGACTTCGCCAACGGCCTGGTGGGGAACGATAAGACCGTGACCGCCACCGGCATCGCGCTGGGCGGGCCGAAGGCGGGCAACTACACCCTGGCCACGACCACCGCGACCGATCTGGCCAACATCACGCCGCGGCCGGTGACGGTTTCCATCATCGCGAACAACAAGGTCTACGACGGCACGACGGCTGCGACGCTCTCGGGCACGCCGTCTGTCACGGGCGTGCTGTCCGGCGACACGGTCACCGCGACGGCATCGAGCGCTACGTTTGGAGACAAGCACGTCGGCACCAACAAGGTCGTGACCGCGACCGTGTCGCTGGCCGGCGCCGACGCCGCGAACTACATGCTCAACGGGCCGCCGCCAACCGATCTTGCCGACATCACGCCGCTCGCTCTCACCGCGAGCATCGTCGCCAACGACAAGGTCTACAACGGCACCGCGCAGGCCGGGCTCGTGGGCGCCCCCGCGCTCATCGGTGGCATCAGCGGCGACTCGCTGACCCTCACCGTGGGCAGCGCCTCGTTTGTTGACAAGCACGTCGGCACCAATAAGACGGTGACCGCGACCCTGACGCTGGGCGGCGCCGATGCCGGCAACTACACGTTCAGCGGCACGGCCACCGACCTGGCCAACATCACGCCGCTGTCGCTGACCGCGACCATCGTCGCCAACGATAAGCAGTACGACGCCACGACCGCCGCCACGCTCAACGGGGCCGTGTCGTTGGCGGGCGTGATTCCGGGGGATGTCGTGACGGCGTCCGCCGGCGCCGCCAGCTTCCCGGACGAGAACGTCGGCACCAGCAAGACGGTGTCTGCAGCGGTGAGCCTGGCCGGCCCGGATGCGGGCAACTACACGCTGCCGCCGACGGCCACCGATCTCGCGAACATCACGCCGAAGCCGCTGACGGCCAGCATCGTCGCCGAGGACAAGGTCTACAACGGCAACGCGATTGCCACGCTGACCGGCACCCCGGGCCTCTCCGGTGTCATTGCCGGGGACGTGGTGACCGTGGCGGCCGGCAGCGCCGCGTTCAGCGACAAGCACGTCGGCACCGACAAGACGGTCACGGCCAGCGTGACACTCGGCGGCGCCGACGCGGCGAACTACACCCTCGCCGCGAACGCCACCGACCTGGCCAACATCACGCCGAAGCCGATTACCACGAGCATCGTCGCGGAGGACAAGGTTTACAACGGGAATACCGCGGCCACGTTGACCGGCACGCCGAGCCTCGCGGGCGTCATCCTGGGCGACGTGGTCACGGTGTCGCTGGGCAGCGCCAGCTTCAACGACAAGAATGTCGGCACCGACAAGACGGTCACCGCCAACCTGACGATCGGCGGTGCAGACGCCGGCAACTACACGATCACCGGCACCGCGACCGACCTGGCCAACATCACGCCGAAGCCGATCGGCACGAGCATCATCGCCGAGGACAAGGTCTACAACGGCACGACCGCGGCCACGTTGACCGGCAGCCTGTCGCTGTCGGGCGTCATCATCGGCGACGTGGTCACGGTTTCGGCGGGCAGCGCCACGTTCGGGGACAAGCACGTCGGCACCAACAAGACCGTGACCGCCCCGATCACCCTCGGCGGCGCCGATGCGGGGAACTACTCGATCGCGGCGACGGCGACCGACCTGGCGAACATCACGCCCAAGCCGCTGACGGCGAGCATCTCCGCCGAGGACAAGGTGTATGACGGCAACAACGTCGCCACCCTGATCGGGACGCCGCAATTGACCGGTGTCGTGACCGGCGATGTCGTCAACATCACGTCGGGCAGCGCCACGTTCGGCGACAAGCACGTCGGTAACGGCAAGACGGTGACCGCGAGCCTGACGCTCGGCGGCGCGGATGCCGGCAACTACAGCTTCGCCGGCAGCACGACGGACCTCGCCAACATCACGCCAAAGCCGCTGTCGGCGTCGATTGTCGCCACGGACAAGCAGTACGACGGCAATGCGACCGCGTCACTGGCCGGGACGCCAGGCCTCTCCGGCGTCGTCACCGGTGACGTCGTCACCGTGACGGTCGGCAGCGCGACGTTCAGCAACAAGCAAGTCGGAACCGGCAAGACGGTCACGGCCAGCCTGACGCTTGGCGGCGCGGATGCGGGCAACTACAACTTCAGCGGATCGGCCACGGACCTGGCGGACATCACGCCCAAGCCGGTGTCGGCCACCATTGTCGCCAACGACAAGGTCTACAACGGGACGACGGCGGCGCAGCTGACGGGGGGCGTGACGCTCGTCGGCGTCATCGCCGGGGATGACGTGTCGGCGACGGCCGGTGCCGCCGAGTTCAGCGACAAGAACGTCGGCGACGAGAAGCCGGTCACCGCGCCGTTGACCATCGCGGGTGTCGACCAGAACAACTACACCATCGCGGCGACGGCGACGGATCAGGCGGACATCACGCCGCTGGCGCTGACCGCCGGCATTACGGCCAACGACAAGGTCTACGACGGCACGAACGCGGCGACGCTGACGGGCGGCGCGAACCTCACCGGCGTCATCGCCGGTGACAACGTCACCGCGACGGTCGGCAGCGCGACGTTCGCTGATAAGAACGTGGGTGACGAGAAGACGGTCACGGC
>JBFWUM010000010.1:83314-87835 GCA_050247255.1 Vicinamibacterales bacterium | reverse complement strand
CGCAGCCGCACGTGGCAGAGCGAGCAGAGACCGTCGCGCGTGGCGCTCGACAGCGCGACGCCCTTCCGCGCCTTGGCCACCTGCTCGAACTTGGCCATCACCGCGCGGTCGATCTGCGCGACGACGGCGCCGCGGGCGGCGCTGGCCTGCTGCATGGCGGCTTCGACCTTCGCCAGCTCCTCGGCCAGGGTCTTCTTCTCGGCGTCGACTTCCTTCTGCCGCGCGGCGAGCATCGCCTCGGCCTGCTTCACTTCGGCGGCGATGCCGTCGGCCTCGACCATCCGCTCGATCACCTTCTCCTCGAAGGTGGCCATGTCCGTCTGCGCGGTCTCGATCTCGTGGCCGAGCGCCTGGTATTCCTTGTTGGTCTTGACGGCGCCCTGCTGGTCGCGGAACTTGCTCAGGCGCCCCTGGTAGACGGCGACGTCCTTCTCGGCGGCGCGGCGGGCTTCCTGGTTGTCGGCGAGCTTCTGTCTGGCGGCGGCGACGAGGGCGCGGGCTTCGTCGAGGCGGGCGTCGGCGGCGGCGAGCAGTTGCGGGTGCGCGGCGATCTTCTGCCGCGCGTCGTGGATGGTGGAATCGAGCTGTTGCAGTTCGATCAGTCGTTGAAGGTCAGGAGACATAGTGAATGGGCCCGCCTGGATTCGAACCAGGGACCAACCGATTATGAGCCGGCCGCTCTAACCGCTGAGCTACGGGCCCGCCTTGGCCGCTGCGCGGCTTCGGCGGGGCAAGCCCCGCCAACTACGTGCGCCCTTCCAGGAACGCCTTGAGCTTACGCGATCGCGACGGGTGGCGCAGCTTGCGCAGCGCCTTGGCCTCGATCTGGCGGATGCGCTCGCGGGTGACGGCGAAGTTCTGGCCGACCTCCTCGAGGGTGTGCTCGCTGCCGTCGCCGACGCCGAACCGCATCTTGATCACCTTCTCCTCGCGCGGCGTCAGCGTCTTCAGCACCGACTCGGTCTGTTCCTTGAGGTTCAGGTTGATGACCGCTTCGGCCGGCGACACGATGTTGCGGTCCTCGATGAAGTCGCCAAGGTGCGAATCTTCCTCCTCGCCGATTGGCGTCTCGAGGGAGATCGGCTCCTGCGCGATCTTCAGCACCTTGCGGACCTTGGCCACCGGGATGTCCATGCGCTTGGCGATCTCTTCCGAGGTCGGCTCGCGCCCCAGCTCCTGCACCAGCGCGCGGCTGGTGCGAATGAGCTTGTTGATCGTCTCGATCATGTGGACCGGGATGCGGATGGTGCGCGCCTGGTCGGCGATGGCGCGGGTGATCGCCTGGCGGATCCACCACGTGGCGTAGGTCGAGAACTTGTAGCCGCGGCGGTACTCGAACTTGTCGACCGCCTTCATCAGGCCGATGTTGCCTTCCTGGATGAGATCGAGGAACTGCAGGCCGCGGTTGGTGTACTTCTTGGCGATCGAGACGACGAGGCGGAGGTTGGCCTCGACCAGCTCCTTCTTCGCCTGCTCGGCCTGGGCCTCGCCGCGCTGGATGACCTCGATCGTGCGGCGGAGGCGCTCCGGCGTCTCCTCCAGCTCGTCGATCATCGCCTTGACCTGCGCCTTGATCTCCTTGTGCTTCTTGAGGAGGTTCTTGCGCTCCTCCTCCTTGAGCTTCGGCCCCTTGGTCTTGACCTTCGGGTTCAGGATGCGGTCCACCGCCTCGGCGTCGCGCTGCACCCGCTGCACGGCATCGACCGATTCCTTCACCTCGTCGATCAGGCGGCGCTTGACCGCCTCGGTGAACTCGATGCGCCGGATGGTGCGCGAGACCTCGATGCGGGCGCGCAGCGCCTTCCAGCGCGCGCGGCGGTACTTCTTCTTGTCCTTGGTCTTCGGGATCTCCTCGAGCTTCTCGGCCAGCTTGGCGTAGGCGGTGCGCGCCTTGCGCACCTCCTCGATCTGCTCGAGCACCTCCGCCTTCCGCTCCTCGATCACTTCCTCGGTGATCTCCTCGTCGCTGAAGATGACCAGCTCGCGGATGGTGCGCTCGCCGGCGCGCAGCTGGTCGCCGGTCAGCAGGATGCGCTTGGCGATGGTGGGGGTGCGGGAAATCGACTTGATGACGGCGAGCTTGCCGCGCTCGATGCGCTTGGCAATCGCCACCTCGCCCTCGCGGGTGAGCAGCGGCACGGTGCCCATCTCGCGGAGGTACATGCGGACGGGGTCGTTGGTCTTGTCGAGGGCACCGGGGGTGAGGTCCAGCTCCGGGCCGTCCTCGGAGCCGTCACGATCGAAGTCCTTGTCGCCGCGGTACGCCTTGTCGGAGTCGACGATCTCGATGCCGGCGCTGCCGAACGCGTTGAACAGCTCGTCGAGGTCCTCGGCGGAGGTGATCTCGGACGGCAGCAGTTCGTTGATCTCGTCGTACAGGAGATAGCCCTTCTCCTTTCCGGTCGCGATCATCTGGCGGACTTCGTCGTAACGTTCTTCGATCGACAAGGGAATCAATCCTCCGACAAAACCAGGTGCTGGATTAACCGTCCGAGCTCGCCCTTCCGCGCCAGCAGCGCGTTCATCTCCCCATCGTCGGCGGCGCCGGAGCGCTGCAGCCGATCGATCTCTCCCTGCACGCGGGCACGCTCGCGGTGCAGCCGCCCCCGCCGCAGCTCTCGGATGCAGGACTCGGGCGCCAGGGCCGGCGGCTGCGGTTCACTCGCCACGCTGGTGACCAGCTGCGCTTCCACCATGTTGAGACGCTCGAGCAACGCTGAGGGAGAAAGCCCTTTATTGTCGTTCAGTTGGCGCGCCAGATCCAGCACCGGCCGGGCGGCCAACCCGTCAAAATCTTCCGCTTCCATCTGCATCAGCGCGTCCCCCGCCTGCTCGGGGTGGTGCACCATCCACCAGATCAAGGCCTTTTCCGCCTTGGTGACCTGGCCGAACCCGGGCATGTCGCGCAAAGTCGTGCCAGCGGGTCTGGCGCCCCCCTTGGCGCCGGCAATCGCCTTGCGAATTTCGGCCCGGATCACGCCGGGATCGATCACGCTTCGCTGCGCCAGCCGGTCGGCAAAGCGGTCGCGGGCGAGCTCATCCGGGATGCGCGACGCAATCGGCAGCATCTCTCCCACGAACCGGACGCGCCCTTCATCCGAGTTCAGGTCGTGGCCGGCGGCCACTCGCTCGAGCAGGTACTCGAGGTACGGCCGCGACTGCCGGAGCTGCTCGGCATAACCGGCCCGCCCATGTTTCCTCACGAACGTATCGGGATCTTCGCCGGCCGGCAGTATGGCTACGTTGACCTCAAACCCTTCAGCGACCAGCATTTCACACGATTTCGCGGCCGCTCCCTGGCCGGCGGCGTCGGGGTCGAAGCTGAGGACGACCCGGCGGGTGAACCGCGCCAGCTGCTGCGCCTGCTGCGGGGTCAGCGCGGTGCCGCACGAGGCCACCACGGACTGGAAGCCGGCCTGGTAGACCTGGGCGAAGTCGAAGTACCCCTCGACGAGCACCGCGAAGCCGCCCTGCCGGATGGACGCTTTGCTGAGGTTCAGCCCGTAGAGCGTGCGGCTCTTCGTGTAGATCGGCGTTTCCGGCGAGTTGAGGTACTTCGGCTGCTGGTCGGCGTCGAGCGCGCGGCCGCCGAAGGCGATCACCGATCCGGTGTCCCTGGCAATCGGGATGATCAGCCGGTGGCGAAACCGATCGGCCACCGACCCGTCATCGCGCTGGACGATGAGGCCGGCGCGCGCGAGCAACGCCTGGGAAAAGCCGGCCTTGAGCAGCGCCTGGCGAAGCCCGTCGCGCGGCGCGAAGCCAAGGCCCAGCGCGTCGCTGGTCGCCTGGCTGATGCCGCGGTCGGCGATGACCTTGCGGACACGGGACCCGGCCGGTGAGGCGAGCTGCTCGCGGAACCACTGCGCCGCCGCCTCGTGGACCTTCAGCAGCGCCTCGCGTTCCGCGGCCCCGGCGCGCTGCTCGTCGCTCTGCTCGAGCTCGGGCAGGGTGACGCCGAAGCGCTGCGCCAGCAGCTTCACCGCATCCTGGAAGCCGACCTTTTCATGCAGCTCGAGGAACTTGAAGACGTCGCCGCCGACCCCGCAACCGAAGCAGTGGAAGAACCCCTTGTCGCGATTGACGTGGAAGGACGGCGTCTTCTCGCCGTGGAACGGGCAGAGCCCCTTATAGGTGGCGCCGGTCTTCTTCAGCGACACGTAGTCCTGGATGACGACGACGATGTCGGCCTGCTGTTTCAGGTCGTCGATGAACTGCTGGGGGAACAGTGCCATGTGCAATTCAGAATTCAGAATTCAGAATTCTGCATTTCAGGATCAGTCCTTGAACTCCACAATCGTCGCACCCCCACCCCCCTGGTCCTGCGGCGCCAGCGACACGTGCGCCACCAGCGGATGATCGCGCAGGAAGTCGCCGATGGCGCGGCGCAGCTGGCCGGTGCCGTGGCCGTGGATGATGCGGACCGAGTGTTGATCCGACACGGTGGCCGCGTCGATGAACTTTTCGAGCCGCGTCAGCGCCTCGTCGACGGTGCAGCCGATGACGTTCAGCTCCGACAAC